>NZ_JBFAFR010000051.1:0-34850 GCF_040639675.1 Actinosynnema sp. NPDC023794 | reverse complement strand
TGTCGCAGGCGAACCTGCCGGGAAAAGGCTCTACCCGCTCGTGAGCGAGCTCGCCGCCGACGGGATTCCCGTCGCGGTGACGTGCCGGGTCTTGAACATCGCTCGACAGCCGTACTACCGGTGGCGTGCCCGGCCGGTCGCCGATGCCGAACTGGTCAAGGCGTATCGGGCGAACGCGTTGTTCGACGCCCACCGCGACGACCCGGAGTTCGGATACCGGTTCCTGGCCGACGAGGCGCGCGACGCCGGCCTGTCGATGGCGGATCGGACCGCGTGGCGGATCTGCTCGTCCATGGGCCGGTGGAGCGCGTTCGGCAAGAAACACGGCCGCAACGGCAGGAAGGCCGGTCCGCCGGTCCACGACGACCTGGTCCGCCGCGACTTCACCGCCACCGCGCCGAACCGGCTGTGGCCGGCCGACATCACCGAACACCGCACCACGGAAGGAAAGCTGTATCCGTGCGGGGTCAAGGACGTCCACTCCAACCGGATCGTGGGCTACTCCATCGACTCCCGGATGAGGTCCCGCCTCGCCGTCACCGCGCTCACCAACGCCGTCGCCCGCCGCGATGAGGCCGCCGGCTGCGTGGTGCACACCGACCGCGGATCGCAATTTCGATCAAGGAAATTCGTCCGTGCGCTCGCTCGTCACGGCCTGACCGGCTCGATGGGCCGCGTTGGCGCCGCAGGAGACAACGCCGCCATGGACAGCTTCTTCACGTTGCTGCAGAACAACGTTCTCGACCGGCGCACCTGGCCCACCCGCGACGGGCTCCGGATCGCGATCGTCACCTGGAGTGAACGCACCTACCACCGCCGCAGACGCCAAGCCGCCCTCGGCAGGTTGACCCCCGTCGAATACGAAGCAATCATGACCACGCCAGCCAGTCAGGCTGCGTGACTACCACTGTCACCTACTCGTGCAGCAGACCCAACACGTTGGCCAGGGCCTACGACGACGCCGGCTACTTCGCCCGCAACGTCCGCACCATCAAAGTCCTGGCCGACCCCCGACGCCGTCACCTCCGGCCAGGCCGCCACCGGCGAGCCCTGGCAGTACGACGACCTCGGGCACGGCTACTGCACCTACACGTTCTTCGAGCAGTGTCCGCACCGGATGGCCTGCGCCCGTTGCGACTTCTACACGCCCAAGGCATCCAGCAAGGGCCAACTCCTGGAGGCCAAGGACAACCTCCAGCGGATGCTAGCCAACGTTCCGCTCACCGATGACGAACAAGCCGCCATCGACGATGGCCAGGCCGCCCTCGACCAACTCTTGGAGCGATTGGCCGACGTCCCCACCCCGACAGGCGCCGCGCCCCGCGAGATCGGCATCTCCGCCACCACCACCCTCCTGCCGATCATCGCCCTGAAGCACAACGGAACGGACTGAACTTGATGAGGGCGAGAGGCAGCGGCCTGTCCGCATCGGCAGGCCCGCCTCGTGGAAGGTCATGCACGCGAGGTCCTTGCTGCTTCGATCGGCCAAGGCTGGTGGGTCCGCAGTTGTGCGGGGTAGATCGATGCAGTCGGGTGAATTCCGCCGATGCTGGCTGCTGGCGCGATGGTGCGGTGGAACGCTGGGGGAGTCGCCAGTCGTCGATCGGACCGGGGAGGTGTCCTCCGGTGGTGACGCCCGAGCCGGAACAACCTGTCAACCCCGACACCGGGCACATCGGCGCAAGCGGCACCGATGTGGGCAACGCGGCATCGGGCGTCGTGGGTGGGGTGGTGCAAGCCGGGGTGGTGCACGGCGACGTGCATCTGCACCCCGCACCGGTATCGCCCGCGCCGGTGATACCGCGTCAACTGCCCGCCGCGCCGGGGCTGTTCGCCGGGCGGGCGGCTGAGCTGGCCCGGTTGGACCGTGTCCTCACCGTCGCTGCCCTGGCCGCCGCCACACCGAACGGGCAGGAACCGGCCCCAGTCGACCCGTCAGCCGACCTGCCTCTCGAAGGTGTGACGGTGATGGTGTCGGCGATCGGCGGGGCTGGAGGAATCGGCAAGACCTACCTCGCCCTGGCCTGGGCTCACCGCAACTTGGACCGGTTCCCCGATGGGCAGTTGTTCGTCGACCTGCATGGCTTCAGCCCCACCAACGATCCGACGGACCCGGCGGTGGCGGTGCGCGGGTTTCTCGATGCCCTGGACGTCGACCCCGGCCGGGTCCCCACCGACCCCGACGCGCAGGCCGCGCTGTACCGCAGCCTGGTCGCCGGGCGACGGATGCTGATCGTGCTGGACAACGCCGCCACCGCCGAGCAAGTCGTACCCCTGCTGCCCGGCAGCCCGAGCTGCACCGTGCTGGTCACCGGACGCCACCGGCTCGCATCCCTGATCGACCGACACGGTGCCCGCCACCTCCCCCTCGATGTCCTGTCCCCCGACGAGGCCCGCGCCCTGCTCGTCGCCCGCCTTGACGCCGACCGCGTCGCCGCCGCACCCGACGCCGTGGAGGAGTTGGTGACGCTGTGCGGAGGCCACCCGCTCGCGTTGTCGATCATCGCGCGCACCTCCGACACCCGCCCCACCATCCCCCTGACCGAAATCGCCGCCGAACTGCGCGAACTCGGACTGGAAGCGCTCGACCACGACACCGACCCCGCCGCCAGCCTGCCCACCGTGCTCTCCTGGTCTCTGCATCACCTCACCGACACCCAGCGCACCCTCTTCGCACTCCTCGGTATTACCCCCGGCCCCGACACCACCCCACCTGCCGCCGCCGCCCTCACAGGCCTACCCGCTGGCCTCGTCCGCAGGGCGCTTACGGCGCTGGAGGACGCGTCGCTGCTCGAGCGCCGACCGGGCGGCCGGTACGCGATGCACGACCTGGTCCGCGCCTACGCCGCGATCGCCGCCCACGACCTATCCGACGACCTACAGAAGGCAGCCTTGGTGCGGGTGATGGACTTCCACATGTATACCGCCTTCGTTGCCGACCGCCTCCTGTATCCCAACAGCCCGCTCCTGCCACTCGAACCGCCCGTGCCCGGCGTTACCCCGCTCCCACTGCCCGACGCCGCGGCCGCGATGGCCTGGATGGAAGCCGAGCACGCCACCCTCCTGGCCACCCAACGCACCGCCGTCATGCTCGGTAGCCATCACACCGTCTGGCACCTCGCCTGGAACCTGGACACCTTCCACATCCGGTGGGGGCACCGGCACGACGCAGTTGCCGTGTGGCAGGCAGCTTTGGACGCCGCCGCGCACCTACCCGACCCCGCCACCCGCAGCCGCGCCCACCGGCTCCTCGGCCGTGCCTGCTCCCGGTTGGGCATGCACGAGCAGGCCGCCGGGCACCTGGAGCGGGCCCTCGCCCTGGCCGTGCGCCACCACGACCCCTCCGAACAGGCACACACCCACCGGGTGCTCACAGGCGCCTGGGAACGGTGGGGGGACGACCAGCGGGCTCTGGACCACGCCCGGCACGCCCTCAGTCTGTTCCGCAGTCTCGACCTGCCGGTGTGGGAAGCCGAAGCGCTCAACGCGGTGGGCTGGTACGCCGCGCGCATGGGTGATGTCGACACCGCCCGCACCCACTGCCGCGCCGCCCTCACCCTTCACCGACACCACCACAACCCCGAAGGCGAGGCGGACACCCTGGACAGCCTCGGCTACATCGCTCACCGCACGGGCGACCACCACCAGGCACTTGACCACTACCACCAGGCCATCGCCCTGTATCGCACCCTCGGCCACGTCTACCGAGTCGCGGGCACCCTGGACAGCGTGGGCCACCCTCACACCGCCCTTGGGCACAGCGAACAGGCCCGCGGAGTGTGGCGGGAGGCGCTGGAGCTATACCGGGGACAGGGGCGCGATACCGACGCCGAACGCGTTCAGAGGCAGCTCGACGATCTCGACTACTCCACCGACGCCAACCCGGACGAGGGCTGAGCGGCGGCGGGACTGTTCGAAGATCGGCTCTGTTCCGTAGTCGCCGGTGACGTCGAGCAGTCTCACCAGACCGTGTACGCATCCGGAGGTTGTAGTTGCGCAACTCCTCCGGGGACACGGTGCCCATGTGGCGAGACCACTCCCACCCCCAGTACATCAGCAGCGCGGTGGCGTCCTCCAGGATCGATGGCCTGTCCGAGGCCAGCGCGTGTTCGATCGTCGCCCAGTGTGGGTGGATGACGCGGATCGGACGGCCGCCTGCCGAGGTGAGGTCGAGCGAGCAGGAGTGCGAGACGTTGCTGCGGTGGGCGCGTCGGGCGAAGTCGTCGCAGGTGTTGGCGCAGCGGTGCAGGATCGTGCTGGCGTGTGCGGATGGCTTGTCCAACAAGCGCCACCCTCACGGCGTCGGGATCGGCACGGCCCCCGGCGGCGCCCCTGGCCTGGTCCACCTCAACCATCGGCCACCTCCGAGGTGCCGTCTCCGCCGGCGCTCGATGCCCCGAACACCGGCGTCCGGGACGCCGGCGGCCCTTCGTCGACCGGATGGGCCTAGGCCACGGGCCCTTCCGAGTAGGGCAGCAGGCGGTCCGGCGTCTCCTGGCCGTGGATCACCAGCGCCGACAGCAACGGCACCGCCACCAGCAGCACCTGCTCCCGCCTGTCGAGTCCGCACCACCGCAGGATCGGCGCCGGCACCGCGATCAGAGTCCGCTCGGTCAACGCGGACCCGCCGCGCGGATCACGGCGGACGACCAAGGCTCCGCTGTCGTGCACCCGGATCGACACCGGTATCCGGCGATGCCACTGCAGCACACCTTCAAAGTGAAGGTGGGGAGTCACAACCGCAATCCAACAGCGGAAACATCGACTTGTACAGGTGGGACTCGTCCCACACGAGTCTCTCGACATGGTCACCGTCTGTACACGTCCAAGAGGCGAGGAGTGGGCGTCCGGATGTCCCTCAGCGGAGCAGATTTCCAGTAGAGCTTGCTTTGTGAAGGTCCGCATGGAACGCCCCGCCGAAGCGTAGCTTCGCCGTGGCGGCACCGAGGTCGTGTTCGACCCGAACCTGCGGCCGTCCCCCATCGCTTGCGGCCGGTGGCCACTATGCAGGCAGTGCGGCCGGTCGGCCGCCGGGCACAGTGTGGTGGTCGGGATGCGCGTCCTCGACGCTCAGGTCTGCAGCTGCGGGACTATCAGCGTTGCGACTTCGGGCGGGCAATTCGGGCTGTCCTTGAGAGCCCTGGCGTACCCGCCGGGCATGTTCTTCTCGTACTGGAGCAGCGCTGGACCGCTCGGTACTGGACAATCTCGTGCCGGAGCTCGGCGACCTGTTGGCCGAGTGGTTCGTCACGATGGGTTCGGGCTGCGGGACCTGCCGGATGGGCATGTACTTCGAAGTCCAGCGGTGGGTATTAGCCGCGCCGGCGGGGACTGGACAGGACTTCGGTGGCCTGATGCATGGCGGGCAGACCGGGTTTGACGTAGCGCTGCACCGATCGCAGGGTCTTGTGGCCGGTCGGTCAAGTCCTTGGGCGTGGTGTAACGAGGGCGGTCACCGGTGATCCTTAGGTCGGTCAGGCGGTGAGTGCGGCGGGCGTGGTTTCCTCCTGTTCGGCGGTGTCGGTGTCGGTGGTTGTGCGGGAGCGGGCGAGGACGTCCAGGCCGAGGTAGCGGCGGCCTTCGATCCATTCGTCGTGCTGCTCGGCGAGCACGGCGCCGACCAGGCGGACGATGGCGCCGCGGTCGGGGAAGATGCCGACCACGTCGGTGCGGCGGCGGATCTCCTTGTTCAGTCGTTCCTGAGGGTTGTGCGACCAGATCTGACGCCAGATCTGCTTCGGGAACGCGGTGAACGCCAGCAGGTCCGCTCGGGCGGTGTCGAGGTGATCGGCCACCTTCGGCAGCTTCTCGCTCAGCGCGTCGAGCATGCGATCGTATTGCGCGGCAACGGATTCGGAATCGGCCTGGTCGAAGACCGAGTGCAGCAGGGTGCGCACCCAGGGCCAGGAGGACTTCGGGCAGACCGACATCAGGTTGACCGTGTAGTGGGTGCGGCACCGCTGCCAGGACGCGCCGGGCAGGGTGGCGCCGATCGCCGCGACGAGGCCGGCGTGGGCGTCGCTGGTGACCAGGCGGACGCCGGTGAGGCCGCGGGCGAGCAGGTCGCGGAAGAACGCGAGCCGGCCGGCGCCGTCCTCGCCGGAGGTCACCTGGACGCCGAGGATCCCGCGGTAGCCCTCGGCGTTGACGCCGGTGGCGATCAGGCAGTGCACATTCACGACACGGCCGTTCCCGCGCACTTTGAGCACGAGCGCGTCGGCGGCCACGACCGTGTACGGGCCCTGGTCGAGCGGGCGGGTGCGGAACGCCTCGACCTGGGCGTCCGGGTCGCGGGCCGTCATCGAGACCTGGGACTTGGACAGGCTGGTGATGCCGGGGGACTCGACGGGTTTCTCCATCCGCCGGGTTGACACGCCCAGCAGGTAGCAGGTGGCGACCACGCTGGTCAGGGCGCGTTCGGCGCGTTTGCGGCGCTCCAGCAGCCAGTCCGGGAAGTAGCTGCCCGAGCGCAGCTTCGGGATCGCCACGTCGATGGTGCCGACGCGGGTGTCGAAGTCGCGGTGGCGGTAGCCGTTGCGGGAGTTGACCCGATCGGGCGTGCGTTCGCCGCAGCCGGCGCCGCAGACCGCGTCGGCCTCGGCGCTCATCAGCGACTGGATGAACGACGCGAGCATGTCGCGCAGCAGGTCAGGGCTGCTCGCGGCGAGTTGGTCGGCGAACGGCTTGTTCGGGTCGATAGGCTGAACACTGGTCATCGCGTGAGGCTTCCTTCGGGACTTTGGTCGGTCTGTGAAGGATCACGCGGTGACCGCCTCTTATCCGGCTACGACACGCTCAGCGAGTAGCTGGCGGCGCTGGTACACCACTCTGCCGGACACAACCGGCCGGTCTTGGCCATGATGACGTTGGCAGAGACGTTGGCTTCGCCGAGGTGAGGATGCGCGATCGCTGCAGCTCAGCGTCCGACGTCGAGTTATGGAACCCCACAGGCTGGTTGGGGTCGGGACCACCCCGCTCGCGCGGGGAAGACGAGGTCGGCGTGTGGGAGCCCGACGCCGACTACGGACCACCCCCGCTCGCGCGGGGAAGACGCGCAACTTCGCCGAGACGTACACCGAGATCAGGGACCACCCCCGCTCGCGCGGGGAAGACACTTCCTGACCAGCTACTTTACAGGGCATAGGGCACTGTTTCATTCGGTTCGTTCCGGTTTCGGATATCGGTGACCCGGTGGTGTCATCGAACACAGATCCAGCTGCCGAGGCGAGCGGTCGCTGATCGGTTCGACTGCGACCGCGGAACCATGGCGGCAGAGGACGTCGGTGAGACCCGTACACTGACGCGTTCACCGCGGCCGTGATCAAAGGCGCAGTAGGAGCCGACGTGTACAGGACCCTCGGATCGCTTGGAGACACCGAGGTGCACCTTGCGACAGCACGGCGCCTTGGGTTCATCGACAGCGAGCAATACGTGAACTTTCCGGTCAGGCGAGGGCTCCCGGAGTGCGGGGACCACCCTGTTCCTGAGGGAAAGAGCCTGGCCGTTGCGTGGGCGAGTCGACAGTGACGATGTGGCCGTGTGTTGGTGAGCTGGTGGGTGGGTGGTCAGCGTGTGCCGTAGCGGCGTCGGCGGCCGGCTGTGCTCCAGCCTTTGCCGCCGGTGGTTTGGGTGGTGTCGTCGTCGGGTTGTGGGTCGGCGGGGCGGAGCATGAGTTGGATGCCGTCGTAGTCGACGGGGTGCCAGGTGTGGTGGTGGACTGTGAAGTCGAGTCCTTGTTCGTTGTCGGCGTGGTGGACCATGATGGCGCGTCCGGTGCGGACCATGTCGATGACTCTGATCCACATGAGGTCGCGGACGCGTTTGCTGACTTTGCCGACGAAGACGCCGGGGGGGGGGGGAGATTTCGAGGAGCCAGCGGGTGAGGTGGCCGCGGAGTCCGGCGGGGCAGGCGGCGACGACGATGACGGTCACAGGTCGTCGTCCTCGTCGTGGTAGTTGGTGCCGCCGGCGACGGCGCGTCCGTTGTCGTCCCAGAGCATGACGACGTTGTGGGATTCGAAGTCGGGGTCCTCGAATGCTTCCGGGCCGTATTCGATCAGGCCGTCGTCTTCGCGGAGCAGGGTTTTGATGTCGCGGACGCAGTGTTCGAGGAAGGCGCCGTCGCGCATGTGGTCGCGGACGGCGCGGCGGGTTTCGGTGCCGATGTCGGCGACGTCGCGGGCGGTGATGTCGAAGGCGATGGGGATGGTGATGTCGGCTTTGTAGAGGTCGGCGATGTCGTAGACGAAGGACCGGACGTGTCCGGTGTGGACGAAGCCGAGGCCGGGGGCGCAGCCGAGGGCGACGATGACGGCGTGGACGACGCCGTAGAGGCTGGTGTTGGCTGCGGAGAGGGCTTTGTTGACCGGGGTGCCGGAGTCGAAGTCGTCGGGGTCGTAGTCGCGGCGTTGCCAGTCGATGCCGGTGCGTTTGGCGTGTTCGCGGTACAGGCGGCGGACGCGGGCGCCTTCGCGTCCGCGTAGTTGTTGCATGGTGAGACCGGTGGTGTCCTCGCCGGGGAAGCGCATGGCGTACATCTCGCGGGCTACACGCAGCCGGGTGCGGGTGTTGGACACGAGGTCGGCCTGGATTTCCAGCAGGCGGGAGGAGCGGGCGAGGGAGCGGCCGTGGGCGTAGTAGCGGACGCCGTGTTCGCCGACCCAGACGGCGGTGCCGTCGCTCGAAAATGGGGGAGTGGTCGTCATGGTGAAGTCGAAGGACGAAACGACGACGAGGAGCCGCACGAGGAAGGTCGGTGCGGCCGTGGCCGCGGTGGCGTCGGTCGCCGGGATGGTTTTCGCGGCGGCTCCCGTCACCGCCGCCGTCTACCCCACCAGCACCTTCTCGATCTCGGACGGTGAAGGGAGCTACTACGCCGGCACGGTCACCTGGTACAACCGGGCGGTCGGCATCACCGGAACGTTCAAGGCTGTGGGATGCCGGCGGGTGTACGGGAAGGCGTGGGCGAGCGACGAACTGGACTGGAACAACTCCGCCCTCTGGTGCAACCACACAAGGACGCAGCCCATCGAGCTTGACGCGGACGTCGTGGGCAATTGGAGATCTTCCAGCGTCTTTTCGCTTCCCGGCTGATCGCCCCGGCCGCGCCCCATGGATGCAATGCCGACCTGCCGTCGCGCACAGTCGGCCGATGGCGTCAAGCCCGCACGTCGTAGAGCGCGGCGAGTTCGGCGGCCACGGCGGCGAGTTCGGCGCGGGCCTCGGGTGGGTCGAGAACCTCGACAATGGCGCCCATGGAGAGCAAGCCGCGTGGGTCGGGAAGTTCACGGAAGGCGAGTTCGGCAAGGGCCCAGCCGTCAACCGGGAACACGTACATGCCGCTCGGGGAGTACCGGCCACCGCGCCCAGGAGCCAACAGAGTTACCGGGTGGAAAGGTCGGGGAGTTCCGCCGCCGCCGATTCCGGAGATCCCCATGGTTCCTCCAGTGCGGCCCGAAGTGCGCTGACGGTGTCCACACCGACGCGCCCGGCGAGCGCGGCTTCGAGCCCGGCCAGTATCCGCATCGTTTCCGCGCGGCGCCGGGCACCGTTCGCGGTGAGGCGCACGAGCTTCGACCGAGCTGACTGCGGGTCGGTCTCCACCGTCACCACGCCCACGGCGACGAGTTCGTGGACCCACTGGTGCGCGGTCGGGGCGCTGACACCCAGACGCCGGGCCAGCTCGGCGATGCTCGCCCCTTCCGATGGGAGCTGACTCAGCAGGGTCACGTGTGCCGCGCTGATGGTCGCCCCGTCTTCCTGGGCCTCGAACGCCGTGGTCAGGGCGGCTCGGAACCAGTGGTGCGCGCGCCACAGCAGCCGGATGAGCGGCTCGGATTCGGGCGGGGAGGAGGACATGTGGTTCTGCTTTCACGGTGGGACGGGCGGTCCGGCGCGGTCTGCCGATAGTAAGCCGGGCAGGCGTGGTGACCGACATCACCGGAGCTGCCGAGATCGCCTCCACCATTAGGTAACCTATGATTAGGTTACCTAATGGTGGGTTCGGGCCGATCCCGCCGATCCCACAGTCGATGGAAAGGCATGGCGATGACGACAGGATCGTCCGCATCACCCTTCGTCGCGGGCACCTCGCGGCGGCGTCTACTGGCCGTCGCGGCCGGTGCCACCGCCGGCATGGCAGCAGGCGTCGTGGCCCCGCCTGCCGCCCAGGCCGCCGCCGTCCCGTCGGGCGGTGCCGCCGCCGGCCGGGGGCGTGACGTGAAGGTGATCGCAGTCGAAGAGGCGTTCTCAGTTCCGGGGTTGATCCCGTGGCCGGGAAAGGCACCCATGCCTCCCGACTGGGTGCGGGAGTGGGGGCGCCGGCTCGCCGACATCACAGAGTTGCGGCTGGCGGACATGGACAAGCACGGGGTGGACGTGCAGGTCCTGTCGCTCACCTCACCCGGTGTGGAGGCCATCGAGGACCCCTCCGAGGCCGTGGCCACGGCCCGTCGGGTCAACGACCACCTGGCCGGAGTGGTCGCCGCCCACCCCGCGCGGTTCGCCGGCTTCGCCGCCCTGCCGTTGCAGGACCCGAAGGCCGCCGTGGTCGAGTTGCGCCGGGCGGTGGGGCAACTCGGCCTCAAAGGGGTCCTGCACAACGACCACGTTCTGGGCCACTATCTCGACGAGCCGCAGTTCCGGCCGGTGTGGGCCGAACTCGAACGGCTCGGCGTGACGCTCTACCTCCACCCCGCGCTCTTCCCCGCCGATCGCTGGCGGGTGTTCGAGGGATATCCCGTGCTCAGCGGGCCGTCCTGGGGATGGACGGCGCAGGTCGGCGCCCACGCGCTCCGCCTGGTCTACGGCGGAGTGTTCGACGAGTTCCCCGGGGCCTCGGTGACGCTGGGGCACATGGGAGAACTGCTTCCGTTCCAACTGGCTCGGCTCGACAGCCGCTACCATCAAGCCGACCGCACGAGCAGGCCACGACAACTGCCCTCCCACTACCTGCGGCACAACCTCTACGCGACCACCAGCGGCGTCTTCTCCCACGCGGCCCTCCTCGGGGCCGTCCACGCCATCGGCGCCGACCGACTGCTGTTCGCCGTCGACTACCCCTACGAATCCACCGCCGAGGCAGTCGAATTCCTCCGTACAGCACCGTTCCGCCGCACCGACCTCGAACGCATCGCACACGGCAACGCGGAACGCCTGCTGAACCTCTGATCAGGCACCGGGCCCGCGATGTGAAGCCCACGAGGCCCGCCGTACGCCGGCGGCGTTGTTACCCCACCTGGGCATCCGCCACACCTTCAGGGACGGTGATGAGCACCGAACTGGCCACCGAGCTCGTACACCGTCGCGCCGGACTGATAGTCGGCGATCAGCTGCTGGATTTGATCCGAGCGGAGTTGCCGGGCGCGGCCGGGGCGGCGTCGACTTCGGTGCTCCAGCGGCGGTGCGTGATGGTGTCCTGACCGCTCGTCGATCGTGTGCCGGTGGACGAGGACGTCCAGGCGCCGCGCGAGCCGCCGTTGCGCGTCCTGCTCCGGCAGCGGGGACGAGCCGGAGCAGGACGCGCAAGCCCGACCGCGCCGGATCCGTGCGGGTCGTCCCGGCGCCCTTGGCCCTACGACCGGATGGTCCGGCCGGTGTCGCCGTCACCGACGCACGGCACCTGCTCGGCACAGGACATGACCACCCTGTGAGGCGTCAAAAGTCGGCCACGTGGTCTGAACTGCGGTTAGGCTGCTATGGATACGTACTCGCTGATCAGGCCGCCGAGGACTGGTCGACGATGTATTGAGGTACAACCTGGCTCTGCGATCGGGTGGTCCGGTTGTGGTGGTGTGAGTTCTCGGGCTTGGTGGGGTCGGCGGTGGTTGTAGTGGGCCGCGTAGCGGTCCAGGACTGCTCGCAGGTGGTGTTCGTTGATGATGAGCAGTCGGTCGGTGACTTCGCGTCTGACGGTGCCGACGAACCGTTCGGCGTAGGCGTTGGCTCTCAGGCAGCGTGGTGGAATTTTCACGACCTTGATGCCGGTGTCGGAGAAGAGAGCGTCGAACGAGGCGGTGAACTGGCCGGCCCGGTCCCGGATGAGGAACCGGAAGTCGTCGCCCCGATCAGCCAGGTCCATCAGCAGGTTGCGGGCCTGCTGGGTAGTCCAAGGGCCGTCGGGGTTGGTGGTGGCGCCGAGGATGTGGACGTAGCGGGTGGCGACTTCCATCACGAAGAACACGTACACGCGCTTGAGGGTGACGGCGCAGTCGACGTGGAAGGAGTCGCAGGCCAACATGCTCGCCGCCTGCGGCCGCACTGGTCGACCCACGCGATCGCGGCGCCCTCGGCCTTCGCTTTGGTCTCGATCGCCGGGTACTGCCCGTCGAGCCATGCACGCACCGCGGCGGGTTGCTGTTCGTAGGCGCGTCGGGCCGGGCGTTGCGGGGTGAAGCCGTGGCGGCGCAGCCACAACCCCACGCCCTGTTCGGTCATGTCGACCCCGACGACCAGTCGGATCAGCTCGACCACCGCCGGACGGGTCCACAACGGGCCGCCGATCAGCAGTTCCTCGGGCATGTAGTCGGCCATCGCCGCGAACAGGGTGCCCCGATCCTCCGCGCTGATCAGTTCGGCGGGGCCGGGACGTCCGCTGCGGGTCGCCAGGCCGTCGCGACCGTCCCGTCGGTAGGCGCGCCACCAGGTGCCCACCGACCGTTCGGAGACCCCGAACACCTCCGCGGCCTACCGATAACCCTCGACCCGCCCGGCCTCCAACGCAGCCACCACCCGCAACCGCAGTACCTCACGCTCCGCGGTGACAACCGGTGCGCATCCTCGACCTCGATCACGGCTGATCAAACTACAGGAAGATGATCAGTTTCGACTCAATATGCTCGGTCGTGAGCCCGTTGACAACCGCGGCGATCCATGCATCGAGGCGTTCGCCGTGCAGGCCCGTTATCATCTCCGCGAAGGACCGGACGTAGTAGGAGCGCCTCTCCAGCGCCGACCTGCGGGCCAGGATCTCGTTCAGCCGATCGCGGTCCCGGACCTTCGGCAGGGCCGGGATGGCGGGTGGAGCGGCGCCCACTGTCCGGAATAGACGGAGGTAGCGGGTCAGGGCCGGATAGCTGCCGGTGTAGCCCTGTTCACGGATCTCGGTCAGCAGGACCGTCACTGTCGTGCACCCCTGGTTCCATCGCTCGCGTAGGTAGGGCTTGAACCGCTCCAGCGGTCCGGGACGACCGTCCCGCTGCTTGACCAGCAACACTTCAACGTTCGCGGACCGGGCGAACCGCCGCACTGTCTTGCGGTCCAGCCGCAGCGGCCACGGGATCCCGCTGATCGATTCACCCTGGGCCAGCAACTGCTTCACTGCACGGTAGTGCTCACGGATCCGAACGACCACGGCTTGCGCCTCGATGCGGTCGACGTCCGCAGCGATCGCGATCTGTTCCACGTCCGATGGAGCAACGGGATCCGAGGCAGGTTCGGGGACCTCAGCTGCCTGCCCAGGCGGCAGAGCCTCAAGCCGTGACGACCACGACGGGCGGACCGGCGATCAGCGTGCCCCGCCCGACGGCCACAAGCGGGCGGTGGATACCGGACGGCTTCCCCGACCCCCGAAGGCGCATTGAGTCAACTCAAGGCGCTGGACGAGACCGCGATGGCCGCTGCGGACCCGCAGGTCTACGCCCGCGCCTTCCTCGAGTTCGCCGAGCAGGGCGCACCCAACCCTGACTCGACAGGCCTGTCGTCGTTGCTGAGCAGCCTGCGCTCCCGCGCGCAACTGCCCGTCACTGGACCGGCCACCGGCTTCCGCGCCGGGATGGGTGCGCTGGGCGGCTCAGCCCCAGCGTTGCAGCAGCCGGTCGTACTCGGCCTGGGTGACCGGCAGGACGGTGCCGTGGCGCGGCCGGCCGGGCATGGCGTAGCCGGCGACGGGTGACCACTGCCTGCTGTTCAGGTCGGTGGTCGTGAACGGGATGTAGCCGCGACCGCCGTACTCGTCGATGAACATGTACCAGCGCTCTTCGGTGTTCGACTTGAAGACCAGCGGTCCCTCGCCCTGGTTGAGCGCGTTGTTCCCCAGGCACTCCGCGACGAACGAGTAGCTGCGGTTGACGATCGTCGTGGACTTCTCCGCGAGGATGAACTTGCCGCACGGGGACTGCGACGCGCTGCGCTCGTCCTTGGTGAAGCGGTAGTAGGTGTCGTTGTGCTCGACGAGCGTCGAGTCGATCGTGGAGTAGCCCTTGTCGACCCAGACCTGCGGGGTGCTGAACGTGCGGAAGTCGGACGTGGTGGCGTACATCATGCGGTTGTAGGTGGTGCCGGTGTGGTTCGGGTCGTTCGCGGAGTACAGCTTCGACGCCCAGAACACGACGTACTGGCCGAGGCCCTCGTCGTAGTACGCCTCCGGCGCCCAGGTGTTGCCCGCCGTGTCCGGTGAGACCCGCACCAGGCGCGGCGCGCTCCAGGTCACCAGGTCGGTCGACTCCCACACCACGATGGACTTGCTGCCGGTCCGCTGGACCTGGTCCCAGTTGCCGTTGCCGTAGATCCGCAGGTCGGTGGCGATCTGGTAGAACTTGTCGCCCTGCGGCGAGCGGATGACGAACGGGTCGCGCACGCCCCGGGTGCCCACGGTCGAGGTCAGCACCGGCCGCCCGCCGTTGAGCTGGCGCCACCGGGTGGGGTCGTTGCCCTGGCTGAGCCCGAAGTACACCTGCTCGCCGGTCGAGGTGCCCTCGCCGGTGAAGTAGCTGAACAGGTAGCCGGCGTACTTCGGCGCCGGCCCCGCGTCGACCCGGACCAGCTGCCACTGCTGGTTGACCGCGCCCGTGTCGGTGTACTGGGAGATCCGCGCGCCGTCGGCGGTGGACTGCTCCCACACGTCGAGCGCCTTGCCGCTGTTGCGGTTGACCAGCTTGACGTGCCCGCTGTCGGTGTCGACCACCCGGAATTGCTGGTTCGCGCCACCGTTGTCGGTCCACTGCACGACGTTCGCGCCGTTGGCCGTGGACGCCGAGGAGATGTCCACCACCTTGCCGCTGTGCCGCGCCCGCAGCTTGTGGTAGCCCCCACCGGCGTCGACGAACTGGAACTGCTGGTCGGCCTGGACGGCACGGGTCCGCTGCTGGACGGCGGCGCCGTCGGCGGTCGACCCGCCGGCGACGGCCACCGCTTTGCCGCTGTGCCGCGACACAATCTGGTAGTAGGCCGCCGGGTCGATCACGGCCGCGTTCGCCGACGGCCCCGCGACCAGGGCGGCGACGCCGCTCGCGATCAACGCGCCGACGAGGGCGAGTGCGATGCGGCGTCGGCGCGGACGTCGCGGTGAGGTCGAATCGGAGGAGGACTGTGTCATCGGACCCGTCCAGGGTGGTTGCGGAGGGTGGTCGGCGACCTGACGGGACACCGCTCGGGCGGTGTCCCGTCAGGGCTCGGGTCAGACGCCGCGGCGGGTGAAGCGCTGGTTGGGGCTGCTGGCGTTGTAGGTGTACACGGAGATGCGGGCGCCGTCGGCGGTGGAGCGTTCCCAGACGTCCAGGGCCAGGCCGGACTCCCGGTTGACGACGCTGACCACGCCACTGCCGTGGTCGACCACGCGCCACTGCTGGCCGGTGGCCGTGGAGTCGGCCTGCTGGGTGACGTTCGCGCCGGTCGCGGTGCCGGTGGTCTGGAGGAACAGGCCGCTGTGCCGGGCCTTGAGCTTGACGTGGCCGTCGGCGGCGGGGACGAACTCGAACTGCTGGTTGGTGCCGTTGGTGGCGGTCCGCTGGACGAGCCCCGCGCCGGCGGCGGTGGAGGCGCCGTTGATCTCGGCGGCCTTGCCGCTGTGCTGGGACACCAGGGTGTAGGTGCCCGGCTCGGTGGGGGTGGAGCCGAGTTGGGCTTCCCACCGGGTGTTGGAGCCGGACGCGTCGGCCGGGAGGCGGTCGCGGGCGGCGGTGTCGCCGTACATGGTCCAGCGGGCCCAGTCGACGACCGTCCTCGGGAAACGCTGGTCGCTCCAGAAGCTGGTGTGGCTGCCGCCGACGAAGGTCAGGAACGCCTTGGGCCAGGTGATCTCGTTGTACGCCTGCCGGGCCGAGCTGTACCCCGTGAGGTCGTCGCGGTCGCCGTGGACGAACAGGACCTTGGCCGAGATCGAACTGGACGGGGTGCCCTGGTCGGTGCACGACTGCGGGTTCGCGGAGATGATGCGGCTGTCGGCCCAGCGGGTCAGCAGGCCGTGGGTGGTCATGCCGCCCAGCGAGTGGCCCGAGACGCCGACGCCGATGCCGGTGTTGATGTGCCCGGCCAGCGGACCGCTCGTGTTGAGCGCGATGGTGTTGGTGATGATCTGCGAGACGTCCTTCGGGGTCTCGCCGTTGCCGACGTCGCTCGGGTTGTGGTTGAAGTGGGGTGCGGGGACGATGAAGCCCGCCGACGCCAGGGCCCGGATGATGAACAGGGAGTTCTGCGGGCTGCTCTGGTAGCCGTGGGTGAAGTTGTAGATGGGGAAGACACCGTTGGCCACCGGGGCGTCCGTCACGGGGTTGCCGCCGGCGGTGCCGGTGGCCGGGTAGTACACGTAGGTGGTGCACGGCCGGCTGCCGCGGGTCCAGTTGTACCGCCGCACGCCGACCGCGAACGGCGTCGTCGGCGCCGTGGCCAGCGACCCGACGGGGGCGGCGAGCGCCTGTCCCACGCCGAGCAGGCCCAGGCCGACGCCCGCCACTCCGGCCGCGCTCACCCGCAAAAATGTCCGCCGTTGCAAGGTCATGAGTGACTCCTTGGTGCAGGGATGGTCGTGGGGTCTGTCAGGACAGGGGCGGAGGTTGGATCGGTTGTCGGGTGTGCCCGATCGGCGGCCGGGTACACCCGATGGCGCCGCGTCGGGTCACGGGGTGGCGAAGCCGGGGTGGCTGGTCGTAGGCGGTGTTTCGCCAGGCGACGGCCACTCGGCACCGGCGGTTTCGTACCAGCGAGAGGCAGCTGGTCGCGCGTGGCGTTTCCGCCGGGCGACGACCACTCCGGTGCCGCGGGTCGCGCTGATCGATCAGGAAGTGCGGCGGTCCGGTGCGGTCCGGCTCGCGGTTCCAGACCTGAGTGGACTCGCCGTGGCAGGTGTGGACGATCAGAGCGGCGGCATCGGCCTGGGAAGCCCCGATACGTCGAGGGACTCGTCACCAGTGCGAGCCGAGTCGGGCTTCGGCTCCTCGACCGGCCGAGCCCGATGTCGACCAGGTCTTGGGTGTCCAAGGCGTTCGATGGCATCCGCGATGCACTCCTGTCAGGCAGGGATTGAGGGAGATGCGGCAGCGGCCAGCGGCGGGAAGCGCTGTGAACGTGCACAGTATCTCGCCGAATCACGTATGTAAACCTGCAACTTCGTTGGTATTGCTGGATAGCGGCGTCGATGATGGCCTGTGCACGTTCCCATGCAAGAGCCCGTTCGGTCGAGTTTCGATGTGGCGAACGGGTCCTGCCTGTCGAATATTCGACGGGCAGGCGGCTCGGAGTCGCCCGTGCACGTTGATCTATCCGGTACGGTCGACCCAGCCTCCGTCCACAGTGTCCTGGAGATCGCGGGACCCTTGAGCCGTGCCGTCTCGGCTGAATCGGCCGGGGCATCGGTGCTTCAATCTGGTGAAACTGGCAGCACGCGTAGGCGCTCGGTGAAAACGTTTACTGCGGGCACCCCAGGTCGGCGGGTCGGTTCGGGGGTGCACATCCTGTGGTCACGGGGGTGGCGGTTGGAATGGCTGTTGACAGAAGCGGGCGATCCTCTAAGCTAGAAGGCTAGAGGTGTAAACGTTTTAAGTGCTGGTCCGGTCCGTCGTTCTCGTCGAGCGACGGTCCGCCGTCGCGGTACGCGTGGATCCGCGGCGCCGGAGGCCGGGGCCGTCCGTCGCGGGCCGTGCCGACAGGCCGCTTGGTCAGGTCGCCTGGTTGTGGGGGCCCGGAATCCAGTGGTGGGTGCGGACAGATCCTGCTCGCAAGGAGGCGAAGCGTGGCCCTGTTGGAAGAATCGGCGCTCGGCTTGTCCTCGCCGGACCGGATTCTCGCCTGACCGGTATTCGGTCGGCGTGACTCCACGCGGCGGTTCGCCTCTTCCCACGCTGTCGCGCGTTGTCGTCGGCTGCGCCGGAACGGCTCACGGGAACCCGAGTGGTGAGCGCTGACGGGTGAAACGCCGCAGAGCGTGGCTCGGTGGTCGTCGTGCGCTCCATCCGGTCTGGCACCGGTACCGGGTGGAGCGGTCGTGACGATTTCACCTGTGCCGCAAGAGATCCAGGGCCGACCTGCTGCGTGGGCGGTCCCGGTGAACGCACTGCGGCCATGGTCGCGATCCTCTGTGCACGTTCACGGCAGCACGGCCAACAGGCCCTTGAAAGGATCTCTTCCATAGGTTTTCATCAGGTTAGACAGCGCCCAGAAGGTTGTGCACGTGCACAGTCCTTGCCGCTGCGCACCTGCTCACACTCGATCAAAGGAGATCGAATGACCGCGTTCGCCACCGGCAGTTCACCACCGGTCTGAAGGGCTTCGGAGTTCTCGGCACGTTCTTCTGGCAGTCCGAGGGCCGCTCACCGTTCATCGGCTGCGGCTGCGGCAGCGCCGCGTGGGATCCGGGCGGCCTGCAGGTCGACCGCCGCCATGGACGCTTCCTCACGGTGCGACCCGTGGCGAGAAGCGACGGTCGCCTCGCCGTGCCCCGCACGTCCGGTGATCGGTCGGCGGGTTCGCCTCTTCGACGTCACAAGGCATCCCTAGGAGATTCCGATGCACCTCACACCACGGTGGCGTGCCCTTCGCCGGGTCGCCACCGCCTCGGCGATCGTCGCCCTGGGCGCCGCGATCGTGCCCGGCGCGGCCGCGGCGGCCGGGAACACCTACTACGTCTCGCCCAACGGCAACGACAGCGCCGCGGGGACCCAGGCCGCGCCCTGGGCGTCCATCGCACGCGCCCAGGCCGTGGCCACGGCGGGTGACACGGTCTACTTCCGGGGCGGCACCTACGCCTACACCAGGGCGAACTCGGCCTGTTCCAGCCGGACGGCCCGGGTCGACGCGATCACCCTGAACAAGAGCGGCACCTCGGGCAGCCCGATCCGCTACTGGGCCCACCCGGGCGAGAAGCCGGTCTTCACCTTCTCGGCCATGCGGGACGACTGCCGGATCAAGGGCTTCAACGTCACCGGCAGCCACCTGCACCTCAAAGGGCTGGAAGTCACCGGCGTGCCGCAGAACAACACCCTCAACGCCGAGTCCTGGGGGCTCTGGGTGTCCGGCAGCAACAACACCTTCGAGCTGCTCGACATCCACCACCACATGGGAACCGGCCTGTTCATCAGCGGTGGCGGCGGCAACCTCGTCCTCAACACGGATTCGCACGACAACTACGACCTGCGCAGCTCGGACGGGCCCGGCGAGAACGCCGACGGGTTCGGTGCGCACTACACGCCTGCAGGTCGGCCCGCGAACGTGTTCCGGGGTTCCCGCGCGTGGTGGAACGCCGATGACGGTTACGACCTCATCTCCACCTACTCGCCCGTGATCATCGAGAACTCGTGGTCCTGGCGCAACGGGTACGTGCCGGGGACGACGACGCCCTCCGGTAACGGAGCCGGCTTCAAGGTGGGTGGCTTCGGCGCCGAGTACGACACCGGCGCGGTGAAGCACACCGTGCGCTTCTCGGTGGCGTTCCTCAACAAGGCGCAGGGTTTCTACTCCAACCACCACCCCGTGGCCAACGACTACTTCAACAACACCGGCTTCGGGAACCACCCCAACTTCGACATGCGGGGGATCAACTCGAGCGGCGCGTCCGTGGGCCGGGGCAACCTGCGCAACAACATCGCCTACAACGGCACCGCCACGGCGAACATGACCGGCACGACCGCCTCGTACAACACCTGGAACCTGGGTCTGCCCCTGTCGGACGCGCAGTTCCAGAGCGTGTCGACGTCCGGCTGGGACACCCCGCGCCAGGCCGACGGCAGCCTGCCCGTGCTGCCACACCTCAGGCTCGCCGCGAGCAGCGCCCTGATCGACAAGGGCACCAACGTCGGCCTGCCCTACCGGGGCGCGGCACCCGACCTCGGCGCCTTCGAGCAGTCCGGCGGCACACCACCGCCCGTGCGCTATGAAGCGGAGACTGCACCAGCGGTCTGCCAAGGCACCATCGACACCAACCAGGCCGGTTTCTCCGGCACCGGGTTCTGCAACGGCACCGCCGCGGTAGGCGCCTACGCCCAGTTCACCGTCAACGCGGCGACAGCCGGCCCGGCAACGCTCGGCGTCCGCTTCGCCAACGGCAACAGCGGCGGCACCGCCCGACCGGCGAACCTCGTCGTCAACGGGTCGACGGTGGCCGTGGTGTCGTTCGAGTCCACCGGCGCCTGGACCGCTTGGACCACCAAGACCGTCGCCACCTCCCTGAACGCCGGGAGCAACACCATCCGCCTGGACCCGACCACGGCGGACGGCCTGCCCAACATCGACTACCTCACCCTGTGAAAGGTACCGAGATGACCCGTATATCGCGCACCTCGTCGAAGCGGCGCGCACTGACCGTAGCCGTATTGCTATTCGCCTCGGTGCTGATGCCGCAGTCGATGGCGGCGGCGGCGCAGCCCGTCGCCGAAGCCGCCCCGGCCGCCGCGGTCCCCCCGGCCGCCCAGGACGCTCCGGGCATCGAGGACGCGGCGGACGATCCCCACGGTCTGAAGAAGACGGTCGCCGACTACCGGACGCGCATCCCGACCAAGTACACCACCGACTCGTGGAAGCCCTTCGCCAAGGCGCTGACCACGGCGGACGACGTCGCGAAGAACCCCTCGGCGGGCGCGGCGGAAGCCGCCGCGGCGAAGACGGCCCTGGTCACCGCGGCCGGCGACCTGGAGGCCGCGGACGAGGGCACGTTCCAGACCATCACCAACAACACCTTCTGGAACGACACCAGCGGCAACCCCATCTACTCGCAGGGCGGCGGGGTCTTCAAGTTCGGCGACACGTACTACTGGTACGGCGTGCACTACCGCGGCGCGGAGAGCTACCGCGCCAACCCGACGCGCAAGTACGACGGCGAAGTCTCGTTCGTGTCGATCCCGGTGTACTCGTCCAAGGACCTGGTGAACTGGAAGTTCGAGAACCGGGTCGCGACCCGCTCGACCGCGATCCACAACGGCAACACCATGGCTTCGACCGGGTGGGTCGGGCGGCTCGGTGTCGCGTACAACGAGAACACCGGCAAGTACGTGCTCGCCACCCAGGCCTACGTCGGAGGCGCACACGGGGTGCTGCTCCTCCAGGGCAACACCCCCACCAGCAACTTCACCTACGGCTACTTCCAGGGCCAGGTCGTCAACTCGCCGACGACCGGCACCGGCGACCAGACCGTCTTCACCGACGACGACGGCAAGGACTACCTGATCTTCTCCAACCGCGAGGGACGTTCCCGCGGCTTCGTGGCCAAGTTCCGGGAGTCCGACTCGCTGCGGATCGAGCCGGGCGTGCAGATCCGCAGCGGCTCCGGTCGCGAGGGCAACGCCATGTTCAAGCTCGACGGCAAGTACTACCACGCGGCGTCGGACCTGCACGGCTGGAACACCTCGGTCAACTACGTCAACGAGTCGACCGGCAGCAACGTCCAGGGTTCCTACTCGAGTGAGTACGTCCTGGCCGGCACCGAGATGGACTACAGCCACGTCACCCAGACCGGGTTCTTCGTCACCGTCAAGGGCAGCAAGCAGAACACGGTGATCTACGCGGGCGACCGCTGGGCCGACTTCGCCTGGAACGGCATCGGCTACAACCAGTGGGTGCCGATCACCAAGACCGGCGCGCGGCCCCAGTTCCACTCGGTCAGCCAGTGGCAGTTCAACATCACGACCGGTGAGTGGCGGGTCGGTCCGGCGAACAACTACATCCTCAACCCCGACATCCAGGCCGACCGCGTCACCGTCTCCACTGTACGGGGATGGCGGAACCTCGGCGGTTCGGTGACCAACAACGTCGCCGGTGCGAACGGGTCCCGCTTCGCCCTCCAGGTGAGCAACAGCGGCGGCGTAGAGCAGCGGATCGAATCGGTGCCCGCAGGCACCTACACCCTGTCCACGCACGCCCGGGGCAGTGCCGGACAAATCGTGATCACCGGTGCCAACGGCAGCCAACGCACCCTCAGCCTCCCGTCGTCGAGCGGCTGGGCCAAGCGCGAGCTCACCGGCATCGCGCTACCCGGCGGAGCCGCCACCGTCACCGTGCGGGCGTCGGGTTCGGGCGGCGTCATCGTCGACCAGCTCTCGCTCGTCAAGACCGACGGCGGTGTGCCGCCGACGACCCGGCGTTACGAGGCGGAGACCGCGCCGGCCGTGTGCCAGGGCACGATCGACTCCAACCAGGCCGGGTTCTCCGGCACCGGGTTCTGCAACGGCACCGCGGCCGTCGGGGCGTACGCCCAGTTCACCGTCGACGCGGCGCAGGCGGGCCCGGCGACGCTGGCGGTCCGGTTCGCCAACGGCAGCAGCAGCGGTGCCGCGCGACCCGCGAACGTCGTCGTCAACGGGTCCACGGTCGGCACGATGTCGTTCGGGTCGACCGGCGCGTGGACGACCTGGTCCACCAACTCCCTCACCGCCTCGCTGAACGCGGGCAGCAACACCATCCGCCTCGAACCCACCGCGGCCGAGGGCCTGCCCAACGTCGACCACCTCGACGTCGGGGCCGGGACCGGCTGACCATCCACCGAGCAAGCGACAGGACGCCCGGTGTCCTGCTCACCGGGTGTTCCCGTCGCCCCGACCACAGGGCGCACCCCTGCCCGGCACACGGTTGTCGTCCTCACGACAGCTGTGTGCCGTGTGCGTCGGACGATCTGACCAACGATGGCGGGCCGACAGGGGACGCGGGCCGTGCGACGTTTCGTCGGGCAGCTCCGCGTACCGCCCGACGAAACGTCGCACGCCGCGGTCGCCGTCGAAGCGCGACCTGTCGCGAACATCCTTGCGGTGGTCCCCGGAACGGGTAGGTGACGATTAGGTCGATCCCGCTGGCCCTCATCGACGGCAGCTCGTGTCGCCACGGCGCTTCGGGGAAGCGGCTGACGTGGAACTCGCCCATCATGGGCACCCCGTCCCGGCTCGGCACTCGTCTGTCCACCCGGACCGGCTTGGTGTCATCGCGGACGGTGCCCATCGGCATTTGTCCCACCAGCTGTGGGCCGGGACCGTAGACGTGCGGCGAAAGCATGTGCGTTCCTGAACTCCCTGCCACAGCGCGGTGCGTACCGGCATCGGATGGAACCGGCTGCCCACCGCGCTGTTCGGCGCCTCGGGGGCGACGTGTTGGCGGCGGTTGACCGAGTGGCACGAGGCCGGCCTGTGGCAGCGGTTGCACGAGCGGCTGCTCGCCGAGCTGCGCATTGTGGGCCTGCTGGACCTGTCCGCCGCGCTGGTCGACTCCACCCACCTGCGTGCCCTCAAAGGGGGGAGCACACGGGGCCGAGCCCGGTCGACCGACGCAAGCCCGGCTCCAAGCACCATCTGATCACCGACGCCACCGGCATCCCCCTGGCCGTGACGCTGACCGGCGGCCACCGCAACGACGTCACCCGGCAGATCCCGTTGATCGACGCCTTGCCGCAGATCCGTGGCGTGGTCGGCAAGCCCAGGCGACGCCCGCGTCGGCTCTACGCCGACCGAGGCTACGACCACGACAAGTACCGCCGCCTGGTCCGCGCCCGCGGCATCACCCCGGTCATCGCCCGGCGCGACGTCGACCACGGCTCCGGTCTGGGCAAGGTCCGCCGGCCGGTCGAACGCACCTTCGCCTGGATCAAGGGCTTCCGCCGACTTCGCGTCCGCACCGAACGCCGATCCGACGTCCATCAGGCGATGCTCAGCCTGGCCTGCTCGATCATCTGCCTGCGCAAACTCATTCTGAACTGATCAGTTAGGGCGTCGTGACGTCGAGGTAGTCGATGTTCGCCAGGCCGCCGGTCGTGGTTGGGCTGAGCCGGATCGTGTTAGTGCCCACGGCGAGCGAGAAGGTCACCGTCCTGGTGCCCCACGCGCTCCACGCCCCGGTCCCCGGGAACGACACCGTCTGCACCGTCGACCCGTTCACCACCAGATCAACCGGCCGATCGATGGTAGTCCCGTTGGCAAACCGCACGCTCGCCGTCGCCGTCCCCGCCGTGCTCGCATTGGCAGTGAACTGCACGTAGGCACCGACAGCACCGTCGCCGTTGCAGAACCCGCTGCCGGAGTAGCCCGACCAGTTGGCATCGATCGTGCCGGAGCACACCGCAGGCGAGGTCTCCGCCTCATAGCGGGTAACCGAGCCACCGCCGCTCGGCTGCTCGAAGGCACCGATGTCCGGGGCGCCGTTGGAGAGCGGGTTCCCCTCATAGTCACGGCCGCCGTTGCCCACGATGCTAATGCCGGCGTTGACCGCCGGGGAGCCTGCGGCGATCTTGAGCTCGTACGCGGCGGCCAGAGCGGGACCCGTGGCGGGCGTGCCCGGGGGCGCGTCGATCGGGGCGGACACGAACCGCGGGTTCGCCACGACGGCCCTGGAGTCTTCGCTGGGGACGCTCAGGGTCGCTCCACCGTAGACGTTGTGGCTGTACGTCGTGGTGGAGCTGGTCGAGAGGGTGGCGTTCGCCCTGGTCGAGTAGAAGATGTTGTTGCTGAGGGCATACCTGGAACTCAGGTACTTGCCGTAGCCGTAGACCAGGTAGGTGCTGGCGTCGTTGTAGAGGGTGTTGTTGTAGATCTGCGCCCTGGCGGCGGCGTCGGAGTGCAGGTAGATCTGGTAGCGGGTGTTGCCGGCGATGACGTTGTAGCGCAGCACGACGTCGCCGAAGGAGAACTGGCACAGCAGGATGCCGTCGCCGTTGCCGTGGACGTAGTTGTACTGCACGACCTGGCCGGTGGTGCCCTTGTCGGCGTCGATGCCGTTGGAGTCGGCACCGCCCGCCTTCTTCGTGGTGCCGAAGGCCTCGTTGAACTGGATCGTGACGTTGTCGGCGAAGTACGTCTCGATGCCGGAGGTGCCGGTCTTCTCCACGACGTTGCGTTCGATCAGACCGCCGCGCACGTCGGTGAGGTAGATGCCATTGCAGCCGTACGCCGTGCCCGCCTGGGTGATGTAGTTGTTGCGGATCGTGAAGTTGGTGTGCGGCTTGAACTTCGGGTCCGTGGAGCTGGCGCGGTTGCCCCATCCGGTCGCGACCGCGCCCTGACTCGAACCCGTGTACTGCTTGACGGAGATGCCCGCGAACGACGTGTTGGAGATCTTCGAGTTTTGGATCGTCACGTCGTTGAGGATGGTCGGCGTGCTCGGCGGCGCAGCGGGGTTCGGCACGGTGGTGTCGAAGACGATCCCGCCGGTCTTCTTCGACGCGTCCCAGCCGGTCTGGAAGGTGATGCCCGGCTTGTTGTCGGACGTGTCGCCGCCGATCCAGTTCACGTTGCCGGTGACGTCGTGAACGTCGACCGAGTCGATGACGAACCCGTCGAGGGTCTGGCTGTTGTCGCCGCTGACGTGAATGCCGCGGAAGTCCCCGAGGTTGGCCCCCGGGGTGCCGGTCGGCGGGGCGGTGTTGGTCACCTCGAGATTGCGGATCGCCCAGTGCTCCTGGTTGAACAGGCGGACCGCGTCGCCGACCCTGCCGGCGCCGTTGATCCGGGGCTTGGCGCCGCTGCCGTAGGAGTCGATCACGATGGGCGAACCGGCTGCACCGGAGCCCTTCGGCCACAGCTGTCCGGTCCAGGTGCCGCCGGCCTTGAGCAGGATGCGGTCACCTGCGCCGAAGGTCTTCGCGTTGATCTTGCTGAGGCTCTTCCACGGCTGGGACTGGTCGAGGCCTGTGTTGGTGTCGACGCCACTGACGGAGTCCACGTAGTACGTCGTGTCGGCTGCCTGGGCGGAAGCCGCAACCCCACCGACAGTGCCGGCCACGAGAACGGTGACCGCGACTGCGGCCCTGCCCACGAAGCGGGGAATGGACGTGAAGCGGGAAGAACGATGGCGGAAGGGGGGTGCAGGAAACATGTGCGTGCTCCTGAGGAAGATGATCGTGCTCAGAAAACGTATTCCAACACGGCGCGAGGCGGCAGAAGGTTCCCGCACCCTCAGATCGCGTCCGGCGGGGGCAGCGAAGTCACAGTTGAATCTCGACAGGTCGTTTGGGGTAGCCCGGCGGCATGCGACTCCTGCACTCCGTCGGCGGTGTCCGGGTTCGCTCCGCCGACATACATCCGCGGCACCACGGTCCGATTCGGAAGATCCCCGACAGACCCGGCGATCGAGGTGTGCAGGGTATCTCCGGGTACCTCGGGCAGGTACGTCGGGATGGTGACCTGTGCGGCCCAAGTCGCCACCGGTGCGTCCACCGGGCGTTGCGACCGTTGCGGCAGATCGAAGTCGGGCACGAGCACGAATCAGACGCTAGGGCTCGTGCCCGCGCCTTGGAATGCAGGGATCGACTGCCAACCTGGACGATTCTCTGATCCTGACTACACTTGCGCGATGCGCCTGCGCGACGGCTTCCCCGGCCAGAGACTGCACGTGCTGCCTCGACTTCTCGTCAACCAGGCACGGCAGCGCAAGCCGACCTCACGCATGCTCGTCACCGACGCCGGATACTTCCCGCATGCGGCGATGCACGGCCGCTCTCGGCCGGCAGGCGCCGGCGAAACCATTGTGATCATGTGCGCGGACGGCGGCGGCTCGTGCGAACTTGCGGGGTTCAAGCACGACGTTGGCCCGAACGAGGTGCTGATCATTCCCGCGGGGGTGCCCCACAGCTACTACGCCGCCGCGGCCGAGCCGTGGTCGATCTGGTGGTTGCACATCACCGGTGATGACGTCCCCGACCTCCTTGCCGCCATAGGCCTCACGGTTGCCGCGCCGAAGGCCCCGATCGCCGACCCTGTGCGAGCCTTCGCGTTCGTGGAGAGCATCTGCGATGACCTGGCGCACGACGAGACTGCCGCGAGCCTCACCTCGGCCGCCGGCGCGGCGTGGCACCTGCTCGCCCAACTTGCCGCCGAACGCGACATGCGGTGGGTTGCCCGAGAACCCATCGCCCGCGTACAGGACCACCTCCGCGCGCATCTCGCAGCGCCCGTCAAGGTGCCCGCGCTCGCTGCCCTGGCCGGGTACAGCACCTCGTACTTCTCCGCCCGGTTCCGCGCGGTGACCGGCTTCTCCGTCACCGAGTACGTCAAGCGCCTGCGGATGGCCCTGGCACGTCAGCTGCTCATCACGAGCGACCGCAGCGTGACCGAGATCGCCGCCGCCGTCGGCTATCCCGATCCCTTCTACTTCTCCCGTCACTTCACCGCCGTCAACGGCATCAACCCGCGCGAGTTCCGCCGTCGTGCCAAGGAGGAGAACCCTCCTCGTCCACCTGGATGATCGTAAGTTGGTGTTGACACTCTTCAGAGCACGGGGCTACCTTCCCACTCCCCGTTGTTAAAGCGTTTACACGCGACCTTCGAGTGGAGTGCTCGTGCCCCAGCCTCCTCGCCACACCCGACTCAGCCGACGCCGCTTCCTCACCAGTTCGGCGCTGGTGGCCGCCGGCGCGTTGCTGCTCGGAGCCTGCAACGCCAGCACGGAGTCCGGCGACGGCAAGACCGTCCTGACCATCATGTACAAGAACAACGAGCTGACGAAGGAGCAGATCGCCGACTTCGAGGCCAAGAACCCCGATATCAAGATCAGCTTCATCGAGCACGACGGCACGCGGCTCAACGCGATGCTCGCCTCGAACGAGCCGCCGGACCTCGTCCGCGCGCCGGCCGTCGGGAGCGCGCGGACCAACGCGCAGGGGCTGGCCACCGATCTGGACCCGTACCTGGCCAAGAGCAGCGTGTTGAAGAAGGAGCACCTGCTGCCGGTCAACGACAGCTTCCGGTGGGACGGCAAGCGGATCGGCCACGGCCCGTACTACGGGATCATCAAGGACTGGAGCCAGGACGCGACGCTCTGGTACAACCGGGCACTGTTCGAGGAGGCCGGGATCCCGCCGCTGAGCACCATCGAGCCGATCTCCTACGACGAGCTGTTGGAGATCGCGACGAAGCTGACGAAGAAGAGCGGCGGCAAGACCGAGGCCTACGGCCTCGGCGTGGAGTGGGCCTGGAACCTGTTCGCGCCGATCTCGACGATGATCCTCCAGCAGGGCGGCGAGGTGTACAACACTGACCTGACCGAGACCGACATGACCACACCGCAGGCCCTGCGGGCGCTGAAGTGGTACGTCGACTTCGCCAAGGCCGGCGTCGGTCCCACCTCGCTCGACCCGGCTCCGGACGGTGCCGACCTGTCGCTCTTCCTCGCCAAGCGGATGGCGATCACCCAGGACGGTTACTGGTACGGCGGCAACTTCGTGAAGGAGTCGGACGAGATCAAGGCCAACATCGCGATGGCTCCCGCGCCGGTGATGGGCGACAAGCGGATCAGTCCGACGTACGCGGGCTGGGGCGCCTACATCCCCGCGAAGGCCAAGCACAAGGACGAGGCCTGGAGGTTCATGGAGTACTTCATGGCCGGGCCGCCGTCGGAGGATCGGGCCAAGAGCGGTTGGGGCATTCCGGCACTGGAGTCGCAGCTCTCGTTCATGCCACAGGAGCTGCCGTACCAGAAGCAGGTCTTCGGGACGCAGCAGGCCGAGTTGCAGTACGCCGGGCAACTGCCCGACTCCCCGTACATCGGCGGCGCCACCGCCTGGGACCCCGTGCTCGACAAGCACCTTCAGCGGGCCATCAAGAACGAAGTCACCGTCGAGGCCGCCGGCAAGGCGATCACCGATGAGATCAACGAGCTGTTGCGGCAAGGCAAGGACCAGATCGGCTAGTGGCCGCCACTGCAACGGAAGGGGTGAGGCGCGGCGGGAAACGCTGGCAACGGTACTCCAGCCGGACGTTCTACCTGTTCGTCTCACCCTGGGTGCTCGGCTTCGTGTTGCTCACCGCGCTGCCGCTCGGCTACGCGTTCGCGATCAGCCTGACCAACTTCAACGGCACCAGCTCACAATGGCGCTGGGTGGGCCTGCGCAACTACGTCGAGTTCCTGTCCGACACGGATGCCATCACCAGCCTGGTCCGCACCCTCGCGTTCACCGCGATCGCGGTGCCGATCATGGTGGCCGGCGGGCTCGGTCTGGCGGTGCTGCTCAACCGGCGGCTGAAGCTGGTCGGCCTGTTCCGGACGGTCTTCTTCCTGCCCTCGGTCGTCCCGGTGGTCGCCGCGGCCATCATGTGGAAGCTGATCTTCAACCGGGACGCCGGCATCCTCAACGCCATCCTCGAGAAGATCAGCATCGGTCCGATCGCCTGGCTGGTCGACCCGAACGCGTTCTACGCGCTGATCATCCTCATCCTGTGGGGACTTGGCGGCGGGATGGTGATCATGCTCGCCGCCCTGCAGGGCGTACCCGCCGAACTGGAGGAGGCGGCGGTCCTCGACGGCGCCAACCGCTGGCACGTGCTCCGCCACATCACCGTGCCGATGATCTCACCGGTCATCTTCTTCCAAGTGGTGACCGGCATCATCTTCACCTTCCAGATCGTCATTCAACCGCTGCTGCTGGCCCACTCGCGAGAGGTCGGCCAGGTGACCCACGTGCCGCAGAGCACCCACCTGTACATGGTGCAGGTCTACGAGGAGTACTTCGCCAACAATCGCTACGGCTATGGCTCCGCGATGCTGTGGGTGTTCTTCGTGATCATCCTGATCGTCACGCTCATCATGCTGCGGTCCAGTCGGCTGTGGGTGCACTACGAGGTCGACAGCGAGGCCGAACGATGACCGTCACGCGGACCACCGCGACCACGCCCGCCACCAGCACACCGCCGGCGGCGCAGTCCCGGCGCCCACGGCGTCGGCGCAACGCGGCGGGCACCTACCTGCTCCTCATGACGCTCGCGGTGCTGTTCGCCGGCCCGTTCCTCTGGCTTGTGCTTGCCGCGTTGAAGACCAAGGCGGAATGGGTTTCCATCCCGACGAAGATCCTGCCGGAGACGCCCCAGTGGGGGAACTTCGTCCAGGCTCTCACCGGGATCAACTTTCCGGCGCACCTGGGGAACTCGCTGTTCCTGTCGTTCATGTTCGCGACCATCGTGACTTTCTCCAGCGCGGCGGTCGGGTTCGGCTTCGCCCGCCTGCGTGGGCGCGGCAAGCGCCCGCTGTTCGTGCTGGTGCTGGCCACCATGATGCTGCCGCAGATCCTCACCCTGATCCCGACCTACGTGCTGTTCGCCCGGGTGGGACTGGTCAACACGTACTGGCCATGGGTGATGTGGGCCCTCGCGGCGTCGCCGTTCTTCGTGTTCTTGTTCCGCCAGTTCTTCGCCGCCATCCCGGCCGAACTGGAGGAGGCGGCGATCATCGACGGTTGCGGGTACGGCAGGATCTTCCTGCAGATCTTCCTGCCGCTGTCCCGGCCCGTGCTGTTGACCTCCTTCCTGCTCTCGTTCACCTGGACCTGGGGCGATTACATCGCGCCGGCCCTGTTCCTCGACCCCGATCAGACCACGCTGTCGGTGGCGATCGCCGCGTTCTACCTCGACCCCCATGGGAACCCCGACGCCACGGTGCAGGCGGCCGCCGCCGCCATGTACGTGGTGCCCGTCCTGGTGATCTTCCTGTTCGCTCAGCGCTACTTCATCCGCGGCGTTGTCAGTTCGGGCGTGAAGGGGTGATGCACGACATGCCTGGCGAGTTGGCTGCGCAGGCCGAATAGCGGCCGCACGGGACGAAAGCGGAATTTCGCGAGAACGCCGGGGTCCTGGGATCAGATGCGTGGAACCAGGTCCGCCGGGTCGCCCGTCAGGCGCCGGTGAAGGCGGGCTTGTGTGCGTTCAGCCACTGCTGGAACGTCTGCAGTTGCGGGTTCAGGTCGCGGACGACGTCGAGGTCGCGGACCTCGTTGAACTGCGGTACTTCCGCGTAGAACTGGAACATGTTCCCCGTCTCGGCCGCGGCGGGGAACGGCTGCGCCCGCATCGCGTCGAAGGGCACCGGCACGTACGCCACCTCTTCACCCAGGGTCGCGCTGAGCTGCTCGGCCATCTGCTTGCCGGTCAGGTGCTCGCCGGCGATGGACACGGTGCGGCCCACGAGGTCACGGCCGCGGAGGAAGATGCCGTAGGCGGTCTTGCCGATGTCTTCGGCGGCGATGCCGGCGAGCGGACTGTCGGCCATCGGCATGGCCAGCACGAGCCGGCCGTCGTCGCCCCGTCGCGGCGCCATCGGGCCGAGCAGGTTCTCCCAGAAGAACGTGGTCTGCAGGAAGGTGCTCGGCACCCCGGCATCGGTGAAGAACCGGTTGGCCTCGGCCTTGGCATCGAAGTGCGGCACCTTGTAGCCACCCATCAGCGTCGGCATGCGCTCGTCGTCGAGCGGGATGAAGTCGCGGGTGTCCTCCAGCGTCGACCAGATCACGTGGGCCACGCCGGCGGCCTTGGCGGCCCGAGCCATGGTTGCCGCCTGCTGCTTCTCCCGCTCGGGTGACATGTGCTCCCAGAAGTTGGTCACCAGGAACGCTCCATGCGCCCCGTCGAACGCCTCCGTCATGCTCCGTTCGTCGCCGATGTCGGCCTGCGCCACCTCGGCGCCCAGGGCCGTGAGCCCGCGTGCGGCGTCCGAGTCGGGACGGCGGGTCAGCGCGCGTACCGTGAACCCCACCACCGGCGTCCGCCAGGACCGCCCTGTCCAGCCCGCCGCCCTGGGCGCCGGTCGCGCCGACCACCGCGATCACCTTCTTCTCCGCCACGGCCCTCTCCTTCTTGTCGGGTCAGCGGCGACACACGTCGCATGACATATCATCTATCGTCGCGCCCGAAACCGCGCGACGTTTCAGATGATGTGTCATGCACGTTAGGCACAGGTGCATGACATGTCAAGCACTCGGGTAAACTCGGTGCGCATGGGCGACACACCCGCGTGGCTGAGCCCCGCCGAGCAGCACGCCTGGCGTGCCTTCATCCGCCTGAACCAGAAGCTCCGGGCAACGCTGGAACGCGACCTGAAGGCGTACAAACTGTCCGGCGCCGACTTCCAGATCCTCGTCGCCCTCACCGACACCCCCGACGGTCGGCAACGATTCCAGGACCTCGCCAACACCATCGAGTGGGAACAGAGCCGCCTGTCTCACCAGATCGCCAGGATGATCAAACGCGGCCTGGTGGCCCGGGAGGAATACGCCGAGGACGGACGCGGTGCCCTCGTCGCCATCACACCGGCCGGCCGCAAAACCATCGAGGCCGCCGCACCCCACCATGTAGCCGCGGTCCGCCGCCTGGTCGTCGACGCCCTCGGCCCGGATGAACTCGCCACCCTCGCACGGCTCTCCAACCGCATCCTCGAACAACTGGACAACGTGCCACCGTGACCCTCATCGCGGTCCTCACACCGGTGGCACCCGCCGTCGTCGACCGGGTCGTTCTCACCGGCGTCCGCGCCGGTCAGTCCCCGTGCGGGCCCATGGCGTTGAGCGCCGCGACAACCTGCTCGTAGTCACCGCGAGCCTCGGCATACCGCAGGAACTTGACCCGTTCCACCTGAATTTCCCTCGCCTCGGGCTGGGCCTCGATGATGCTCATGACCTCCGCGATGTAGGCATCGAGCGGTACAGCTTGCGGGCTGTCCGCCTGACCGGGCATCAGGTCGGTCTGAACCCACGGGGGTTCGAGTTCGGCCACTCGCACCGACGTGTCGGCGAGTTGGAGCCGCAGTGACTCGCTGAGCATGTGGATGGCGGCCTTGGACGCGTTGTAGCTCGGCGTCATCTTCAGCGGAACGAACGCGAGTCCGGAGGAGACGGTCATGATGGTGGCGTCGGGCCGGGTCCGCAGGTGCTCGACGAAGGCGGCGATCAGGCGGATCGGGCCGAGGAGGTTGGTCGTCACGATCCGCTCGGCCGAGTCGAGGAACGTCTCGGGCCGGTGCCAGTCCTCCACGTTCATGATCCCGGCCATGGTGATCAGCACGTTGAGCCCGGGGTGGCGGGTGAGCACGTCCTCGGCCGCGGACTGGACGCTCTCCGGGTCGGCGGTGTCGATGCGGACGGTGTCGACGCCGGGGTGGTCACGAGCGATCCTGTCGAGCAGTCCGGTGCGCCGGCCGCCGACGATCACGGTGTTGCCGCGCTCCCGCAGGGCGAGGGCGAGCGCCAGGCCGATGCCGCTGGTGGCGCCGGGGATGAAGACGGTGTTCCCGGTGATGTCCATGCCAAGACTTTCGCGCTGAAGCCCCGACGCGCGGCAGAGATCACTTATCGGGGGATCGGCGATCCCTGGCTCGCGTGAGCCGGAACCGGATACTGGCGGCTATGGATCAAGCGGAGCTTGCGGCCTTCCTACGCCGTCGCCGGGAGGACCTGCGTCCGGAGGACGTCGGGTTGCCGGCGGGCGCGCGCAGGCGGGCGCCGGGGCTGCGGCGGGAGGAGGTCGCGGCGCTGGCGGCGATGTCCACGGACTACTACACGCGGTTGGAGCAGCGGCGAGGTCCCCGACCGAGCGAGCAGATGCTGGCCGCGCTGGCACGCGCCCTGCGGCTGACCGACGACGAGCGGGACTACCTGTTCCGGGTGGCCGGCCGCAACGCCCCGTCGCCGCAGGTGACCGCCACGCACGTCGCGCCCGCGTTGCAACGGGTGCTGGACCGGCTGTCGGACACGCCCGCGCTGGTCCTGTCGAGCCTCGGTGAGGTGCTGGTGCAGAACCGGTTGGCCGAGGCGTTGTACGGCGACAGCTCCCGTTACACCGGGCCGGCCCGCAGCTGGACCTACCGCTGGTTCATCGACCCCGACGCGCGCCTGGTCTACCCGGAGCGCGACCGCGACCGGCACAGCCGGGCGCAGGCGGCCAACCTGCGCGCCGCGTACGGGACGTGGGGCCCGCGATCGCGTGCCGGTGAGCTGGTGTGCGTGCTGCGTCGGGAGAGCGCCGAGTTCGCGGTGCTGTGGGAACGGCACGAGGTCGCGAAGCGGTTCGTGGATCACAAGGTGGTCGTGCACCCGCAGCTTGGGGAGATCGAGGTGGACTGCCAGGTGTTGTTCACCGAGGACCAGTCGCAGGTGCTGCTGGTGCTGACCGCGCCGCCGCGAACGGAGGCGTTCGAGAAGCTGCAACTGCTCGGCGTGCTGGGCACCGAGACGTTCGGTGACCCTCAGCGGGCCGGTCTCTCCGCCGGCCAGGCCGGCGAGAGCGGGTACCGGTAGCCGATCGCCGCGCGGCCGGCGTCGAACAGCTCGATGTGCACACGCTGGTCCGGCACTCCGGCCGCGACGAGTTCGGGACCACCGTGTGGGCCACACGTGAGGCGGCTCGACAGGCGGTGTCCGCCCTCTCGGCTACTACAAACCACCACCGTCTACATTCGACTACCGCACCTCACACGAGGTCCGTCTCGACTATCGTCAAGGTCTCGCCCTCGTGGTCATGAATCCGGTGTCCAGTCTTCGGGGACAACCTCCAATGCCGGGTAGTTAAGGATTTCCCCGGATCTTTCGTTGCTGTCGACGATGATTCCGGCCGCCTGGACGACCTGGTCGCGGACGGCGTGCAGGGCGGTGGTGAACCCGCAGCGGTCCGGGTCGGTGCCGGGCCGGGACTCCGCGGCGTCGACCATGACGGTGCGCAGGAGTTGGTAAAGACTGAGCAGGGACCACATCTCCTGTTCGAGCCCGGCCGGGTCGCCCGAGCGCAGGACGCGTCCGGCGGTGATCGTGTGGCGCAGGGCGTAGTACGCCGATTCGTGTCCCACCGCTGGTGGTAGAGGGCGACCAGGGTGGTGGCCGGGTGGCGGCGGGCGTCGGTCAGGGTCGTGACCAGCCGGTAGGTCCCGGTGAACGTGGTCCCGCCCTTCACGGTCACGGTGATCCGCGCGTCGACGACCCG
>NZ_JBFAFR010000050.1:0-39511 GCF_040639675.1 Actinosynnema sp. NPDC023794 | reverse complement strand
GTCACCGACGCCCCCGTCGCCAACGGCGTCTTCCCCGTCTACAACATGACCCACGGCTACGGCAGCAGCCCACAGAACTCCCTGTTCATCATCCGCGCCCTCGCCTCCGCCGGCTTCATCGTCCCCGCACCCCACTTCAACCACAACTTCACCGACGTCAACAACGGCAACACCTCCAAAGACGTCTCCCAGATCATCACCAACACCCTCGCCCTCAACACCACCGGACCACTCGCCGGACACATCAACACCTCCATCGGCGTCGGCGTCTCCGGCCACTCCCTCGGCGGCATGGTCACCCACGGCCTGCTCACCTCCTGGCCCGACAGCCGCATCATCTCCGCCAACCCCCAATCATGCGTCGACATGGGCAACCCCTCCAGCACCGTCAACGCCAAGGTCCTGTTCGTCCACGGCGACCGCGACACCACCACCCAATACACCTCAGCCCGACAGGCCTACAACGAGATCACCTGGCCCAAAGCCTTCCTCACCTTCGTCGGCGGCAGCCACACCAGCTTCTGGAGCGACCAACGCTTCCCCCGCACCGTCGTCGACTGGGCCCGCTGGACCATGTACGGCGACACCGCCGCCCGCGACCGCCTCCCCGCCGACGCCGCCGGCTCCAACACCCGATGGGAAGCCCAACTCGGCACCACCCCCACCCAACCCGGCACCTACACCCTGGTGGCCCAACACAGCGGCAAAGCCGCCGAGATCAACGCCGCCTCCACCACAGCCGGCGCCGCACTCGTCCAACGAACCCCCACCAACGGCACCCACCAGCAATTCGAATTCGTCACCGCCGCCGACGGCCACGTCAAGCTCAAGGCCCGACACAGCGGCCTGTTCCTCCAACCCACCGGCACCGCCACCGGCGCGAACGTCACCCAACAGCCCGACTCCACCGCCACCGGCCAGCAATGGCGCGTGGTCGACCACGGCAGCAACGCGATCAGCCTCGTCAACCGGGAATCCGGCCTGGCCCTCGACGTCTGGGAGCGCTCCACCGCCGACGGCGCCCGCATCTCGGTGTACACCTACAACGCCGGCAGCACCAACCAGCGCTTCACCCGCCGCAGCGTCTGACGCGGGGACCGTTGCCCCTCGTCGATCCCGAGGGACCGCACGATCGCGGGTATCCACAATGGAGGGCCGGCTGACGAACGCCTGTTCGCCGACCAGCCCTCCATTGTGGACGACACTGCCGGTCAGCCCGGCTCGACGGGCAGCCACAGCTCACAAGTGGCAGTGCTGAAGTCGTCCGCGCGGTCGAGGACCGTGACGATCGAGGGTCCCGGCCGCAGGCGCCACGGGTTGGAGGGGAACCACTCCGTCGCGGTCGCGGCCCACGTCGTCTGCAACGCCTGCGGGTAGGCCCCGGTGCTGCGGAAGACCGCCCACCTGCCCGCCGGCACGTCGATGCCGTCGAGGTCGTCGGGGGCCGGGGTGTCCCGGGTGACGGCGACCCCGTGCAGGTAGGTCAATTCACTGCCCTCGGCGCTGTCGGGGTCGAGGTCGTCGCAGACCTGCAGCAGGCCGCGGGGTTCGGTGTCGCCGAGGGCCTTGAGCCGACCGTGCTCCTCCGGCGGCAGCGCGGTGATGTGCTCCTGGATGTGCGGGTTGACGCCGCGGTGGATGAGCGGGACGCGGGTCGCGTGCCCGACGAGCCGGAACGCGGGCCGGTCGACGATGCGGGTGTCCATGGGGGTGTTCCCTTCGACGGTCAGGCGGAACCTGAGCTGCGGTTGTGTGCGAAGGGGGCCTCCGCCGCGGCGGACGTCACCGGGGTTGGCGCCGTGCACCGCCCGGAACGCGCGTCCGAACGCCTCGCTCGACCCGTACCCGTGCCGGACGGCGATGTCCAGCAGGTCGCCCTCGCCGCGGACGACGTCGGCGGCGGCGACGGTCATGCGGCGTCGCCGCACGTACTCCGACAGCGGCATGCCCGCCAACGACGAGAACATCCGGCGCAGGTGGTACCCGGTCGTGCCGAGCGTCCTGGCCAACTCGTCGACGTCGAACTCCTCGCCGAGGTGCTCCTCGACCAGGTCTACGAGCCGGTTGAGCGCCGAGATCACGATGGCCTCCCTTCGAGGTCAACCCTGCCCGCGGGCGCCCCGTCCGCGCCCGACCGCAGCGAACCGATCCGATCAGTCCGTCGGCGGGCGCGTCACGCGGAGGGACGGCCCGCGAGAGCGGCGACCTCGACGAAGAACGCCTGACCCCCGACGGTGATCGACGTGGTCGGCGTGGCCGAAGGTGAGTGCGGTCATCCGGACATCTTGGCGCACTGCCCCGTTCGCGCACGTCGAGGACTGGAGCTCAGAGCCCGAGCGCTATCGGCCCCGCGGGCGCGCCGTCCGCGATCAGCGCCGCGAGCGGTGTGGCGAGGTCGCGGGGCGAGAACAGGTCGGTACCGCGGTAGCCGACCACCTCGGCCAACGACCACCAGCGCAGGCCGGTGATGTTCTCCGCCGCCAGTTCGCCGTCGGACATCGCGCCGCGCGGCGTGAACGACCGGGTGCGGATGAGGAAGTAGTCGTTCACCACACCGTCGTGGCCGGGCGCCGACTCCGGCGCGGCGACCTCCTGACGCCACACCGGCAGCGGTTCGGCGTCGAAGGCGGTGAGCCCGACTTCCTCGCGCAGCTCGCGGCGCAGGGCCGCGAGCCGCGTCTCGCCGGGTTCGACGCCACCGCCGGGAGCGGCCCACACCACCGTCGTGCCGGCCGGGCCGGGAATGGCGTGGCGGCAGAGGAGGACGCGGTCGTCCTCGTCCAGGAGGATCGCGCGAACCGAGTGGCGCGGGTTCACCGGAGGCACCCGGGGACCCTACCCAGCCTTCACGGACCCACCTCGTGATCCACGGCGACGGTCAGTACGGAAACCGCGCGGACTGGTCGTGCCGTGCCCGGATCACGATCGACTCGTCGTCCTCCGGGTCGTAGAACACGTCGACCGCGGCGCCGACCACCGGCGCGGCGAACATCGAGGTGATCATGGTGGCCACCGCGGTGCGCGGGCCGGAGGCGCCCTGGTAGGAGACGCGCACCGCGAACCGGGGGTTCCCCATCCCCCAGTCGTGGGTGAACTCGACGTGGTCGATCCGCCCCGTGACCCGCCACCCGGTGCGTTCGAGGTCGGGCGAGGCGTCCCGCCGCCCCGGCTTCTTCCGCGCCGCGTGCACCAGCAGTGCGCCGGCCACCACCGTGAGCTCGCCGAACACGCCGGGCAGGAGGTACGGCGCGTAGTAGACGACCCAGTCCACGAACGTCCACGGCGCCCCAGGCCGTCCATCGGCCGACGGCAATCGCCCGCCGACCGCCTCGGGGGCCGTCCAGGACGACGCCGCGAGGGCCGTGCCGATCGCCAGGCCGAGGAACGTGGCGAACCCGCCGACGCCGGACCCCGTGCCGGGCCACCGGGTGGCGCTCCAGTCGGCCCAGCTCATGGCGAACCCCAGCATGGACGAGATCGTGACGAAGACGCCGAAGATCACGATCAGCGAGATCGTCGAGGGGCCCCGCTCCCAGGCGTCCACCCGGTCGAGGGACATCAGCCGGAACCCGTCGAGGATGCCGAGCGCGCCCGACCACCCGACGGCCGCCCAGCTCAGGGCCGTCGGCACGCTGAGCAGCCACACCTTGCGGCGCGCCTCGCGGTCCCGCTCCGGGTCGTCCGGCAGGCCCAGGCCGGCCCACCACAGCCTCCCGTAGGGGAACATGAGCACTCCTCGTCCGCGCTCCGGCCGGTGGATCAGTCGACGAGCCCGAACACCGCGACGTTGGCGGGGTCGGCGGGGTCGATCCGTGCTTCGTGCTTGGTGCCCGGGGTGTACTGCGAGAACGCCATGGTCGGCACCAGGTGGGTGATCGTGGTCCGGTAGGTCGTGCCGTCCGCGCGGGTCACGTCGAGCGCCGACGTGTACTGGAGCTGGCCGGCGACCGCCGTCCCCGTCGGTTCGAGCGTGCGGACGACGGCGGTGGCCGGTTCGCCGGACTCGTGGAGCCTGCGCAGGTTCAGGCCGTACGCGTTGACCTCCCGCTGCTGGCGCAACTGCTCCTCGCCGGGCAGCGCCAGGAACTCGGCCATCGCCGGGTCGTCGGTCATCGTGCCGAACGCGTGCGACACCATGCCGAGCGTCGGCAGCTGCGGGCGGATGTCGTGGCCCTGCGCCGCGGCTTCCCGCTGGAACTGCTCCGCGTGCCGCTGGAAGTCCTGCTCGGCCCGCGCCGTCGCCTGCCGCGTGGCGGTGTCGATCTTGTCCCGAAGCTTCTTGAACACGGTGCCCTGCCTCCCGAGCCGCTGGTGTGGTGATCACATCGTGCGGCGGACCACCGGCCCTACCGGTCCCAGGTTCGCCAGTTGCGGAAGCAGAACGTCCGCAACCGCGGCTAGCCTGCCTCGCATGACCGACGACACCTCGCTGCGCGTGTCGGGAGCCGGGACGGCGGGTCCGATCACCGAGGGGCAGGTCCGCGTCGTCCCCGCCAACGAGGCGTCGTGGGACGACCTGCGGGACGTGTTCGGCACCTCCGAGCCCGGGCAGTGCCGGTGCCAGCGGTTGAAGGTCGTCGGCTGGTTCTGGCGCGACACCACCCAGCAGGAGCGCACCGCGATGCTGCGCGAGCAGACCGGGTGCGACACCCCGGACGCACAGGTCACCAGTGGTCTGGTGGCCTACGTCGACGGTGTCGCGGCGGGCTGGGTCGCGGTGGAGCCGCGCACGGCGTACCCGAAGCTGCGCACGTCCCGCATCCCGTGGAAGGGACGTGACGAGGACAAGGACGACGGCACGACGTGGGCGGTGACCTGCTTCGTGGTCCGCAAGGGCTTCCGGGGCCGCGGTCTGACCTACCCGCTGGCCCGCGCGGCGGTCGACTTCGCCCGTGCCCGCGGCGCCCGCGCGCTGGAGGCCTACGCGATGATCACCGAACCCGGCCGGGACGTGATCTGGGGCGAGATGCGCGTCGGCGCGCGCCAGGTGTTCGAGGAGGCCGGGTTCACGCAGGTCAGCCACCCGACTCTGCGCCGGGTCGTCATGCGGGTGGACTTCGAGCGCTGATCTTCGACGGGCCCGCCGAATTCCTCCCGACGAACCCCGGGCCCACCGGATATCGCATGAATCGTCCGTCGGCGCGGGCAACTCCGACTCGGAGCCGGACGGCACCAGACCCATTTGGCGAACACCGCTCACCGGACGGGTGAGCACGAAACGCGAATCTTTGTCGGGTGTGGTTCTCGCGGTGGCATGCGGCGCGAAGCCGGACCGCAGCTGCGGCGAACGTGCAGGTGAGGGCGCTCGTGGCGGCGACGATGCCCTTCCCGTGGCGGTACGACGCGCCTGGTGGCCGTAGTCTTCCCAGGCCGGCCACGGCACAGCGCGGGTCGGCCCGGGGAAGAGCACGGACGCGACCTGGATCGGCACCACAGGCGCTAGGGCACGTACAGAAGGGAATGACCGGTCGGATGTTCCGCCGTATCGCGATCGTCAACCGAGGAGAAGCCGCGATGCGGCTCATCCACGCGGCCCGGGAGTTGGCCGAGGAGACAGGTGCCGCGATCGAGACGATCGCCCTGCACACCGACGTGGACCGCGGCGCCGCGTTCGTCCACGAGGCGGACGTCGCCTACGACCTCGGGCCCGCGTCCACCCGCCCCTACCTCGACCTGAAGGTGCTCAAGAAGGCGCTGGTGGAGACCGGCGCCGACGCCGCCTGGCCGGGCTGGGGCTTCGTGGCCGAGGACCCGGCGTTCGCCTCCCTCTGCGACGAGGTCGGGGTCACGTTCGTCGGCCCGAGCGCCGAGGCCATGCGCAGGCTCGGTGACAAGATCGGCGCCAAGCTGCTCGCCGAGGAAGTCGGCGTGCCGGTCGCGCCGTGGAGCCGGGGTCCGGTGGAGTCGCTGGACGCGGCCCTGGCCGCCGCGGCCCGGATCGGCTACCCGCTGATGCTGAAGGCCACCGCCGGCGGCGGCGGGCGCGGCATCCGCGTGGTCACCAACGAGGCCGACCTGACCGACGCCTACGAGCGCACGAGCCAGGAGGCCGCGCGGGCGTTCGGCAGCGGCGTCGTGTTCCTCGAACGCCTGGTCACCGGCGCGCGGCACGTCGAAGTGCAGGTCATCGCGGACGGTCAGGGCACGGCGTGGGCGCTGGGCGTGCGCGACTGCTCGGTCCAGCGGCGCAACCAGAAGATCATCGAGGAGTCGGCGTCCCCGGTGCTCGGCGCCGACCAGGCCGCCGACCTCAAGGCCTCCGCCGAGCGGCTGGCCAACGCGGTCGGTTACCGGGGCGCGGCCACCGTGGAGTTCCTGTACCACCCCGGCGAGCGGACGTTCGCCTTCCTGGAGGTCAACACCCGACTGCAGGTCGAGCACCCCATCACCGAGTCCACCACCGGGTTCGACCTGGTCAAGGCCCAACTGTGGGTGGCCGCGGGCAACCGGCTGGAGGGCGCGGCGCCGGTCGAGCGCGGACACGCCGTCGAGGCCCGGCTCAACGCCGAGGACCCCGACCGGGACTTCGCGCCGTCGCCGGGGCGCATCGCCCGGCTCTCCCTGCCGTCGGGCCCCGGCATCCGAGTGGACACCGGGGTCCGGGAGGGCGACACCATCCCGGCGGACTTCGACTCCATGATCGCCAAGATCATCGCCCACGGGCGCGACCGGAGCGAGGCGCTGGGCAGGCTGCGCCGCGCCATGGGCAACACCACGGTGGTCATCGACGGCGGCGCGACCAACAAGAGCTTCGTCCTCGACCTGCTCGACCAGCCCGAGGTCCTGGACGGCAGCGCGGACACCGGCTGGATCGACCGGGTCCGCGGCGAGGGCAGGCTCGTCGCGCACCGCCACGCCGCCGTGGCCGTCGCCACCGCCGCGATCCAGGCCTACGAGGAAGAAGAGGGCGCCGAGCAGCAGCGACTGCTGTCCACCGCGTTCGGCGGCCGGCCGCAGGTGCGGCACGAGCACGGCCGCAGCCTCGACTTCAAGCTGCGTGGCGTCACCTACCGGGTCCGGGTGACCAGGGTCGGCGCGCAGCGCTTCCGGGTCGGCATCGAGGCAGGCGGCCAGGTCGGCGCCGCCGACGTCGAGCTGGACCGGTTCGACCTGCACTCCGGGCAGATCCGGGTCAACGGGACCCGTCACCGCCTGCTCATCGGCACCACGGGGCCGGTGGTGCTGATCGAGGTGGACGGCGTCGCGCACCGGGTCAGCCGGGACGAGGGCGGCGTGCTGCGCTCCCCCGCGCCCGCGCTCGTCGTGGCCACCCCGGTCGGGGTCGGCGACGAGGTGGAGGCCGGGGCGCCGGTGCTCGTGCTGGAGAGCATGAAGATGGAGACGGTGCTGCGCGCGCCGTTCGCCGCACGCGTCAAGGAATGCGCGGTGGCCGTCAACAGCCAGGTGGCGAGCGGCGCGCCACTGCTGCGGCTGGAGCCCCTCGCCGAGAACGACGTCGCCGACACCGCGGCCGACCAGCCGGTCGAGCTCGACCTCGCCCCGCTCCCGGACGTGTCCCTCGCCGACCGCGTCGAGCGCGGCCTGCACGAGCTGCGCGGGCAACTGCTCGGCTTCGACGTGGACCCGCACGACGACGCCAGGGTGCTGCGGGACTACCTCGACGCGCGGCAGGAGGCCACCGCGGCGGGCCGCCGGCCGCTGGCCGGGGAAGTCGCCCTGCTCACGGCGTTCGCCGACCTGGCGGAGCTGAGCCGCAACCGCCCCGCGGGCGAGGACGCCGGCGGCGGTGGCCACGTGCACAGCGCCCGCGAGTTCTTCCACACCTACCTGCAGAGCCTGGACGTGGAGCGCTCGGGCCTGCCGGAGCGCTTCCAGCGCAAGCTGGCCAAGGCGCTCGCCCACTACGGCGTCACCAGCCTGGACCGCACCCCGGAGCTGGAAGCCGCCGTCTTCCGGATCTTCCTCGCCATGCAGCGCGCCACCGCCGACGCGGGGGTCGTCGCGGCGATCCTGCGCTCCTGGCTGAACGAGGCGCCGCCGGACGACGCGCTTCGCGACACGGTCGGGCTCGCCCTGGAGCACCTGGTCTCGGCCACCCAGGTGCGGTTCCCCGCGGTCTCCGACCTGGCGCGCGGCGTCGTGTTCGCCTGGCTCGGCCAGCCGCTGCTGCGCCGCAACCGGGCCCGCACCTACGCCGAGGTCCGCAAGCACGTGCGGTACCTGACCGAGCACCCGGACGCGCCGGACCGCGACGAGCGGGTCGCCCGGATGGTGCGGACCACCGAACCGCTCGTGCGGCTGTTCAGCCAGTACCTGGAGCGCAGCCCGCTCGACAACGCGCTGATGCTGGAGGTGCTGACCCGGCGGTACTACGGCAACAACCGCCTGGTCGACATCCGCACCAGCACGGTCGGCGAGCGCACCTTCGTGACCGCCGAGCGCACCGACTTCACCGTGGTGTCCACCGCGACCAGCCACGACGACCTCGGCGAGGCGCTGCGCAGCCTGGGCACCCTGGCAGCCGGCACGGGCACGCTGGAGGCCGACGTCTACCTGGCGTGGCGCGACCAGCCGGAGGACGCCGCCGAACTGGCCGCCGCGCTGGCCGCCGTGGTCGGCGCGCACCCGTTGCCGGAGCAGGTCCGCAGGCTCACGCTCACCGTCGCGGGCCGCGGCGGCGCGGTCGGGCACCAGCACGTGACGTTCCGACCGGCCGGGTTCGGGATGACCGAGCCCGGGATGGCGGAGGACCGGCTGATCCGGGGGCTGCACCCGTACATCGCCCAGCGGATGCAGCTGGAACGGCTGCGCGAGTTCGACCTCACGCGGCAGCCGTCCTCCGACGAAGACGTGTACCTGTTCCACTGCGTCGCCCGGGACAACCGCGCCGACGAGCGGATCGTGGCGTTCAGCCAGATCCGGGACCTGGTGGCCCTGCGCGACCACGACGGCCGCCTCGCGGCGCTGCCGACCGCGGAGAACACGCTGGCCACCTGCCTGGACTCGATCCGGCGCGCCCAGTCGCTGCGGTCGTCGTCGGCGCGGTTCAACACCAACCGCATCGTGGTCTACGTCTGGCCCGCCAGCGACATCACCCGCGAGGAGCTGGAGATGCTGGCGAAGCGGATCCTGCCCACCACGGCGGGCGCGGGCCTGGAGGAGATCGAGTTCATCCTGCGGCAGCGGCACCAGTCCGGCGAGCTGGTGCGGGTCGCGCTGCGGATCACCTTCGACGCCACCGGAACCCCGACGCTGTCCATCGGCGAACCGTCCGACGCGCCGATCCCGCCGCTCGACGGCTACCGGCAGAAGGTGCTGCGGGCGAGCAGCCGCAACACGGTGTACCCGTACGAGATCACCGGCATGATCGGCCAGTTCACCGAATACGACCTGGACGAGACCCACGCGCTCGCGCCGGTGGACCGTCCCAAGGGGCGCAACACCGCCGCCATGGTCGCGGGCGTGGTCAGCACGCCGACCGCGCGGCACCCGGAGGGCGTCAAGCGCGTCGTGCTGCTCGGCGACCCGACCGACTCCCTCGGCGCGCTGTCCGAACCGGAGTGCCGCCGGGTGATCGCCGCGCTGGACCTGGCCGAACGGCTCCACGTGCCGGTGGAGTGGTACGCGTTGTCCGCCGGCGCCCGGATCTCCATGGAGTCCGGCACCGAGAACATGGACTGGGTGGCCGCGGCGCTCAAGCGGATCGTCGAGTTCACCCAGGGCGGCGGCGAGATCAACGTGGTGGTCGCGGGCATCAACGTCGGCGCCCAGCCGTACTGGAACGCCGAGGCCACGATGCTCATGCACACCAAGGGCGTCCTGGTCATGACGCCCGACTCGGCCATGGTGCTCACCGGCAAGCAGTCGCTGGACTACTCCGGCGGCGTGTCCGCCGAGGACAACTTCGGCATCGGCGGCTACGACCGGGTCATGGGCCCCAACGGGCAGGCGCAGTACTGGGCGCCGGACCTGCCCTCGGCCCGGGACCTGCTGCTGGCCTACTACGACCACACCTACGTCGCACCCGGTGAGGACGGGCCGCGCCGGGTGGCGACCACCGATCCGCACGACCGCGACGTCACCGGCTACCCGCACCAGGCGGCGGGCAGCGACTTCACCACGGTCGGGCAGATCTTCTCCGCGCAGGACAACCCGGACCGCAAGAAGCCGTTCGACATCCGGGTCGTGATGCGCGCGCTGGCCGACCAGGACCGCCCGGTGCTGGAGCGCTGGGCGGGCATGGCCGACGCCGAGACGGCGGTCGTGCAGGACGTGCACCTGGGCGGCATCCCGGTCTCCCTCCTGGGGATCGAGTCCCGTCCGGTGGAGCGGCGCGGGTTCCCGCCCACGGACGGGCCGGACACCTACACCGCGGGCACGTTGTTCCCGAGGTCGTCGAAGAAGGTGGCGCGGGCGATCAACGCGGCCAGCGGCAACCGGCCGGTCGTGGTGCTGGCGAACCTGTCCGGGTTCGACGGTTCGCCCGAGTCGATGCGCGAGCTCCAGCTGGAGTACGGGGCGGAGATCGGCCGGGCCGTGGTGAACTTCCGGGGTCCGATCGTGTTCTGCGTGATCTCCCGGTACCACGGTGGCGCGTTCGTGGTGTTCTCCAAGGCGTTGAACCCGAACATGACCGTGCTCGCGGTGGAGGGCTCGTTCGCCTCCGTGCTCGGTGGCGCGCCCGCCGCCGCGGTGGTGTTCACGCGCGAGGTCGCGGCCCGCACCGCGGCCGACTCCCGGGTCCGCGACCTGGAGGCCAGGAGCGCGGCGGCGACGGGCGCCGACCGGGCCGCGCTGGCGGCCGAGCTCGACGAGGTGCGCTCCGCGGTCCGCGCCGAGAAGCAGAGCGAGATCGCGCGCGAGTTCGACCGGATCCACAGCATCGGCCGGGCGGTCGAAGTCGGTTCGGTCGACGCCGTGGTCCCGGCCGTCGAGCTCCGGCCGCGGATCATCCAGGCCCTGGAGTCCCGACTGGCGTAGCGGACGGCGATGACGAGGGGGCGGCACCGCGGTGCCGCCCCCTCGTCGCGTGCCGGGCCACTCCCCGGAACCGGGCCGGTTCCCCCAGCCCGCCCCTTCCCGGCGGCGTCCTGCCTGTACGGGGACGGACTTCCGGGGGCGGGCGCACCTTTCCGCTGACCGGTCCAGCGGAAACAGGGGTGGACGTCCTGACAACGGCTCGCGCACCGAAGAACTGTCCCTTTCTTGGCGACGACATCCTGCCGGCGGGACGGGCCGGCGCCATCCACGCATCCCGATCGCGATGCGCCGAACCGGCATTCACGCCGACAATCGGGGTGGGCGAACCGAGGTTGTCCTCGTTTTTGTTTCGTGATCATGACGATGGTCACCCACCGGCGTGCGGGACGCCCCTGCTACCTTCCGTCGACATGAGGGCAATCAACAAACGAATGATCGCGACCGCGCTGGTCGTGGCCTCCGGCTTCACCCCGTTAGCAGCTCCCGCGGCCAGTGCCGCGCCTCCCCTCGCCACCGGCACCACGGCTTACGCCGACCAGGTCGCCACCAAAACCCACTTCGACTGGACGCTGCTGAACAGAATCCGCCGGGCGAACGCCTACGCGAAAAGCCGTCCCGGTTTCGCCGGAATCGTGGTGCGGGACCGGAGGACCGGCGCCGTCTGGCGCAACACCCACTCCGACACGCTCGTCTGGGCCTGTTCCACGCCCAAGCTCGCCATGGTCGTCGACCTGCTGCTGCGCAACGACGCCGGCACCGTCAGCCTGACGGCGGAAGACCGCGACCTGATGCACCGCATGCTGAACTCCAGCGACGACGGCGCGGCGCACACCCTGTGGACCCGTTACGGCGGCGAGCAGGAGTTCGCGGCCCGCTTCCCGTCCTACGGGATGACCGACATGCGGTTCACCGACGAGCAGCCGCACCACTGGGGCTGGATCCTCACCACGGCCGACGACCTCGACCGGCTGATCAACTACGTGCTGACCAAGCTCCCGGCCGCCCACCGCGACTACATCGTCAACGAGATGCGCTCGGTCGACGTGAACCAGCAGTGGGGTGTCTGGGGAGCCGGCGCCGCCGCGCGACCGGGCAACAAGAACGGCTGGTCCGACGACAACGACGACGGTTCGTGGCTGATGAACTCGGTCGGCTTCGTCGGCCCCGGCGAGCGCTACACCCTCGCCGTCATGAACAACACGCAGGTGGTGGAGAACGGGTACAACGTGGGTCTGGAAACCACCACGGAAATCAGCCGGATCATGTTCGACGGTTACTTCCGCTGATCAGGTCCGGCCTGGGGGTCGGCACACCGTTCCCGTGCGAAAAGCCCGCGGGAACGGTGTCGGCGGCTGATGGGCCCGTTCACCCGTCGTCGGCGGACCGCTCTTCGAGAACTCCGACGAAAGCCGCGGCGACGAGGGCGACCGCGCGGTCCTCGTCCTGGGTCAGTCGGCGCAGGACCTCCCGCGCGCCGGTCCCCGACAGCTCGACCAGCGCCTGGGTCAGGCGGATCCGGATCGCGGAGTCCGCGGTGGGCGCGGCGAGCTCGTCGACCAGCGCGGTCATGATCCGGTCCGCGCACTCCGGGTCCCGCGACAGCGTTCCGAGGACCTCTGCCGCGTCGACGTCGTTGACGCCCTCGACCACCATGCCGACGAGTGCGGGCACGGCCGCGGTCACGCCCCGCCTGCCCAACGCCAGGGCGGCGTGCCCGCGCACCGTCGCGTCCGGGTCACCGAGCGCGTCCGCGAGCACCGCGGTGGCACCGGGTGCCTCCGGCAGCTCGGCGATCGTCAGCACGGCGCGCCGCCGGACCTCGACGTCCTCCGAGCGCGCGCCGGCGGCCAACGTCGCCATGCCGTCGCCGCCCGACCGGGCGAGCGCCCACCGCAGGGCGCCCGCGACGTTGGCGTCGGCTTCGGTCAGGACGGCGCCCGCCAGCAAGTCGGCCGGGACCGGCTCACCGTCCGGCCGGGCCAGGACGGCCTGCTGCCGGCGCGCGGCGCTGGTCGAGCCGAGCCCCTGCATGAGCTCGACCACGCGCAGGACGCCCTGCCAGCCGGTGGGCGCCGACGCGTCGATCGCGCGGAGCCGTTCGAGCAGCTCCTGGTCGCGCTTCAAGCGGTCTTCCGTCCACCGGATGAGGCCGCCGACCAGGGCGGCCGGGGTGAACGCCCGGTCGTCCAGCGCACGCCTGATCTGCTTGAGCGTGAGCCCGAGGGACCGCAGGCCCTCCACGTGGAAGATCCTGCGGATGTCCTCGGCGGAGTACTCGCGGTAGCCGCCGACGGTGCGCCCGCTCGGGCGCACCAACCCGAGGGCGTCGTAGTGCCGGAGCATCCGGGTGCTCACCCCGGAGTGCCGGGCCACGTCGCCGATCAGCAAGCCGTGCACTCCGGAACGTCCGCGGCTTCGGTCGGCCCCGCGGGCTCGGCCATCGCCGCGCCGGCCGCACGTTCCGGACCGAGCGAGACGACTCGCTTCGCCTCCTCGACGGCCGCGTCGAAACCGGCGTCCGGGTCCTGCCGGAGCAGCTCCGTGGCACGGGCGTGCGCGGCCACGGCCGGGTCGGGATTCGTCGCCGCCTCCTCCAACGCGGGCGTGATCACGTCGCCGAGGTCGACCAGGGCCCGGCTCAGGCTCAGCCGCACGTCGCGGTCACCGCGGCCGAGCTGCGTGACCAGTTCGTCGACCAGGTCGGCCTTGTCGTCCTCCGGCACGAGGGCGACCGCGACGCGCCACGCGGTCCGCGCGACTTCGTCGTCCGCGTCACGCAGCATGTCGCGCGTGATCCAGGCCCACGCGCTCTTGTCACCGATCTTGGAGAGCGTGTGCAACGCCTGGCTGCGGGCCCGGGTGCGCTCGGAGTCGAGTTCCCGGCGGATCCGGGGCAGGGTGATCTCCGGCGGGAGGCGGGTCAGCGCCCAGGACAGCATGTCCCGCACGAAGAAGTCCGGCTCGACCGCGCACCGCTCGACCAGCGTCTCCAGGTAGCCGGGGTCGGGGTTCGAGCCGACCGCCAGCGCCGCTTGGAGTCGGACCGACGAGTCGCCGGCGCTCAGGGCGCGGGCCACGCGGGTGTGCTGCGGGGTTCCACTTGTCGTAGGGATCGGGACCACCTCCTGCGCCCAGTGGACACCTTGTCACCGTGTCAAGGTCAAACCCGTGACCGGCGGGTCAGGAGGTCATCCGGTCCGAGGCGGGCCTGCCCGTGCACGGTGAGCGACCGTACCTGACTGCGCGGCACCGCACCCGACGTCGGCGGGCCCGCGCTCGCCCAGGCTTCAAGGGGCGCAACCCCGGCGGTCGACGGGGTTGCGATGCGTCCGGCGAAGGCTCGCGGACCGGCGATCGGGTGTTCCGGCGGGCCGGATGCGGCGCGGGCGTGGGTGGGGCCGGTGCCTCGTGGGTGCGACGCGAGCCCATCGCGCCCACGTAGGCCAACGGCATCCGCAGCGCCGCGGTCAGCACAGGGATGTCGAACTTCGGGTCGTGGGTGAGCACGCACACGGCCGGGCGTCCCCGGCGGGCCGGTGACGATCCTGGCCGGCGGCACGTGGTGGGCCGGGTCGGGCACCGGGGGCATCGGGTGGACGAACACCTCGATCGCCCCACCGCAGGTCAGTCCCACGGCGAAGGCCGACTCGTCGGACCAGCCGAACCGGTGCGCCCCCGGCGGCTCGCCCGTGCCCAGCGCCTCGCGGCACAGCTCGTAGACCGCGCCTTCGACGCACCCGCCCGACGCTGCCCACCACTTCCCCCGTGTCGTCCACGGCGAGCGCGGCGCCCGGCGGGCGCGGGGCGCTGCCGCTGACCGACACCACGGTGGCGACCGCGAAGCGGCGTCCGCCCCTTCGCCACGCCGTCAGGTTCTCGACCCGTTCCAGCGCCGCGGCCTCCTCTACAGCAGCTTGTCCCGCGTGATCGGCAGGTCCCGCACCCGTCGGCCGGTGGCGTGGTAGACGGCGTTGCCGATGGCGGCGGGCACGCCGGTGATCGGGGTCTCGCCGAAGCCGCGTGCGCCCAGGGCGGTGCTGCCGGGGTCGGGGTGGTCGACGAAGTGGCTCTCCACGGCCGGGGCGTCCGCGCACACGGGCACGAGGTACCCGGACAGGTTCGGGTTGACCACCCGGGCGGTGCGCCGGTCGTAGGCGGTGTGCTCCATCAGCGCGTGCCCGATGCCCCACGTCACGCCGCCGAGCACCTGGCCGCGGGCGGTGCGTCGGTTCATCACCCGGCCCATGTCGTGCGCGGTCACCACGCGGGTGACGCGCACCGAACCCAGCCTGGCGTGCACCCGCACTTCGACGAAGACCGCGCCGTAGGAGTGGCCCGGAGTGTTCTGCAGCCTGCCCGTCGTCTCCACCGGTTCGCCGTGCCTGCCGACGACGGCGCGGTAGCTGTCGCGCCGCGCGCGGTCGCGCACGTGGAACAGGTGGCCGTGCGCGGTCACCACCTCGCCCGCCGGGACACCGGCCAGCGGGGATCGCGGGTCGGCCACCGCCAGGGCCACCACCGCGTCCCGCGCGGCACGGGCGGCGCGGTCCACCGGTCCGGTGACGCTCGCGATGGTCGCCGAGCCCGCCGACACACCCGCGTACGGCAGCGCGGTGTCGCCGATGACGGCGGTGACGGCGTCCAGCGGCACGCCCAGGGCGTCGGCGACGACCTGACCGATCACCGTGTACGTGCCGGTGCCGATGTCCTGGGTGGCGATGCGCACCACCGCCCGGCCGTCGGCGCCGATCGTGACCGAGGCGGTGACGGGCGGGTCGGCCGGTGCGGCGGCGAAGGTGTGCGCTTCGGTGGCCATGCCCCAGCCGACGTGCTCGTCGCCGTCCCTGGTGGCGCCTGGCCGTGGTGCGCGCCGGGACCAGCCGAACGCCTCGGCCGCGATCCGGTAGCAGTCGAGCAGGCGCTTGCCCGCGATCGGCGAGCCGGTCTCCTGGTCGACCGCGGTGTGGTTGCGCCGCCGCAGCTCCACCGGGTCCACGCCCACCTGCCAGGCGAGCTCGTCCAGGGCGGTCTCCAGGCCGAAGTGGGCGGTGGTCTCGGGTGAGCGCATGTAGCTGGACGAGGCGAGGTCGAGCGGCACGCCTTCCTGTCTGATGTGGACGTCCGGGCAGTCGTAGAGGGTGCTGGTCGAGTCGCTCTCGTTGAAGATCGACTCCTCGGTGCGGGTCAGCTGCGCGGCGGTCGTCTCGACCAGGGCGGTGAGCTTGCCCTGGCGGGTGGCGCCGATCCGCAGGTGCTGGCGGAACTCGGCCCGGTGGCCGGTCAGGGTGAACATCTGGGCGCGGGTGAGCACCAGGCGGACCGGGCGCCGCGCCAGCCACGCCGCCGCGACGGTGAGGATGGTGTGCGGCCAGACCGGTCCCTTCGCGCCGAAACCACCGCCCAGGAACGGCGCCAGCACCCGGATGCGGTCCGGTGGCAGGCCGAACGCGGTGGACAGGACCGACCTGGTGAGGTTGACCCCCTGGGCGGTCTCGTGCACCGTCAGGCGGTCGCCGTCCCACTGCGCCGTGGTGGCGTGCGGCTCGATCGGGTTGTGGTGGCGCGTCGGGCTGGAGTAGCGGGCCTCCAGCCGGACCTCCGCCGCCTCCAACGCCGCCGCCGCGTCGCCGCGGGTGATCTCGTTGGGCCGACCCCGGAACGGGAGCGGCAGGTGGGGCGGCTCGGTCGCGTCGTCCATCGACGCCGTCGGCGGTTCGGCGCGGTAGTCGACGCGCACCAGGTTCGCGGCTTCCCGCGCCTGCTCGACGGTCGTGGCCAGGACGATCGCCACGGGTTGGCCCGCGTGGTGCACCGCGGTGCCCTGCAAGGGGATGAACCCCTTGATGTACGGGAACGTCGGCACGGTCAGGCGAGGCAGGTCGGCGTGCGTGTACACCGCGACCACGCCGGGGTGCGCCAAGGCCTGCGACGCGTCGACGCGCACCACTTCGCCGCGTGCCACCGCGCTGGTCACCAGGAACCCGTGCAGCGCACCGGGCACCGGGTCGTCCGCCGGGTACCGGGCGGCGCCGGTGACCTTCGCGCGGCCGTCGACGCGCGCCACCGGACGTCCCACCAGTCCGTCGTTCACCGCAGACCTCCCAAACCGCTGAGCAGTTCGACCAGCGCGCGTTGCACCAGCTCGACCTTGAACCCGTTGTGCGGTCGCGGCACGGCGTCGCGCACGAGCGCGCGCCCGGCCCGCTCGATCGCGTCCACCGTCAACGGCGCGCCGCGCAGGACCGCCTCGGCCTCCGGCGAACGCCACGGGGTCGTCGCGATCCCCCCGAACGCCAGCCGCACGTCACGCACCCTGCCGCCGCGCAGCTCCAGGACGGCCGCGATCGAGACGACGGCGAACTCGAACGTGGCGCGGTCACGCAGCTTCAGGTAGCGCGACCGGACCGCCGCCGTGCCCCGCGGCACCTCGATCGCGGTGATCAGCTCCGCGGGCCGCAGCACCGTGTCGACGTGCGGCGCCCGCCCCGGCCGGAGGTGGAGCCCGCCCACCGGGACCTGTCGCGGACCGTCCGGCCCGAGCAGGTGCACCACCGCGTCGAGGGCGAGCAGGGCGACCGCGAGGTCCGAGGGGTGGGTGGCGATGCAGTGCTCGCTGCCGCCGAGCACCGCGTGGCCGCGGTTCCAGCCCTCCAGCGCGGGGCACCCGCTGCCCGGCACGCGCTTGTTGCACGCCGAGGCCGCGTCCCGGAAGTAACCGCACCGCGTGCGTTGCAGCAGGTTCCCCCCGATCGTGGCCATGTTGCGCACCTGCGGTGACGCGGACGCCTCCAGCGCCTCGGCCAGCACGGGGAAGCTCTCGCGGACCGACCGGTGTTCGGCCACCTGCCGCATCCGCGCGAGACCGCCGACGCGCAGGCCGCTCGCCGAGGCGGTGACCGACGCCAGGTCGAGCCTGCTGATGTCGACGAGGTGCTCGTGCCGCTGGGCGCCGTCCCTCATGAGGTTCAGCAGGTCCGTGCCGCCCGCGATGAACGCGGCGCCTGGCGTCTGCCGCGCCACGCGCACCGCCTCCTCCGGTTCCCGGACCGGGATGTAGCCGAACGCCCTCATCGGCGTACCTCCCGAGCCGCGTCGGCGACCGCCGCCACGATGTTCTGGTAGCAGGCGCAGCGGCAGAGGTTGCCGCTCATCCACTCGCGGATCTCCGCCGCCGACCCGGCGTGCCCCTCCCGGATGCACGCGACGGCGGACATGACCTGACCGGACGTGCACGCACCGCACTGGAAGGCGTCGTGGCGGATGAACGCCTCCTGGACCGGGTGCAGCCGATCGCCGTCGGCCAGTCCTTCGACCGTGGTGATGTCGCTGCCCTGCCTCATCACCGCCAACGTCAGGCACGCCTTGACCCGCTCGCCGTCGACCAGGACCGTGCAGGCGCCGCACTCGCCCCGGTCGCACCCCTTCTTCGTGCCGGTCAGCCCCAACCGCTCGCGTAACGCGTCCAGCAGCGTCACCCTCGGCTCCACGGTCAGGACCTGGTCGCGACCGTTGACCGACAGGGTGATCTCCGCGCTCTCCCCCGGCGCGATCGCGCTCGGCGCGCCGGCCTCGGCGTGCGCCACGGCCGGCCGGAACGCGGTGCTCGCCGCCGTGACCGCGGTGGACTTCAGCACCGTTCGACGTGTGTGCGCCCGTGCGGGGCGAGATGGCTCCGGCACCGCATCCTCCTCGACTCGGGATATAACCGCGCTATAGCGCTTTATGTAACAGAGTCAGGTATACCGGTCCCGGTGTAACGATGACAACCCCTGGCCTATAGCATCGTTACATGGTCGGATCGACGCGACAGCACATCCTCGACGTGACCGCGAACCTGCTCCGGGACGTCGACATCGAGACCGTGTCCGTCCGCGACGTGTGCCAGGCCGCCGGGATCACCGCGCCGACGCTGTACCACCACTTCAGCGACAAGCGAGGGCTGCTCGAAGCGGTCGCGGCGGAGGGCTTCGCCCGCTACCTGGCCGAGAAGCACGGCCGCGGGCCGTCCGAGGACCCGTTCGACGACCTGAGGGCCGGCTGGGACGGCCACGTCCGGTTCGGCCTGACGAACCCGGCGTTCTACGTGCTGATGTACGGCGGCACCAGGTCGCGCGAGCACCCCTCGGCACGGGAGGGGTTGCGGGTGCTGCACGGCATGCTGGTCCGCCTCGCCGAACGGGGTCGGCTGCTGGTCACGCCCGAGGAAGCCGTGCCCACCATCCACTCCGCGTGCGTCGGCACGACGTTGACGCTCGTCGCCGACCCGGACGCACCGGCCCACGCCGACCTGTCCCACCGAGTCCGTGACGCCGTGTTCGCCGCCGTCGTCAAGCCGGAACACCCGGCCGGACAAGGGACCGCGGCCCTGCCCGACACGGCACGGGCACTGCTGGCGACCCTGGGCGCGCACCGCGACCCTCCCCTGTCACCGGGCGAAGGGCTGCTGCTGACCGAACTGCTCACCCGCCTGGCCTCCACTTCGCCGGACCGAGGCCCGTCCGACTGAGCTCCCGATCCTCTGAGCAGGGCGACAAGTCGCGCAGGAGCACCGTGCCGAGGACCCGCGGAGCAGGCCCGGTTGCGCCACACCGGCTTCACGCGCGGCGGTGGAAGATCACTGATCTTCGAACGCTGCCGTGGTGACACTGGGGGACCGATGAGTGCTGCACCTCCCGACGGCCGGGCCGCCCGGGCCGTCGCGGTGCTGAGCCGGGTGTGCGCACGGCACCGGTTCGTCGTGATCGGCGCGTGGGTGCTGCTGGTGCTGACGCTGGTGGTCGCCGCACGGGTGATCGGCACACCGACGGACAACGACGTGAGCCTGCCGGGCACCGACGCCCAGCTCGTGCGGGACCTGACCGCGTCACCGGAGGCCCCGCTCACCTCCGGCACCGTGATCCTGGTGGCCCAGGACGGACGGCTGGACGACGAGGTCCGCTCCGGCGTGCTGGCGGACACGGCGGCCTCCCTGCGCCGAGCCGAGCACGTGACGACGGTGAAACCACCCTCGACGCGGGACGGCTCGCTGTCCGCGGACGGACGGACCGGCTGGTTCACGGTCGGCCTCGACGTCCGCCGGGCAGAGCTCACCAAGCCCGTGGCACACGTCGTCGCGGACGCCGCCCGGCCCGCCGCCGACGCCGGCCTGCGGGTGCTGCCCGGCGGGGCGCTCGCCCAGGTCCTCGACGGCTCGGGCAGCACCGGCGACGAGTACTTCGGCCTGGCCCTGGCCGCCGTCATCCTCTTCCTCGCGCTCGGCGGCCTCGTCGGCGCGGCGCTGCCGCTGCTGACCTCGGCGCTCTCGGTGCTCGTGACGCTGGAGGTCGTGGGGCTCGCCGGGAACCTGACCTCGATGCCGGCGGTGGCGACGACCCTGGCGCTCATGGTCGGCCTCGGCGTGGGCATCGACTACTCGCTGTTCCTGCTCAACCGCTTCCGCGTGCTGACGCGGTCGGGCCTCACGGTGCCGGAGGCCGTCGAACGCGCCGCCGCCGACTCGGGCACGGCGGTGGTCGTCGCCGGTGTGACGGTCGCCCTCGCGCTCGCGGGACTCGTCCTGACCGACGTGCCGCTGCTGCGCACGCTCGCCTGGACGTGCGGGATCGCGGTCCTGTTCGCCGTGCTCGCCGCGCTCACCCTGCTCCCCGCGCTGACGTCGCTGGCCGGACGCCGGCTCGCCCGCGGCGGGAAGCTGCACCACCGGCTGCTTCACCGCACCGGCACCGGTGGTCGCTGGCCACGCCTGGCCGACCGGGTCACCCGCCGGCCCTGGCCGGCCGGTGGGTCCGCGCTCGTGCTGCTGGCCCTGCTCGCCGCGCCGGCGACCGACCTGCGCCTCGGCCAGTTGGACGCCGGGTCCTCGCCGACGTCCACCGCCGTCCGCCAGGCGAACGACGCCATCTCGGCGGCCTTCGGGCCGGGCACGGGCACGCCGCTCACCGTGCTCGGCCTGCTGCGGACGCCGGTCGTCGACGCCGGGGACGCCCGCCTGGCCGAACTCGTGGCGATGGTGCGGACCCAGCCCGGGGTGGCATCCACCGGTCCGGCGACGCCGTCCGCGGACGGACGGGTCGTCACGGTCCAGGTGATCCCGTCGACGTCGGGCGGCGACCCGGCGACGGCGGACCTCGTGCACCGCCTGCGGAGCCAGTCCGTGTCGGGCATGACCGTGCACGTCGGCGGCGGCGTCGCCGCGCGGGCGGATCTCGCCGAACGGGTCACCGACAAGCTGCCGCTGGTCATCGGGGTCGTGCTGCTGCTGTCGGTCGCGGTCCTGCTGCTCGCCTTCCGGGCTCCGCTGCTCGCCCTCAAAGCCGCCGTGATGGACCTGATCTCCATCGGCGCGGCCTACGGCGTCCTGACGGCGGTGTTCACCTGGGGGTGGGGCGTGACGTGGATCGGGCTGTCCGGCCCGGTACCCATCCCGAGCTTCGTGCCGCTCATGCTCTTCGCCCTGCTGTTCGGCCTGTCGATGGACTACGAGGTGTTTCTGCTCAGCGACGTCCAGCGGCGCTTCCGGCTGACCGGCGACAACCGGCGATCGGTCCGCGAGGGCCTGGTCGGCACCGGCGGCGTGATCACCGCGGCGGCGGCGATCATGGTCGGCGTCTTCCTCGCGTTCGTGCCCAACGACGACCCGACGATCAAGATGTTCGGCGTCGGCATGGCGGTCGCGATCGCCGTGGACGCGACCGTCGTCCGCTGCCTGCTCGTCCCGGCCACGATGGCGATGCTCGGCGACCTCACCTGGTGGACGCCGGGCCGCAAGCGGGTGCGCGCCACCGAGTCCGCCCGGTGAATTTCCGGCCGGGTGTATCCCACGCCCTCCGCGCCGCTCTTCTCTGGTGTCGGGTGGTTCCCGGTTGGGGAGCCGGACCACCCGCGCAGGGGGATAGCGCGCCACCCGCCCTTCGGGGCGGGTGAGCCGCGCGATCCATTGCCGGGGGGCAATGGCGCCCTACCGGACCACGCCGGCGGGCCAAGCCGCGCTGGACGACGCCGTGCGCCAGATCGGCACGGACGGCGGCCGCTGCCTCCGCGCTGCCGGACGGACTGGTGTTCGCCCCGGCCGAGCGCGCCGACCTGCTGGTCGACTTCTCGCGGCCGCGCGGCAGGCGGGTGCGGCTGACCAACGTCCACCCGACGGCGGCCTCGGAGCCGTCCGTCATGCAGTTCCGGGTGGAGGACCGCGACCGGCACGACCGCTTCCGGTTGCCGGCGAAGCTGTCGACCTCCTACGTGCGGCTGCACCACGGCACCACGGTCCCCGACCACCACGACCACGTCTTCATCGGGCTGGTGCCGCCCGGCACGGCGGGCGAGGGCCAGCCGCAGATGTGGGAACCCGATGCACGTCCACCTGAGCGCTTCCACGTCCACCGCTTCGGCGGCGGCCACCTGCACGGAGAAGCGGCGGGCCCCGGGGCGGTCGTCGTGCCGGCGGACCCCCGGGGGCGGTGCCGGCGTGACCGGAGGAACCCGCGGCCCTTGACACCCGGATGGTCTTGCTCGGACACTAGGACCGGGCCGCGATGTTAGCGCAAACATCCACCGGCACCACCCCTGGCGCGACAGGTGTCGTCGAACCTGTCCGGCCCCGCCACAGCCAAAGGCATCCGCCTGTACGGACCCGATCCGCACCGCAACCAGCCTCACGACCCCGTGCTGTTAGCGCTAACGCGCGCCGCTTCTCCTCACCGTGGAGGACCGAATGCTCACGACCGGCGTGGCGCGGCACCGCGATCGGGTATCCCCGACCTCCGGCACTGGGAGTTGACCATGCGTCGTCGAACACGCACCTGCGTGGTGCTGTCCTGCCTCATCGCCACGACGATGGCCGTGCCGCTACCGGCGTCCGCCGACGTGCTGCCGACCGGGGCGCGCTCGCTCGAGTCGGTGAACTTCCCCGGCCGCTACGTCCGCCACCAGGACTACCTCGGCCGGCTGGACCCCGTGACCTCGGGCAGCACGGCGCAGACCAAGCTGGACGCGACGTTCACCGTCGTCAACGGCCTGGCCTCGCCGTCGTGCTACTCCTTCCAGGCCAAGAACGGCTCGTTCCTGCGGCACCTCGACTGGCGGGTGCGCCTGGAGGCGAACACCGGCGACGCGCGCTTCCGCGAGGACGCGACGTTCTGCGCGGTGGCCGGGTCGACGGCCGGCTCGGTGTCGCTGACGTCGTTCAGCCACCCGGACCGCAGGATTCGGCACCGCAACTACGAGTTGTGGCTGGACACCTTCCAGGACACGGCGCAGTTCCGCGCGGACAGCTCGTTCCGCCTCACCGCGCCGTGGAGCCCGAAGACCACCAAGGGCCCGATCATCCCGGGCCTCTTCGCCGACCCGCACATCACGAACTTCAACGGCCGCTACTACCTCTACCCCACCACCGACGGCTACGCGGGCTGGGCCGGCACCTACTACAAGGCGTTCTCCTCCACCGACCTGGTGAACTGGACCGACCACGGCGTGATCCTCGACCACGGGCCGGACGTGTCGTGGGCCGACAACTCCGCCTGGGCGCCCGCCGTGATCGCCAAGAACGGCCGGTACTACCTGTACTTCAGCGGCGGGGCGGCGTCCGGCGACACGGGCAAGCAGCTCGGCGTGGCGGTGTCGGACTCCCCCACCGGTCCCTTCCGCGACGCCCTCGGCAGGCCGCTGATCCGCGCGGGCGCGTACTCGGGGCAGGCCATCGACCCCATGGTGTTCACCGACGACGACGGGCAGTCGTACCTGTACTGGGGCAACGGGACCGCCTACGTCGTCCCGCTCAACGCCGACATGACCTCCTTCGACCCGGCCAAGGTCCGCGACATCACCCCGAGCGGCTACCGCGAGGCGTCGTTCGTGTTCAAGCGCAACGGCACCTACTACTTCATGTGGTCGGAGAACGACACCCGCAGTGAGGACTACCGGGTCGCCTACGCCACCGGGACGTCACCGCTCGGCCCGTGGACCAAGCGCGGTGTCGTGCTGCAGAAGCGCTTGGAGCTGGGCATCAAGGGACCCGGTCACCACTCCGTGGTCAAGGCGCCCGGCAGCGACACCTGGCACGTCGCCTACCACCGCTTCGCCGTGCCCGCCGGCAACGGCACCAACCGCGAGACCACGGTGGACCGCATGACGTTCAACGCGGACGGCACCATCGCCCAGATCGTCCCCACCCTGTAAGCAGAGGAGATCGGCGGGGCGCGCGGACCGGAAGGCCCGCGCGCCCACGGGCTCAGAAGTCGAACTGGTCGATGTTGCCCTGGTCGAACACGGTGGGCGGGCCGAGCACGATGACGCCGTCCGGGCCGATGGTGTACTCGCCGAGCTTGCCCGCCTTGAACTTCTGCCCCTCCGCGCCGGTGATCTGGCCGGACGCGAGCGCGGCGCCGGCGTAGGCGGCGAGGTAGCCGAGGTCGGCGGGGTTCCACAGGGCGAACGCCTCGACCGTGCCGTCCTTGATGAACTCGCGCATCTGGTTGGGCGTGCCGAGGCCGGTCAGCGCGACCTTGCCCTTGTACTCCGAGCCCGACAGGTAGCGCGCCGCCGCCGCGACACCGACCGTGGTGGGCGAGACGATGCCCTTCAGGTCGGGGTAGGAGCGCAGCAGGCCCTGGGTCTCCTGGAACGACTTCTGGTCCTCGTCGTTGCCGTAGGCGACCGTGACGAGCTCGATCTTGCCGAACTCGGGCTTCTTCAGCTCCTCGCGCATCAGCTCGATCCACGCGTTCTGGTTGGTCGCGTTCGGCGTCGCCGACAGGACCGCGATCTTGCCCTCGCCGCCGATCTGCTCGGCGATCAGCTCGACCTGGTTCCGCGCGATGCCCTCGGCGGTCGCCTGGTTGACGAACACGTCCCGGCACTCGGGCTTGGTGTCCGAGTCGAAGGTGACGACCTTGGCGCCCGCCTGCCGTGCGCTGTTGAGCGCGCCGCAGATCGCGTTCGGGTCGTTGGCGGAGGTCACGATGACATCCGTCTGCTGCTGCGACAGCGTGTTGATGTAGCTGACCTGGGACGAGGCGCTGGCCTCCGAGGGGCCGACCTCCTTGTACGCGCCCTTGAACTCCTCGGTGGCGCTCTTGCCGCCGCCGTCGGCGACGGTGAAGTACGGGTTGTTGATCTGCTTGGGCAGGAAGGCCACGTCGAGCCCTTCGGCCAGCGGCGCGTCGGGGTCGGCCTGGCCGGTGGCCTGGTTGCCCGTGGGGTTGGCGTTGTCCTCGGACCCGCGGGTGGTGCCACCGCACGCGGCGCCGACCAGCGCGACCGCCACGGTGGTGGCGATCAGGCCGAGGCGCAGGGTGCGCTTGGGCTGGGTGGACATGGTTCTCCCTCTCTCGGCGGTGACTTCGTTGTCGCGAGTGGTCTGCGGGGTCATGGGGTGCGGCTTCGCCGTCGCCATCGGGCACGGGCCATGGTGGCGACGTTGGGCACCACGACCGAGGCGATGAGCAGTCCGCCGGTGACGACGTTGAGCGTGTCCGCGGCGACGTCGGCCAACTGGAGCGCGTTGCGGACGGCCCCGAGCAGCAGCACGCCCAGCAGCACGCCGAGCAACGTGCCGCGACCGCCGAAGATCGAGACACCGCCGAGCAGCACGGCGGCGACCACGGCCAGCTCCAGGCCCGCGGCGTTGTCGGCCCGCGCGCTGGCGAACCGCAGCGTCCAGTACACCCCGGCGAGGCCCGCCACCGCGCCGGAGGCGACGAACAGCCAGAACTTCGCGCGGGCGACGCGGATGCCGGCGAACGTCGCCGCCTCGGCGTTGTTGCCCATCGCGTAGAGGGACCGGCCGAACGGGGTCGCGTGCAGCACCACGCCGAACACGACCGCGAGCACGATCGTGACCACCGCGGCCCACGGCACGGCGCCGTCGGCGACGGTGCTGCTCGCCGCGTCGGTCCAGAGGAACGGGAAGTCCGCCACCGCCTGGTCACCGAGCACCACGAACGCCAGGCCCCGGTACGCGGCCAGCGTGCCGATGGTCACCGCGAGCGAGGGCAGCGCGAACCTGGTCACGAACACCGCGTTCACCGCGCCCAGCACCGCGCCGAGGCCGATCACCAGCACCACCACCAGCTCCAGTGGCAGACCCGCCACCCACAACTGGCCCATCACCGCGCTGCACAGCCCCAGCGTGCTGGCCACCGACAGGTCGATCTCGCCGGTGATGACGATCAGCGTCAACGGCAGCGCGATCAACGCGATCGCGATCACGTCCAGCAGGAGGAACTGGAGGTTCCGCCCGCTCGCGAACCCCTCGACCAGCACCCCGGCGACCACCACGACCGCGGCGAGCACCACGAGGAGCGTGCTGTCCCACCGGACCAACGCGGAACGCAGCACGCCCGCGGTCGGTTCGGCCGGCGACGCCGCGACGTCCACCGTGTCACGCGCCATGGGACGACCTCCCTCGCAAGCGGTTCGCCGTCCGGACGGCCAGCAGCCGGTCCAGTCCGATCGCGGCGAGGATGAGGCCGCCGACCACGGCCTGCTGCCAGAACGGGTTGATCCGCAGCACCGCGAGGGAGCTGCCGATGGTGGTCAGCAGCAGCGCGCCGAGGGCAGCGCCGTAGACGCTGCCGCTGCCGCCGAAGATCGCCACGCCGCCGACCACGGCCGCGGCGACGACCTGGAGCTCGATGCCCGTGCCGACGGTGGCGTCGACGGTGCCGAACCGCGCCGCGTACAGCACACCGGCGAGACCGGCGAGCGCGCCGCAGAGGACGAAGGAGGTGAAGACCCTGCGCCCGACCGGGATGCCGGACAGCCGTGCGGCGGCGGGCTCCGAGCCGATCGCGTACAGCTCGCGCCCGCTGCGGTAGGACCGCAGGTAGAAGCCGACGGCCAGCATCACGACGACGGCGATGACGGCGAGCACGGGGACGCCGAGCACGGTCCACGTGCCGAGCCCGAGGAACGAGCGCGGCATGTCGGAGGCGTTGATCTGCCGGCCCTGGGCCCACGAGTGGTCGATGCCGCGGAACGCGTAGAGCGTGCCGAGCGTGATCACCAGCGCGGGCACCCGCGCCGCGGCCACCAGCACGCCGTTGACCACACCGCACACCGCGCCCAGCCCGATGCCGATTAGGAGCGCGACCGCGGTCGGCGTGCCCGGCGCGGAGCTGAGCAGCTTGCCGGTCGCGAACGCGACCAGGCCGAGCACCGCGCCGACCGACAGGTCGATGTTGCGGGAGATGATCACCACGGTCTGCCCGACCGCGAGGACCACCAGGATCGCCGCGCCCAGCACCAGGTCGCGCAGGCTCTGCGGCGACAGGAACGCGGGGTTGTCCACCGCGGTCACGAGCACGAGCAGCCCGAGCGCCACGACGATGCCGAACTCCCGCGCCAACCACAGCTTGCGGACGAACCGGGTCCTGCCCTCGTCCGCCTTCGCCGCCGGCGCGGCGGGTGCCGTCGGCCCGGTGCTCACGCGGCGGCCTCCGTCCGGCCCGTGGCCGCGAACATGACCGATTCCTCCGTCGCCTCGGCGCGGCCCAGCTCGGCGGTGATCCGCCCCTCGTGCATGACGAGCACGCGGTCGGCCATCCCCAGCACCTCCGGCAGCTCGGACGACACCATGACCACCGCGACGCCGTCGGCCGCCAGCCGGGAGAGCAGCCGGTGGACCTCGGCCTTCGTGCCGATGTCGATGCCGCGCGTCGGCTCGTCGACGATCAGCACCTTCGGGCCGGTCGCCAGCCACTTGGCCAGCACCACCTTCTGCTGGTTGCCGCCGGACAGGGTGCCGACGGCGTCCGCCAACCGCCCGTACTTGACCTGCAACCGCTTCGTCCACTCGCGCGCCGAACGGCGTTCGCGTCCGCCGCCGAGCAGGCCGAAGCGGGCCAGCGGCTTCAGGCGGGTGAGCGTCGCGTTGCGCTCGATCGACATCTCCATGACCAGGCCCTGCTGGCGGCGGTCCTCCGGCACCAGCGCGATCCCGGCGGCCACGGCGGCGGCCGGCGTTCCGGCGGGCAGCCGCTCGCCCGCGACCCGGACCTCGCCCGCGTCGTAGCGGTCGATCCCGAACACCGCGCGCACGACCTCGCTGCGCCCGGCGCCGACCAGCCCGGCGAGGGCGACGATCTCGCCCGCCCGCACCGAGAACCCGATGTCGGAGAACACGCCCTGCCTGCTCAGCCCGCCGACTTCCAGCACGACGTCACCGGGCTCGACGTCCTCCTTGGGGAACAGCGTCGAGACGTCGCGACCGACCATCCGCCGCACGACCTGGTCGACGGTCAGGTCGGCGACCGGATCGGTGGACACCCACGTGCCGTCGCGCATCACGGTGAGCCGTTGGCACAGCGAGAACACCTCGTCGAACCGGTGCGAGATGAACAGGACCGCCGCGCCCTCCCCGCACAGGGCACGCGCCACCGCGAACAACCGCTCCACCTCGACGCCGGACAGCGCGGCGGTCGGCTCGTCCATCACGAGCACGCGCGCGTGCAGGGACAGCGCCTTGGCGATCTCGACCAGCTGCTGGTCGGCGATCGACAGGCCGCGCGCGGGGCGGTCGGGGTCGAGGCGGACGCCGAGCCGGTCGAACAGCCGCACCGCCTCGGTCCTCATCGCCGCCCGGTCGATGCGCCCGAACCGGCCCAGCGGCTGGCGGCCCATGAAGATGTTCTCCGCGACCGAGAGGTCCGGGAACAGCGTCGGCTCCTGGTAGATGACCGCGATGCCGGCCGCCTGCGCGGCGGCGGGTCCGGCCAGCCGCTGCTCCTCGCCGTCCAGCACGATCGCGCCCGTGTCGGGCTCGTGCACGCCGGCGAGCATCTTCACGATGGTCGACTTGCCCGCGCCGTTCTCCCCGACCAGCGCGTGCGCCTCACCACCGTGCAGCGGGAACGACACGTCGCGGACGGCCGCCACAGCGCCGAACGACTTGGAGACACCCCGCACCTCCAGCAGTGGAGTCGCGTGTTCTCGGCCCATCCGGCACCTCCTTCACTGAAATGTTTCAATGCGGTGCTGATGCGGGAGGCTAGGGGCAGTCCAGAGGAATCGTCAATGGCGGTGCGGCAACTCCTCAGAGAGGAGTTGTTCATCGTTGCGTCATCGCGCTCAAACGTGCAGGGGCGGCGATGGTACGTTTCAATACGATGCGCGCAATTCCCCGCGCGGCCACGCGCCACTTCTATTGTGGAAACGCTCCCGGACGCCACCGCCGGCGGACGGGGAAGACATCGGGACGGCACTCGGCGGTCCCGTCACGCGATCAGGCGACGCCGTCCAGCCGGCGCATGCTGGTGGACTCGCGCACCACCAGTTCGGGCTCGAACACCCGCTGCTGGTGCACGTGCCCCTTCGGGTGCCGCGCCTCGGCCAGCAGCATTTCCGCCGCCGTGCGGCCGAGGAGCTGGCGCGGCTGGGCGACCGAGGTCAGCGGCACCGCCGCCGCGGCGGCGAACTCGATGTCGTCGTAACCGACGATCGCCAGGTCGTGCGGCACGCGCAGGCCGAGCCGGACCGCCTGCTGGAGCAGGCCGAGCGCGAGCATGTCGTTGGCGCAGAACGCGGCGGTCGGACGCCGGGACGCGGGCAGGCCGGCCAGCCGCTCACCCGCCCGCCTGCCCTCGGCTACGTCGAGGCGTGCCGTCTCCAGCACGGTGAGCGGCTCGGCCGCGGCACGGGCGAGGGCCCGCTCGGCGCCCGTCAGGCGGTCGGCCACCTGGCCGATCGAGCGCGGACCGCCGACGAAGGCGATCCGGCGGTGCCCGGCGTCGAGCAGGTGGGACGCGGCGAGGTCGCCGCCGAGCACGTCGTCCACCGACACCGAGCAGCGGTCCGGTCCCGCGCCGCGGTCGACGACCACGACGGGCGTCCCCCGACGGGCCAGCGCGGCCAGTCGCGGGTCCTCCGCGTCGACCGGTGTGATGAGGATGCCCTCCACCCGCTGCTGTTCCAGCAGATCGAGGTACCTGGCCTGGCGGGTGGGGTCCTCACCGCCGTCGCACAGGAACATCGCGAGACCGGCGCCTTCCGCCACCTGCTGGGCGCCGGCGGCCACGTCGGTGAAGAAGGGGTTGCGGGTGTCGAGCACGACGTAGGCGAGGGTGCGGCTGGTGCCGCCGCGCAGTTGGCGCGCCGACTCGTTGCGCACGAAGCCCAGCTCGGCGATCGCGTCCTGCACCCGCTTGCGGGTGCTCTCGGCGACCAGTTCCGGGTGGTTGAGCACGTTCGACACCGTGCCAACGGCCACGCCCGCGTGCGCGGCGACATCCTTCATGCTCGGCGCGGACACCGCCCACCCTCCTTCGTGATCGACGCAAGTCCGGGATGAAACGTCCTCCGAAGCTGCGTCTCGGCGAAGCCTAGCAGGGTGACAACGGTGTGCCGGACGAGCGATTTCACCCTCGTGAGGGCCGTTGTGAAACGTTCCAAGGTCGGCTACCGTCGGCGCCACACCGGTTGACCCCGCTGCCGAGAGGAACGCGTGATGTCCCTGCAGGAGGTGCTGTCGGAACTCGACGCCTTCACCGTCGAGGTGCCGAGCTGGGCGTACGGGAACTCCGGCACCAGGTTCAAGGTGTTCACCACACCGGGCACGCCCCGCGACCCGTTCGAGAAGATCGCGGACGCCGCCCGCGTGCACGCCCTGACGGGGCTCGCGCCGCGGGTGTCGCTGCACATCCCGTGGGACCGGGTCGAGGACTTCGGCGCGCTGGCCGCCCACGCCGAGGAGCACGGTGTGCGGATCGGCGCGATCAACTCGAACCTCTTCCAGGACGACGACTACCGGCTGGGCTCGCTGACGCACTCGGACCCGCGCGTGCGGGCCAAGGCCGTCGCGCACCACCTCGACTGCGTGGAGGTGATGGCGCGGACCGGCTCGGCCGACCTGAAGCTGTGGCTGCCCGACGGCACGAACTACCCGGGGCAGGACTCGCTGCGCGCCCGGCAGGACCGGCTGGCCGAGTCGCTGACCGAGATCTACGCCGCGCTGGGGCCCGACCAGCGGCTGCTGCTGGAGTACAAGTTCTTCGAGCCGTACTTCTACGCGATGGACATCCCCGACTGGGGCACGGCGCTGCTGCACTGCCAGGCGCTCGGCGAGCGCGCGCAGGTCGTGCTCGACACGGGCCACCACGCGCCGGGCACGAACATCGAGTTCATCGTCATGCAGCTGCTGCGGGCGGGCAGACTCGGCGCGTTCGACTTCAACTCCCGCTTCTACGCCGACGACGACCTGATCGTGGGGTCGGCCGACCCGTTCCAGCTGTTCCGGATCATGGTCGAGATCGTCGCGGTCGGCGCCCACCGGCCCGAGTCCGGGGTCAACTTCATGCTCGACCAGTGCCACAACATCGAGGACAAGATCGCGGGCCAGGTCCGGTCGGTCCTCAACGTCGAGCAGGCGTTGGCCAAGGCGCTGCTCGTCGACACCGGGGCGCTCGCCGCCGCCCAGGACGCCGGTGACGTGATCGGCGCGCACGACGTGCTGATGGACGCCTTCCACACCGACGTGCGCGGGGGGCTGGCCGACCGCCGCGAGGCCAAGGGCCTCCCCCGCGACCCGATGGCCGCCTACCGCGCGTCCGGCTACGCCGCCGAGATCGCCGCCGCGCGCGTCGGCGGCACGCAGGCCGGCTGGGTCTGACCTCCCGACACCCTCGCCACCCTGGCCACCGCTCGCCCACGAGGAGCTTCCCGCAGATGACCGACAACACGACCGCCGCGGCGCTGGTCGCCCGCTCGAACCGGCTGGGCGCCGATGCGCGCAACACCAACTACGCGGGCGGCAACACCTCCGCGAAGGGCAGCGACACCGACCCGGTGACGGGTGACCCGGTCGAACTGCTGTGGGTGAAGGGCTCGGGCGGCGACCTGGGCACCCTCACCACCGCGGGCCTGGCCGTGCTGCGCCTGGACCGGCTGCGCGCGCTCGTGGACGTCTACCCCGGCGTGGACCGCGAGGACGAGATGGTCGCCGCGTTCGACTACTGCCTGCACGGCAAGGGCGGCGCCGCGCCGTCGATCGACACGGCCATGCACGGCCTGGTCGACGCGCCGCACGTGGACCACCTGCACCCCGACTCCGGCATCTCACTCGCCACCGCGGCCGACGGTGAGAAGTTGACCGAGCAGTGCTTCGGCGACCGGGTGGCGTGGGTGGACTGGCGTCGGCCCGGGTTCCAGCTCGGCCTCGACATCGCGGCGATCAAGGAGGCCAACCCGCAGGCCATCGGCTGCATCCTGGGCGGGCACGGGATCACCGCGTGGGGTAACACGTCCGAGGAGTGCGAGGCCCACTCGCTGGAGATCATCCGCACCGCGGAAGAGTTCCTCGCCGAACACGGGGTCGCGGAGCCGTTCGGCGCGGTGGTTCCGGGCAACGAGCCGCTGCCCGAGGCCGAGCGGCGGGCCAAGGCGGCGGCGATCTTCCCGACCGTGCGAGGGCTCGCGTCGACCGACCTGCCGCAGGTGGGGCACTTCACCGACTCCGACGTGGTGCTGGACTTCCTGTCCCGGGCGAAGCTCGCGCCGCTGGCCGAGCTGGGCACGTCGTGCCCGGACCACTTCCTGCGCACCAAGGTCAAGCCGCTGGTGGTCGACCTGCCCGGCACGGCGGGCGTGGACGAGATCGTCGCGCGGCTCAAGGAGCTGCACGCCGCGTACCGCGAGGACTACCGCGCCTACTACGAGCGGCACGCGGCCCCGGACTCGCCGGCGATGCGCGGTGCGGACCCGGCGATCGTGCTGGTGCCCGGCGTCGGCATGTTCTCGTTCGGCCGCACGAAGCAGACCGCGCGGGTGGCGGGCGAGTTCTACGTCAACGCGATCAACGTGATGCGCGGCGCCGAGTCGGTGTCGACCTACCGGCCGATCCCGGAGTCGGAGAAGTTCCGCATCGAGTACTGGGCCCTGGAAGAGGCCAAGCTGGCCCGGATGCCCAAGCCGAAGCCGCTGGCCACCAGGGTCGCGCTGGTGACCGGCGCGGGGTCGGGCATCGGCAAGGCCATCGCCGAGCGGTTGGCCGCCGAGGGCGCGTGCGTGGTCGTCTCGGACCTCGACGCGGAACGCGCGGCGGCGGTCGCCCATGGCATCGGCGACGCGGACGTGGCGATCGGCGTGGCCGCGGACGTGTCGGACGAGGCGGCCGTGGAGCGGGCGTTCGCCGAGGCGGTGCTCGCGTTCGGCGGTGTCGACCTGGTCGTGAACAACGCCGGTCTGTCGATCTCCAAGCCGCTGCTGGAGACGACCGTGCGCGACTGGGACCTCCAGCACGACGTGATGGCGCGCGGGTCGTTCCTGGTGTCGCGGGCCGCCGCGAAGGTGATGATCGAGCAGGGCATGGGCGGCGACGTCGTCTACATCTCCAGCAAGAACGGCGTGTTCGCCGGGCCCAACAACGTCGCCTACGGCGCGACCAAGGCCGACCAGGCGCACCAGGTGCGGCTGCTGGCCGCCGAGCTGGGGCCGCACGGCATCCGGGTCAACGGCGTCAACCCCGACGGCGTGGTACGCGGTTCGGGCATCTTCGCCGGCGGCTGGGGTGCGCAGCGGGCCGCCGTGTACGGCGTCAAGGAAGAGGAGCTGGGCGCGTACTACGCCAAGCGCACGCTGCTGGGCCGCGAGGTGCTGCCCGAGCACGTCGCCGCCGCCGTCTTCGCGCTCGCCGGCGGCGACCTGTCCCAGACCACCGGCCTGCACGTGCCGGTCGACTCCGGCGTCGCCGCCGCCTTCCTGCGCTGATGGGCGGGGGTGCGGTCCGGGTCGCGGCGGTCGACCTCGGCGCGTCGAGCGGACGCGTGATGGCCTTCGACATCGCTCCCGGCCGGGCCGCGTTCGTCGAGGCGCACCGGTTCCCCAACGGGCCGGTGCGGCTCGGCGACGCGCTGCACTGGGACGTGCTGAGCCTGTACCGGGGTGTGCTCGACGGCCTGCGGGCGGCCGGGCCGCGGCTGGACGCGGTCGGCATCGACTCGTGGGCGGTCGACTACGGCCTGCTGGACGCCACCGGCGCGTTGCTGGGCAACCCGGTCCACTACCGCGACCGGCGCACCGACGGCGTGCCCGAGGCCGTGCACGCCAGGGTGCCGGCGGCCGAGCTGTACCGGGTCACCGGGCTCCAGGTGCTGCCGTTCAACACCGTCTACCAGTTGGCGGCGGCCCGCGGCACGCCGCAACTTGGCGCGGCGGAGCGGTTGCTGCTCATCCCCGACCTGCTCGGGCACTGGCTCACCGGCGCCCGCGTCACCGAGGTCACCAACGCCTCCACCACCGGCCTGCTCGACGCGCGGACGCGCACGTGGTCGGCGGAGCTGTCGGCGCGACTGGACATCGCCGACGGGCTCCTCACGCCGCTGGTGGAGCCGGGGACCGAGGTCGGCACGCTGCACGACCACGTCCTGGCGGAGACCGGCCTGACCGGACCGGTCCCGGTGGTGGCCGTCGGGTCGCACGACACCGCGTCGGCGGTCGTCGGCGTGCCGGCCGCGACGCGGAACTTCGCCTACGTGGCCACCGGGACGTGGTCGCTGGTCGGGGTGGAGCTGGACGCGCCGGTGCTCACCGAGGCCAGTCGCGCGGCGAACTTCTCCAACGAGTTGGGCGTCGACGGCACGGTCCGCTACCTGCGCAACGTGATGGGCCTGTGGTTGTTGCAGGAGTGCCTGCGCGAGTGGGGTGATCCGGATCTGACGGGGTTGCTGAACGCGGCGGAGGCCGAGCCGGACCTGGTCGCCGTGGTCGACGCGGGCGACCCGGCGTTCATCCCGCCGGGGAACATGCCCGCCCGCATCCGGGAAGCGTGCGCGCGGACGGGACAGACGCCGCCGTCGACGCCCGCCGCGATCGTCCGCTGCGTGGTGGACAGCCTGGCGCTGGCGCACCGCCGGGCGGTCCGCCAGGCCGCCGAGCTGTCGGGACGGCAGGTCGACGTGGTGCACGTCGTGGGCGGCGGCGCGCGCAACCGCCTGCTCTGCCGACTCACCGCGGACGCCTGCGGCTTGCCGGTCGTGGCGGGACCGGTCGAGGCCGCCGCCTACGGCAACGCCCTGGTCCAGGCCCGTGCGCTGGGCGTCGTCACCGGTGGCCTGCCGGAGCTGCGGGACGTGGTGCGGTCCTCGACCGAATTGGTCCGGTACGAGCCGAGCGGTGATCCTCGGGCGTGGCGGGCCGCGGAGGAGCGCCTGGCCGGGTCCTGACCGCCGGGGGTTGGGGATCCCGTAGCCGATCGGCCCTTCCGCCGGCGGACGGCGCCCGGAACCGCGATGGTGGCGGGAAGCCGGTCCACCTCGGCACGGCTCGGTCGGAAGGGGTTCGGCATGCGTCGGGTGCCGCGCGGTATCACCTCGGTGTTGGTCCTGGTGCTCGTCTCGGTGGGGCTGGCGGCGCCGGCCGAGGCGTCGGGGCACGTGGTGTCCATCCGCCACGCGCGGAGCCTGCCCCCGGGGACGGTGGTCACCGTCGGCGGCACGGCCACCACGCCCTCGGGCGCGTTCGAGTCCAGCTTCTTCGACCGGGGCTTCGCGATCCAGGACCGCGGCGCGGGGATCTACGTGAGCGTCCCGGTGGACCTGGGCGTCACGCCGCGCGACAAGGTGCGGGTGACCGGCACGCTGCGCGACAGCTACGGGTTGCTCGTCCTCGTGCCCGCCGACCCGGCCGCGGTCCGCGTGCACGGCAGGGGTCCTTCGGTCCGTCCGGCGCCGCTGGCCACGGGCGCGGTCGGGGAGGCCACCGAAGGGCTGCTGGTGCGCGTGGCCGCCACGGTCACCCGGGCGCCGGAGTCGGACCTGCCGTACGGACACAAGTTCTTCGTGGACGACGGTTCCGGCGAGCTGACGATCTTCGTCAACACCCCGACCGGCATCGACCTCACCGGTCTCGTCGTGGGCCGGACGGTCCGCGTGACCGGTTTCAGCAGCCAGTTCGACACCCACTACGAGATCGACCCGCGATTCCCGGAGGACATCGCGGTGCGGTGACCGCGACCGGCCGGGTCGGGTCGTCCCCGAGCCCGGACCGGTCCGCCGGCGGCCGGATCACGCCACGGGACGGCCCATCCACCAGTTGCCCGGCGCATCCGGGTCGGAGCTGGACCAGAACTCGACGCACGCGCGCGTGAACTCCTCGGCGGTGAGGTAGCCGTCGCCGTCCGAGTCGAGGTGCTCGAACGCCTCGGCGGCTTCGGCTTCGGTCAGGCCGGGGAAGTGCCCGCGCTGGAACACGAGGTACTCGGCTGGGCTCACCCGGCCGTCGACGTCGGTGTCGGCGATGGCCAGGAACGCCTCGGCGACCGCGCCGACGCCGGCCCGCGCGGCGTCCGGGTCGTCGGCGAGGGAGCCGGTGGAGGCGAGGAATTGCTCGCGCGAGATGGCCGTGCCGCCGCCCGGGATGTACGGCAGGTGCAGGTCGTGCCAGATCCGCAGGTAGGCGTCGACGATGCGCTGCTCCTGCGGCGAGTCGGGCGCGTGCCCGAGGGCTTCGGCGGCCCTTCTGCCCATCAGGACGTGGTCCTGCTCGGTGAGCAGCCCGTCGCCGTCGACGTCCAGGTGGGTGAAGCCGTGGTTGATCTTCGCCTTGAGCATGTCGTTGACCGGCACGAAACCTCCGTACGGACGTGATCGGTTGACCGGGACGGCACACAGGATGGTGCCGTCGGGAGTGGCCGGACAACGCCCGAACGGGTCTCCGGGCGACTCGATCGGGTGGTGCGGCGACGACCTCTCAGCCCGCGGGCGCGGCGCCGCGCAACCCGGCCGCCGAGCGCACGAGCGAGGCGATCGCCGGTGAGCGGCTGCCCGCCGGCCAGGCGATCACCGTGGTGACCTCCGGCGCGTCCACGACGGGCACCGCGACGTGGTCGGGCCACTGCCAGGCGCGGCTGGAGGCGGGGATGACGAGCAGCGCCTTGCCGAGCGCCACGAGCTGGGCGAGCTGCGACTGGGTGCGCACCTCCGGTCCGGGACCGTCCGGGTAGGACCCGTCGAGCCGGGGCCAGCGCGCGATCGGCAGGTCCGGCACGTCGCGGACGTCCGCCAGCGTGAGTGAACCGCGCGACGCGAGCGGGTGCCCGGCGGGGAGGAGCGCGATCTGGCCCTCGACGTGGAGGTCTTCGGTGTCGAACCCGACGAGGTCGTCGAACGGGCGGTGCATGAGCGCCACGTCGGCGCTCCCGTCGCGCAGCAGCCCCGCCTGCTCGCCGACCTCGCACAGGAGGACGTCGACCGGTGCCGCACCCGGTTCGCGGGCGAGCGCGTCGAGGAGCCGGTGCAGCAGCTCGTGGGACGCCCCGGCCTTCGTCACCAGGACCAACGGCCGCTTCGGATCGCCTGCTCGCCGCGTCCGACGCGCGGCGGCCGCGACCGCGTCGAGGGCCGCTCGGGACTCGCGGAGCATCACCCTGCCGGCGTCGGTGAGCGCCGCTCCACGGCGGTCCCGGTCGAGGAGCCGGACGCCGAGCCGCTGCTCCAGCCGGCGGATCGCGCGCGACAGCGGCGGCTGCGCGATCCCGAGCCGATCGGCGGCACGTCCGAAGTGCAGTTCCTCGGCGACGGCGACGAAGTACCTGAGTTCGCGGGTCTCGAGGTCGTGCACGGGCGAAGCCTACCCGCGTGATACCCGGCGAGTATCAGGGCCTACCGGATCGATCTTGGACACGGGACGGGTGACGCGCCGAGCATGGGACGGGTGAACGACACGAAGATCGCGCTGGTCACCGGCGCGAACAAGGGAATCGGTCTCGCCATCGCACAGGGCCTCGGGGCGATCGGCTTCACGGTCGCGGTGGGCGCGCGTGACGAGACCAGGCGCGATGAGGCCGTCGAGCGGCTGCGTGCCGCCGGCGTCGACGCGTTCGGGGTCGCCCTCGACGTCACCTCCGACGACAGCGTCGCGACGGCGGCGGCGACCATCGAGCGGACGGCGGGACGGCTCGACGTGCTCGTCAACAACGCCGGCATCGCCGGCCGATTCGACCGCGGCGCGCAGGACCCCACGACGCTCGAGCTGGACGTCCTCCGCACCGTCCTGGACACGAACGTGTTCGGGGTGGTCCGGGTGACGAACGCGATGCTCCCGCTGCTGCACCGCGCGGGCTCGCCCCGCATCGTCAACATGTCGAGCAACATGGGCTCGCTCACGCTGCGGACCGGCCCGGTCATGGCCGCGTACGCGCCGTCGAAGTCGATGCTCAACAGCGTCACGGCCCAGTACGCCCGCCGGCTCGCCGACACGAACGTCATCGTGAACGCCGCCTGCCCCGGCTACGTCGCGACCGACTTCACCGGCTTCAGCGGGACGCGGACGCCCGAGCAGGGCGCCGCGATCGCGATCCGGCTCGCCACCCTGCCGGACGACGGTCCGCGCGGCGGCTTCTTCGACGACGAGGGCGCCATCCCCTGGTGACCGCACGGCGCGGATCGCCCGGGTGGTCGTCAGTTCCGGTCGCTGATCGCGTCCACGACGGTTCGCACCAGCTCGACGTCCGCCGGCCGCAGCGCGGCGACCTCGCCGGCGTAGGACGCGTTCATGATCACGACCTGGTCGCCGACGTTGACCCGGGCGTCCAGCGCGTTGGCCTCGGTCACCATCACCCGGGCGCCGTCGGCGAGGTCGGCGTGGGTGATCTGGTCCGGCGGGACGGCCGCCTTCGCCGCCCGCCCCGCGTCGGCGAGCAGGCTGACTTCGAGCTTCCCGCCGCCGCCGCTGAAGTGGCAGGTCATGCCGCCGCCCTCGGACACCACCGACCGGGCCATCACCAGCTTGGCGCCGACGACCTCGGCGGCGGGCTCCAGATCGACGTCCGCGCACCGGCCCTCCGGCGCCCCGTCGGGGATCGTCACCTTGTCGGGCAACCGTTCGAGGGCTTTCACGAGGATCACCGCGGCGGCCGCCCCATCGGCCTTGGGCATCGCGCCGCGGCCGTCCGTGTAGGTGTAGAACAGGTGCAGTCCGCGGTTCCCGGAGAGCGTCCGGACCTCGATGTAGTGGGTCGAGGTGCCGTTCGCCTTGTAGGCGACCGCTTCGGCGCGGTCGCCCAGCTTCGGGATCGTCTGCACGTTGCGGAAGTTCTTCGCGAACGGCGCGAAGAACCGCTCGGCATCCGTGTCGGCCACCGTGCCGATCTCCAGGCCGAGCATGCCCGGCACGTTCTCCGGGAAGTACGCGCACCCGGCACGGCGACTGCCGTCGGACTGGGTCATCGCCGAACGGCCGGTGACGTGCATGGCGTTCACGCCGATCGCCTTGGCGACCTCGGCCGGTTCGACCAGGCCGCACTCGTCGAACCCGGCGTTGCGGTCCTGCCCGGCGGCAACCGTCGGCTCGGAACCGGACCGCGACTCGGGAACCGCCGCACCCGTGACCGCTTGACCGCAGCCCGCCGCGATGAACAGCACCGCGACCCCGAACGCGGCACGCAGGCGAATCCCCGGCGTCATGCTCACCCCTCGGTTGAATGTGAAATGGCGGCGCCACGCCCGCTGCCCCTCAACAGCGAGTACGCGCGCCGCCACCGTTGCCGATCAGGCTAGTGCGTTGACCACATACGTTCACCGGGTTGGAGACACGCCGGACAAGATCCCCGACGCCGGTTCGTGGTGATCCCATGCTCGGTGGTGAC
>NZ_JBFAFR010000049.1:0-42110 GCF_040639675.1 Actinosynnema sp. NPDC023794 | reverse complement strand
GCCAACAGCGGCGCCACCTGGACCAACGACATCAGCCACGGCGACCTGGTCCGCACCAGCGCCGACCAGACCAAGACCATCGACCCCTGCAACCTCCAGTTGCTCTACCAAGGCCGCGACCCCCGCTCCAACGGTGTGGAGTACGGCCTGCTGCCGTACCGACCGGGCGTGCTGACACTGCAACGCTGACCGGACCCGGAGCCCCCGCACCCAGTGCGGGGGCTCCGGCCGTAACGCCGCCGGAAGCGGCGGGTAAGGAGCTGTCATGTCTGTCCCCGAACGACTCCCGGGGCACCCCACGCGCAGGCGCGGCCGGTGGTCGCGGTTGGCCGCGGTGATGGCCGCGGTCGTGCTCGGCGGCGTGATGGTCGTCTTCGGCTCGGCGACCAGCTCGGCGGCGACCGTCGACACGAACGCGTGGTACGTGCTGGTCAACCGCAACAGCGGCAAGGCACTCGACGTCTACAACCTCGCCACGAACGACGGCGCCCGCATCACGCAGTGGACCCGTGGTGACGGGGCCAACCAGCAGTGGCAGTTCGTCGACTCCGGCGGTGGCTACTACCGGCTCAAGTCCAAGCACTCCGGCAAGGTGCTCGACGTCTCCAACCGCTCCACCGCCGACGGCGCGGCCATCGTGCAGTGGGCCGACAACAACGGCACCAACCAGCAGTTCCGCCTCGCCGACTCCGACGGCGGACACGTCCGCCTGATCAACCGCAACAGCAACAAGGCCGTCGAGGTCCAGAACGCCGCCACCAACGACGGCGCGAACATCGTCCAGTACAACGACTGGGGCGGCGCCAACCAGCAGTGGCAGCTGGTCCGCGTCGACGGCGGCGGCCCCACCACCACGACGACGACGCCGCAGCCGGGCGGGCAGTACACGAACCCCGTGGTGTGGCAGGACTTCGCCGACGTCGAGGTCATCCGGGTCGGGGACGCGTACTACATGACCGCGTCGACCATGCACTACTCGCCCGGTGCGCCGATCCTGCGCTCGTACGACCTGGTCAATTGGGAGTTCGCCGGTCACTCCGTGCCATCCCTGGACTTCGGCACGAAGTACGACCTGACCAACGGGCAGCGCGCCTACGTCAACGGCATCTGGGCGTCGACGCTGCAGTACCGCGCCAGCAACCGGACCTACTACTGGGCCGGGTGCATCGACTTCAACGACACCTACATCTACACCGCCGCCAGTGTCGAAGGGCCGTGGAACCGGCACGCCCAGATCGACAACTGCTACTACGACGCCGGCATGCTCATCGACGACAACGACACCATGTACGTCGCCTACGGCAACGGCACCATCAGCGTCGCCCAGCTGTCCGCCGACGGGCGCAGCCAGGTCCGCGCGCAGCAGGTCTTCCAGACGCCCTCGAACATCGGGACGCTGGAGGGCGCGAGGTTCTACAAGCGCAACGGCAGCTACTACATCTGGCTGACCCGACCCGCCAACGGCCAGTACGTGCTCAAGGCGAGCAACCCGTTCGGCCCGTACACCGTCCGGCAAGTCCTGCTCGACCTGCCGGGCCCGATCCCCGGCGGCGGCGTGCCCCACCAGGGCGGCCTGGTCCAGACCCCGAACGGGTCCTGGTACTACATGTCGTTCGTGGACGCCTACCCCGGCGGTCGCGTGCCCGCCCTCGCCCCGATCACCTGGACCGCGGACGGCTGGCCGACCCTCCAGACGGTCAACGGCCGGTGGGGCGTGAACTACCCGTCACCGCTGCCGACCCGGCCGGTCAAGCCCCTCATCGGGACCGACACCTTCACCGGCACCGCGCTGGGCCCGCAGTGGGAGTGGAACCACGATCCCGACACCACCAAGTACTCGGTGAACAACGGGCTCACGTTGCAGACGGCCACGGTCACCAACGACCTGTACGCCGCCCGCAACACCCTGACCCACCGCATCCAGGGACCGACGTCCACGGCCACGATCGAGCTGGACTACAGCACGATGCGCGACGGTGACAGGTCCGGGTTGGCGATGCTGCGCCAGTCCTCGGCCTGGATCGGCGTCAAGCGCGACAACGGCCAGACCCGCGTGTCCATGACGAACGGCCTGGCCATGGACGGCAGCTGGCGCACCACCAACACGGGCAGCGAAGCCGCGGGCGCCGCGGTCAGCGGCGGCCGGATCTGGCTGCGGATCAACGCCGACATCCAACCCGGGTCCAATCGCGTCGCCAGGTTCTCCTACAGCACCGACGGCGTGAACTTCACCCCGCTGGGGCCGGCGTTCACGCTGAACAACGCCTGGCAGTTCTTCATGGGCTACCGCTTCGGCATCTTCAACCACGCCACCCAGTCCCTCGGCGGCGCGGTGACGGTCCGGAAGTTCGACCTGACCACTCCCTGACCCCGACGAGCGGCACCCGGCCCGGCCTCACCGGCCGAGCCGGGTGGCACACAGCGGCGGCCCGCCCGGAGTACCGGACGGGCCGCCGCTGTCGTTCGCTCAGATGAAGCGCCAGAGGTGGTCGTTGGTGCCGTTGTCGTCCCAGATGACGACCTGGGCGCCGCGTGCGGTGGAGGCGCCGTTGACGCCGAGGACGCGCCCGCCGTTGCCGCACTGGATGCGGAAGTAGCCGCCGGTGCCGTAGCGCAGCCGCCACTTGTGGTCGTTGGTGCCGTTGTCGGCCCATTGGAGCACGCGGGCGCCGTTGGCGTTGGCGGCGTTCTCGACGCCGAGCACCTTGCCGCTGTTGGAGTTGCGCAGCCGGAAGTACCCGTCGGGGTCGACGACGGCGGTCCAGAGGTGGTCGGCGGTGCCGTTGTCGTCCCACTGCACGACCAGGCCGCCGTCGGCGGTCGACATGTCCTGCACGCCCAGCACCAGGCCGCTGGCGAGGTTCTGGACGCGGCGGGCGCCGACGGGCACGAACCGCCAGCGGTTGTCGGCGGTCCCGTTGTCCGGGTCCTGCACGGCCTGGGCGCCCGCCGCGGTGGAGCCGTTGAGGATGCCGAGCAGCTTGCCGCTGTTGCCGTTGCGGATCCGGTGGGTGCCGTCGCCGTTGTCGAGGACGGTCCACTTGTGGTCGGCGGAGCCGGTGTTGCTCCACTGCAGGACGCGGGCGTTGTCCGCGGTGGACATGTTCTCCACGCCGAGGACCTTGCCGCTGTTGCGGTTGCGCACCCGCACGGCGCTGCCGTCGGCGACCAGCTCCCAGTTGTGGTCGGCCGTCCCGGTGTTGTTCCACTGCACGGCGAGGCCGCCGTCGGCGGTCGACATGTCCTGCACGCCCAGCACCAGGCCGCTGGCCGCGTTGACCAGCCGGTAACCGGCGTCCGAGCCGCCACCGCCGCCGCTGGTGCTCCAGTAGACGGTGTAGTTGTGGCCGTGCGCGTCGTAGAACGGCCCGAGGTTGACGGTCGCGCCGTCGGCTCGCGCGGTGAACGCCAAGCCCGACGTGCCGGTGCGGGTGATCGACGTGGTGTCCAGGGCGGGCAGCCTGCTCAGCGCGGTGTTGCCGTAGTTGCCCGACAGCACGACCGGTCCGAAGGTGACCGCGGCGACGGCGGGGTTGTCGCTGGCGGGCTGCACCACGACCCGCATCGGCAGCCGCACGGTCACCACGTCGCCGGAAGCCCACGACCGGGTCAGGGCGGCGTAGGAGCCGGGGGTGGTGGCGATGTCCTGCGCCACGCCGTTGACGCTGACCGTCGCGCCGGTCGTCCAGGCCGGGATGCGCAGGCGCATCGTCCACGACCCGCTCACGCTGCCGGTGACGGTCAGCGTGGTGGTGTCCGACGCCGGGTAGGCCGTGGTCTGCGTGACGGTGATCCCCCGCTGCGCCCAGGTCAGCACCGACGGCGTGTACAGGTTCACCGTCAGCGTGGTGCCGTTGTGGAAGTAGATGGAGCTCGCGAGGGACGTGTTGACCTCCAGCGCGGTCCCCTGGCAGCACCAGAACGTCGTGTAGTCGGTGCTCCAGTTGCCGCCACCCCACGCGGGTCCGGTGTTGCCGCGCCGGTGGCCGGGGTTGAGGCCGGTGAAGTAGCAGATGTGGCCGTGCGGGTCGGCGGTGTTCTGCTGGCCGATGAGGTGGTTGAGCAGGGCGCGTTCGTAGAAGTCGAAGTAGGAGGCGCGGTTCGGGTCGAGCAGCCACAGCTCGCGGGTGAGCTTGAGCATGTTGTAGGTGTTGCACGCCTCGGCCGTGTCGGTGTTGAGGTAGGCGGCGATGGCGTTGGGCGCGCGGAAGTGCTCGGCCTGGCTGTTGCCGCCGATCACGTAGGTGTGCGCGCCAACCGTGATGTTCCACGCGTTGGACGCGATGTCGCGGTAGCGGGTCGTCCCCGTGGCCTTGTACTCACGGGCGGCGCCGATCCACTTCGGCACCTGCGTGTTGGCGTGCAGCCCGCTGAGCCGGTCCTGGTTGGCCGCCAACGGGTCGAACACGGCGGCGTGGTCGAACCGCTGCGCCGCGGTCAGCCACCGGCTGTCCCCCGTCTGCTGGTACAGGTCGGTCAGCACGGCGTTCATGCCGCCGAACTCGGTGCCCAGGACGCGCTGCATCTGGCTGTAGGACAGCCGACCGGTGCGCCAGTCCACCCACCCGGCGAACCGCAGCAGCACGTCGCGCGCCTGGGTGTTGCCGATGTGCCGCCACACGTCCAGCAGACCCGCCAACGTCTTGTGCAGCGAGTAGTACGACACCGACTTGGGCGAGCCCGCCTCCATCGCGTCGAAGTCCGACTCCGGGAACCCGGACAGGTAACCGGTGTTGAACCCGGCCGCCGCGTTGTTGGCCTGGCACTTGGCCAACTCGGCGACCATGTGGTTCGCCCGGTCCCGGCACGTGGTGTCGCCCAGCACCGCCCACGCCTGCGCCCACGCGCTGAGGAAGTGGCCCTGGCTGTGGGTGCGGAACGGGAAGTTCGGCGCCTCCCAGCCGCCCAGGGCCGCCGCGCCGTTGGTCGACAGCCGGTGGTTGGCGCGGAAGTTGTAGAGCAACCGGTCGACGTTAGCGAACTTCAGGTACGTCAGCGTCCGGCTCTGGTTCTCCATCCAGCGGCCGGGGCTCAGGCGCACCTCGCCGAGGTCGAACGGATGGGCGGCCACGCCGAGGTCGGACCGGACCGGCGGCACCGTCGCCGCGACCGCGGACCCCGGGGTCAGGCCGGGCACGGTCGTCGCGACGGCCGCGACGCCGACGGCTTGCAGCAGCGTGCGGCGGCTCATGGGTGACGACATGGGCTCTCCTGTGTTGGTTGGGGAAGGCCGGTGACGTCCCGCGGGGGCCGGCACGCGCGGTGGAGCGGGTGGGCCCGAGTGGCGCCGGGATGTCGCCGCACAGCGGTGCGGCCGGCAGGACCTGTCGGCGAGGGGAGATCGGGACGACGTGGCGGAACCGCGGCGACGGGAGACGACGCGACCGCGGAGGTCAGCGAGTCAGGACGTCCGGCTGCGGCAACGATCGGCGTCGTTCAAGGATGTGCGCGGTGTGCCGTGTTCGTCGCATCGGAATCCTCAACGTCGTCGTTGACGGGCGGTCGTGCCGGCGGATGCGTGACCGACTCGGGCCCGGCGGCCCGGCTGTCAGCACAGTAGCCACCGCCGGAGCCGGGCGTCAACGACGCGGCCCCGCTAAAATGTTCACGCTCACTTTTAGCGGGCCCGCGTCGCGTTCAAGTCCTCGACCCGGCCGAAGTGCTGAGCTACAGAGGTGATCTCCCCGTCTGTCGGGCCCGCTGACCGGCGAGCCGGATCAACCGCGAGCTGCTACGTGTGAGCGTGAACATCACGATCCTGGAGCCGACCGCGACCGGAGCGCCGCTCGTCAGAAGCCCCAGAGCCGCCACGTCTGGTTCAGCGGGCTCGACTGGCCGGCAGGTTTGCAGGTCCACTGGTGGACCGTCGCCCGCACGGCGGCGGAGACCCCGTTGACGTCGACGCACTTGCCGCTGTGCCGCGCCACGAGCTGGTAGTCGTGGGGGTCGTTGCCGGAGTAGGTGACCTTCCGCAGCGCGAACTGCTGGTTCTGCGCCCCCGGTGCGCAGGTCCACTGCTGCACGGCGGCGCCGTCGGCCGAGGACGAGCCGTTCACGGCGAGGCACTTGCCGGTCTGCTGGTTGACGACGGTGTAGGTGTTGGCGACGTCGGCCACCGGCCGGAAGTCCCACGACTGCTGGTCACCGCCCTCGCAGGGGAACTGCTGCTGCCGGTTGCCGTCGGCGGTGCCCAGGTCCGCGTTGTCCAGGCACTGCTGCGAGTGCTGGGCGACGGCCACGGTCGGGACTCCCCTGACCGACGGCGGTAGGAGCGTGATGGTGAAGGTGTCGTCGACAGCGGTGTGCGGCAGGTTCACCGTGGCACCGTTGCCGGACAGCGTCACCACGGAGTTCTGGACGGTGATCGGCCCCTGGACCGCGCCGCCGCCGTTGTGCGGGATGCGCTGGACGACCGCCCGCACCTGGTTGTTCTGCACGATGCCGCTGGTGGTGTCCAGGCGCCGGAGCTGGACCGCGACGTTGCCCGTGGTGCCGCCACCGCCGACCAGGATCTTCGCCACGCCGTCGGTCTTCGTGGCGAACGCGTCGTAGGCCGGGCTGGGCGTGACGGACACGACCTGCCCGGTCTGGGAGCCGTAGAAGCGGTAGACCCACCACTCGCCCTTGGGCAGGTGCTGTCCGGCCGAGTTGCGGACGAGCAGGTTGCCGAGGTCGTTGTGCAGGTTCCCGGCGCTCGCCCAGTTGGCGCGCAGGCCGTCGGCTCCGGCCCGCTCCAGGCGTGCGATGTACCAGGCGCCGTCACCGGGGTTCTGCTCGTTGCTCGCGCCGTACTCGTTGATCTGGTACGGGCGCGGGTGCGGGATGCCGCGCGAGTCCAGCGAGCTGTTCGCCGCCGCCACGTTGGCCACCGGGTCGCTGGGCAGCGAGTGCCAGCTGAAGATGTCGGGGACGACGTTGTTGGCCCGGACGAAGTCGAGGTACTGGGTCCAGTACCCACCCGACGTGGACGGGACGCCCGCGAGGCTGGGGCCGACGATCAGCTGCTCGGGGAACGCGGCGCGGACGCGTTGGTAGGTGCGCCGCCACAGTTCGAAGTACTGGGACTGGGGACGGTTCCAGAACAGGTTGAGGTTGGGCTCGTTCCACAGGTCCCACTGGACCGGCACGCCCGTGGCCCGCACGTCGGCGATCAGGCGGGTGAGGAAGTTGTCGTAGTCGGTCCAGTTGCCGTTGTCGCCCGGGAAGCGCGAGATCGGGTAGCCGTCCGCGCCCCACAGGTCGTGCGGCAGCAGGATGAACTCGCCACCCAGCGACCGGGTGCGCAGCAGCTGGGCACGGGTGGCGTTCCACCGGCGGTCGTACTTGCCCGCCACCCAGCCGCCGGGCCCGTCGAGCTGGGCGCCACCGGCGCGCATGTAGCGGAACTTCACGTCGCGGAAGAAGTGGTCCGCCGGTCCCGACGCGTTCTCGGTCATGCCGTAGATCCACCCGGAGGCCCGGTAGGTCGGCGAACCGCCGGCGACGGAGAAGTCGACGGAGATGGACTCGTCCCCGGCCATGGCCGCCGGACCGGGTGCGACGAGGGATGTGACGACGGAGGCGGCGATCACGAGGACGGCGGTGACGCCGCGACCTCGCCGCCTTGCGAGTGTGGTGGCCACGCTTGACTCCTTTGTCAGGGGATGGACACGGAGAGAAGTCGAACCGGTTCGACTAGTCCTGCACCGTACGCGTCAGCTCTCATGCGCGACAAGGGTCGAACCGGTTCGGTTGAGGCTTCGACTGTGGCCGAAGTCGAGCCGCCAGGAGGGAGGACTACCGCCGCGGTTCGGCCGGTCGGGCTTCGGCGTCCGCGGCGAGCAGCAGGTACGCGCTCGCGGTCCACGTGTAGGCGCGGTCGCGCAGGCCGTGCCCGGTGAGCGCGTCGAAGTTCTCGGCGAAGCCGCTCTTCTCGCACACCGCGCGGAACCGGGCGCTGACCTGGTCGGCGAGTTCCACGGCACCTCCTCGGCGCAGGCCGTCCTCGATGAGGACCGTCGACGGGGCCCACACCGGGCCGCGCCAGTAGCCGTCGGCCTCGTACCAGGGCGAGTCCGGCAGTTCGGTGGCCAGCCCCACCGGGGTCAGGTGCCGCGCCACGCCCTCGGTGAGCTTCGCGTGCACGTCGGGGGGCAAGTCGGCGCCCAGGACGACGGGCATGAGGTCGAGCAGGCTCGCGGTGGTGCGCGACGTGCCGCCGACCGCGCGGCTGGTGAACGCCGTGCCGTCCCACAACCGCGTCAGCATCGCGCTCAGCATCGTGTCCGCTTCCCGCGCCCAGCGCACCGCGGCGGCCGGGTCGCCGACCTCCCCCGCCAGCCTGGCCAGCTCGCGCATCTGCACCACGAGGAACGCCGCCAGGTCGGCGGACTGCACGAGCCGCCGGTCGCCGAAGACGGTGGAGTTGTCCCAGCCGCTGTCGTTGCCGTGCTCGTAGTGCGGGAACGGCTCGCCCGGCGCCCGGCGGTGGTCGAGCCAGAACGTCGTCCACGCCTCCAGCTGCCGGTACAGGCGCGGCAGTTCGGCGGTCGGGATGCCGTCGGGCAGCTTCGACCGCAACCTGCCCACCGCCCACCCGTGGATCGGCGGCTTGACGAAGTTGTGCAGCACCTCGGCGTGCGTCACCGAGTCGGGCAGCGCGCCTTCCTCGGTCTGGTGGTCGAACACCACCTGGAACTGGTCCCACCCCAGGTCGGGAACCCCGGGCGCGAGCGCGAGGGCGTTGAAGCAGTGGTCCCAGCTCCAGACCTTGTCCATCCAGTTCTTCGACATCAGCACCGCCGGCCTGCCGAGGAAGCCGGACGGGCTCACGGTGGCCGACCACAGCACGTAGCACGCCAGTTCGGCGGCGGGGGCGCGGTCGCCGCGCCACGGCGCGACCTGGTCGGCGAACCGCTCGAACGACCGCCGTGAGGCCGCCACCACGTCGGCGAAGGTCGCGTCGGTGGAGAACCGCTCGCGGGCGGTCGTGATCTCCTCCACCACCAGTTCCCACCCGCCGCCGTCCCCGCCGACGACGACCGCCCGCTCCGCCGTGCCGAGCTCCGCGCCGCCGTGCACGTCCTCGTGCCCCGCCAACACGGTCACCCGGTAGCGGTGGCCGGTCTCGTAGGAGGTGAAGACGTACGACGAGGTGACGGGGTCGCGGAAGAAGTAGGTCCCGGTGAAGGGCGTCAAGGTGGCGTCCGCCGCGGCGAGGCGCAGGCCGAGGCCGTTGCCCGACACCCTCATCGCGGACGGCGACTCGAACGCCGCCGCGACCTCGCCGCGACCCGCGGTCCAGGTGAGCACGACCGGGTTCGCCGTGACCTCGGCGGTCACGCGGGCGTCGGCCAGCACGGGTGTCAGGGACAGCACCGCGTGCATCCCGTTGCGGTGGGACACGAGGTGCACGTCCTCGGCGTAGTCGGCGAGCCCCACGACCGCGGACAGGTCGAACCACGCGCCAGGATGGCTGAACGGGATCTCCCGCACCGAGAAGTCGTCCACGAAGGTCCCTTCGGTCAGTCCTTGACCGCGCCCGAGGTGATGCCGGCGGCGACGAAGCGCTGGGCCAGCACGAGCAGCGCGGTGGCGGGCACGGAGGCGACCACGGCGGTCGCCATGATCGCGTTCCACTCCTGGTTGTTGTTGCCGATGTAGCGGTAGATCCCGAGCGTCAGCGGTTGCATCGATCCCCCGCCGTCCAACGTCGCGGCGAACACGAAGTCCGACCACGCCCACAGGAACGCGAACAACGCGGCGGTGACCACCCCGTTGCGACTGGCGGGCAGCACCACGGACCAGAACACGCGCCACGCGCCCGCGCCGTCGATCCGAGCCGCCTGCACCACCTCGTCGGGCACGGAGGCCATGAACGAGGTCAGGATCAGCACGGCGAACGGCACGGCGATGGTGGAGTCGGCGAAGACCAGGCCCCACAGGGTGTTGGTGACGCCTAGCTGCACGTAGATGCCGTAGAGCCCCAACGCCATGATGGTGCCGGGGATCATCTGGGCGACCAGCAGCACGAAGGTGAGCGGTGCCCGCCCGCGCGGGCGCAGCTTCGCCAGCGAGTACGCCGCGGGCGCGGCCAGCGCCAGCGTGAGCGCCGCGGTCCCGAGCGCGACCAGCAGGCTCGTCCCGAAGTAGGGCAGCTGCTCGTCCAGCACCCGGGCGTACCCGTCGAACGTCGGGTTGCCCGGGAAGAGGTCCGGCGGTGACTTGCGCATCTCCCCCGGCGGGGTCAGGGAGACGTTGACCATCCAGTAGACCGGGAAGAGCATCACGGCGGTGAGCAGCAGGCCCACCGCGGTCCGCCACCAGGACCGGGTCATGACGCGTCCTGGTGGCGCTGGACGCGCGCGTACGCCAAGCCCGCGACCACGGCGAGCAGGATCAGCAGGTTGCCCACCGCCGCGCTGGGCCCGAAGCGCGGCAGCATGCTGCCGAACCCGAGCTCGTAGGACCAGGTGGCCAGGGTGGTGGACGACCCGCTCGGGCCGCCGCGCGTCATGATCCAGATGATGTCGAACACCTTCAGCGTGTAGACCAGGCCGAGCAGGAGCGTCACGGCGGAGACCGGCCGCAGCATCGGGAACGTGACGTGCCGGAACGTCTGCCAGGAGCCCGCGCCGTCCAGCGCGGACGCCTCGTGCACCTCGACCGGGATGTTCTGCAACCCGCTGTGGAGCACGACGAGGTTGAACGGGATGCCGATCCAGACGTTGGCGACGATCACCGCCGCCAGCGACCAGTCCGGCGAGGTCAGCCAGTGCACGCCGTCGACGCCGAACCAGGACAGGGCCGCGTTCACCACACCGGCTTCGCTGTCGAACATCCACGCCCACGTCGACGCCGACACGATCAGCGGCAGCAGCCACGGCACCAGGAACAGCGCCCGCAGCGTCGCCGACAGCCGGAAGTGGCGGGTGAAGAACACCGCCAGCGCCAACCCGGCGGCGTACTGGAACACCAGCGACGTCACCGTGAAGAGGACCGTGTTGAGCAGCGCGGTGCGGAAGACCGGATCGGCGAACACGTCCGCGTAGTTGGCCAGACCGATCACCTGCGCGCCGCCGTGCACGAACGTGCGGACGGTGTAGTCGCGGACGCTCAGGTCGAGGGTCGTCAGCAACGGGTAGCCGTAGCACAGCAGCAGGTAGGCTACGAGCGGGACGAGGAACGCCCAGCCGACGAGGTTGCGGCGGACCACGGCGCTACTTCGCCGACGCCGCGGCGCTCTGGGCGTCCTTGAGCGCGTCCGCGGCCGGCTTCGACCCGGTCAGCACCGCCTGCACCGCGGTCCACAGCGGCTGCGAGATCCGCGGGTAGCGGGTGCCGAGGCCGTCTCCGGTGCGCCCCTTCGCGGCCTGCACGGCGTCGACCCACACCTGGAGCTCCGGCCGGGCGGCGACCTGCTGCTCCCGCACCGATCCGATGGCGGAGACGTAGGTCAGCGCGGTGTCGGTGGCCAGCACGGTGGCCGGGCTGACCAGGCAGTCGGCGATCTTCGCCGCGGTCGCCTCGCGGTCCGCGGAGCCCTGCACGGGCACCGTGACGAACTCGCCGCCCGTCGGCGCGGGCGCGACGCCGCCGTCCCGGGACGGGATCGGGATGACGCCGTACTCGAAGCCCAGCTTCGCGGCGTTGCCGAGCTGCCAGGTGCCGTTCTCGGCGAACGCGTACTCACCGGTGGCGAACTCCTGCCAACTCGTGGTCTGCGTGTTGCCGACGACCGAGTTCGGCGCGTACCGCTGGTCCAACCAGGACTTCCACAGCTCCACCGCCGCCACGGCCTGCGTCGAGGACAGGTCCGTCAGCTGCGCGCCCGCGCCCCAGAACCACGGCAGGAACTGGAAGGAGCCCTCCTCGGTGCCGATGGCGGAGAACGTGATGCCCTTCTTGCCCGCACCCACGACCTTGGCCAGCGCCGCGTCCAGCGACGCCCAGTCCGTGAGCGACGCCGGGTCGACGCCGACCTGCGCCAGCACCGCCTTGTTGTAGTACAGCGCCAGGGTGTTCGCCCCGATGGGCACCCCGTAGGTCTTCCCGCCCGCCTCCCCCGCGGCCACCAGGTTGGGCGATGCCTTGGACGCGTCCAGGCCGGTGTCCTGGTTCGCCTTCAGCACGCCGCCCTCGGCGAGCGTGGAGACCACCGGGTTGTCGACGACCAGCACGTTCGGCGCGGTGCCCTGCTGCGCGGCGAGGAGCACCTTGTTGGTCAGGTCGGAGGTGTCGTACGCCTGGCGCTCGACCTCCACGCCGGCCTCCGCGCCGCACTTCTCGATCACCTGCACCCACTCCGAGCTCCCGTCGAACTGCGGGTACGGGTCCCACACCGCGAAGGGGCCGGCGCCGCTGCCGGTGTTCGGGCTGGACGAGCACGCGGTCAGGGCCAGTCCCGCGGCGACCAGGGCGATGGCGGCGCGTCGGCTGGGCGAAGTGCGCTTCATGGGGTCGGTCCCTTCCTGGCGGCAACGCTGACACCTCGTCGAACCGGTTCGACCTTGGGAGGCTGCGCCAACGTATAGGCGGCAAGGAGCGCACGCAAGACCCCCATGGCATATCATCGAACGCCTGTCGAACCGGTTGGACGGAGAGCGCATGAACATCGGTGAGATCGCCAGGCGTGCGGGCGTTTCGCGCAGCACGGTGTCCTACGCGCTCAGCGGGAAGCGGCCTGTGTCGGCGGCGACCGCGCAGCGCATCAACGGCGTGATCGCCGAGCTGGGCTACCGGCCCAACGCCAGCGCGCGGGCGTTGGCCGAAGGTCGGACCCGGACGTTGGGCCTGGTGATACCGCCCGCGAGCAGGCGGCTGACCGACGTGCAGCTGGGGTTCGTCGCGAGCGTCGTCGAGGTGGCGGCCTCGCACGACCTCGACGTGCTGCTGTCGCCCAGCGGCGGCGACCACGACCGGTCGTTCGAGCGCATCGTCACCGGCCGCCGGGTGGACGGCGTGATCCTGATGGAGATCCTCCTCGACGACCCGCGCGTGGCGCGCCTGGAGCAGGAGGCGCTGCCGTTCGTGACCATCGGGCACGTCGAGCACCCGGGCGCGTCGTGGTGGGTCGACGTCGACTACGCGGAGCTGATCAGGCGCTGCGTGCACCACCTCGCCGATCTCGGGCACCGGGACGTCGTGCTGATCAACCGGTCCGACGAGCTGGTGGCCGCCGGCTACGGCCCGGCGCTGCGCTCGTCGGCCGGTTTCCTCGCCGCCGCCGAGGAACGCGGGCTGACCGCGCACACGGTCTGCTGCGCCGACGAGCCGGCCGCGGGCTCGGCGTGCTTCGAGGACATCCGCCGGCGGTGGCCGGAGGTGACGGCGGCGGTGACGATCAACGAGGCGGCGCTCCCCGGTCTCCAACGGGCCCTGCGCCGCGCGGACCTGGACGTGCCGGGCGACTTCTCGATCACCGGCGTCATCGCCGGCCGCCTGGCGGAGGCCTTCCACCCACCGCTGACCGCCGCCGACGTGCCCGCGGGCGACATGGCTCGGCTCGCCGTGGGCCTGCTGGTGGAGCAGATCGCGGACCCCGCCGCGACACCGCGCAACGCGCTGCTCCAACCGGCCATCGCGTTGCGGTCGAGCACGGGCGCACGCCACCGCTGAGCACCCCCGCCGCGCCCGACGACGCGGTCGGCCGGCTCGACCGGACGACGGCGCACCCCGGGGCGGACCGCTTCGGCGGGTCCACCCCGGGTCGGCCGTCACCGCACCCCGTTCACCCGCCGGTGGAGAAGGCGGCGTCGAAGGAGGCCGACGGCGCGTCGAACGCGTTGCGGCGCACGAACTCCAGGGCTTCCGGCGCACCGACCAGGCGATCCATCCCGGCGTCCTCCCACTCGACGCTGATCGGGCCGTCGTAGCCGATGGTGTTGAGCATCCGGAACGACCGCTCCCACGGCACGTCGCCGCGCCCGGTGGAGACGAAGTCCCAGCCGCGCCGCGGGTCGGCCCACGGCAGGTGCGAGCCGAGCCGACCGTTGCGCCCGTCGCCGACCTGACGCCGGGCGTCCTTGCAGTCGACGTGGTAGATCCGGTCGCGGAAGTCCCACAGGAAGCTCACCGGGTCGAGGTCCTGCCACACGAAGTGCGACGGGTCCCAGTTCAGGCCGAACGCGGGCCGGCGCCCGATCGCCTCCAGCGTGCGCACCGTCGTCCAGTAGTCGTAGGCGATCTCGGACGGGTGCACCTCGTGCGCGAACCGGACGCCCACCTCGTCGAACACGTCCAGGATGGGGTTCCAGCGGTCGGCGAAGTCCTGGTAGCCCGCGTCGATCATCGACGGCGGCACGGGCGGGAACATCGCGACGGTCTTCCAGATCGATGAGCCGGTGAAGCCGACGACGGTCGACGCGCCGAGCTTCGCGGCGGCCCTCGCGGTCGCCTTCATCTCCTCGGCCGCGCGTTGCCGCACGCCCTCGGGGTCGCCGTCACCCCAGATGCGGGGCGACAGGATGCCCTTGTGGCGCTCGTCGATCGGGTCGTCGCACACCGCCTGACCGGTGAGGTGGTTGGAGATCGTCCACACCTTGAGGCCGTGCTCGGCCAGGATCGCCAGCCGGTCGGCGACGTAGTCGTCGTCCTCCGCCGCGCGCCACGGGTCGAGGTGGTCGCCCCAGCAGGCGATCTCCAGGCCGTCGTAGCCCCACCCGGCGGCCAGCCGGGCGACCTCCTCGAACGGCAGGTCGGCCCACTGGCCGGTGAACAACGTGATCGGACGCGCCATCTCTCGTTCTCCTCTCACACGTCCCGCCAGGTGCGGGACGCCGCGCTCGCCTCGACGGCGGCCAGGACGCGCTGCAGCTGGAGCCCGTCGGCGAACGACGGGGCGGGATCGGTCCCGGCGGCCACGGCGCGGACGAAGTCGACGGCCTGGTGGGTGAACGCGTGCTCGTAGCCCAAGCCGTGGCCGGCGGGCCACCAAGCGTCGACGTAGGGGTGTTGAGGCTCGGTGACGACGATGCGGCGGAAGCCCGCGGTGGCGGCGTCCTCCGTGCCGTCGAAGAAGTGCAGGACGTTCATGTCCTCGAAGTCGAACGCCAGGCTGCCGGCGGAGCCGTTGATCTCGATGCGGATGGCGTTCTTGCGGCCGTTGGCGAAGCGGGTGGCCTCGAACGAGCCGAGCGCGCCGCCGGTGAACCGGGCCAGGAACAGCGCGGCGTCGTCCACGGTGACCGGCCCGGTCCCGGCCGACGAGGCGGTGCCCGACAGGCCGGAGTGCTCCGCCGCCAAGGGACGTTCGGACACGAACGTCTCCAGCGTCCCGGACACCTCCCGGATGGTGTCGCCGAGGATGAACTGGGTGGCGTCGACGATGTGCGCGCCGATGTCGCCCAGTGCGCCGGAGCCGGCCTTGTCCTTCTGCAGCCGCCACGACAGCGGCGCGGCCGGGTCGACGATCCAGTCCTGGAGGTACTGGGCGCGCACGTGGTGCACACGTCCCAGCCGCCCTTGTGCCACGAGGTCGCGGGCGAGGGAGAGCGCGGGCACGCGCCGGTAGGTGAACCCGACCATGGCGCGCACGCCCGCCTCGGCGGCACGGGCCGCCGCACCCGCCATCGCCTCGGCTTCGGCGACGGTGTTGGCGAGCGGCTTCTCGCACAGCACGTGCTTGCCCGCCTCCAGTGCGGCGACGGCGATCTCGGCGTGCGTGTCGCCGGGCGTGCAGATGTCCACCACCTGCACGTCGTCCCGGTCCAGCACGGCCCGCCAGTCGGTCGCGGCCTCCGCCCAGCCCAACCGGGCGGCGGCGGTCTCGGCGCGGGCCCGGTCCCGGCCGCACACCACGGCCATGACCGGGCGCAGCGGCAGGTCGAAGAAGCGGGGCGCGACGCGCCACGCCTGGGAGTGCGCGGCTCCCATGAAGGCGTGGCCGATCATCGCGATACCCAACGTCGCTGTCGTCACAGCGGTGATCTCCTAGGACTCGAAGGCGGTGGGCAGGTAGCGGTCGACGTTGTCCTTGGTGACGACCGGCGCGAACAGCTCGACCTGGCGCGGCACCTCCACCTCGACCAGGTCGCCGAGGCTCTTGCCCTGCACGGCGAGCCGCGCCAGCCGGATGCCGTCCGCGCCCTGAGTGGAGGGGTATACCACGGTCGCCTTGTGCAGGCCGTTGCCGGCCTTGATCTCACGCATGACGTTGGCCGAGCCCGCGCCGCCGACCATGAAGAACTCGCTGCGGCCGGAGTTCTTGACAGCCGCCGTGACGCCGACGCCCTGGTCGTCGTCGTGGTTCCACAGGGCGTCGATGCGCGGTGCGGCCTGGAGGAGGTTCGCCGCGGCCCGTTCGCCGCTCTCCACGGTGAACTCGGCCGCGACGCGGTTGTCCACCTTCAACCCGCAGTCGCGCAGCGCGTCGGCGAAGCCCTTGCTCCGGTCCTGCGTCAGGGGCAGTGAGTCGATGCCGGCGATCTCGGCCACGACGGCGCCGGACTTGCCCTTCAGCTCCTGGCAGATGTAGGTGCCCGCGGACACGCCCATGCCGTAGTTGTCGCCGAGCACGGTCGAGCGCGCCGCGAACGGGCTGCCGAACTCGCGGTCGACGTTGATCACGGTGATGCCGGCCTTCATCGCCTTGAGCGCCACCGGCGTCAGCGCCGCGCCGTCGAACGGCAGCAGCACGATCGCGTCCACCTTGTCGTTGATGAACGTCTCGACCTGGCTGATCTGGAGGTTGACGTCGTTGGTGCCCTCCACCACCTTCAGCTCGACGTCGGAGTACTTCTCCGCCTCCGCCTTGGCGGCGTTGGTGATCGCGGCCATCCAGCCGTGGTCGGCGGCGGGCGCGGAGAAGCCGATGACGACCTTCTCGCCGGGCTCGTCGTTGGCGACCCGGGGGCCGCCCTGGTTGCCGCTGCCGGTGGCGGGCTCGGGCGTGTTGCCCGTGCAGGCGGTGAGGGCGAGGCCGACCGAGAGCGCGGCGATGAGACGGGTTGTTGCCTTGCGTGACATGGGATTGCTCCTCGAGGTGGCGGCGGGTGTCGGGGTCAGGTGCCGCTGCGGCGGGCCAACCGCTGCTGGAGCAGGACGGCGACCACGATGATCGCGCCCTTGGCGACGGCCTGGGCGGAGATGGAGAGGTTGTTGAGGGTGAACACGTTCGACAGCGTCGTGAAGATCAGGACGCCGAACACGGTGCCCGCGATCGTGCCGCGACCGCCGGACAACAGGGTGCCGCCGATCACCACCGCCGCGATGGCGTCGAGCTCGTACAGCCCGCCGTGGGTGGAGCTGCCGGTGGTGGTGCGGGCGACGAGCATGACCGCGGCGATCCCGCAGCACACGCCGAGCAGCGTGTACAGCAGCACGGTGTGCCGCCGCACGTCGATGCCGGCCAGCCGGGCGGCCTCGGGGTTGCCGCCGACGGCGAAGGTCCGCCGCCCGAACGTGGTGCGGTTGAGCACCACCCACCCCACGACCGCCACCAGCGCGAAGATCACCACCAGCACCGGCACGCCGAGCACCGACGCGTCGAAGAACGCGGAGAAGCCCGGCACGTCCACGATCTGGGTCTTGCGGTTGGAGATGATCTCGGCGAGACCGCGGGCGGCGGCGAACATCGCCAGCGTCGCGATGAACGCCACGATCCGCCCGTAGGCGATGAGCAGGCCGTTGACCACGCCACAACCGGCGCCCACGGCGAGCGCGGCGAACACGACGACCAGCCAGTGGGTGTCGTTGGCCATGGCCTGCGTGGCCAGCGTCGTGGCCCAGACCGAGGACAGCGCGACGATCGCGCCGACGGACAGGTCGATGCCGCCGCCGGTGATCACGAACGTCATGCCGACGCTGACCACCCCGATCACCGACGCCAGGCGCAGGATGGTGAGCACGTTGTCGACGTCGGCGAACCGGTCGCCCGCGGTGGCCACGCCGACCACGCACAGCAGCACCAGGGCGACGACGAGTCCGGTGTTGCGGCCGGCGGCGGACCCGAGCAGCGCGGTGACGCCGCCCTTCGTGCGTTCCGCGGCCGGCGGCCTGACCGCGGTGGTGTTCCCGTTCATGCGCACACCTCGCCGGCGCTCGGCGTGGCTGGGGCGCAAAGCTCTGTGTCGAACGATTCGCTGGCGAGCTCGCTCATGCGGCGGTTCCTTCCATGACCAGGTCGAGGACCCGGGATTCGTCGATCTCGGCGGCCGGCCCCTCGTGGACCACCCGGCCTTCGCGCACGACCAGCACCCGGTCGGCGAGGCCGAGGACCTCCTCCACCTCGCTGGACACGACGACCACCGCCACGCCGCGGCCGGCCAGGTCGCGGATCAGCTCGTAGATCTCGCTGCGCGCCCCGACGTCCACGCCCCGGGTCGGCTCGTCGAGCAGCAGCACGCGGCACTCGCGCAGCAGCCACCGCGCCAGCACGACCTTCTGCTGGTTGCCGCCCGACAGGGTGCGCACCGCCCGGTCCACGCCCGGCGGGCGGACGTCCAGCGCCGTGGTCAACTCCTGCGAGCGCGCACGCTCCGCGCCGTTGTCGAGGAAGCCGAAACGGGCGAACGCCGACAACGTGGACACCGTGATGTTGCGGTACACCGCTTGGTCGAGCAGCAGCCCCTGGCTCTTGCGCTCCTCCGGGCACAGCCCGACACCCGCGCGCACGGCCGCGCCGACGCTCCCCGGCCGCAGCCGCCGGCCGTCCACCTCGACGGTGCCCGCCGTCGGTTTGCGCGCGCCGTAGACGGCTTCCAGGACCTCCGACCGACCCGACCCGACGAGACCGGCGAGCCCGACCACCTCGCCCGCGCGGACGGTGAGATCCACACCGGCGAACCGCTCCCCCGCGGCCAGTCCACGCACCACGAGCACCTCCGGCGCGGCCGGGTCGACCGGTTCGCGCGGCGGGAAGGCGTACTCCACGTCACGTCCGGTCATGAGCCTGATCAGGTCGGCCGTGCGGGTCTCCCGGGCGGGCAGGCCGGTGGCGACGGTGCGGCCGTCCTTGAGCACGGTGACCCGGTCGCCGATCTCGCGGATCTCCTCCATCCGGTGCGAGATGTAGACGATCGCCACACCTTGCGCGGTCAGCTCCCGGATGACCCCGAACAGCGTCCGCACCTCGTCCTGGTCGAGCACCGCCGACGGCTCGTCCATGATGAGCAACTGCCCGTCGCGGGACAGGGCGCGCGCCATGCTCACGATCTGCTGGTTCGCCGCGGACAGCCGGCCGACGTCGCGGTCCGGTGGGATGTCCGGGTGGCCGAGCCGCTCCAGCAGGGCGCGGGTGCGGCGGCGGGCCTCGGCGCGGCGGGTGAAGCCGGCCGTCGACAGCTCGTGGCCGAGGAAGACGTTGTCGGCCACGGACAGCCCGGCCACCAGGTCCAGTTCCTGGTAGATGGCGGCCACGCCGCTGCGCATCGCGGCGGTCGGGTTGTCGAACGACACGACCTCGTCCCGCCACCGGATCTCGCCCTCGTCCGGGCGGTGCGCGCCGGCCAGCACCTTGATCAGCGTCGACTTGCCGGCGCCGTTCTGGCCGAGCAGGCAGTGCACCTCGCCGGCGCGCACGTCGAAGTCGACCCCGCCCAGGGCCGTCACGCCGGGGAAGCGCTTCACCACACCCCGGACGGACAGCAGCGGGGGCGTCGTGGTCGTCATACGGTTTCCTCCTGTGCCAAGGGCTTGTCGACCGGCTCGACGAGCACGGGGTCCCGGAAGACGCGGTCGAGGACCTGCGACGCACCGCCGCGCACCGAGCCGGAGAAGCCCAGCGGCGAGAACGCCACCCGCGTGCCGCCGACGTCCCGGGCGAAGACGTGGCCGCGCAGCTCTTCGCGCAGGGAACCGGCTATCCACGGCCGCAGGGCGGCGAAGTAGCCGCCGAGGACCAGCACGTGCGGGTTGAAGACGTTGACCAGGATGCTCGCGCCGATGGTGAGCCACCGGTCGATGTCGGCGATCGCGGCGAGCACCCGCGGGTCGCCCGCCGCGGCCCGGTCGCCGATCTCGGCGAGCCTGCGTTCCAGGTCCGGCAGCGGGTCGTGCTCCGGCTCGTGGCCGGGTTCGTGGCCCGGTTCGCGCTCCGGAACGGCGGCGAGCAGGGCGTTGAGGCCGACGGCGGCTTCCCAGCAGCCCCTTCGGCCGCACGCGCACGGCGGCCCGTCCGCGCGGACCCTCATGTGCCCGACCTCGCCCGCGAACCCGTGCGCGCCGCGCAGCAGTCGCCCGCCCACCACGACGCCGCCTCCGACGCCGGCCGCGCCGGTGACCAGGATGAGGTCGCCGTCGCGGTCGAGGCCCTGCGCCTCCACCTCGGCCAGCGCCGCGAGGTTGGCCTCGTTGTCCAGCAGCACGGGGTACGGCGGCTCGCCGAGCAACCTGCTGATCTCGGCGACCACCGGCACGTTGGTCCACCCGAGGTTGGGCGCGGCGCGAACGACCCCGGTGTCGGCCTCGACCAGGCCGGGCACGGCGATGGCGACGCCGACCGGGCGAACCGCGACGCCGACCAGCGCGGCGGCCAGCAGCCGCCCCAGCCGGGCCAGCACCAGCGCCGGTTCCATCGCGGCGGTGTCCAGCGCGATCCGCTGCCGCGCCACGACCTGACCGCGCAGGTTGAGCACCAGCACCGACAGGTAGCCGACGTTGACCTCGGCCCCGACTGCGACGACGTGCTCACCGTCGAGCCGGATGATCTGGCCGGGCCGCCCGACGGTGGCCCGCTCGGTCTCCCCCTCGCCCACCAGGCCGCGTTCGACGAGCTCGGCGACCAGGCTGGACACGGTGGCCTTGTTCAGCCCCGTCTCCCCGGCGAGCCGGGCCCGCGACCGCGGCCCGTGGTCGCGCAGGTGCGACAGCACGACGGAGAGGTTGTGCCGGCGGACCGTGACCTGGTCCGCGGTCGATCCGCCCGCGCGCAGGCGGGTCGGCCTGTCCTTCATGGCGCTCCTCGGAGTCGACCGGGTGGGAGTGGGCGGGGAGAAGTCGGTCGGGCCGGCTCGCCGGCGGGGTCGTCGGGCAGCCCCACCGGCGAGCCGTCGATCGGTCGGGCAGCTCCACCGGCGAGATCAGTCGGCAGACCCCTCAGCGGCGTTGGTCGGCGGGCCCGCCGGTGGGTCCGTCGAGCGGACCCCACCGGCGGGATCGGTCGGGCGGGGCCCTGCCGGTGGTCCCCGCCCGGCCCGCTAGATGGGCAGCCGACCGTCGTCGCCGCGACCCGGTCGGGGCGTGTACCGGCCGGTGGCCTCGACGTTGCCCGCCACGTCGATCGACCGGTACTCCAGGTACTCCTTCCCGCCCGGCCTGATCTTGATCTCGCCGCCCTGGTGGACCTGCCACGCGCCGCCGGAGATCCGGTACTCGGTGCGGGCCACGCCGGAGGTGGCGTCGGAGGCGGTGAGCCGGACCCTGGACGCGGACGAGCCGCGCTTGGCCTTCGTCACCGGCGGCGCGGTGTCCACCTTCACGTCGAGCGCCCGCTCGGCGGAGGTGTTGCCCGCCGCGTCGGTCGCCCGCACCGCGATCCGGTGCTTGCCGTCGCCCACGGGCACGGCGCCGGTGTAGGGCCGCCACGGGCCCCCGTCGAGCCGGTGCTCCAGCACGGCGCCGCCGGACGTGTCGTCGGTGGCGGTCGCCGACACCAACGCCCGCTGCGTCCACCAGCCCTCGGGCCCGGGCGCGTTGTCCGCCTGCACGGTGACCCGCGGCGCGGTGCGGTCGATCCTGACGGTCGCGGACTCCTCCTCCGAGACGTTGCCCGCGGCGTCGGACGCGCGGAACGCGACCACCCGCTCACCGTCGTCCGCGAACGACAGGGCTGCCGTGTACTCAGCCCAGTCACCCTCGCCCACCCGGTACTCCACGCGCACCGGCCCGTTGCCGTCGTCGGTCGCGGAGGCGGTGACGGTCACCGGACCCGTCCACCACCCGCCCGTGCCCGGCGACGCCGGGTCGGTGACGACCGACAGCACCGGAGCCGTCCGGTCGGTGATCACCCGGAAGTGGCCGAACCTGGCCGGCTTCGACGCGGTCTGACCGCCGCCGAGGGCGAACAGGCCGATCCGCGCCCCGGCCAGGTTCTCGTTGACCACCGGTTCCAGCGACGTCCACTCCTGCCCGTCCGCGCTGTAGGAACCGGTGTAGGTGGACCCGGACTTGGCCAGCCGCAGGCGCCACACACCCCCGGTGAGCCCGCCGACGCCGGGCTGCGGTTGCCCCACCACGTCGCCGCTCTCGGTCCGCAGCTCCACGCCGCGCTGGACGGGCGTGCCCGCCTCGTTGGTGGCGATGTGGTCGAACTTCACGTAGTTCGCGTCGTCGGCGTAGGCGATCAGCCCGGCCTGCTGGTAGCGCTCGTCGAACGCCGACGCGTCCACCTCCGTCTCGATCACCCAGTCGCCCTCCGGCGCGTGCTGGAGGATGAAGTTGGCCGGGTCGTCGGCCGAGCCGCCGTAGATGTCGCCGTCGCTCGTGTCGATGCGCAGGCTGCCGTCGGACACGCCGTAGCGCGTCGGGTCGGGTCGGACCACGGCGTTCCAGCGGCACCCGTCGAGCGCCGAGCCCGCGAAGTCGTCGTCCGGCGCCACCGACGCGGTCTCGTCGGGGGTGAGGGTGAACCAGTCGAACTCGGCGTCCACCACCGGGCGGTCACCGCCGCCACCGACGAGCGAGAGCAGGCCGACCTTCGGGTTCACGATCCCCGCCAGCGCCTTGGTCTGCGGCATGTCGGTGAACGCCTGCCCGTCCGCGCTGTAGGACGCGGTCAGGTTCTGCCCGTCGCTGGTGAACCGCACCCACACCGTGTCGGGGAACGCGGCACCCAGCGCCGCGGTGTTCGACTCGCCGACCTCGTTGGGCTGCCCGGCCTCCTCGCGGATGAACTGGAAGATCCGGCTCGCCGCGTCGTCGGTGTCCGACCGGGCCTGGAGCACCATCTTGGCGTAGTTGTCGTCGTCGCCGTAGATCACCAGGCCGGCCTGCTGGTAGGCGCGCCGCACGGGCACGCGCACCTTGGCCGTGGTCTGGAACGGTCCCGACGGCAGGTCCTGGAGCACGATGTTGGGCGTGGTGTTGGTGGTGCCGTAGATGTCGGAGTTGGCGGTCGGGACGACCAGGTGGCCGTCGCGCACCGCGAGGTCCTGGTTCTCCCGCACCACGGTGGTCCACCGGCTCCGGTCGAGCCCGGCGCCGGTGAAGTCGTCGGAACGGCCGGAGAAGCAGGTGACGTCGGGCGCGCGGACGGTGATCGGGATGGTCTTCGTCCCGCTCGCGCCCCGCGCGTCGGTCGCGGTGACCTTGGCGTTGAACCTGCCCGCGGCGGTGTAGGTGTGGCTGACCGACGCGCCCGTGGCGGTGCCGCCGTCGCCGAACACCCAGGTGTAGGTGATCGGGGTGTCGCCGTCCGGGTCGGTGGCCGACGCGGTGAAGTCGACCTCCAGGGGCGCGGTGCCCGACGTCGTGGTGGCCGTGGCCTCGACCGCGGGCCGCTGGTTGTGCGTCACGCCGCGACCGGCGAACTCCAGCCAGTTCACGTTGGCCAGGTAGCTGGTCGTCGTGCTGCCCTGCGGCCTGCGGGTGACGAAGTACAGCTCGGACCCGGCAGGCACGTCGTCCGCGAGGTCAGCGGTGACGGTGGTCCAGTTCTGCCAGCCGCCCGTGGCGGCGAAGGTCGCCGTGCCCGCGAGCGGGCCGTCCGGCGCGCCGACGCGGACCTCCATCCGGCCGCCCTCGGAACCCGACGCCACGCGGAACCGCACCTGGTCGATGCCCTCCAACGTGGCCGGGCGCAGCGAGAACCAGTCGCCATCGGTGATGAAACCGATGTTCTGGCCGCCGCCGGTGTCGGTGGTGGTCTCCCTCTCCACGCCCGCCGCGTCGTCGCCGACGCCGTCCGCCGTGCGGCCGGTGGCGGTGTGGAACTCGGCTTCCTTGTGCTTGGGCTGGAGCACCAGGATCGACTCGCCGGTCAGCGGGGACGCGCCGTCGCCGCCCTTGTCGGTGTACTTCGCGGTGAGGACGCCGAAGATGTCCGCGCCCACGTGGCCCTCGTCGCCGGACATCAGCGCCAGGCCCTCGCAGCCGCGGTACTGCTCGTAGCCGTGGGAGTGCTCGTCGTGGCCCAGGGCGGGCTGCACGATGACGTTCTGGCAGTCGACCTCGCCGTCCTCGGCGTCGGTGACCGTGACGCGGTAGGAGACCTGGTCGCCGAAGTCGATGAAGCCGCCGTCGGCCGGCGCGGTCAACGTGACCACGGGAGGCGTGTTGCCGACGACGATCCGCACGTTGGCGACCGCGGACCTGCCGCCCTGGTCGGTGACGGTGAGCCGAGCGGTGTAGTCGCCGTTCGCGGTGTAGGTGTGGCCCGGCGCGGCGTCGGTGCTGTCGGTGTCGCCGTCGCCGTCGAAGTCCCACGCGAACGTCAGCGGGTCGCCGTCGGGGTCGCGCGACCCGGCCGAGTCGAACCGCACGGTCAGCGGCGCGTGCCCGGAGGTCTTGTCGGCCTTCGCGACCGCGACCGGAGCCCGGTCGCCGCGCACGTAGTCGATGCGGTAGACGCCGCTGTCGGCGTTGTTGCCGCCGAACCCGGAGCCCCACTCGATCACGTACAGCGCGCCGTCCGGGCCGAACTGCATGGCGTGCACCCGGTTGAACGCCATGCCGGGCAACATCCTGCTGATGTCGAACACGCCGGTGCCGTCGGCGGTCAGCTGGAGCGAGAACAGCCTGCCGTCGTTCCAGTCACCCCACATCGCCTTGCCGTCCCAGTAAGCGGGCCACTTGCGCTCGGAGGCGAGTTCCGCGTCGTACCGGTAGGTGCCGCCCGCCATGGGCGCGCCGCTGCCGCCGATCTCGGGGTTGCCGGTGCTGGTCTTGCCCTGCCAGATCTTCGTGCCGATCGCGGCGGGCAGCTGGGTGATCCCGGTGTTGTTGGGCGAGTTGTTCACCGGTGCGGCGCAGTCGAACTGCTCGCCGGACGCGCCGGTGGCGAAGTCGTAGTCGACGTACGGGGTGTTGTCCCCGACGCAGTACGGCCAGCCGTAGAACCCGGGCCGGTCCACGACGTTCCACTCGACGCGGCCGTCCGGGCCCCGCCGGGGGTCGCTCTGGCCGCCGTCGGGACCGTAGTCGGCGACCTGGAGCTTGTTGGTCAGCGGGTCCAGGCCGATGCGGAACGGGTTGCGGAAGCCCATGGCGTAGATCTCGGGCCGGGTCTTGGCCGTGCCGGCCGGGAACATGTTGCCCGCCGGCACGGTGTAGGTGCCGTCGGCCTGCGGGGTGATGCGCAGGATCTTGCCGTTGAGGTTGCCGCTGTTGGCCGAGGAGCGCTGGGAGTCCCAGGCCGAGCGGCCGGCTCGCTCGTCGAGCGGCGCGAAGCCGTCGGAGGCGAACGGGTTGGTGTTGTCGCCCGTGGTGATGAAGAGGTTGCCGTCGTTGTCGAACTCCAGCGCTCCGCCCGCGTGGCAGCACTGCTCGCGCTGGGTCGTGACGGTCAGCAGGACCTTCTCGCTGCCGGGTGCGATCGCGTCGCCTTCCAGCGTGAACCGGGAGACCCGGTCGACGGCCTCGGCGCCGGCGGGCGAGTAGTACAGGTAGAGGTGGCCGTTGGTGGCGAAGTCGGGGTCCAGGGCGATGCCGAGGAGGCCGAACTCCTGTCCGGTGTAGACGTTCAGCGTGCCCGCGGTGACGACCGCGCCGTCACGCCGGACGACGCGCACCGCGCCGTTGCGGTCGATGTAGAACACGCGGCCGTCGTCGGCGATCGCGAGTTCCATCGGGTTGGCGGTGGTGTCGTCGAGGGTGACCTTCTCGAAGGCGTTGGTCCGGGTGGCCGAGCAGTCGGCCTCCACCACGCCCGCCGCGGTTTGGATGCCCTTGAGCAGGTGGTCCAGGAACGCCGGTTCGGCGTAGGACTCGTCACCGTGGCCCAGGCCCGTGTACCAGGAGCGCCCGCCGTCGTAGTCCTGGCACCAGGCGATCGGGTGGCTGGACCCCATCGTGCCGCCGCTGTAGGTGGTCTCGTCCAGCTCGGCCAGCACGTGCACGTCGGCGGACGGGTCGGCGCGGAAGTTGTACCACTCGTCGAAGCGCCGCCAGGACTGCGGCAGGCCGGCCGTGGACGGGTGCGCCGGGTCGGTGACCTTGACGGTCGCCTCCTGCGGCGCGGGGTGGCCGGAGAAGTAGGCGCCCACGAGGTCGCCGTACCAGGCCCAGTCGTACTCGGTGTCGGAAGCGGCGTGCACGCCCGCGTACCCGCCGCCGGCCTGGATGTAGCGCTCGAAGGCGGCCTGCTGGGTGGCGTCGAGGACGTCGCCGGTGGTGGAGAGGAAGACCACGACCTCGTACTCGGCGAGGTTGGCGTCGGTGAACGCGGCGGCGTCGACGGTGGCGTCCACGGTGAAGCCGTGCTCGACGCCGAGTCGGCGGATCGCGGCGACGCCCGCTTCGATCGACGGGTGGTGGAAACCGGCGGTCTTGGCGAAGACGAGGGCCTTGAACGTCTCGTCGCCGTGGCCCGGGTGCGCCTGGGCCGGTGAGGCCAAGGAGACCAGCGACCCGAGCAACGCCGCCACGACCGCGACCGTCGACCACCGTCTCCTGCCGCGTCTGGACGAGCTCACCATTGAGGCCTCCAACCCGATCGACACGCCGAACGGCGGATCACAGGATTTGTCTGTCGGGTAAACAAACTAATGACGTTTTCCGGGGGGTCAAGGTCACCGACGTGTCCACAACTCGCCAATCCCCCGACCTGCCCGGAAACCGCGACTAGCGCATTCGGCGGCTTTACTCCGCCACCTCGCCGCTGGACACTGCGCGCGGCGCACGCGCCCGCAGCCCGCGCGGAATCCCGTGCGGAGGAAGGGATTGAGCCGAAAGAGGGAGCGCCGTCGTGCGACGCGGCCGACCGGCAACGTCCTGAGTGGACGGCTGAGCACCTTCGACCGCCACGGTCGCGGCGGGGCGACCGGCGGGCTCCACCGGCGTCGACCCCGGAGTCCCGACCCGCCGGACGGATGAGTATGACTCATCGGGGATGGCGGAGCAACCTCGGCCGGGTGGTCGCCGGTTCCGCGCCACGTCGACCGAGCCCGCCGGACCCGGACGAGTTTCAAGTCGCGCGACTCTTCGCCTTGACTAGAAGGCATGTGACCGCTGTCATGTGTACTGGAGGCCGTCGCGTGGCCGACCGACTCCAGGCGCAGGACGGGTGCGGGCCGTCCGCTCGCCGAAGCCAAGAGTACGACCCATGTCGACCAGATCCGCCTCGGACGTCACCGGCGGGTGCCACGACGCAGTGGAGCAGTCCATGACAGCCGATCACCCCGACCACCGTGTGAGGTGCATCCGACATGTGCCGATCGACGACCTCGTCCGCCCGGGAATCCGACGCTCACGGGTCCACTCGCCATGACCACGTTTGAGCCGGTGGAACTGACCGTGTCGGCGGACGTGGACGAGGTGGACCTCGAACCCACGGCGGGCACGCGACAACTGCTGATGCTCATGCGCACCGGGGCCATCGACGAGGCCATCGCGCGGGAGCTGGGGGTCAGCCCCCGCACCGTGCACCGCCGGATCACGCGCCTGCAGAACCTGCTGGGCGTGCGTTCGCGCTTCCAGCTGGGCGTGATCGCGTGCGAACGCGGTTGGGTGTGACGTCGGCCTGACCGTCCACTGGGGACTGATCTGGGAAACCGCCGCGGCCCGGCGATCCGGTCGGACACCTGTCCGGGCGATTGTGCCGGCCACCACCGGCGGCGTACGGTCCGATTCGTTGATCGAACCGGTTCGGTATCTAGTCCGCTCGAGCGTTCCGATGCCGTCCGCGAGCCTCGGAGGACACGGCGGCGCGTCGGGCGGGGACGAGGAGCGAGCATGGCTCGGGTGCTGATCCTGACGGCGGACGCCGCCGAGGAACTCGACTCGATGTACCCGGTCTTCCGCCTGCGCGAGGGTGGGCACGAGGCGGTCGTGGCCGCCCCCACCACGCGCGCGGTGAAACTGGTGGTCCACGACTTCGAGCCCGGATGGGACGCCTACACCGAGAAGCCCGGCCACCTGCTGCCGGTGGACCTGGCGTTCGGCGACGTCGACCCCGAGGAGTACGACGGGTTGGTGATCCCGGGCGGGCGGGCGCCGGAGTACATCCGGACGAGCCCCGACGTGGCCCGCGTCGTCCGCCACTTCTTCGACCGCGGGCTTCCCGTCGGCACGATCTGCCACGGTCCGCAGGTGCCCGCCGCGCTGGGTCTCCTGCGCGGTCGCACCACCGCCGCCTTCCCACCCCTGAGGGCGGACATGGAGCAGGCCGGCGCGACGTTCGTGGACGAGCCCGACGTCGTCGACGGAGCGATGGTGTCCTGCCGCGGCTGGCCGGACCTCCCCCTCTGGTCACGCGCTTTCATGAGCGTGCTGGAGAAGTCGCAGGTTCCCGCCTGACCGCACACCGCGGCCCCTGGCCGGTCCTCCGTCCGTCGCCGGATGGAGGACCGGCCAGGGGCCGTTCTCGTGATCGGCCGACGTGCCCGGACGGGCCGGGCAGCCGGGGCCGGGTCAGGCGCGCAGGCTCCACTGCTGGTTGGCGCCACTGCCGCAGGACCAGAGAATGATCTTGGTGCCGTTCGCGGTGGCGGCGCCGTTGGCGTCCAGGCACAGCCCGGACTGCACCCCGGTGATGGTGCCGTTGGCGTTGACGTTCCACTGCTGGTTGGTCTGCCCGTTGCAGTCCCAGATCACCACGGTGGTGCCGTTGGCGGTGCCCTGGTTGTTGGCGTCCAGGCACTTCGTCCCGGACACCTGCAGCTGCTTGCCCGCGGTGTGGGTGAAGCGCTGGTTGGCGCCGCCGTGGCAGTCCCACAGCTGGGCCTGGGTGCCGTTGGTCGTGGTCGTGCCGGGGATGTCGAGGCACCGACCGGACTGGGCGCCGACGATCGTCACGCCCTGCTGACCGCCGCCCTGCCGTCGGGCGAGCGACTTCGACTCCGCCGACCGGGTGCCCTGCGCGTCCACGACGTAGAGCCGGTAGTCACCGGACGTGGCCGGCACGTCGATGGTCGTCGCGGTGCCGCTCGCCCTGGTCATCGTCGGGCCGACGGCGAAGGTGGTCGTGCCCGGCGGCGCCAGCCAGACGGTCTTCGCCTGGTCGCCGGCGCTGCGGATCGGGATCGAGGCCGTGCCGGCGCCCACGTACGTGCTGTCCGGCAGGACGTAATCCGGCAGGGAGAGGAGGCTCGGCGGGATGATGTCCCGGTACGCGTCCTCCAGGCCGGAGCTCACGGCGATGCTGTGCGCCGGCGCGGGCCACACGTAGTCCGACGACACGATGATGTCCTGGATGGTGCTGTTCGGCAGGTTCTTGTTGGAGACCTTGTTGATCGGCCCGTAGGTCTGGGTGATGCTCAGGTCGTGCTTGCGGCCGAAGTCGTCGGAGTTGACCATCCACGTGACGTTCTTGTCCACGCTCAGGACGTTGTCGCGGAAGGTGATGTAGGCCGAACCCTCGTCCGGGTGAAGCCCGTACTTGTGCCCGGAGGGGACGCCCTGGAGGTAGTTGTTGGTGATCGTGGTGTTCGGCTGGCTGCCCAGCGTGTAGATGGGAGCCGTGTCGTTGAGGCGCTGGACCGTGTCGATGATGTGGTTGTGGCTGATGGTGTTGTTCCGCGCGGTGGTCGTGGGGCGGTTGGGTGCGATGGAGCCCGATGAGCCGTCGAAGTTCCACCAGCCCCAGCCCATCGTGATGCCGTTCCACGGTGCCTTTTCGATCCGGTTGCGCTGCACGGTCAGGGTGTCGACGAAGAACGCCGAGATCGGGCTGTGCCCGTTGAACAGCACCGCGCTGTCGTACAGGTAGTTGTTCTTGATCTCGATGTTCTTCGGGAGTCCTTCGACCTGCGGGGTGTACTTCTCGCGGTTGGACGACGTGTGGTCGCCGATGTAGACGTGCTGCGGGTGGCCCACGTTGATGGCGGACCCACCGACGTCGTTGGTGAAGTTCCCGATCAACTGCGTGTTCTGCACGTCGTTGACGAGGGTGATGGCATCGACACCGGTGTGCTGCACCCGGTTGCGGAGCAACTGGATGCCGTCGGCGTTCTCCAGCTGGATGGCGCCCGGCGCGGTGTCGACGTTGCGGTAGTAGTAGACGTGGAAGTTGCCCTTGACGTACGCGGTGTTGCCCAGGTTGCCCTGCTGGGACTGCTTGAACGCCGAACCGGCCACGGTGAACAGGTTCCAGTCGGAGTGCTGCACGGTGATGCCGGAGAAGGTGATGTTGCGGGCGTGGTTGGTCGTCGACGTGCCGGCGACCCGGAGCAGGGTGGCCACGTTGTTCGGCGCGTAGACCGTCGCCGTCGCCATGTTGTCGGCGGCGGCCTTGTAGTAGTAGACGGTCTGGGCGGCCCGGTCGAAGTAGAACTCGCCCGGCGTGTCCAGGAACTCGTAGGCGTTCATGAGCTTGTGGCTGCCGCCGACCTGGAAGTTGCCGTTGAACGCCCCCTGGGCGATGGCCCCGCCCGGTTGCTGGAACAGCGCGACCCGGCCGGAGCCGTCGCTGCTCGTGGTGACCTGGCGGACGCCCACGATGGCGGTCTGCCAGGTGGTCGCCGTCTCGATCTCGAGGTCGTCGGGGTTGCGGGAGATGGCGGGCAGGTCGGCCATGCCGTACTTGGCGCCGTCGCACTGCGAGCCCGATTCCCACGCCCACGGGGCCTGCCCGGCGGTGACGTTGTAGGTGCCGTAGCACCCCTGGGAGTTGATCGTCTTGGTGGCCATCACGGCGCGCTTGTCGTTGACGTAGAGCGACCGCAGCTTGTTGGCGCGGTTGAGCGGGGCCTTCCAGATGTTGCCGCCGTGCTGCGTCCACCCGGTCACCTGGACGCCACCGCTGAGCACGGGCTTCTCGTTCTGGTACGCGGCGTACACGACCCGGTACCCGTTCGTGCCCGAGTCGGCCGGCGTGAACTCGATGGTGTTGCTCACCTGGTAGTTGCCACCGCGGAGGTACACGTAGATGTCGCCGGACATGTTCGCGCTCATCGTGCGGACGACGTCCCGCGCGCGCTGCACCGTCTTGAACGGCGCCGTGATCGTCCCGGCGTTGGCGTCGTTGCCGTCAGGCGCGACGTAGTACGTCGCCTGGGTGGCGGCCGAGGCCTCGAAGTGATCCGCGAAGGTCGGGAACAGCGCCGCGGACACGAACACCGCGATCGCTACCAACGATCTCGCGGCGGTCTTGGCTGATGTCACCTTCTTGCCCTTTCGCTTGGTCCGATCAGACCTGTCGGCCGCGCACGCGCACGATGCGCACTGCCGATCCCGGCCCGACCGGCCGACGACTGGTGTCCACTGTGGACTGAGGGATCCACCCGAGCCCGCAAACCCGCGACGACCACGTGCGCTGAGGATCAGGGCAACGGCAGGCTAGCAAGACATCCCATCCCTTCGGAAGGGCTTCGCCACGCGGAGCTTCGCGGCCGGATGCCGGATCAGCGGCTTGACCAGGCAGACCCCGGACCCCTTGCGCCGTTCGGTCGCACGTTCTGGACAGGCACCCTCCTCCGGTTCTATAAATCCATCCCATGTCGGTCCGCCGCTCGAGAAGGCGGACATGCCGCCGACACGCCACGAGGGGTGGCGCGCCCGTCCGTCCGACGGCCGGGCGCCCGCCCTGCCCGTCACCGGACGAAGGAGCGTGCGTGATGGACGGCCCAGTGGACCGGAGGGCCTTCCTCGCCCTCACCACGTTGGCGACCGGAGCTGTCGTCCTCCCGGGCGGCCTGTCAGGCGCACCGGCGGACGCCGCCGTGCCCCCTCAGGTCACGTTGCCCGAGCGCGGCATCTACGACACCCGGCACGCGACGTCCTGGACCGACGGCTTCGTCACCGGGAACGGCGAGTACGGCGCGCTGCTCCACGGCGCGCCCGCCGCCGAGAAGGTGATCTTCAACTACCACCGGCTCGTGCTGCCGAACGGCACCCGCTCCCTCACCCCGCCGGTGACCGCCGGACGGCTGGAAGCCGCGCGCGACAAGGCCCTCGCCGGCGACTACGCCGGCGCGAACCGGGACTTCGCGGCCGGGTGGTCGCTGCGGTGGACGCAGACCTACCACCCGGCCTACGAACTGCGGATCTCCACCCCCGGCGCGACGACGGTCGCCGACTACGCCCGCGTCACCGACTTCCGCACCGGGGAGGTCACCTCCACCTGGACCGACGGCCACGGCACCTGGACCCGCCGCCTGTTCGCCTCCCGGGCCGACCGCGTGATCGTCCACGAACTGCTGCCCGCGACCGGTCGGACGGTGGACACCACGCTCACCGTCCACACCGCGCTGGACGGGCTGCCCACCAGCCTCCGCTACACCACCCTGGCCACGGTCAGCGGCGGCTCGGGCTACCTGAACCTGCGCGGCACGTACCCGGCCGGGCAGGGCGCGTTCGGCTACGAGGGCGTCACCCGGGTCATCCCGGCCGGCGGCGCCGTCAGCGCGAGCGGGTCGGCCATCGTGGTGGCCGGCGCGACCCGACTGCTGCTGCTCACCAAGCTGGACCGGTACGAGTCCTCGACCGCGTGGGACTCCCGCCCGCTGCACGCCCAACTGGCGGCGCTCGGCCCCGACTACGCGGCGCTGCGCTCCCGGCACACGGCCATCCACACCGCGATGTACGACCGCTCGCGACTGGACCTGACCGTGGCCGACGCCGACCGGCGGCTGTCCACGACGGAGCTGATCGCCCGCCAGAACGCCAACAGGAGCGTCATCGACCTCGCGTTGCTGGAACGGCTCTACGACTCGGGCCGGTACTTCTTCATCAGCTCCAGCGGCATCCTGCCGCCGCGGCTGACCGGCATCTGGACCGGCACGTGGTCCGGCGCCTGGGCCGACGACTTCACCACCGACGCCAACGTCAACCTCCAGGTCGCCGGCGGCAACATCCTCGACACCACCGAGGCCATGCGGGGGTACTTCGACCTGGTCCTCGGCCAACTCGGCCACTGGCGCACCAACGCGCGCAACCTCTACGGAGCCCGCGGCTTCCTCGCACCGTCCCGCACCGACGGCGAGTACGGGCACATGCTGCACTTCGACCCGGGCTTCCCCGGCCAGACCTGGACCGGCGGCGCCGACTGGCTGCTCTACCCGCTGATCGAGTACTACGAGGTCACCGGTGACCACGCGTTCCTGCGCGACGAGCTCGGTCCCGCGCTGATGGAGCTGGCGCTGTTCTACGAGGATTTCCTGACCCGGGCGGACTCGAACGGCAAGGTCGTGTTCGTGCCGTCGTTCTCGATGGAGAACAGCCCCGGCAACACCGGCGTCCTGCTGTCGGTCAACGCGACCGGCGACGTCATGGCGGGCAGGCACGCCCTGCAGGCCGCGATCGCCGCGGCCGACGCGCTCGGTGTCGAGCAGGGCCCCGGCCAGGGCGTCGCGCGCTGGACGGCGCTGCTGGCCAGGATCCCCGCCTACCGGGTCAACGGCGACGGCGCGCTCGCCGAGTGGTCGTGGCCGACCCTGACCGACCGGTACGACCACCGGCACGTCCACCACCTCTACGGCGCGTGGCCGCTGCACGAGATCAACCCCGAGGAGAAGCCCGAGCTGATCCGCCCGGCGCTGCGCGCGTTGGAACTGCGCGGCGACCAGAACATCTCCGCCCACGGCAGCCTGCACCGGGCCCTGGCGGGCGCGCGGCTCAAGGACGGCGGCAAGGTCTACGACAACCTGCGCAAGATCCTCGGCAACAACATGGTCTTCACGTCGCTGATGACCTCGCACAACCCCGACCTGGACATCTACAACGCGGACGCCGCCAACGCGATCCCCGGCGTGCTGGCCGAAGCGCTGGTCTACTCCCGCCCCGGGGTGCTCGAGATCCTCCCCGCGCTGCCCGCGCAACTGGCCAAGGGCACGATCACCGGCGTGCGGGCCCGCGGCCGGATCCACGTCCACACCTTCGGCTGGGACCTCGCCGCCCGCACGGCCACGTTGTCGATCACCTCGGCCGTCGACCAGGACGTGACGCTGATCAGCCGGCCGGGGATGGCGTCGGTGACCACTTCGGCGCCGGTGGCCGCGTCGCCGCTGGGCGGCCACGCCCGCGAGGTCACGTTGACCTCCGGGCAGCGCACGGACATCACCGTGTCCCTGCCGGGCACGTCCCTGCCGAGCGGGTGGCGGCGGTTGGTCAACCGGGTCAGCGGCAAGGCCTTGGACGTCACCGGGGCGAGCACCGCCGACGGCGCCAAGGTCATCCAGTGGAGCTCGACCGGCAGCGCCAACCAGCAGTGGCAGTTCCTCCCGAACCCCGACGGCTCGTTCCGGCTCGCGGCCCGGCACAGCGGTCGGCTGCTCGACAGCCCGGGTGGGTCGGGACAGGGCGCGCAGCTCGACCAGTGGCGGGACACCGGCAGCGACAACCAGTGGTGGCGGCTCGTCGACGCGGGTGGCGGCCACTTCCGCGTCGTCAACGTCCGCACCGGGCTGTGCGTGGACGTGGAGGGCGGTTCGACGGCCGACGGAGCCCGCGTCATCCAGTGGTCCGCCACCGGCGGCGCCAACCAGGAGTGGCGGATCGTCACCTGACGCCGCGGGTGATCCGGGCCGGGCTCACCCCCCGGTTCGACGCCCGGTGACCGGCGCGCTCCTGCCGTGCCCCTCCGCTCCGGCCCGCACCGCACGCGGCGAGGCCCCGAGCTCACGGCGGCACGCCTTGTTGAACGCCTGGAGGTCGTCGAACCCCACCGCCGCCGCGACCGCCGGGATGGGCAACGTCGACTCACGCAGGAGGTGACGCGCCCGCTCCAGCCTGCGCCGCCGGATGTAGGCCACCACCGTGTGCCCGGTCTCGGCGTGGAACAGCCTGGTCAGGTGGTTGTGCGAGACGCCGGCGGCAGCGGCGACGTCGGGCACGGTGAGCGGTCCGGCCAGGTTCGCCTCGACGTGCGAGACCGCCGCGGCCACCGCGCCGTGCGGCTTCCCGGCCGCCACCAGGTCGGCCACCCGCCACAACACCGTCCAGACCTCCGCCTCCGCCATGGCCGGCGCCGTCGGCGCGACCGCGATGGCGTGCCGCAACAGCCCGGTGAGCAGCGGTGTGTCCACGCCCGCGTGCTGCATCACCGGCACGGACAGCGCCGAACCCCTGCCGGGCAGGCGCAGGTGCGCGTAGAGGTGCTCGGACCGACCTCGGTAGCGGTACGACACCCGCGCACCGGGCGGGACCAGGCTCACGTGCCCCGGTCGGATGGGGTGCGTCGTGCCGTCGACGGTCAGCTCGGCGGTGTAGCCGTAGAGGTGCAGCTGCCACAGCTCGGGCAGCAGGAACTCGTCACGACGGCTCGCCACGCCGTGCACACCCACGCCCAGGTTGACCACGACCGGCGGCGCGTCCAGCCGGACCGTCACGTGATCCATGGTGAAAAATTACCACTAATGGTGAGCACGACCCACTACACGGCAACGTCTTGTACCTAGTGTCTGATGCATGGAAACCACCAACCACCTGCTGTCCTCGGTGAGGATGGCGCGCTTCGCGGCACAGGGGTTCCTCCGACTCGACTCGGTCGTGCCGGACGACCTCAACGCCGTGGCGGTCGAGGCCATGGAGCGCGGCGTCCCGGGCGTGCCGTACGGGATCCCCCTGGACGTGGCGTTCCCGGACGGCTCGTTCACCCGCCGCCTCGTCGACCTGCCGCTCGTCGCCGGGGCGTTGCGCAGCCTGGTCGGACCCGACCCCGCCGTCGACCACCTCGCCGTGCACGTGCGCGAGCCGAACGAGGGCAGCGCCCAACCCCTGCACGGCGACGCGATCATCGACACCCGGCGCGACGCGTTCGACGTGCAGCTCATGTACTACCCGCACGACGTCACACCGGACATGGGCGGCACGCTCCTGGTGCCGGGCAGCCACCTGCGCCTCACCAACGAGTCCGACACCGGGCGCTACCAGAACCTGCTCGGCCAGGTCCGCCTGACGTGCCCGGCGGGCACGGTGCTGCTGCTGCACCACGGCATCTGGCACGGCGGCAGGCGCAACGACTCCGCACAGCGCCGGTACATGTTCAAGATCAGGTTCAACCCGACGGTCCCCCAGGTCCGGCTCTGGGACACCGCAGACCTGGACGACCCCGCCGTCGCGGCCGAGCTGTCGACCACCTTCCCCTGGTACGAGCACGCGACCGGGCGACTGGAGATCTACAACAGGATCGCGCTGTGGCGGACCCTGACCGGCGACGACACCTTCGACATCGAGCACTGGGCCACCAGGGTCCACAACCGTCCGGGGAGGACCGCGTGAAGCAACGAGTTCTGGTGCTCTACCTGGCCACGTCGTCGCTCGACGACCGGGTCGTCGGCTGGGCGTCCTACGACGGCACCGGCCGCACCACGCCCACCACCGGGGACGGCGACCACCCGCCGTACGAGACCGGGACCGACGCCCTGCGCGACGGCTGGCGGCTCTTCCAGGCCTCCCAGCTCATCCCGCCCTACCCGGGGCACGAGTACGACACGTCGTTCCTCAAGCACGAGTTCTTCTTCGAGAAGTTGGAGTGACCCTCCCCTGTCGACACCCGTCGTCGCGCGGTTCGAGAGTGGTGGTGCTCAGTGCGCGGCGAACTGCAGGGGCGTGGCCTGCACGACGTCGGGCTTGATCGGCAGGGGATCCACGACCAGGCGCTCGCCGTGGATGTCGGTGACCGCGACGGCGCCGCCGCACCCCGCGCCGTCCTCTGAGAGGAAGTAGTTGTAGTCGGTGCGGGCCAACTGCTTCCACTGGCCGCCTGCCTGGACCTCCAGCCGGGCCACCGGGTTCCGGTGGTCGACGACCTGGATGCCGCACCAGTGCGGGCTCGACCCGGTCTTGTAGCGCAGGGAGATCCTCTTCGACAGCTCGGGGCTCACCAGGGTCCAGGTGATGGGGATCTCGCCCAGGTCGGGCGCCGCCAGCCGGGCGAACGCCTCCGCGCTCAGGTCCAGCTGCCCGACCCGGCACGGCTGCGGGCACAGGTTGGTGATCCGCACCGTCAGGCTCGCGCCGTTGGACGCCCGGACCAGGACGTGGGCTCCGCAGGCCTTGGAGTCCTCGTAGTCGGCCCAGTTCATCGCGGCGGTCAGCGGATCGGGGCCGGGGTCGTACGAGCAGGCGCCACCGCCGTCGGAGTCGTAGAACGTCGCCACGCCCGGGTTGGCGATCCCCGGTTTGATCCTCCCGGCCAGCGGCGCGTCACCCGCGGCGGCGACCGGTGTCGTGGCAGCCGCCGAGGGCGACGGCACGGTGTCGGCCTCGCCGATCGCCGCGCTCGGCGAGGTGGTCACCGGCTCGCTCACCCCCGGCGCGGTCGAGGACGCACCGGCGCCGGGCCGGCCGTCCACTCCGACGGCGGCGACCGGGTCACCCGCGACGGCCCGATCCTGGAGCACGACGACGACCACACCCGCGGCCACCAACGACACGGCCACCACCGAGACCACCAACCACCGCCTTGGCACCGCACCTCCTACGCGACGAAGCAACGGCCGACGCCGAGCACGGCGGCCGTGATGGCGCCGAACGTGGACCAGGCAGGCAAGCCAGTGATCGTTGAGATTTCAATCACCTGGGCAAGTATTGGTAAGGCTTACCTTATACGGTGTCGTGGCTCTCACCGCGTTCGGTGAGTCAGGACGTACCCCGCTCCGCACGACAGGACTCCCCCATGCGCTCAACCCCACTCGGCGTCGTCGCCGCGCTCGCCCTCATCCCGCTGCTGGGTGGCTGTTTCGTGTCCGGCGCCGGTGATCCGGGCGCGCAAGCCGGGTCGACCGGCCGGGTGCGAGTCGCCCTCGCGGTGCCCCCGGTGCAGGCCCTGTCCCCGTACAGCAACGACGCGACCGCCCTGAGCAAGCTCGCCGTCGCCGAGGGGCTCACGGCGCTGGGCGCGGACGGCGCCGCCGCGCCCGCGCTCGCCAAGTCCTGGACCCGGAAGGACACCACGACCTGGGTCTTCGAACTGCGCAAGGCCAAGTTCCACGACGGCACCGAGGTCACCGCCGAGTCCGTGGTCACCGCGCTCGACCACGCCGGCGCCGCGAAGACCAAGCCCCGCGTGCTCAGCGACGTGACGCTGACCGTGCGGGCCGAGGACGCCGACACCGTGACGATCGGCACGAAGACTCCCGACCCGGTGCTCCCGCTCCGGCTCGCCAGCCCCGCACTGGGCATCTTCGCGGCGAAGGCCTACGCGGCGGACGGCACCGTCAGCCCCATCGGCGCCGGCACCGGCCCCTTCCGGATCACCGACCTCACCGGGAAGACCAAGGCCACTTTGGACCGCTTCGACGACTACTGGGGCGGCCGGGCCAAGGCGCCCGGGATCGACGTGACCTGGATCGCCGACGGCACCGCACGCGCCAACGGCCTGCGCGCGGGCGAAGTCGACATCGCCGAGTGGATCCCCACCTCCCAGGCGGAGCTGCTGGACGCCGACACCCGGCACGAAGTGCCCTCCGTGCGGACCGACAGCCTGGTGCTCAACACCGCGGGCGGTGTCTTCGCCGACGCGTCGCTGCGTGCGGCCGCCCGCGCGGCCGTGGACGGTTCCGCGCTCGTCGACTCGGTCTTCGGCGGGTACGCCGACGTCGCGCGTGGCCTGTTCGGGCCCGCTGTGCCCTGGGCGGCCGACAACCGGGTCGAGGTGACCGGCCGCGTGCCCGCCGCGACCACCGACCAGGTCAAGTCGAAGACGCAGGGCGCGCCGCTGCGCCTGGCCACCTACACCAACCGCGCCGAACTGCCCGAGATCGCGACCGTCCTGCAGCAGCAGTTGGAGCAGGCCGGGTTCGCGGTGCGGCAGGACGTGCGCGAGTACACGCAGATGGAGGCCGACCTGCTCGCCGGCAGGTACGACGCGCTGGTCTTCTCCCGGGTGACGCTCCTCGACACCGGGGACGCCGTCGCGTACCTCGCGAGCGACTTCGCCGGCAACGGCGTCTACAACATCGCCCAGGTCGAGGACTCCGCGATCGACCAGGCCATCGCGTCCGCCGCGGCGGAGGACGACACGACGCGGAGGCAGCAGAAGATCATGCTCGCGGAAGCGGAGGTCCTGCGCGCCGACGCCGTCGTGCCGCTGGTCCACGAGAAGGTCGTGCAGGGCATCGGCAACCACGTCGAAGGCGTGCGCCTCGACCCCCGCGAGCGCTCCCTGATCGACCTCGACACCCGGCTGAAGTAGCGGCGGATGACCAGCACCACGTCCGCCGGCGTCGACGCCCGCCCGTCCCGGTGGGCGGCGGGCGCGAGTCGCGTCGCCGCCGGGACCACCCTGCTGACAGCCGTCACGCTGCTGCCCTGGCTGTCCGGGACGGACCCCGCGCTGACGGTCCTGCGGGCCCGCTCCGCCGACCAGGACCCCACCCCCGCGCAACTGGCCGCGGTGCGGGAGCAACTGGGCCTGGACGAGGGTCCGTTCGCGCACCTCGCGCACTGGTTGGGCGGACTGCCGCGCGGCGACGCGGGCACCTCCTGGGTGTCGGGTGAACCGGTCCTCCCGCAGGTGACGAGCGCCTTCGCGGTCTCGACCACGCTGATGCTCGGCGCGCTCGTGGTCACGCTGGCGGTGGCCGCGCTGGTCAGCGCGCGCACCCTGCTCCTCGGGGCACGGCAGGAGCCGCCACCGGCACGACCGGGCACCGGGGCCGCCTTCCTCGCCGCGCTGCCCAAGTTCCTGCTCGCCGCGCTGCTCGCCACCGTGTTCGGGGTGTGGCTGGGCTGGTTCCCGTCCAGCGGCTGGGCGGGACCGGCGTCGATGGTGCTGCCCGCCCTCGCCCTCGGCGTGCCCTCCGGGGCGGTGATCGGCGGGCTGGTCGACCAGTCCCTGCCCGCCACCTTCACCGAACCGTGGGTGCGGACCTGGCACGCCTGCGGGTTCCCGCCCGGCCGCATCGCCCTGCGGGCGCTGCGCGGCACGATCGCCGGGGTGCTGCCCCAACTCCTGCCGACCGTCGTCGCCCTCGTCGGGGGCGCGGTCGCGGTGGAGAAGATCTTCAACATCCCGGGGCTCGGCCGACTCGCCCTGGACGCCGCCATCGCCCAGGACCTGCCGCCGCTGCAGACCGCGACCTTGGCCCTCGCCCTGCTCGGCGTCACCGCCGGCCTGCTCGTCCAGGCCCTGCGCCACGCCCTGCTCGGCCCCGCCCTGCGAGACGGCGGGCCGGCCGCCCCGCGACGACCGGTCGACCGGCCGGCGCGATCCACCCGCCGGCTGGCCGGTCTCTGCGCGCTCGCCCTGCTCACGCTCGTCGTCGCCGGGTTGCTGCGCGATCCGCTGCACGTCGACACGGCGGCCCGGCTGCGGCCACCCTCGGCCGCGTACCCTCTGGGCACGGACGCGCTCGGCCGCGACCTGCTGGCCCGGCTCGGGCACGGCGCGCTGCGGACCGCCGGCCTGGCGCTCGCGGTGACGGCGGTCTGCGTGGTCACCGGACTGCTGGTCGGCGTGGCGGGACGGGTGACCGCCGGCCTGACCGAGGTCGTGTCGACGCTGCCCGCCGTCCTGATCGGACTCCTGACCACCGCGGTGGCCGGACCGTCGGTGTGGGGCGCCGCGGCCGCGGTGTGCCTGGTCGGCTGGACCCCCTACGCCGCCCAGGCCGCCGCGTTGTTCGAACAGGAACGGGCGAGCGGCCACATCCTGGCGTCGACCTCGTGCGGGGCGGGCCCCACGCACCTGCTGCGCCGCCACCTGCTGCCCGCCGTGCTGCCCGCCGTGCTGCGCAACGCCCTCCTGAGGCTGCCCACCACGGTCCTCGTGCTGGCCTCGCTCGGGTTCCTCGGCCTGGGCGAGCAACCGCCCACACCCGAATGGGGCCGACTCCTGGCGGAGAACCAGCCGTACCTGGAACTGGCGCCCTGGACGGTACTCGGCTCGGCCGGGGCGCTCGTGCTGCTCTCCGTGCTCGCCATGTCCGGCGCCGCGCTGGGACGACGTGGAGCCCGAGCTCCCACGACGGGTTGACGGAGAACGCCACACCCACACCCGCACGATCACCCCGCAATCGCCGCCGGACTGGGCATCGTCCACCGGCGTTCGACGACGACGTCACGGCGCCCGCCGGCTCGGAGGCGGGCACCACCGCCCGCCTGCGCGACGAGATCGGCCGCGTCGAGCAGGACCTGATCGTCGTGACGCCCGCGCCGGGAACGGTGGACCGGCGCACCGCCCGTGCCGTCCGAGCTGCCGCCCAGCCTCCCGGTGGGCGCTACTGCGCAACGCCACCTCCTTCGCGGCGTTCGGCAGCATGTGCTTCACCATCACCTCGATGAGCGTTCGAGCCCGACCAGCCGACGACGTCGGGCGGCGAACGACCGCCGTCGGAGGAGTCCGGGCTTTAGCACTTTTAGCCCGAAGCGCGTCGTCAGTGGACACAGCGGGACCGGCACAACCCTTGTGAGCTCCCATGGTCGGTGGAACACTCAAGGCACCCAGGCCCATTCAGGGACAGCCCGTCGAAACTCCCGCCTAGAGTTTCGGAGTACGCCGAACCCCGTTCACCGCGGTTCGCCGATTGCGGATCCGCCGCTGTCCAACGCGAACACCGCGCGGACGGCCTGGACATGCCAGTCCACCACTACCCGGGGGCACCCGGCGGCTGTCCCCAGAAGGTGTCGCACATGAAGCTGACAGCGACGTCGGTGTCACGAGCCTCCCTCATCATGGCCTTGGTGGCCGCCACCGGTGGCGCGGTGGTCCTCAGCGCCCCAACGGCGTCGGCCGCGACCACACTCGGCGCGTCGGCCGCCCAGACCGGCCGGTACTTCGGCACTGCGGTGGCCGCGGGCAGGCTCGGCGACTCGACCTACTCCGGGCTCCTGCAGCGCGAGTTCGACATGGTCACCGCCGAGAACGAGATGAAGATCGACGCGACCGAACCCAACCAGAACCAGTTCACCTACGGCAACGCCGACCGCATCGTCAACCTCGCCCGCTCCCAGGGCAAGCGGGTCCGCGGCCACACCCTCGCCTGGCACTCCCAACAGCCGGGGTGGATGCAGAACATGTCCGGCAGCGCCCTGCGATCCGCGATGCTCAACCACGTCACCAAAGTCGCCTCCTACTACCGGGGCAAGATCTACGCCTGGGACGTGGTGAACGAGGCCTTCCAGGACGGCAGCTCCGGCGCACGCCGCGACTCCAACCT
>NZ_JBFAFR010000048.1:0-42499 GCF_040639675.1 Actinosynnema sp. NPDC023794 | reverse complement strand
CGGCACGTCGGCGAACTGCGGCCACAGCGAGTACTGCTCCTCGTGGTTGACCAGCACCAGGTAGGTGCCGTCGGGGTCCTCGAACGGATTCGTCATTCGTCGTGCCCTTTCGTGTTCGTGCTCGCGGTCTTGTCGACCGGCGATCCTCGGCCGCCGGCCCGGTGGAGCACCTCGGTCAGCACCCGGCCGATCAGCGCGATCGGTTCCGGGCCGGTCAGCTCGTCGTGGCCGCACGCGATGCCGTGCACGCGGATGCGGCCCGACACGTGCGACGCCCAGTCGGCGGGGTCCCCGAGCGGGTTCACGGTGGCGGCGAAGAACTCGACGTCACCCTTGAACACGTCCGGGGCGAAGGTGTCGCGCAAGGCGTTGGTGTTGCCGGCGACCCGGGCCACCCGCCGGACCTGGTCGGCGTCGAGCCCCGCCAGCGGGCTGTCGTCGCGCAGCAGCTCGACCATCCCGTCGGCGTCGAGTGCGTCGCCCGCGCGGTGCGGCAGGAGCAGGTCGACCATGACGCGCAACAGCTCCGTCTCGTCGAGCCGGGGCTGCGGCGCGGTGGCCGGGTACGCGTCGAGGATGGCCAGCAGCGCGACGGGCTCACCGGCCCGCTGGAGCAGCGTGGCCATGGCGTGCGCGACCGCGCCGCCGAACGACCACCCGAGCAGGTGGTAGGGCCCGTTCGGCTGAACGGTGCGGATGCGGTCGACGTAGTCCGCCGCCATCTCCTCGATGCTGGTGGGCAGCGGTTCCGGACCGGCGAGGCCGCGGGCCTGCACCCCGTACAGCGGGTGGCGGGCGTCGAGCGAGCGGACCAGTCCGGAGTAGACCCAGCTGATGCCCGCGCCGGGGTGCACGCAGAACAGCGGCGCGCCGTCGCCGTCGGGCCGCAACGGCAGCAGCACGTCCAGTGAACCGTCGCGCTCGTCGTCCAACCGCGGTGCCAGGGCCGACACGGTCGGGGCTTCGAACAACGCGCGCACCGGCAGGTCCACGCCGAGCGTGGTGCGGGCCCGGCGGGCCAGCCGCGTCGCCAGCAGCGAGTGCCCGCCGAGCCGGAAGAAGTCGTCGTCGATGCCCACCGAGGGCAGGCCGAGCACCTCCGCGAACAGCTCGCACAGCGCCCGTTCCCGGGCGGAGCGCGGCGCCCGACTCGTGGTCGGGGTGGGCGCCGGCTCCGGCAGGGCGTTGCGATCCACCTTTCCGCTCGACGTCAGCGGGAGGGCGTCGAGCAGGACGAACGCCGACGGGATCATGTGGTCCGGCAGCCGGGTGCACGCGTGTGCGCGCAGGTCGTCCAGGTCGAGTCGGGGCGCCACCAGGTAGGCGACCAGCCTTGCCTCGCCCCGGTCGTGCCGGGCCACCACGGCCGCGGCGCCGACGTCGGGGTGGCCGGCGAGCACGGTCTCGACCTCGCCCGGCTCGACCCGGTGACCCCGGATCTTCACCTGGTCGTCCACCCGGCCGAGGAACTCCAACTCGCCCGCGGCGTTCCAACGGGCGACATCACCTGTCCGGTACACCCGGTGGCCACCGGGGGCGGCGACGAACCGTGCCGCGGTGCGTGCGGGTTGGCCGAGGTAGCCGCGGGCGACGCCGGCGCCCGACAGGTACAGCTCGCCCGGCACGCCGACCGGCACCGGGCGCAGCCGGTCGTCCAGCACGTGGGAGCCGGTGTTGGCGATCGGGCGGCCGATCGGCGGGGTTGTGCTTCGACCGTCCACGATGGACGCGGTGGACCACACGGTGGTTTCGGTGGGGCCGTACAGGTTGGTGGCGGTCCCGGCGGGTGCGGCGAGCTTCGCGGCGAGGTCGGTGCGCAGCGCTTCGCCGCCGACGAGCTTGCGCAGGCCGCGGACGGTGTCCGGCGCGTGTGCGACGAGCACGTCCCACAACGTCGGGGTGGCCTGCATGATCGTGCCGCCCGTCCGCCGGACCAGGGCGGCCAGTTCGGCCGGGTCACGCACCTGCGCGGTGTCGGCGAGGACGATGCGGGCGCCGGTGATCAGGGGCAGGTACAGCTCGACGGCCGCGATGTCGAAGGTGACCGTGGTGACCGCGATCCACCGGTCGCGGGGTGTCGTCGGGAAGCGGTCGCGCATGGACTCCAGCAGGTTGATCAGGCCGCGGTCGGTGACGACGACCCCCTTGGGGCGGCCGGTCGAACCCGAGGTGTAGATCGTGTAGGCGGCGTGGTCGGGGTGGCGCCGGACGCCCGGGTCGGTGTCGGGGTACGCGGCCGACTCCTCGACGATGACCCGCGGCACCTCGACGGCGGTGCTGGTGCCGGCGGGCGGCGGCGTGTCCGCGGCGGCGGTGGTGATCAGGCGGCGGGGGGCTGCGTCGGCCAGGACGTGCGCGTTGCGCGCGGGTGGGGAGTCCGGGTCCAGCGGGAGGTAGGTCGCGCCCGCCTTCAGCACCGCCAGGATCGCGACCACCAGGTCCGCCGAGCGCGGCAGGGCGATGGCGACCAGGTCTTCCGGCAGCGTGCCGCGGCGCAGCAGCAGGTTGGCCAGTCGGTTCGCCTTCGCGTCGAGCTCGGCGTAGGTCAGCACCTGGTCGCCGGACACCACGGCGACGGCGTCCGGGGTCCGCGCCGCCTGCGCCCGCACCGACTCCGGCACGCTCGTGCGCGGCACGTCGCGGTCGGTGGCGTTCCACGCCGCCAGTCGGGCCTGCTCACCGGGCTCGAACAGGTCCACGTCGCCGATCCGGCGGTCCGGGTCGGTGGCCACCGCCCCCAGCAGCCGGGCCAGCCGTCGCCCGAACGCCGCGACGGTCTCCTCGTCGAACAGGTCCGTGCTGTACCCGATGGCCGCGTCGACGCCGTCCGGCCGCACGTCGAACGAGAACACCAGGTCGAACTTCGTCAGCTCGACCGGGAGCGGCTGTGGGCCCGTGGTGAAGCTCGGGGTCGCGGACGCGGTTCCCTCCCGCACCGACAGCATGACCTGGAACAGGGGGTTGCGCGCCAGCGACCGGGTCGGGTTGAGCACCTCCACGAGGTGCTCGAACGGCAGGTCCTGGTGGGTGTAGGCGGACAGGTCGGTGTGCCGGACCCGGCCCAGCAGCTCGCGACAGGTCGGGTCGCCGGAGGTGTCGGTGCGCAGCGCGAGCGTGTTGACGAAGAACCCGACCAGGTCGTCCAGCGCCTCGTCGGCACGTCCCGCGACCGGGGTGCCGACCGTGATGTCGGTGCCGGCGCCGAGCCTGGTCAGCAGGGCGGCCACGCCGGTGTGCAGCACCATGAACAGGCTCGCCGACTCCCGTTCCGCCAGCCGGGCCAACCCGTGGCGGGTGGCCGCGTCGACGGTGACGGCGACCGTGCCGCCGCCGTGGCCGGGCACCGCGGGCCTGGACCGGTCGGTCGGCAGGTCCAGCTCGTCGGGCACGCCCGCCAGCTGCCGGGTCCAGTAGCGCAGCTGCGTGGCCAGCACGCTGTTCTCGTCGTCCGGCGACCCCAGCACCTCGCGTTGCCACAGGGTGTGGTCGGCGTACTGCACGGGCAGCGGCGCCCAGTCCGGCTCACGGCCGGCGCGGCGGGCCGTGTAGGCGGTGTCCAGGTCGCGCAGGAGCGGGCCCGTCGAGCCGCCATCCGCCGCGATGTGGTGCAGCACGACCAGCAGCACGCCGCCGATGACGTGGGCCCGGATCGGCAGGTCGGTCGCGAGGTCGAACCGCGCGAGGACGGCGTCGGCGAGAGCGGTCTCGTGATCGCTGACGACCAGGTCGACGGAGGCCTCGGCGAGCACTTGCTGGTACGGCTCGCCGTCCCGGTCCGGGTAGGTCGTCCGCAGCGCCTCGTGCCGTGCCACGACGTCGCGCAGCGCCGCACGCAGGGCGTCGAGGTCCACGTCGTCACGCAGGCGCAGGGCGATCGGGGCGTTGTAGGTCGCGGACTGCTCCAGCTCGTTGAGGAACCGCAACCGCCGCTGCCCGAACGAGAGCGGGACCGGGTCCGGGCGTTGCTGTCGTCGCAGCGGCGGCAGGGCCGGTGCGGCGTCGGCCACCCGCGCCGCCAGGGCCGCCGCGGTCGACGCCTCGAACACGTCCCGCACGGGCACTTCGACGTGCAGGGCCGCGCGGATCGCGGACACCAGTCGCACGGCGAGCAGCGAGTGGCCGCCCAAGGCGAAGAACGAGTCGTCCACCCCCACCGCGGGCACGCCGAGCACGTCGGCGAACAGGCAGCAGAGGACTTCCTCGCGCCGGTCGCGCGGCGGCCGGGACGGCTCCGCCGTGACGGGGTCGGCGGCCGGGAGCGCGGTGCGGTCGAGCTTGCCGTTGTCGGTCAGCGGCATCGCGTCGAGCACCCGGTAGGCCGTCGGCGCCATGTGGTCGGGCAGCAGCCGGGCGGCGTGCGCCCGGAGTTCCCGGACGTCCACGGTCGTGCCCTCGACCGGCACCAGGTAGGCGGCCAGGCGTGACTCGTCGTCGACCGCGGCCACGGCATGGCCGACGGACGGGAACGCCGCGAGCACCGCCTCGACCTCGCCCAGCTCGACCCGGTGGCCCCGGACCTTGACCTGGTCGTCCTCGCGGCCGAGGAAGTGCAGCGTGCCGTCGGGCCGGACCAGGCCGAGGTCGCCGGTGCGGTACATCCGGCTGCCCGGCGGGCCGAAGGGCGAGGCGACGAAGCGCTCGGCGGTCAGGGCTCGTCGGCCCAGGTAGCCGCGCCCGACCTGCACGCCGACGACGTACAGCTCGCCGGCGACGCCCGACGGCACCGGCGAGAGGGTCGCGTCGAGGGGGAACACGGCCGAGCCCGGCAGCGGCGCGCCGACCGGCAGCGGTGGCCGCCCGGACTCCAACGGCGCGCTCATGGAGACCGCGATCGTGGTCTCGGTCTGCCCGTACACGTTGACGAGAGCCTGGTCCGCGGACCACCGCGCCACGGTGTCGGGCGCACACCAGTCACCGCCCATGACCACGGCGCGCAGCTCCGGGAGGTCCACTGTGGACACCGATGCCAACACGGCGGGCGGCAGCTGGGCGTGCGTGACGTGGTGCTCGGCGAGGAGCCGGACGAGATCACGCCCGACCGCCCGGTCGGAACCGGGGGGCAGGACGAGCGCCGCACCACCCGCGGCGGCCAGCACCACGTCGGCGATCGCCGCGTCGAAGACGGGGGACACGTACTGGACGAGCCGGGCGCCCGGCGTGATGTCCAGCCGGTGCACGTGCTGCACGGCGCAGTGCGCGAGCGCGCCGTGGGTGATCACCACGCCCTTGGGACGGCCGGTGGTGCCCGAGGTGTAGATGACGTACGCCGCGCTGTCCGGGTGGATCTCCGGCAACGCGGCGTCGCCGAACGGGTCGGTGGCCGCGGTGTCGACCGCTGTCGGGACGGGGTCGTCCAGGGTGTCGGCGTCGAGCGGCCAAGCGGCGTCGCCGAACAGGTCGGCCGATTCCGACGTGGTCAGCACGCCGACCGCCCCCGCGTCGGCCACGGTGTACGCCAGGCGATCACCCGGACCCGCCGGGTCCAGTGGCAGGTACGTGCCGCCCGCCAGCCAGATCGCCCACATCGCCACGACGTGGTCCACCGAGCGCGGCAGCGCGACGCCGACCACCCGTTCCCGTCCGACACCACGCCGGACGAGCGACCGGGCCAGGCGCTCGGCCCGCCCGACCAGCTCCCGGTAGCCCACCGCGCGGTCGCCGACCAGCGCCGGGTCGTCCGGCCGCGCGTCCGCCCGCCGGCGGAGCAGGTCGAGGACCGTGGCCCGCGTGTGGACGGGTTCCGCGCGCAGCCGCTCGCGTTCCGCGGGCTCCAGCAGGTCGATCGCGCTGATCGGCAGCCCGGGGTCCGCGACCACCGCCTCCAGCACCCGCACCAGCCTGCGCGCCAGGGACTGCGCGGTCGAGGCGTCGAACACGTCGGCGCGGTGGACCAGCGTCCCGGCCAGCCCGCCGTCGGACGTCTCGCGCACCGACACCGCCAGGTCGAACTCCGCGGTGCCGATCTCCGGCTGGTGCGCCCGCACCCGCACGCCCGGCAGCTCCAGCGTCGCTTCGGCCGTGTTCTGCAGGTCCAGCAGCACCTGGAACAACGGGTGCCGGTTCGTCGCACGCTCCGGCGCCAGCCGCTCCACCAAGTGCTCGAACGGCACGTCCCGGTGCGCGTGCGCGGTCAGGTCGACGTCCCGGACGCGGGCCAGCAGGGCCGCGAAACCGGGATCGCCGGAGGTGTCCGTGCGCAGCACGAGCGTGTTGACGAAGAACCCGACCAGGTCGTCCAGCGCCTCGTCCGCACGTCCCGCCACCGGGGTGCCGATCGGGATGTCCGTCCCGGCGCCCACCTTCGTCAGCAACGCCGCCAAACCGGCGTGCAGCACCATGAACAGCGTCACGCCGTGGCGCTCGGCCAGCGCGGACAGCCCGGCACGCAGCTCCGGCGGCACGGTGATCCGCGTCGTGCCCGCCGCGTGGTCGGCGACCGCCGGACGGGGCCGGTCGAACGGCAGCGGCAGCTCCGCGGGCAGGTCGGCCAGCTGACGCAGCCAGTAGTCCGGCCGGGGAGGGTGGGCCCGCTGCCACAGGGCGTAGTCGGCGTACTGCACGGGCAACGGCGCCCACGACGGCGGCACGCCGTCCAGACGTGCCGCGTACGCCGTCGCGAGGTCGCCGGTGAGCCGGGACATCGACCAAGCGTCGACCGCGATGTGGTGCACCACCAGCAACAACACGTGCTCGTCCGGCCCGGTGGCGAACAGCTGCGCGCGCAGCGGCGGGTCGGCGGTCAGGTCGAACGACCCGGCCGCCAGGACGTCGGCCGGCCCGGCTCCGCTCATCGTGATCACCGGCAGCTCCGGGCGCACCGCCCCCGCCGGCCGGATCAGCTGCCTCGGCTCACCGTCGATTTCGGGGAACGTGGTCCGCAGCGGCGCGTGCCGGTCCACGACGTCGCCCAGCGCCGCCCGCAGCGCGGCGACGTCCAGCCCGCCGGACAACCTCAGCGCGACGGGGATGGTGTACGCCGAGCCCGCGAGCCGGTTCTGGAACCACAGCCTGCGCTGACCGGACGACAGCGGCACGTGCGGTGGGTGTTCGACCGGTCGCACCGCGACCGGCGCACCACCGGCGCCCTCCCGGATCGCCGCGTCGACCGCCGCCGCGACCGCGGCTGCCGTGCGTGCCTCGAACAACGTTCGCAGCGGCAGGTCCACGCCGAACGCGGCGCTGATCCGGCTGATCGCCCTGGCCGCCGACAACGAGTCGCCGCCGAGGTGGAAGAACGAGTCGTGCACCCCGATCGACCGCAACCCGAGCACGGCGGCGAACATGCCGCACACGATCTCCTCGCGCGGCGTCCGGGGCGGACCGGCGGTGGTCCGGGCGGCGAAGTCCGGCGCGGGCAACGCCTCCCGGTCCAGCTTGCCGTTGGCGGTCAAGGGCAACCCGGGCAACGGCACGACGGCGGCGGGCACCAGGTGGTCGGGCAGCGTCCGGCCGAGCCGTTCGCGGACGACCTCCGGGTCGAGCGAGGCGGGCACGACGTAACCGACCAGGCGGACGGCGCCCAGGTCGTCCCGGTGGGGCGCCGCGGCGGCGGCGGTGACGCCGGGACAGGCCAGCAGCGCGGACTCCAGCTCGCCGGGCTCGATCCGGAAACCGCGGATCTTCACCTGGTCGTCCGCCCGACCCAGGTAGTCGAGCTGCCCGTCCGCACGCCACCGCACCAGGTCGCCGGTGCGGTACATGCGGTCACCCGGCGCGCCGAACGGCGAGGCGACGAACCGGCCGGCGGTCAGGCCGGGCCGGTAGAGGTAACCGTGGGCGAGCTGCGCGCCACCCAGGTACGCCTCGCCGACGACACCCGGCGGCACCGGCCGCAGCGCCGAGTCCAGCACGAACACCCCGGCGTTGTGCTGCGGCCTGCCGATCGGGGGGCGTTCGCCCGGGGGCATGGCGCCGGTCATCGTGGAGCAGACGGTGACCTCGGTCGTGCCCCACGCGTTGACCATCGGCCGGGTGGCGCCCCAGCGGCGGACCAGCTCCGGCGGGCACGGCTCGCCCGCCACGATCAACGTCATCGCCGTCGGCAGCACGGTGTCGGGTGGGAACGTCGCCAGCACCGACGGCGGCATCACCATCAGGTTCACGCCCGCGTCGCGGATCAGGGCGGCCAGCGGCGCGCCGGGTACCCGCGTCCCGTCGGTGGTCAGCACGCAGGCGCCGCCGGAGGTCAACGGCAGCAGCATCTCCCACACCGACGCGTCGAAGCTGGTCGAGGAGAACTGGAGGAGGCGGGTGCCGGTGTCCGCGCCGAACCGCTCGCGCTGGTCGTCCAGCAGGGTCAGCACGGCCTGGTGCGGCACGACCACGCCCTTGGGGCGCCCGGTCGAGCCCGAGGTGTAGATGACGTAGGCGGGTGACAGGTGGTGCGGCCGGACGCCGGGGTCGTGCGCCGGGTGGCGGTCGAGGTCGGCCGCGTCCGGGATCACCACCTCGGCCGGCGCGCTGTCGACCGGCAGGGGAGCGGCGGCGATCACGTGGCCCGGCCGCGCGTCCGCGATCATGTAGCGGATGCGGTCCGGCGCGTAGTCCGGGTCCACCGGCAGGTAGGCGGCGCCGGTCTTGAGCACGGCCAGGACGGCCACGACGGCGTCGACCGAGCGCGGCAGCGCGACGGCCACCGTGCCGCCCGGCCCGGCCCCCTGGGCGAGCAGGAGGTGGGCCAGCCGGTTGGCGCGGGCGTCGAGCTCGGCGTAGTCGACGGTCCGGTCGCCGTGGACGACAGCGGGTCGGCGCGGCACGCGTGCCACCTGCGCCCGGAACAGCTCGGGGACCGAACCGTGCGGCACGGGCCGGGTCGGCGCCTCGAAGCGGCGCAGCAGCGTCCGTCCCTCCGGCCCGATCAGGTCGATCCGGCCGACGGGCCGTTCCGGGTCCTCGGCGATGACGCGCAGCACGCGCAGCAGGCGCCGGCCCAGGTCGGTGGCGGTGTCTCGGTCGAACACCGCGGGCTGGTGGTCCAGCCGCAGGGTCAGGCGCTCGCGCGGGATCGCGGCCAGCGACAACGGGTAGTGCGCGCCGTCGCGGCCGTCCGCGCCCGCGATCCGCAGCCCCGGTGCGACGTCACGCAGGCCGTCCGCGTCCACCGGGTAGTTCTCGACCACGACCAGCGTGTCGAACAGCTCGCCGGTGGCGCGCTGGATGTCGGCCAGCCCGAGGTGGTGGTGCTCCATCAGGTCGGTGTGGTGCCGGTGCAACCCGGTCAGCACGGTCAGCACCGGGCGGTCCGGCGACAGCCGGGCCCGAACCGGCACGGTGTTGATCAGCAGGCCGACCACGGTCTCGATGCCGGTGACCTCGGCCGGCCGGCCGGATACCGTGGCGCCGAAGGTCACGTCGGCGCGGCCGGTGAGGTGGCCGAGCAGGATCGCCCACGCGCCCTGCACCAGGGTGCTCAGGGTGAGGCCGTACCGGCGGCCGGTGGCGGCCAGCGCGTCACGCAGGTCGTCCGGCACCTCCAGCGTGATCCGCTCGACGTCGGGCGCGGCGGCGGGGCGGCCGGCCGCGACCAGGGTGGGCTGGTCGACGCCCGCCAAGGCGTCCAGCCAGGCTCGCTCGGCGGCGGTCGTGTCCTGCTCGGCCAACCACGACAGGTAGGCGCGGTAGGGCGTGACCGGCGGCAGGTCGGCGTCGTCGCCGTCGGTGTAGAACCGGAACAGGTCGGCGACCAGCGCCGGCACCGACCAGCCGTCGAACAACGCGTGGTGGTTGGTGAGCACGAGCCGGTGGTCCCGGGTGGACAGCCGGATCAGCGCCCACCTCAGCAGCGGCGGCGCGGCGAGGTCGAACCGGGCGGAGCGCTGCTCGTCCAACACCCGTTCGAGGGCGTCGGGGTTCGCCGACAGGTCGAACTGCCGCCAGGGCGGGGCGGCGGCGTGGTGCACGACCTGGACGGGCCGGTCCAGCCCCCGGCGCGGGAACGCCGACCGCAGCACCGGGTGCCGTCGGCTCAGCGCCCTGGTCGCCGCGCGCAGCCGTGACGCGTCCAGCGGGCCGTGCAGCTTGAGCACCAGCTGCGCGGTGTAGACGTCGGCGTCCCGCTCGTCGTACGAGGAGTGGAACACCATGCCTTCCTGCAACGGGGTCAGCGGCAGGAAGTCCTCGATCCCGGGTCCGGTCACGTCACGATCTCCCACTCGGCGCCGTCCTCGTCGTCCTGTTCGTGGTGCTCTTGCGCGCCGCCCGCCAGCCCGTCGATCTGGTCCTGGGTGAGGGCGACCAGGTCGAGGTCGGCCGGGACGAGCGCGGCCGGCCGGGTGGCGTGCCGGTCGAGCGCGGCCAGCCAGGCGCGGGCGAGGGCGTCGACCCGGTCCGCGTCGAGCAGGCGGCCGGCCCAGGTCCACGTGGCGGCCAGGACCGGGCCGTCCCGCACGACCACGTCGATCGCCAGCGTGTGCGCCAAGGGCATGTCCGGGTCCATCCCGCCGAACGAGGCCTCGACGGCCCACCCCGCGCGGTCGTCGTCGACGGCGGGCCTGCCGTTGTAGTTGAGCCGGACCTCCGCGGCGGGCAGGGCCGCCAGCACCGGACCGGCGTCCGGGTCGAGGTGGCGCAGCAGGCCGTAGCCGATGCCGCCGTCGGGCACGGCCCGCGTCCACCGCTTCACCCCGGCGAGCCACGAGCCTCGCTCGGGGCGGACCCGCACCGGGTGGACGCTGGTGAACCAGCCGACCGTGCGGGACAGGTCGGCGCCGGGCACGACGTGCTCCTCCCGGCCGTGCCCCTCCACGTCGACCAGCAGGTCGTCCGGGCCCAGCACTTCGGCGGTGGCCGCCAGCAGCAGCTCGGTGACGGTCGCGTGCGGTCGGTCGAGCAGCGCCGCGGTCCGGTCCGCCGGCAGCGCCACGGTCAGCTCGCGCGCGGTCGCGGCGGTGTCCACCGCCGGGTCCCTCGGCCGGTCGGCCACCGGGGTCGGCGGCCCGGCGAGCAGGTCGGTCCACAGCGCGAGCTCGGCGCGTCGGTCCAACCCGGCCAGACCGTGCGTCCAAGCGCGCAACGAGGTCGGCGCTGGCGGCAGGGCGGCGGCGCGGCACGCCTCGGCGAGGTCCGCGATCAGCACCCGCCACGACACGCCGTCCACCACGAGGTGGTGCGCCACCAGCAGCACCGGCCCGGCGTCGAACAACACCGCCTGGAACACGACGCCGCGGTCCGGGGCCAGCCGTTCACGGGCCGCGGCGTGCTCGGCGTCGATCACGTCCGGCGAGGGCGGCCCGCCCGCCGTGCGCACGCACGCCGCCACGTCCACCGCGCCCGGCGGCGGCACGACCAGGCCCGGCCCTTCGGTCACGGTGAGGCGCAGCGCGTCGTGGTGGTCCACCAGGCGACCCACGGCCGCGGTGAGGGTCGCCAGGTCCAGCCCGGCGGGCGCGCGCAGCAGCACGGCCTGGTCGAACCTCGCCGCCGGCCCCGCGTACTCCCACGTCCACCGCACCACCGGCGTGGGGTGGACCTCGCCGACGGCCGCGACGGACCGCCGGTCGGCCGCACCGGCCGCGGACAGGGCGGCCAGCGCGGCGACCGTGCCGAGCCGGAAGACGTCCTTCGGCGAGAACGCCAACCCCGCCTTGCGCGCGCGGCTGACCAGCTGGATGGACAGGATGCTGTCACCGCCGAGCTGGAAGAAGTTCTCGTGCCTGCCGACGTCGGACCGGCCGAGCAGGTCGCCGACGATCGCGCACAGGACGGCTTCCCGGTGGTCGCGCGGCCCCTCGGCGTCGGTGACGACCACCGGCGCGGGCAAGGCGTCGCGGTCGAGCTTGCCGTTGGCGGTCACCGGCAACCGGTCCAGCCGCACGAACGCCGACGGCACCAGGTGCGCGGGCAACTCGCCGATGGCGTGGTCCCGCAGCGCTGCTTCGGTCACCTCGGCCGTCGGCACGACGTAGGCGACCAGACGCGGCTGCCCCGGCACGTCCTCCCGGACCACGACCGCGGCCCGCGCCACGGCCGGGTGGCCCGCCAGGCACGACTCGACCTCGCCGGGCTCGATCCGGACGCCCCGGATCTTGACCTGGTCGTCGACCCGGCCGGCGAACTCCAGCTCACCGGATGCCGCCCACCGGGCCAGGTCGCCGGTCCGGTACATCCGCTCCCCGGGCGGCCCGAACGGGTCGGCGACGAACCGGTGCGCGGTGAGGCCCGGCCGGTCCAGGTAGCCGCGGGCCACGCCGGCGCCCGCGATGTGGACCTCGCCGACGACGCCGGGCGGCACCGGCCGCAGCGCCGCGTCCAGCACGTAGACCCGCGTGTTGGGCAGCGGGCGGCCGATCGGCGGGGTGCCCGAGCCGGACAGGGGCCCGGTCGCCGTGGCGATCACCGACGTCTCGGTCGGCCCGTACCCGTTGACCAACGTGCGGCCGGCCGACCAGCGGGCCACCACCTCCGCCGGGCACGCTTCACCACCGGTGAGGACGCCGCGCAGCGCGGGCAGGTCGGCGTCCGGCATCCCGGCCAGCAGCGACGAGGGGATGGTCGCCTGGGTCGCCCGCAGCTCGGCCAGCGCCTCCGCCAGCGCGGCGCCGACCAGCGGCTGCGGCCCGGCCACCACGAGCGTGCCGCCGACGAGCCAGGACAGGCACCAGTCCGGCACCGAGCCGTCGAAGCTGGGTGACACGACGTGCAGCACGCGGGTGCGCTCGTCCACCGGGAACAGGTCGAGGTGCGCCGCGGCGACGTTGACCAGGCCGCGGTGCGTCACCACGACGCCCTTGGGCCGGCCGGTGGAACCCGAGGTGTAGACGACGTAGGCGGGGTGGTCGGGTCGCAGGTCGCGGACCGGGTCCGTGTCCGGCACGTCGTCCGGCACGTCGAGGTCGGCCGACGTGAGCACCAGCAGCGGGCGGGCGTCGGACAGCATGGCGTCGATCCGCGCCCGCGGGTAGTCCGGGTCCACGGGCACGTGCACCGCGCCCGCCTTGAGCACCGCCAGCAGCGTGACGAACAGGTCCGCGCCGCGGGGCAGCACGACCGCGATCCGCCGCTCCGGTCCGGCGCCCTGGCGGATCAGCCGGTGCGCCAGGCGGTTGGCGCGGCGGTTCAGCGCCGCGTAGGTCAGCGTCGTGCCGCCGGACTCCAGCGCCGGGTGGTCCGGCGTGCGGGCGGCCTGCGCCTCGAACCAGTCCGGCCACGTCCCGTGCGGCGCCGGCCGTGCCGTGTCGTTGTGCTCGACCAGCAGCCGCCGCCGGTCGTCCGGGCCGAGCACGTCGAGGTCGCCGACCCGGGCGTCGGGATCGGCCGCCATCCCGCGCAGCACGCGCACCAGGGCGTCGGTCAGGCGCTGTGCGGTCGACCGGTCGAACAGGTCGGTCCGGTACCCGGTGGCGCCTCGCATCCCGGCCGGTCCGCCGTCGGGCGTGTGCTGCTCGTCCACGTTGAACCACAGGTCGAACTTCGTGACCACGGTCGGTGACGACCACCCGGTGGCGGTCAGGCCGGGCAGCCGGAAGACGAGGTCGGCGGCCTCGGTGTCGCCCCGGAACCCGAGCGCGACCTGGAACAGCGGGTTGCGCGCCGCCGACCGGGCCGGGTTGAGCACCTCGACCAGTCGCTCGAACGGCACGTCCTGGTGGGCGTAGGCGGCCAGGTCGGTGTCCCGGACCCGGCCGAGGAGCTCACGCGCGGTCGGGTCGCCCGAGGTGTCGACGCGCAGCACCACGGTGTTGAGGAAGCACCCGACGGCGTCCTCCAGGGCCACGTCACCGCGTCCCGCGACCGGGCTGCCGAGCGGGATGTCCTCACCGGCGCCGAACCTCGTCAGCAGGGCCGCGACCGCCGCCTGCACCACCATGAACGGCGTCGCCCGGCACCGGGCCGCGAGGTCGGCGAGGTCGCGGTGCAGGTCGGCGTCGAGCTCGAAGACCACCTCGTCGCCGTCCTCGCGCGGGGACGCCGGCCGAGGCCGGTCGACGGGCAGCGGCAGCTCGTCGGGCAGTCCGTCGAGCTGCGCGGTCCAGTACGCGAGCTGCCGCGCCGCGACCGTGCCGGGGACCCCCTCGTCGCCGAGGACTTCGCGTTGCCAGAGCGTGTAGTCCGCGTACTGCACGGGCGCCGCGCCGGGGAAGGGCGTGCGGCCGGCGAGCCGCGCCCGGTAGGCCGACCACAGGTCCTCGGCCAGGGGCCGGACGGACAGGCCGTCGCCCGCGATGTGGTGCACCACGACGAGCAGGACGTGGCGGCGGTCCTCCAGCTGGAACAGCCTGGCCCGCAGCGGTGGGTCGGCCGACAGGTCGAACCCGGCGAGGCTCTCCGCGCGCAGCGCCGGGTCGAGGTCGGCGGCGGTCAGTCGGGTGACCGGCAGCGCGGGCAGCCGGTCGGTGAGCAGGTGGTGCGGTTCGCCGTCCCGGTCGGGGAAGACGGTGCGCAGCACCTCGTGCCGGGTCGCCACGTCCCGCAGCGCGTCGCCGAGCGCGGTGACGTCCAGCTCGCCGGACAGCTCCTGCACGAGCGGGATGTTGTAGGCGCCGCCCGCCTGGTCGAGCCGGTTGAGGAACCACAACCGGCGCTGCGCCGAGGACAGCGGCACGTGCTCCGGCCGCGGCCGAGGGGCCAGCGGCGGCCGGGCGCCCTCCGCGAGACCGAGCGCGACGGCCACCCCGGCGGGGGTCGGGTCCTCGAAGAACACGCGCACCGGCACGTCCCGGCCGAACGCGCCGCGCACCCGGCTGAGCAAGCGGGTGGCCAGCAGCGAGTGCCCGCCGAGGCGGAAGAAGTCGTCGTCCGCGCCGAGCCGGTCGAGCCCGAGCACCTCGGCGAACAGCTCGCACAGCAGCCGTTCGGTCTCGTCGCGCGGCGGACGCAGCGAGCTGTGCGCGCCGAGGTCCGGCCGCGGCAGCGCCCGGCGGTCCAGCTTGCCGTGCGGTGTCAGGGGGAACTCGTCCAGCACGACGAACGACGCCGGGACCATGTGCGTGGGCAGGGACCGCGCCGCGTGCTCGCGCAGGCCGGTCGGGGTCTCGCCGGGCAGGGGCACCACGTAGGCGACGAGCAGGTCACCCGTCGGGCCGTCCTGGCGCTGGACGACCTCGGCGGCGGCGACGGCCGGGTGCGCGGCCAGCACGGCCCCCACCTCACCCGGCTCGACGCGGAACCCGCGGATCTTGACCTGGTCGTCGGCACGGCCGCGGTGCGCCAGCACGCCGCGGTGGTGGCGGGCCAGGTCACCGGTGCGGTACATGCGGCTCCCGGGCGGCCCGAACGGGTCGGCCACGAACCTCGTCGCGGTGAGGGCGGGGTTGCCGAGGTAGCCGCGGGCCAGCTGCCCGCCGCTGACGTACACCTCGGCGGTGACGCCGTCGGGCACCGGCGCCAGCCTCGTGTCCAGCAGGGTGGCGCGCAGGCCGGGCAGCGGCTCGCCGATCACCGAGGCCGGGCCGACGTCCGCCGCGGCCACCGGGTGCGCGGTGACGTGCACCGTGGTCTCGGTGATGCCGTACATGTTCACCACGGCGGGCCCGGAGCCAGGCAGGGAGCCGAGCCGACGGGAGTCCAACGCCTCGCCGCCGAGGACCACCCAGCGCACGTCGGCGCCGACACCGGCCGCGGCGAGCAGGTGGTACAGCGCGGACGGGGTCTGGCTCAGCACGGTGACCCGGTGGTCGGCCAGCAGCCGGGCGAACTCCGCGGGCGTGCGGCGGGCCGACTCCGGCACGACGACCAGCCGGCCGCCGTGCAGCAGCGCGCCCCACATCTCCCAGACCGAGAAGTCGAAGGCGTAGCTGTGGAACAGCGTCCACACGTCGTCCGGGCCGAACCCGAACAGACCCTGCGTCGCCCCGAACAGCCGGGCCACGTTGGCGTGGGTGACGACCACGCCCTTGGGACGGCCGGTGGACCCGGAGGTGTGGATGACGTACGCCGGGTGGTCCGGCCGCAGCGGCGCGGTCCGGTCGGCGTCGGTCGGGTCGGCGGGGCCGGCGGTCGCCGCCTCCGGGTCGTCCACCAGCAGCACGGGCAGGTCGGCGGGCCGGTGCTCGGCGGTGGTCAGCGCGAGCACCGGGCGCGCGTCGTCCAGCAGGAGCCGGATGCGCTCGGGCGGGTACGTCGGGTCCACGGGCAGGTACGCCGCGCCGCTCTTGAGCACCGCGAGCACGGCCACCACCAGGTCCACCGAGCGGTCCAGCACGATCGCGACGAGCCGTTCCGGTCCGGCGCCGCGGGCGATCAGCAGGTGCGCGAGCCGGTTCGCCCGCTCGTTCAGCTCGGCGTAGGTCAGCGCCGCGTCGCCGGACAGCACGGCCACCCGGCCGCCCGCCGACGCCACCTGCCGTTGCAGCAGGACCGGCAGCGGGTCCGGGGTGGGGATCGTCTCGGCGGGCCGCGGGGCGACCCGGGCGCGTTCGGCCGGGTCGAGGACGTCGACCCCGCTGAGCCGGGTGCCGGGCGCCGCGGCCAAGGTCTCCAGCACCCGGACCAGCCGCTCGCCGAGGCGGCGCACGGTGTCCGCGTCGAACAGGCTGGTGCTGTACTCGACCGTGCAGGTCAGACCGCCACCGGCCGACTCGGCGAACGACAGCCACAGGTCGCACCGCGCCACCCGGCGCGGCAGCGGCTGCGGGCGGGCCGCCAGGCCGGGCACCTCCAGCGTCGGCGTGGTGTTGTCGTACAGCGAGAGCATGGTCTGGAACAACGGGTTGCGGGCCGGCGACCGGGTGGGGTTGAGCGCGTCCACCAGCCGTTCGAACGGCAGGTCCTGGTGGCCGAACGCGGCCAGGTCCGCGTCGCGGACGCGGTCGAGGAGCTCGGCCAGCGTCGGGTCGCCCGAGGTGTCCGCGCGCAGCACCAGGGTGTTGACGAAGTAGCCGACCAGGTCACGCGTCGCCGGGTCGGCGCGGCCCGCCACCGGGCTGCCGACCGGGATGTCCTCGCCCGCGCCCAGCCTCGTCAGCAGCGCGGCGAGCGCCGCGTGCAGCACCATGAACAGGCTGGCGTCGTGCGCGTGCGCCAGGGTCGTCAGGCGCTCGTGCAGGTCGGGCGCGACCGGGAACGACACGGCGTCGCCGTCGTGGTGCGCGGTCGTCGGCCGCGGCCGGTCGGTGGGCAGCGGCAGCTCCTCGGGCAGCCCGGCCAACCGCTCCGTCCAGTACCGCAGCTGAGTCCTCAGTGGACTGCCCGGGTCGTCCTCGTCGCCCAGCTCGGCGAGGTGCCACAGGGCGTAGTCGGCGTACTGCGCCGGCAGGTCCGGCCAGTCCGGTGCGCTGCCGTCCCGGCGCGCGGCGCACGCGCGGGACAGGTCGCGGGCCAGGGGCTCCATCGAGCCGCCGTCGGCCGCGATGTGGTGCAGGACCAGCACGAGCACGTGCTCGGTCGGCCCGAGGCGCAGCAGCCGCGTCCGCAGCGGCGGCTCGGTGGCGAGGTCGAAGCCCGCGAGGGCGACCTCGGCGAGCACGGCGTCCAGCTCCGCCGGTTCGACCGCCACGACGGGCAGCTCCGGCGGGCTCGGCGGCAGCACCACCTGGTGCGGCTCGCCGTCGACCTCCCGGTACGCCGTGCGCAGCACCTCGTGCCGGGCCACCACGTCGCCGAGCGCGGTCCGCAGCACCGTCGGGTCCAGCTCACCGGTCAGGCGCACGGCCAGCGGCACGTTGTAGGTGCCCGCCGAGCGGTCGAACCGGTTGAGGAACCACAGCCGGCGCTGGCCGGACGACAGCGGCAGCCGTGACGGCCGCGGACCGGCCGCCAGCGGTGTGCGGGCGGTCGGCGCGTCGGCGAGCCGGGCCGCGAGCCCCGCCGGGGTGGGGTGCTCGAACACCTCCCGCATCGCCAGGTCGGACGCGAACTCGACCCGGATCCGGCCGATCAGCCGGGTCGCCAGCAGCGAATGGCCGCCCAGGGCGAAGAACGAGTCGTCGACGCCGACCTCGCGCGCCCCGAGGACCTCCTCGAACAGCCTGCACAGGGCCGCCTCCTCGGCCGTGCGCGGTGCGCGTGCCGTGCCGGAGCCGGTGACGTGCGGCGCGGGCAGCGCGGCCCGGTCCAGCTTCCCGTTGCCGGTCAACGGGAACTCCGGCACGACCACCAGGACGTCCGGCACCAGGTGGGCCGGCAGCGCGGCGGCTGCCTCGGCGCGCACCGCGTCGAGGTCGACCTCACCGTCCGCACGCAGGTAGGCGACCAGGCGCCGGTCACCCGGCACGTCCTCGCGCACCACGACGGCCACCTGCGCCACGTCGGGCCGCCGCGCCAGCGCCGCCTCCACCTCACCGGGCTCGACCCGGTACCCGCGGACCTTGACCTGGTCGTCGGCTCGGCCGACGAAGTGCAGGCCGCCGTCGGCGTCCCGGCGGGCCAGGTCGCCGGTCCGGTACATGCGGGCGCCGTCCTCGAACGGGCACGCCACGAACCGCTCGGCGGTCAGGCCGGGGCGGTCGGCGTACCCGCGGGCCAACTGCGCGCCCGCGACGTACAGCTCGCCGACCACGCCGTCCGGCGCGGGCCGCAACGTGCGGTCGAGCACGTGCATCCGCGTGTTCCAGATCGGGGCGCCGAGGGCCAGCACCCCGTCGGGCACCTCGTCGTCGGGACCGATCCGCAGCTCGCTGCACCCGACCGTGGTCTCGGTCGGGCCGTACTCGTTGACCACCGTCACGCCGGGGTTGCGGCCGCGCCACGCCCGCAGCAGGTCGCCGGGCAACGGCTCGCCGCCCAGCACCAGCTGTCCGGTCGGCAGCGCCTTCGGCGGCAACGCGGTGAGCAGCGGCAGGTGGCTGGGCGTCGCCTTGACGAAGTCCGGGACGGCGCCGGCCGCGGGGGTGTCCTCGTCCAGCGGCGCCAGCTCGATCCGGCCACCCGCGAGCAGCGGGGTGACCAGCGCGGTCATGGTCAGGTCGAACACCGTCGGCGAGTGCGCCAGCGCGACGCCCGCCGTGCCCGGGTACGCCTCGCGGCACCACGACGCGTAGTTGGCCAGCGCCGCGTGGGAGACCACCACGCCCTTGGGTCGGCCGGTGCTGCCCGAGGTGTGGATGACGTACGCGGCGTTGTCCGGCCGCGCCCGGTGCGGCGGCGGCACGGCGTCGGACTCGTCCAGCTCGTCGAGCGCCCACACCCGCGCCACGTCGAACCGGCCGGCCAGGTCCGCGGTGGTGATCACGGCGGTCGCGGCGGTGTCCCGCAGCACGGCGCGCAGCCGGTCGCCGGGCGCCTCCGGGTCCAACGGCTGGTACACGCCACCCGCGCGCCAGATCGCCCACACCGCCACCACCTGGTCCACCGACCGCGGCAACGCGACGCCGACCACCCGTTCCGGCCCCACGCCGCGCCGCGCCAACGCGCCGGCCAGCCGGTCGACCCGCGCGGCGAACGCACCGCGGGTCAGGGTCTCCGCGCCGCACGCCACGGCCACGTCGGCGTCGTGCCCGGCGGAGGCTTCCAGCAGCTGGGGCAGCGTGAGGGCGGGCACGGGCCGCGCCGGTCCGGTCGCCGCGGCCATCGCGCGCTCGCGCTCCGCGGGCAGCAGCACGTCCACGCGGCCGAGCGGGGTGTCCGGCGCGGCTTCGGCCAACCCGCGCAGCACCCGGAGGTAGCGGTCCAGGTGCCGGGTGACCTCGTCCGGTTGGTAGCGGTGCGGGTTGGCGTCGACGTCCAGCCGGACGGGGCCGCCGTCGCGGCGGTCGTACAGCGTGATCGACAGGTCGTCCAGCGGACCGTTGTTCAGGTTGTGGCTGACCGCGGGCGCGTCGCCGAACCGCAGCCCGTAGTCGAACGTCATGATGTTGACCTGCGGGCCGAACAGCCGCTGCCCGCCGCCGAGCAGGCCGAGGTCGCGCCGCAGGTCTTCCAGCCGGTAGCGCTGGTGGCGCAGGGCCGCGCGGGCGCGCTGCGAGACGTGCCGGACCAGCTCGCCGACGGTGAGCCGCGGTCCGATCGTGAGGACCAGCGGCAGGATGTTGGTGGCCATGCCCGCCGCGTGGCGCACCGCCGCGGTACGAGTGCTCACCGGCAGGCCGAGCACGACCTCGTCCGCGGACGCCATGCGGTGCAGGTGCACGCCGGCCGCCGCGATCAGCAGCGCCGTCCACGACGAGCCGGACCGCCGTGCGGCCTCGCGCACGGCCACGACCAGGTCGGGTGCGAGCACGTCCGTGCGGCGGATCAGCCTGCCGGGCAACGTGTGCGGGCCGCGGCCGAGACCGGGCGGCTCGTCGCGCCCGGCGAGCAGGCCGTGCCAGTGCGCGCGGTCCTCCTCGTGCCGACGGCCGGCCGCGTACTCCCGTTCCGCGTCGACCAGCAGGCGGAGCGGCCCGATCGGGGAGTCGCCGACCGGCTCGCCCGCGGCCAGCGCCGTGTAGATCGCCGCGCCACGCCGGGCGAGCTCGGCGAACGCGACGCCGTCGGACACCAGGTGGTGCAGCAGCCGCAGCCACAGGTGCCGGTCCTCGGCCACCTTCAGCAGGGCGAAGACGAACAGCCGCGGCCCGGTCGGGTCGATCGGCTCGTCCAGCCGGGCGTCGATCCACGCCAGCGCGGCGGCGTGCGGGTCCGGCGCGCCGGTGAAGTCCACGACCGGCAGCGACCAGTCGAGCGACGCGCGCACGACCTGCCGCGGCGTGCCGTCCCCGGCCACCTCGACCGAGGTGCGCAGCGCGTCGCTCTCGGTGATCAGCCGCCGCATCGCCGCCTCGAACAGCGACGGGTCCACCGGGCCGGCGATGTCGACGTGGTCGCCGACGAGGAACGCCGTGCTGCCCGGGTCGAGCCGTTCGCCGAACCACAGCCCGCGCTGCGCGCCGGTCAACGGCAACCTCACGACCCCGTCGGTCATCCCGTCCCCCACTCGCCTGACCGCCGCGCGGATGTGATCCGGACCGGCAACGCGGCGTACCCGTCCAGGAAGGTCGAACGAACCCGGGTGGCCGGACCCGTTGCGGTGAACGAGGCCGCGACGTCCCGCAAGGCCTCCAGGACTGCGCCCAACTCGATCCGCGCCAGTTGCGCGCCGAGGCAGAAGTGCGCGCCGTGGCCGAGGGCGAGGTGCCGGTTGGGCGTCCGGGTCGCGTCGAAGGCGTCCGGCTCGGCGAACACCTCCTCGTCCCGGTTGGCCGAGGTGATCCACAGCGTCACGAGGTCGCCCGCCGCGATCCGCGTGCCGCCGATGGTCGTGTCGACGGTGGCGCGCCTGCCCACGTGCATCGCCGGGCAGGCCCACCGCAGGACTTCCTCGACCACGCCCGGCAACCCGGCGCCGGCCCGGACCGTGTCCCACTGCCGGGGGAACCGGCAGAACGCGGCCACCGCGGCCGTGATCGACAGCCTGCTGGTCTCGTCGCCGCCCAGGATCAGGCTGTAGCAGTTGAGCACCACGTCGGCGTCGTCGAGCGGGTCGCCGCCCGCCTCGGCCGCGGCGAGCAAGCCGATCACGTCGTCGCCGCGCCGGCCGCCCGCCCGGCGGTCGGCCAGCAGGTCGGTGAAGTACAGCAGCAGCTCGTTGCGCGCGAGCCGGGCGTCGTCGTCGGACCAGTCCGGTGACGTGGAGCCCAGTGCGGACTTGGTGAGGTCCAGCAACGCGGGCCGGTCGACCTCCGGCACGCCGAGCAGGTCGCAGATCGCTCGCATGGGGACGTGTTCGGCGACGTCGCGCGCGAAGTCGCACTCGCCCGCGAGGGCGGCGGCCCGCACCAGCTCGCGGGCGTGCTCCCGGACGCGCCGCTCCACGTCGCGCAGCGCCCGCGGGGTGAATGCCGGTTGGAGCACGCGGCGCAGGTCGCGGTGACGCGTGCCGTCGGTGACCGGCAGCATCCGGCCCGAGCCGTCCTCGTGGCCGCTGAGCAACGACGTCAGCACGTTGCCGTGACCGGACGCCAGCACGTCACCGGCCCGCAGCGCCGCCACCACGTCCTCGTGCCGGGTCACCACCCAGAACGCGGGCGCGTCGCCGCGCGCGGGGTGCCGCCACACCGGCGCGTCCGCGCGCAGCCGCCGCCACACGTCCGGCATGTCCTCGCGCTGGAACGTCTCCGGGTCGGTGAGGTCCGGGACGCCGGTGCTCGTGCGTGCCGACACAGCGGTCACCCCGCCTGTCGGGTGGCCGCCCGGCCGCCCGTCGTCACGTCGTCCAGCACCTGCCGCAGCCGGTCCAGGTAGGCGTCGGCGTCCCCGGTGTCGGCCGCGGTGACGTCGAGGTCGAGCCGGGGGCCGGCCCGGTCGGTGAAGGTCAGGTGGACGTCGCCGGTCAGGCCGCCGCGCAGGGGCCGGGACCGCCAGCGCCGCCCGCCGAGTCGGTGGCCGGGCCCGTCCCGCACGACGTCGACCACCGGCGCCACCGCGGTGCCGACCGGGCCCGGCAACCCCGCCTCCCGCACCGCGTCCTCACCGCAGTACCGCTGGTGCGGCAGGCCGTCGGCGAGCGCCGCGGTCACCGCGGCACACGTCTCCTCCACACCGCGATCCACCCTGAGCCGCAACGGCACGACGTTGCCCATCGGGCCGGCCAGCAGCCTGCTCGCCGCCTCGGCTCGACAGGTCACCGGCAAGCCCAGCAGGACGTCCCGTTCTCCGGTGACTGCCCGCGCCGCGACCGCCGACACGGCCACGAGCAGGCGCCGCAGCGGGACGCCGAGCCGGTGCGCGAGCCGATGCGAGCCGATCGCGACGTGTGGCGGCAGCGTGATGCGGTGCCTGCCGGGTGTCCCGACGTTCCGGGCCGGGCGGGCGGGCGGGCCGTCGAGCAGCGAGCGCCAGTAGGCGCGGTCCCGGTCGCGTTGCGCGGAGGCGCGGTACGCCACGTCCAGGGCGACCAGCTCCCGCAGCGCGCCCGTCCCGGTCGGCTGGCGGCAGTCGTGCCGACCGAGGGTCCGGTAGGCGTCGACGACGTGCCGCTCGACCAGCGCCGCGCCGAACGCGTCGAGCGCGATGGGGTGGTACTCGGCGTACCAGTACGACAAACCGGGCACGACCTGCAGCACGACGTGGTGGAAGGTCCGGCCCGGCGGCAGCGGGAGCGTCGCGGCGTCGGCCAGCCAGTCGTCGGCGGCACGCACGGGATCGTCCTCTTCGCCCAGGTCGACCGAACTCGGCGCGACGGGTGTGCGTGGGCCGACGAACTGGACGGGTCCGTCCACGCCGTCCACCACGCGCACGTGTAATGCCTCGGTCCGCGCGACCACTTCCCGCAAAGCGGTCTCGAAATGCACCCGGTCGGTCGGTCCTCGCATTTCGACGCAGCGGGCGACCTTTCCGGTCGAGAAATCACCTCCGGTCGCGCCGGCAAGTCGGACGCGGCGCTGCGCGGCGGTCAGCGGGAGGGTGACGTGGCGCTGTGCCGGCACATCAACCTCCTCGTCGTGGCCCATTCGCGGTGACGATGCCCATCGTCGCCAACAGCCGCACAGCGCACCGCACAGCCGACCGCATAGCCGTCCGAAAAGAGGTCGAATCGTCTTGACCCGACGAATCCGGACTTGTTCGATAGCGATGTCGCCACATTCTCCGGCACTCGATTCGAGAGGTCGGTTTCACGCTTTGCGAGGTGGTCCGCCGTGATACGGCACATCGTGCTGTTCAAGCTCAAGCCCGGCTATTCGTGGGACGACGACGAGGTCCGGGCCGCCGAGCGGACGGCTCGCGAGGTCGGCGATCAGGTCGAGGACCTGGTGGAGTGGCGCGCCGGTCGCAACGTGTCCGACCGCGACATCGCCTACGACTTCGCCGTCATCGGGCTGGTGCACGACCAGGACGCGCTGCGCCGCTACCTCGACCACCCGTTCCACCGGGATTCGGTGCGCCGGTGGCGGGTCATCAGCGACTGGGTCGTCGTCGACCTGGAGGAACCAGCGCCCGTCCGGTAGTCGCCCACCCACCTGGAGCACTTGATGTTCACCGCCTTGCGCCCCGAACTCGCCGAGCTGACCCGGCTGCTGCACCAGTGGCACGTGGACTTCGTCGCGGGCTGGTGGGACGACGACGCCCTGTCCCGCCACCAGGAGGACCGGCTGCGCGCCACCGTGGAGTACGTGCGCGAGCGGTCGCCGTTCTACCGCGAGCACCTGCGCGGCTTCGCCGACGAGCCGGTGGAGCGGCTGCCGTTCACCACCAAGGACGACCTGCGCCGCGCCGGTTTCGACCTGCCCGCGAGGCCGGTGTCCGACGCCTGGGTGTTCTACGAGACCACCGGCACCACCGGCGCCGTCGTGCCCTGCCCGCGGGACAACGTGGACAGCCTGCACAACAACACCGTGCTGACGGTCTACTACGACGCGGTGTTCCGCCGGTTCGGCGGGAACCAGGTGATCGGGGTCTGCGGTCCGAGCGAGCTGCACGCGACCGGCGACACGTTCGGCGACGTGTGCCGCAACCTCGGCCTCGCGGTGGCGAAGATGTGGCCGCACTCGCCGGTGGTCGGCTTCGACCGGGCCGTCGAGGTGCTCCGGGCGTTGCCGGTGACGGGCCTGTTCTGCACGCCGGGCATGGCGCTCGCGCTGGTGCGCGCGGTGCGCGCGGCAGGGCTCGACCCGCGCCGTGACCTCGCCGTCGACGTGCTGATGCTGACCGGCGAGCTGGCGTCGCCGAGCCTGCTGGCCAACATCGGCGGGCTGTGGGCCGCCGAGGCGCACAACGCGCTGTACGCCTCGCAGGAGGCGTCGGTGCTCGGCGCCGTCTGCGCGGACGGCACGCTGCGCACCGCGCCGCTGATCAACCACTACGAGGTCGTCGACCCGGCCACCGCCCGGCTGGTCCGGCCGGACGCGCGGGGCGTCCGCCACGGTGAGCTGGTCGTCACGAACCTGTACCAGGGCGCGAAACCGCTCGTCCGGTACCGGACCGGCGACCTGGTGCGGATGTACCCCGCCCGACGCGGCGAGGTCGTGCCCGCGCCACGGCTGGAGGTGCTGGGCCGGACCCGCGACCGCATCCGGCTCAACGGCCACGTGGTCACCGGGTACGACCTGGAGGACCTGCTGCTCGACGGCGTCACCGGCTTCCTGGACTACCAGGTCGTGCTGGAGCACGTGGCGGGCGAGGACCGGATCACGCTGGTGCTGCGGGACGGGCCGGCGCCGGGCGACCCCGCGCTGCGCCGCGTGGCCGACCGCTGCCGCGACGAGCTGTCCACGGGGCTGGAGGTCGTGGCGGGGGATCCCGGTGCGATCACGGGCACCGGCGCGATGGTGAGCTGGAAGGCCGCCCGGGTGGTGGACCGGCGTGAGTCGGGGGTCGGCGACGAGACGCGTGCGGCGCGCCTGATCGCGGCGCGGCGGACGTCGTGACCGCGCCGCGGCCGGGGCGTTGGGCGTACCACGGCGGCGCGATCGTGCCGCTGGACGAGGCCACCGTGCCGCTGAACACCCAGGCGTTGCACTACGGCACGGGCGTGTTCGAGGGCATCCGCGCACGCCCCGCCGGTGGCCGTGAGCTTGTCCTGTTCCGGGCGCAGGACCACTACGAACGGCTGTTGCGGTCGTGCGGGGTGCTGCGCATCGAACCGCGCGTGACGGCCGGGGAGCTGATCGACATCACCGCGGACCTGCTGGGTCGTGAGGACGAACCCGCGGACTGGTACGTGCGGCCGGTCGCCTACAAGCGGTCGCTGCGGCCCGGCACGCCGCCGGGCGTGGGGCTCGCGGGCATCTCGGACGGGCTGTCGATCCTGATCACGCGCCTCGGCCCGTACCGGCCCGCGGCGGGTGTGCGGTGCGCGATCAGCTCGTGGCGCCGTCCCGGCCGCGCGGAGATCCCGGTGGGGGCCAAGGTGACCGGCGGCTACGTGAACTCCGCGCTCGCCACCGACGAGGCCAGGGCGGCAGGCTGCGACGAGGCGATCATGCTCAACGCCCGCGGCGAGGTGGCCGAGGCGGGCACGTCGAACGTGTTCGCGGTACGCGGCGGCAGGCTGACGACACCGCCCGCCGACGCCGGGATCCTGCTGGGCATCACCCGCGACACCGTGCTCGTGCTGGCCGCCGAGCTCGGCATACCGGCGGTGGAGGAGGACCTGGCGCCGTCGGACCTGCTGACCGCCGACGAGGTGTTCCTGACCGGCACCGGCCTCGGGATCGCCCCCGTCGTCGAGATCGCGGGACGACCGATCGGCGGTCCGGAGTCCGGCGCGGTCACCGAGGCGCTGGCCACCCGCTACGACCGGGTGGTGCGGGGCGACGAGCCACCGCACACCGGCTGGATCACCAGGATCGGGCCGCGATGAACGGCATCCGTCGGCCTGCGAGGCCCGCCCGGCCGATCCGCCGGGCTGGAGCACGAGGAGAGCGATCACCGTGGAAGCGCTCGGCTGGATCACCATCGACACCGCACATCGCCGGCCGGTCACCATCGGCACCCTGGGCCCGGCGGGCACGAGCAGCGAGCAGGCGGCGGGCCTGGCCTCACGGCGGCTCGCCGCGGCGGACGACCACCCGCGGTTGCGGCTGTTCGACACCTACGAGGAGGCGGCGGGCGCGTTGCGGTCCGGTGAGGTCAGCCACTTCGTCGTCGCGAACGCGTACAAGTCGGTCAACGAGTTCTACATGGACACCCGCATCGCGCTGGCGGAGGTGTTCGTTATGGACACACCGGAGTACGGGCTGGCGGTGCCGGACGACGGCCGCGAGGTGCCCGCACGCCCGGTCATCGCGAGCCACCCCTCCCCGGTGCCCCTGATCATGCAACTGCTGCCGGACCGGTACACGGCGGGCGAGATAAAGGTCATGTCCTCGACCAGCCTGGCCGCACGCGCCGCCGTGGACGGCGCCACCGACCTGGCCCTGACCACCGAGACCGCCGCGCGGCTCCACGGACTGCGGTTCATCTCGCGGACCAGACCGATCCGGATGCTCTGGTCGGTGTTCGTGGCCGAGCGGCCCGCCGGGCCTGCCACCGGGAAGTCCGCCCCCGAGCGCGGGCCGTCCGTCCACCCCCGACCGTGAGAGGAGGCAACGTGCTGGTGCTCGACAGCGCCGCGGTCCGCGAGGCGTACCCGATGGACCTCGCCATCCCGCTGATGGCTGAGGTGATGCGGCGGTACAGCGGTGGGGCCGTGACGCAGCCCCTGCGGACCGTCGTCGTGCCCCCGCCGGGCGGTGAAGTGTTCGCGTCGATGCCCTGCCACGTGGCCGGCGACACCGACGCGGGATTCGGGTTGAAGGCCGTCGCCCTCAAGCCGGGCAACCCGGCCAAGGGGTTGCCCTCCGTGGTCGGCGTGGTCGTGGTGTTCGACCCGGACACCGGTTACCCGGCCGCGCTGCTCGACGGCGCGGCGGTCACGGCGATCCGCACCGCCGCCGTGTCGGCGGTCGCCACCGGCGCCCTGGCCGCCCCGGACGCCGGCGACCTCGCGATCCTCGGCTCCGGCGTTCAGGCACGCAGCCACCTGGAGGCGATGGCCCTCGTGCGTGACCTGCGGCGGGTCCGGGTGTGGAGTCGCACCGCGCGGCACGCCGAGGAGTTCCGCGAGCTGGCCGCGTCCACAGTGGACGTGCCGGTCGAGGTGGCGACCACGGTCGCGGACGCCCTGACCGGCGCCGACCTGGTCTGCACCACGCTGCCGTGCCGGGAGCCGGTGGTCCGCGCGGCGGACCTCGCCCCCGGCGCGCACGTCAACGCGATCGGCGCGTCCGTCCGGGGCCACCGCGAGCTGGAGTCGGACGCCGTGGCGCGGTGCTCGGTCTTCGTCGACAGCCGCCAATCGGCCGCCGTCGAGGCGGACGACCTCCTGATCCCCTCCACCGAAGGCCTGATCGGGGCCGACCACGTGCTCGCCGAGCTGGGCGAGGTGCTGCTGGGCCGGCACCCCGGCCGCCGCGACCCCGCGGAGATCACGCTCTACAAGTCGCTCGGCCTCGCCGCCCAGGACATCGCCTCGGGCTTCCACGTGGCCGCCGCGGCCACCGCGCGCGGCCTCGGCACCAGGGTCGCCTTCGGCCCTCGGACGGGGGAGTGAGCGTGCCGACCTTCCTGATCGGGAACGTCACGAGCGTCGCGGACCCCGAGTCGATGGCCCGCTACCGGGCCGAGGTGCTGCGCACGCTCCACCTGCACGGCGGCCGGTTCGCCATCCGCGGCGGCCGGTTCGACGTGCTGGAGGGGGACTGGTGGCCGACGCACCTGTCGGTCATGGAGTTCCCGTCCGCCGAGCACGCCCGCCGCTGGTACGCCTCGCCCGAGTACCGGGCGATCGTGCCGCTGCGGGAGGGCTCCGACATGCAGCTGGTCTTGGTCGAGGGAACCGGGGGCGACGGGTGATGGACGACGACGGCGCGCTGCGCCTGCACTGCAACGAAAGCCCGTACGGGCCACCGCCGGAGGCGCTGAAGGCGGCAGCCGTCGAGGTCGACGGCCGGTCCGGGACCTACCCCGACAACGAGGCGCTCGACGTGCGCCAGTCGGTGGCCGAGCACTTCGGCGTCGGCGTCGACATGGTCGAGGTCGGCAACGGCGCCGACGAGCTGCTGCTGCTGACCACCCTGGCGCTGACCCGCCCCGGCGACGCGGTGCTGGTCACCGAGACGACCTTCCCGGGCTACGTCAGCGCCTGCCGGGTGGCCGACGCGACACCGCGGACCGTGCCGCTGCGCGACCTGCGCCTCGACGTGCCCGCGCTCCTCGACGCGCTCGCGGACGTCCCGGTGCTCGCCTACGTGTGCAACCCCCACAACCCGACCGGCACCGTGCTCGACCCCGCCGACGTGGAGCGGATCATCGCCACCGCCGAGGCGGCCGGGGTGGTCGCGGTGTTCGACGAGGCGTACATGGAGTTCGCCGGACCGGCCTACGAGCACGCTGTGGCCGCGGTCGCGGCGGGCAGGCGGCTGCTGGTCCTGCGCACGTTCTCCAAGGCGTGGGGCCTGGCGGGGCTGCGGCTCGGGTGCGTCCTCGGCCCGCCGGACCTGATCGGCCGGCTGCGACACACGCGCCGCGCGGTGCCGTTCAGCGTGAACCGGCCGGCACAGGCGGCGGTCGTCGCCGCCCTGGGCCACCGCGGCTTCGTGGACGAGGTCCGCCGGCGGACCGCCGAGGCCCGTGCCCGGCTCTGCGCCGGCTTGACCGAGCTGGGCGTCGGGCACGTCGCGTCCGCGACGAACTTCGTGCTGGTCCGCACCGGCGGCGACAGCACGCACATCGCGGACCGCCTCGCCGCCGAGCACGGCGTGCTGGTCCGGGACCTGGCCGTGTTCGGCCTGCCCGGTCACCTGCGGGTCACCGTGGGCACGCCGGCGCAGGTGGACGCGTTCTGCGCGGCCCTGCGCGACGTGCTGCCGCGGCCCCACGCGCTGACGGTCGGGCTGGGCGCACCGCCGGACGTGACCGTGCCGACCCTCGACGCGCCGACGCTGCCCGACCTGTTCAACGGCTACGTCGGCACGCAGGTCGCGTTCGCGCTCAGCGAGCTGGGCGTGTGGGAGGAGCTGGCCGCCGGCAGCCGGTCGGTCGCCGCGCTGGCCGACCGCGGCGCCACGAGCCCCACCAGGCTCCGCCCGCTGCTGCGCACGGCCGCCCTGCTCGGGTACGTCGAGCTGGTCGGCGAGACCGCCACGCTGACCGCGGCGGGCCGCGACCTGGTGCGGCACCTCGGGTTCATCGTCTGGGGTGTCGGCGGGTACGGCTCGATGCTGCTCGAACTGGCCGGCCTGGCCACCGGGAAGGTCGCGTTCGGGCGGGAGGTCCGCCGCGACGAGGACCGCGTGGCCGCGGGCTCCGGCATGGCGGGCCGGACGCTGATGCGGCCGGTGGAGGAGGAAGTCCTCGCCGGGCTGGAGTTCGCCTCCGTGGCGGACATCGGCTGCGGTGACGGCTCGCGGCTGGTGCGGCTGTGCGGCGCGGACCCAGGCCGACGGGGCGTCGGCATCGACATCAGCGCCGACGCGTGCGCCGCCGCGACCGGGCGTGTGCGTGCCGCCGGGCTCGCCGACCGGGTCGAGATCGTGCACGACGACGTGCTCCGGCAGGCCGACGGCCGGGTGTTCCCCGGCGTCGACCTGGTGACCAGCTTCCTGATGATGCACGACCTCTTCGCCGCCACCGGCGACCCGGCGGGCGTCATGGTGTCGCTGCGCGAGGCGTTCCCCGACGCGCGCCGCTTCCTGATCGCCGACACCGTCGGCCAGGACTGGGACCGGCACCGGGGCCCGTTGCCCGCCTTCTCGCTGGAGTTCGAGCTGGTGCACGCCTTCATGGACACCCCGATCCTCGGCCGGGACACCTACGAGCGCGCCTTCGCCGACGCCGACCTGCGCGTCGAGCGCCGCGTGCCGTTCGGCTCGCCGTCCACCTGGCTCTACGCGCTGACCACGGCGTGACACATCCGCTGCACGAGGGCCGTCGTGCCCGGGGGAGGTAGGAAAGTGCTCAACAACGTAGTGATCGTCGGTGGCGGCACGTCGGGGTGGATGACCGCCTCGTACCTGCGCGCTGCCTTCGGCGACCGGGTCTCGGTGACGCTCGTGGAGTCCGCCCGGGTCGGCACGATCGGCGTCGGCGAGGCGACCTTCAGCACGGTCCGGCACTTCTTCGAGTTCCTCGGCCTGGACGAGCGGGAGTGGATGCCCGCCTGCCACGCCACCTACAAGCTGGGCATCCGGTTCGAGAACTGGCGCGAGCCGGGACACCACTTCTACCACCCGTTCGAGCGCATCCGGGTGGTCGACGGCTTCCCGCTCACCGACTGGTGGTTGCGGCAGCAGCCGTCCGAGCGGTTCGACGAGGACTGCTTCCTGATCGCCTCCCTGTGCGAGGCCAAGAGCTCGCCCCGCTACCTCGACGGGACGTTGTTCGAGCAGGAGTTCGCCGAACGCGGGGACGGGCGGACCTACCGCACCACGCTGGCCGAGCAGAACACCCAGTTCCCGTACGCCTACCACTTCGACGCCTCGCTGCTCGCCGACTACCTGACCCGCTACGCCACCGCGCGCGGCGTGCGGCACGTGGTGGACGACGTGGTCGACATCACCCTGGACGAACGCGGCTGGATCAGCCACGTCCTCACCAAGGAACACGGCCCGATCGAGGGTGACCTGTTCATCGACTGCACCGGTTTCCGGGGGCTGCTGCTCAACCAGGCCCTGGGCGTGCCGTTCCAGTCCTACCAGGACACCCTGCCCAACGACCGCGCGGTCGCGTTGCGCGTCCCGGTGGACATGGAGGAACGCGGCCTCCGGCCGTGCACCACGGCGACGGCGATGGACGCCGGCTGGATCTGGACCATCCCCCTGTTCGGCCGGATCGGCACCGGGTACGTGTACGCGTCGGACTACTGCGAACCCGAGGAGGCCGAGGCGGCGCTGCGCGGGTTCGTCGGACCGGCGGCCGAGGACCTGGAGGCCAACCACATCCGGATGCGGATCGGCCGCAGCGCCGAGTCGTGGGTCGCGAACTGCGTCGCGATCGGTCTGTCCAGCGGGTTCGTGGAGCCCTTGGAGTCCACCGGGATCTTCTTCATCCAGCACGCGATCGAGCAGCTGGTCAAGCACTTCCCGGCGGAGGGCTGGGACGAGGGGCAGCGGGCCTCGTACAACCGGGTCGTCGGCCGGTGCATGGACGGCGTCCGCGAGTTCCTGGTGCTCCACTACCACGCCGCCGCCCGCACGGACAACCGGTACTGGCGCGACGCCAAGACCCGGGCGCTCCCGGACGGGTTGGCGGAGCGGCTGGAGCAGTGGCGGACCAGGCTGCCCGACACCGAGACGATCTTCCCGCACTACCACGGGTTCGAGCCGTACTCCTACATCTGCATGCTGCTCGGGCTCGGCGGCCTGCCGACCCGGTCCGCGCCCGCGCTCGGCCTGTTCGACGAGACCGCCGCGGCCAAGGAGTTCGCCCGAGTGCGCGACCAGGCGCGGTACCTGGTCGACCGGCTCCCCTCGCAGTACGGGTACTTCGCCGAGCTGCAGGGCTTGCGGCCGGAACCGGCGCCGGGCGGGCCGCGGTGACCCGTGCCGCGGCGGAACCCGTCGACGAGCGGGGTTTCCGGTCGTTGATGAGCGCGTTCCCGACCGGGGTCGCGGTGGTCACCGCGCTGGGTCCGGGACGGCAGCCGCGGGGCATGACGTGCTCGTCGCTGTGCTCGGTCGCCGTCGCGCCGCCGACGCTGCTGGTGTGCCTGCGTGCCGGCAGCCCGACGCTGGCCGCGGTGGAGGACGGCGCCGCGTTCGCGGTGAACCTGCTGCACGGCGGTGCGCGGCACGTGGCCGAGCTGTTCGCGTCCGGCGCGCCGGGCCGGTTCGAGCGGGTCCCGTGGCAGGTGGGACCGGACGCGGGCGGGCCGCACCTGGCCGAGCACGCGCACGCCATCGCCGACTGCGAGGTGCGGCGCCTGCTCCACGCGGGTGACCACGCCGTGGTGTTCGGCGAGGTGCGGCGGGTGTCGACCACCGCGGCGGAACCGCCGTTGCTGTACGGCCTGCGCCGCTACGCCACCTGGCCCGACCAGTGAGCCGGGTGCTCGCACGGGAGACCGCACGACAGTGAGAACTGGGGTTGTCATGGCAGAGGATTCTTCGTCGTTCGTGCTCGACCTGGCCGAGCGGGCCGAGCTCGACGCCATCGCGGAGCTGGTCGGCGCGGGCCCGTCCCGGTTGCTCGACGACCCGCGCTTCGTCGACCTGGCCCGCGACCTGTCGTGCCGGCTGCCGGAGCGGTTGAGCGGGCGGCTGCGCCGGTTCCGGCACGACGCGGGACCGGACGGCATGCTGTTGCTGGGGAACCTGCCCGTGCGACCGGACGAACTGCCGGACACGCCGCGAGTGGCCGAGTCCGCGCAGCGCGATGTGACGGTGCCCGCCGCGGCCTTGGTGCTGATCGCGCTCCAGCTCGGCGAGGCGGTCGCGTTCCGGCAGGAGAAGGGCGGCGCGCTGGTCCAGGACGTCGTCCCGGTGCCGGGCCGGGAGGAGTTCCAGGGCAACGCGGGCTCGGTCGCGCTCACGATGCACGTGGAGAACGCGTTCCACGACCACCGACCGGACCACGTGGCGCTGCTGTGCCTGCGCAACGACCACGACGACGTGGCGGGCCTGAAGATCGCGTCCGTCCGCCGGGCGCTGCCGCTGCTGTCCACGCCGGACCGGTCGGTGCTGGCCGCACCGAGGTTCGTCACCGAGCCGCCGGGGTCGTTCGGAGGTGTGCGACACGCTCCCGTGCCGCACCCCGTCCTCGGCGGCGCCCACGACGACCCCGACATCCGGGTGGACTTCCTCAGCACCCGCCCGCTGGACGAGGCGGCGGAGCGGGCCATGGCACGGCTCGGCGCGGCGCTGGCGGAGGTGTGCGAGACCGTGGTGCTGGCACCCGGCGACCTCGCGATCGTGGACAACCGCCTCGCGCTGCACGGGCGCACGCCGTTCACGCCGCGCTACGACGGCCGTGACCGTTGGCTGCAACGGGTTTTCGTGCACCTCGACCACCGCAGGTCGCGGGCGCTGCGGCCGGGCAACGGCCAGGTGCTGGAGGCCGTCGGGACCGACCTGGGTGGCGCACGTGGGTGAGGCCACGGTGGTCGACCTGTTCGAGCGGCAGGTCCTGCGATCCGGTGACGACGTCGCGGTGGCGCACGGCCCGGTGGAGGTCGGGTACCGCGAGCTGGACCGCCGCTCGGCCCGGCTGGCCGGCGCGCTCGCCGCGCACGGCGTCGGTCCCGAGCGCGTGGTGCTGGTGTGCCTGCCGCGCTCCGTCGACCTGGTCGTGACGCTGCTGGCGGTGTGGCGGGCGGGCGGCGTGTACGCGCCGGTGGACCCCGCCGTGCCGGCCGACCGGCTCGCGCTGCTGGTCCGCGACGCCCGGCCCGCGCTGGTGGTGACCGACCAGCCGGAGCGGTTCGCCGGGACACCCGTGCTGGACCCGTCGGCGACGGGCGAGGCCGATCCGGCCGGGCCGTTGCGGCACAACGCCGCCTACCTCGTCTACACCTCCGGCTCGACCGGTCGGCCGAAGGGCGTCGTGGTCGAGCACGCCGCGCTGCTGCGGTCGGCCACCGCGCACGTCGAACGGCTGCGGCTCGGTCCGGGTTGCCGGGTCGTGCAGTACGTCTCACCCGGCTTCGACGCGGCCATCGCCGACCAGGCGATGGCGCTGCTGTCCGGCGCCACGCTCGTCCTGCCCGCCGCGTCCGGCTACCCGCTCGGGTCCGAGCTGGTCACCCTGCTCGCGGACAACGGCATCACGCACGCGCAGCTGCCGCCCGCCGCGCTCGGCAGCGTGCCCGTGGTGGACCTGCCCGCGCTGCGCACCGTGGTGATCGGCGGCGACCGCTGCCCGGTGGAGGTGGCCGCACGCTGGTCCGCGGGCCGGGAGTTCGTCAACGTCTACGGCCAGACCGAGACCGCCATCGCGGTCACCGCCAGCGCACCGCTGGTCGACCCGCGGCCCCCGCTGCCGGTCGGCACGCCGTTCCCCGACAGCGCCGTGCAGGCCCTGGACGCCTCGCTGCGCCCGGTCGAGGAGGGCACGCCCGGCGAGCTGTACGTGACCGGGGCCCAGCTCGGCCGCGGTTACCTGCACAGCCCGGCGCTGACCGCGCAGCGGTTCGTGGCCAGCCCCTTCGGTGAGCCGGGCGCCCGCATGTACCGCTCCGGCGACCTGGGCCGGTGGCGTCCCGACGGCGAGCTGGAGTTCCTCGGCCGCACCGACGACCAGCTCAAGGTCCGCGGCCACCGGATCGAGCCGGGCGAGGTCGAGGCCGCGCTGGTCGACCACCCGGTGGTCGCCGGCGCCGCGGTCGTGGCCCGCAACGCGCCGGACGCACAGCTCGTCGCGTACGTCGTCGTGGACGACTCCGACCGCGACGAGTCCACCGCCGAGGCCCAGGTGGACGAGTGGCGCGGCATCTACGACGCGCACTACCGCCAGGCCGCTCCCGCGCCGCTCGGCGAGGACTTCACCGGCTGGCACAGCAGCTACGACGGCGAGCCGCTGCCGGTCGAGCAGATGCGGGAGTGGCGGCGGGCCACCGTGGACCGGATCGCCGAGCTGGGGCCGCGCCACGTGCTGGAGATCGGCGTGGGCAGCGGACTGCTGCTCGCCGAGCTCGCGCCCCGGTGCGAGACCTACTGGGCGACGGACTTCTCCGCGGCGGCCGTCGCACGGCTGCGGGCCGCGCTGCCCGACGACACGAACGTCGAGCTGCGCGTCCAGGCCGCGGAAGTGGTCGACGGGCTGCCGCGCGGGCTGTTCGACACCGTGGTGCTCAACTCGGTCGCCCAGTACTTCCCGCACGTCGACCACCTCGCCGAGGTGGTGCGGCGGGCCATGGGGCTGCTCGTGCCGGGTGGTGCGATGGTCATCGGCGACCTCCGCAACCTGGCCCTGCGCCGGGTGTTCCACACCGCCGTGCGGCTCGGCCGGCTCGACGGCGACGAGGCGGCGCTGCGCCGGTCGATCGAACGCGCCGTGCTGCTGGACAAGGAGCTGCTGGTCGCGCCGGAGTTCTTCAGCGCGCTGCGCGACCACGTGCCCGACATCGCCGGTGTCGACGTGCGGCTCAAGCGCGGCGCGCACCACAACGAGCTGACCCGCCACCGGTACGACGTCGTGCTGCACAAGGGGCCCGCCGACCGGCTGCGGTCGCTGGCGTCCGTGCCGACCGTGCCGTGGGGCGGTGACCTGGACGAGGTGGCCCGGCGGCTGTCGGCGGGCGCGCCGGGCGGCCTGCGCGTCACCGGTCTGCCCAACGCCAGGTTGGCGGGTGAGGTGGCCGCCGCGCGGGAGCTGCGCCGCGACCTGCTCGACGTGTGCGGCGGCGTCGATCCCGAGGACGTGCACGTGCTCGGCGAGCGGCTGGGCTACCGGGTCGCCACCACGTGGCGCGGCGCCGCCGAGTTCGACGCGGTCTTCCACCCGCCGGGCGACGAGCGGCCGGTGGACACGCACCTGCCCGCGGGCGTGCCGGACCGGCGGCTCGCCGCGCACACCAGCGAACCGTCGTTCTCGCGGCGGGCGGGCGAGGTCGTCGCCTCGATCCGGGAGCACCTGGTGAACGTGCTGCCGGAGTACATGGTCCCGGGCGCGATCGTGGTCGTGGACGAGTTCCCGGTGACCCGCAACGGCAAGGTCGACCGGGACGCGCTGCCCGCGCCGGACCCGGCGGCCTGGTCCGAGGGCGGCGCGCCGCGCACGCCGACCGAGGAGATCCTGTGCGGCCTGTTCGGCGAGGTGCTGGGGGTGTCGTCGGTCGGGGTCGCCGACTCGTTCCTCCGGCTGGGCGGGCACTCGCTGATGGCCGTGCGGCTGATCAGCCGGGTCCGCTCGGTGTTCGGCGTCGAGCTGCCGATGCGAGCGGTGTTCGAGACGCCGACGGTGGCCGGTCTCGCGGCCCGGCTGGCCGGTGCGGGGCAGGCGCGCCCCGCGGTGCGGGCCATGCCGCGGCCACCGCGACCACCCCTGTCCTACGCCCAGCGGCGGCTGTGGTTCCTCAACCGGCTGGAGCACGCCAGCCTGGCCTACAACGTGCCGCTGGCCGTGCGGCTGTCCGGGCCGCTCGACGTGCCGGCGCTGCGCGCGGCGCTGGCCGACGTGACGGCGCGGCACGAGGTGCTGCGCACGACCTACCCGGAGGTCGACGGCACACCCGTCCAGCTCGTCCACGCCCCGGCGCCGGTCGACCTGCCCGTGGTGGCGCTGCCGCCGGCCCGGCTCGACACGCGGCTCGCCGCGGAGGCGTCCACCGGCTTCGACCTGACCGTCGACCTGCCGTTCCGCGCTCGGCTGTTCGAGCTCGGCCCGGACGAGCACGTGCTGTTGCTGGTGATGCACCACATCGCGGGCGACGGCTGGTCCACGGCGCCGCTCAGCCGCGACCTGTCCACCGCCTACGACGCCCGGCGGCACGGCGGCGCGCCCACTTGGCCGCCGTTGGAGGTGCAGTACGCCGACTACGCCCTGTGGCAGCAGGAGGTGCTGGGCGCCGAGGACGACCCGGACAGCCCCATCGCCCGGCAGCTCGCCCACTGGACCGAGGAGCTCGCCGGGCTGCCGGCGCGGATCGACCTGCCCGTCGACCGGCCGTCGACCGCGACACCCGGCTACCGCGGCGCGCGGGAGCACTTCCAGCTCCCCGCGGACCTGCACCGCGACCTCGTCGCGCTCGCCCGGCAGCGCGGGGCCAGCCTGTTCATGGTGGCGCAGGCGGGTTTGGCGATCCTGCTGACCAGGCTCGGCGCGGGCACCGACATCCCGTTGGGCGGCGCGTCCGCCGGCCGCGCCGACGACGGGCTGGACGAGCTGATCGGCTTCTTCGTCAACACCCTGGTGCTGCGCACCGACACCTCGGGCGACCCGACGGTGGCCGAGCTGCTCGACCGGGTGCGCGACCGCGGCCTGGCCGCCTTCGCCAACCAGGACGTCCCGTTCGAGCGGCTGGTCGAGGTGCTCAACCCGGACCGCTCACTGGCCCGCAACCCGCTGTTCCAGGTGATGCTCGCGTTCCAGAACCACGTCGAGGCCGTGCCGGAGCTGTCGGGTGTGGACAGTCGCGTGCTGCCGGTCGAGGCCGACGCGACGAAGTTCGACCTGCTGTTCTCGCTGACCGAGCGGTACGCGCCGGACGGGGCGCCGCTGGGCGTGGACGGCTTCGTGGAGTACAGCACCGACCTGTTCGACGCCGGCACGGCCGCCCGGCTCGGGCGTCGGTGGCTGCGGGTGCTGACCGCGATGGCGGCCGACCCCGACGGCCGGATCGGTCGCGTCGACGTGCTGGAGGACGACGAGCGCGGGCACGTCATCGGCGGCGACACCACGCACGACGTCCCGTCCGCCACGGTCGCCGAGCTGTTCCGGCGGCAGGTCGCCCGCACGCCGGACGCGGTGGCGGTGGTGCGCGGCGACGACGTGCTGACCTACGCCGAGCTGGACCGCCGGGCCGACCGGCTCGCACGCGTGCTGGCGGGCCGCGGGGTGACGCCGGAGCGGGCGGTGGCGGTGTGCCTGCCCCGGTCGGTCGACCTCGTGGTCGCGGTGTGGGCGGTGTGGCTGGCCGGTGGCGTGTACGTGCCGCTGGACCCCGACCACCCGCAGGAGCGGATCGCCCGCCTCGTCGCCGACACCGACCCGGCCGTGGTGATCACCGACCTCGCCGACCTGACCGGTCCGACCGGCGTGCCGGTGCCGGCCCGACCGGCCAACGCCGCGTACGTGATCTACACGTCCGGCTCGACCGGCCGCCCGAAGGGCGTCGTGATCGACCACGCGGCCCTGGTCAACTACGCGTGGTGGTGCCGGTCCGCCTACCCGGCCACCGCGCGGACCGCGCTGCTGCACTCGCCGGTGGTCTTCGACCTGACGATGACCGCCCTGGTCACCCCGCTGCTGTCCGGCGGTTCCGTGCGGGTCGCGGGCCTTCCCGACCCGGGCGAGCGGCCCGCGTTCGTCAAGGCGACGCCCAGCCACGTGCCGGTGCTGACCTCCCTGCCGCCGGACCGCTCGCCGACCCACGAGCTGGTGCTGGGCGGCGAGCCGCTGCCGGGCGCCGTGCTGCAACGGTGGCGGGACGCGCACCCCGGGGTGACCGTGCTCAACGAGTACGGGCCGACCGAGACCACGGTCGGGTGCAGCGTCTGGCGGATCGAGCCCGGACAACCGATCCCGACCGGGGTGCTGCCGATCGGCGACCCCGTCTGGAACACCCGGTTCCAGGTGCTCGACGCCATGCTGCGGCCGACACCGCCCGGCGTGACCGGTGAGCTGTACGTCGGTGGCGCGCAGCTCGCCCGCGGCTACCTCGACCGACCCGACGTCACCGCGGCGCGGTTCGTCGCCGACCCGTCCGGCCCGCCCGGCAGCCGCCTGTACCGGACCGGTGACCTGGTCCGCCGGACCACCGCCGGTGAGCTGGAGTTCGTGTCGCGCGCCGACGACCAGGTCAAGGTCCGCGGGTTCCGGATCGAGCTCGGCGAGGTCGAGGCGGTGCTCGCCGAGTCGGCCGCGATCGCCGGCGTGGCCGTGGTGGTGCGGGAGGACGTGCCGGGCGACCGGCGGCTCGTCGCCTACCTGGTCGGCGCCGGGCCGGTGGACGTCGCCCGCGTCCGCGACCACGCCGCCCGGCTGCTGCCGGACTACATGGTCCCGACCGGGTACGTCGTGCTGGACGAGCTCCCGCTGACCCCGAACGGCAAGCTGGACCGCGCCGCCCTGCCCGCGCCGGTCGAGGCACGACCGGGCGAACGACCGGGCACCGAGCGCGAACGCATCCTGTGCGGCTTGTTCGCCGAAGTCCTCGGGATCGAGGACGTGGGGCCGCACGACTCGTTCTTCGGCCTCGGTGGGCACTCGCTGCTGGCCACCCGGCTGATCGCGGGCATCCGCCGCCTCCTCGCGGTGGACCTGCCCATCCGCGCGCTGTTCGAGCACCCGACGCCCACCGCGCTCGCCGACCGGGTGGCCGAGGCCGCGCTCGGCGGCGACCGACCGAGGCCGGTGCTCGCCGCCGGGCCGCGGCCGGAGCACGTGCCGCTGTCGTTCGCGCAACAGCGGCTGTGGGCGTTGGGCCGGATGGCCGGCTCGACTGCCGCCTACCACCTGCCGCTGGCCCTGAGGCTGTCCGGCGAACTGGACGCTTCCGCGCTGGCGTCGGCGTTGGCCGACGTGGTCGAGCGCCACGAGGTGTTGCGCACGACCTTCCCGGACGTGGACGGCAGCCCTCACCAGCACGTGCTCGACCCCGTCGCTCCGGATCTGTCGGTGACGGCGCTCGCCGAGGCCGACCTGCCCGCGGCGCTCGCCGCGGCCACCGCCGAGGGCTTCGACCTCGCCGCCCGGCCGCCGTTGCGCGCGCACCTGTTCGCGTTGTCGCCCACCGACCACGTGTTGCTGCTGGTGATGCACCACATCGTGGTCGACGGCGCGTCGACGGGACCGTTGACGCGCGACCTCTTCGAGGCCTACCGGGCCCGGCTCGCCGGCGCCACGCCGCGGTGGCCCGCCCTGCCGGTGCGGTACGCGGACTACACGCGGTGGCAACGGGACCTGCTCGGGCAGGAGGACGACGAGGCGAGCCCGCTGGCCCGGCAGCTGGAGTACTGGACCGGGCAGTTGGCCGGGCTGCCGGAGGAGATCCGGCTGCCCGTCGACCGGCCGCGCCCGGCGGAGCCGACGCTCGGCGGCGCGGTCGTCCCGGTGGAGATCGACCCCGGGCTGCACGCGGAGCTGGTCCGGTTCGCGCGGGCCGGCAACGCCACGGTGTTCATGGTGCTCCAGGCGGCGATGGCGGTGCTGCTGTCCCGGATGGGCGCGGGCCGGGACGTCCCGCTCGGCGTCGCCGTCGGCGGCCGGGACGACGAGTCCCTGCGCGACCTGGTCGGGTTCTTCGTCAACACGCTGGTGCTGCGGGTGGACACCGGCGGCGACCCGACCGCGGCCGAGCTGCTGCGCCGGGTCCGGGAGGTGGCCGTCGACGGGTTCGCGCACCAGGACGTGCCGTTCGAGCGGGTCGTGGAGGCGGTCAACCCGGTTCGCCGGGTCGGGGTGAACCCGCTGTTCCAGGTCATGCTCGGCTTCGAGACCGCGGCCGGGCGGCACGTCGGGCCGCCGGGGCTGCGGGTCCGACCGGTCGAGGTGGCCGCGCAGGTCACCAAGTTCGACCTGTGGCTCACCGTGGACGAGCACCGGACCGGGGTGAGCGGCGTGCTCGGCTACAGCACGGACCTGTTCGACCGCGGCACGGTCGAGCTGCTCGTGCACCGCCTGCTGCGCGTGCTGCGCGCCATGGCGACCGAGCCGGGGAGCCGGGTCGACCGCATCGACGTGCTGTCGGAGGACGAACGCCACCGGGTGCTCACCGGGTGGAACGACTCGGCGGGCGACGTGCCGTGGCGGCACGTGGTCGAGGGGATCGAGGCGCGTGCCGCCCGCTGCCCGGACGCGGTCGCGCTCGAACACGACGGGACCGCGCTGACCTACCAGGACCTGAACGGGCGCGCGAACCGGTTGGCGCGCCTGCTCATCGCGCACGGCGTCGGCCCGGAGCGGCTCGTCGCCGTCGTGCTGCCCCGCTCGGCCGGCCTGGTGGTGGCGCTGCTCGCGGTGCTCAAGGCGGGCGGCGCGTACGTGCCGGTGGACCCGGACTACCCGGCCGAGCGGATCGCGCTCGTGCTCGCCGACGCACGGCCGGCCGTCGTGGTCGGCGACCGGCCCAGGCCCGAGGCGCCCGGCATGATCGTGCTCGGTGACGCGGCCGTCGAGGCCGAGCTGGCGGCGCACCGGGCCGACGACGTGACCGATGGCGAGCGGCGGTCGCCCCTGCTGCCGTCCCACCCGGTCTACGTGGTCTACACGTCCGGCTCGACCGGACGGCCGAAGGGCGTCGTGGTCACGCACGCCGGGCTGGCCAACATGGTTGCCGACCAGGTGCGCCGGTTCGACCTCGGACCCGGCACGCGGATGCTCCAGCACCTCTCCGCGGGTTTCGACGTCGCGGTGCTCGACTGGTGCCCGGTGCTGCTCACCGGTGGCACGGTCGTGCTCGCACCGCCCGGCCCGCTCGCCGGCGACGCACTGGCCGACCTGCTCGCGCAGCGGCGGATCACCCAGGTGATGATCCCGTGCTCGGTGCTCGCGAGCGTGCCGGTGCGCGACCTGCCGGAGCTGCGCGGGCTGATGACCGGCGCCGAGGTGTGCTCGGCCGAGCTGGTCGCCCGCTGGTCGACGGGAAGGCACCTGGTCAACGCCTACGGTCCGACGGAGACGACCGTCGCGGCGACCGTGACCGGGCCGCTGACCCACGACGGCACGGCGCCGCCGATCGGCAGGCCGGTGCTCAACACGCGCGTGCACGTCCTGGACACCGCGCTCAACCCGGTGCCGCCAGGTGTCGTCGGCGAGTTGCACGTCGCGGGCGTCCAACTGGCCCGGGGCTACCTCAACCGCCCGGACCTCACCGCCGAGCGGTTCGTCGCGAACCCGTGGGGTGGCCCGGGGGAACGGCTCTACCGCACCGGCGATCTGGCCCGGTGGCGGGCCGACGGCCAAGTGGAGTACCTGGGGCGCGCCGACGACCAGCTCAAGGTCCGCGGGTTCCGCATCGAGCCCGGTGAGGTCGAGGCCGCCCTGGTGGGCGGTCCGGACGTGCGGCAGGCGGCCGTGACGGCCAACCGGACCCCGACTGGCGCCCATCACCTCGTCGCCTACCTGGTGCCCGAGCCGGGTCACGACGTCCGCACCGACGACGTCCGGCGACGCGTCGCCGCGGCACTGCCGGAGCACATGGTGCCCGCGGTGTTCGTGGTGTTGGACGAGTTGCCGTTGACGGACAACGGAAAGCTGGACCGACGCGCCCTGCCCGAACCCCGGTTCACCACCGCGTCCGTCGCTCCTCGTTCTCGGGTGGAGGGGGTGTTGGCTGGTTTGTTCGGTGAGTTGTTGGGTGTGGGTTCGGTGGGTGTGGAGGATGATTTTTTCGCGTTGGGTGGGGACAGTATTTTGTCGATTCAGTTGGTGGGTCGTGCTCGTCGGTTGGGTGTGGTGTTTTCGGCGCGTGATGTGTTTCGTCGGGGGACTGTGGCGGGTTTGGCGGCGGTGGCGGGTTCTGGTCCGGTCGGGGTTGTTGGTGCCGGTGCCGGTGCCGGTGCCGGTGCCGGTG
>NZ_JBFAFR010000047.1:0-42590 GCF_040639675.1 Actinosynnema sp. NPDC023794 | reverse complement strand
GGATGTGGCCGCCGTCGGAGTCGGCCAGGCGGAACTGCTGGTTGGAGCTGTTGTTGTCGGCCCACTGCACGATGGCGCCGCCGTCCGCGGTGGAGAAGTTGTGGACGTCGAGCACCTTGCCGGACAGGCGTGACTTCACCCGGTAGTAGCCGCCGCCGGAGTCGACGAACTGCCACTGCTGCTGGTTGCCGTCATTGCGGGTCCACTGCGTGATGCGGGCGCCGTCGTTCGTGGCGAGGTTGTAGACGTCGAGCGCCTTGCCGCTGTTGCGGTTCACCAGCACGTACCACGCGTTGGTGTCCACGGTCGCCGCGGACGCGGTCGTCGCGCCGAACGCCGTCAGCAGGCTGCCGATCAGCACGGTGGCGACGGCGGCGGCGAGGCCGGCGATGCGCCGGCGCCTGCCGGCTCGCGAAACGGTGGTGGACGGTGGTTGGCCTGACCCGGCCATGGGCGTGCTCCTCTTCTTCGAGGTGGGGGATGACGGACGCGCGCACGGCGGGCGATCGCCCACCGTGCGCGACGAGTGGTGCCGGATCAACCGACGCGGACGAGTTGCCACTGCTGGTTCGCGCCGCCCCAGTCGGAGTACTGGACGACGTTGGCCCCGTCGGCGGTGGCGGCGCCCTGGACCTCCACGGCCTTGCCGCTGTTGCGGTTGACCAACCGGATGTAGCCGCTCGAGTCGACCGCGCGGAACTGTTGGTTGGCGCCGTTGCTGTCGGCCCACTGGACGATGTTGGCGCCGTCGGCGGTGGAGAAGTTGTGGACGTCGAGCACCTTGCCGGACAGGCGTGACTTCACCCGGTAGTAGCCGCCGCCGGAGTCGACGAACTGCCACTGCTGCTGGTTGCCGTCGTTGCGGGCCCATTGGGTGATGCGGGCGCCGTCGTTGATGGCGAGGTTGTAGACGTCGAGCGCCTTGCCGCTGTTGCGGTTCACCAGCACGTACCACGCGGTCGGGTCGACGATCCCGGGCTGGGGGTTGGAGCCCGCGTTGAGGGCGTTGAGCACGGCGGTGTAGGCCGGCTTCTTGTTGCCCGCGGCGTCGAACAGCAGCGGGTTCTGGCCGGTCCGCCACGAGTCGCTGTCGCGGATGCCCCAGACGGTGATCCCGGTGCAGCGGGCGACGGCGAGGCACGCGCGGGTGACGGCGCCGAACGCGTTGGCCTGGTTGGAGCCGGAGATGTCCAGCTCGGTGATCTGCACGTCCACACCGAGGTCGGCGAAGCGCTGGAGGTTGGCCTGGTAGTCCGACGGCGCCGAGTTGGTCAGGTGGGACTGGAAGCCGACGCAGTCGATCGGCACGCCGCGGGCCTTGAAGTCGCGCACCATGTTGTAGATGCCGGTGCTCTTGGCGTTGACGCCGTCGGTGTTGTAGTCGTTGTAGCAGAGCTTCGCGCCGGGATCGGCGGCCCGCGCGGCGCGGAACGAGGCCTCGATCCAGTCGTTGCCGGTGCGCTGGAGGTTCGAGTCGCGTCGCCCGCCGCTGCCGCCGTCGGCGAACGCCTCGTTCACCACGTCCCAGGAGTGGATCTTGCCCCGGTAGTAGGTCGCGACGCGGGTGACGTGGTTGAGCAGGGCCTGGCGCAGTGCCGAACCCTCCATGCGCTGCATCCAGCCCGGCTGCTGGGAGTGCCAGGCCAGGGTGTGGCCGCGCACCTTCATGCCGCGGCTGATGGCGTGGTTGACGATCCGGTCGCCGTTGGCGAACGTGAACTGGCCCTGGTTGGGCTCGGTCGCGTCCATCTTCATCTCGTTCTCGGCGGTGACCTGGTTGAACTCGCGGTTCAGGATGGTCGTGTACGCGCCGTCGCCGAGCTTGCCCGCCGCGACGGCGGTGCCGAAGTACCGGCCCTTCTCCGCCGCCGAGGCGCCCAGCGTCGTGCCGGCCAGGGCCAGGCCGTCGAACGCCGCCGTCATCATGGTGGCGACGAGTCCCGCGACGAGCAGCAACGCCGTTGTTCTCGACCGACGCGCGGGCGTGGGCCGAATGACCGCTCGTATCGAATGATTCATCACGTGTCCTCACGGATCAGCGCACCGCGGGTCATGTCGTCGCGGTGGCAGGGGCACTTGCCGACGCCCGCCCGATCTTTTGTTAGCGCTAACAACTACGCGGTTGAGCATGCCCCGCGCAAATGAGGTGGCATTGAAGTGCGGTCGTCGTCGCGATGAGCGCGCGTCGTGCCTCTCCGACTGTGAAGGATGGCACACGCCCGGTCAAGACGTTACGAAAATATTTCGTGCAGGTAGACCGTGGTGTCACGGTGGTGGTGGGCTCGTTGTGCGCGGATATCGGGCCCCTTGGGCGTCATGGTCAGGTCGAATGTCGTTCGACTGCCAATTCGGCCGACCTTGCTAAAGTTAGCGCAAACATTTTAGCTTGACGGAACGTAGCCCCGAATCGAGATGGCGGCGGCTGTGGCGAACGTCCGGAACGGCGTTGCGCAATGGGCTGAACGGAGCAACTCCCGGTGGCTAAAGTTAGCGCTCACAGTTTTAGCTTTGACGATGTCGTCGGGACGTAGTTACATGGGCAAGACAATCAAGGCCGCTCCGTTCCCGGCGCGATCCCGCCGCGCCGCGCGCCGCCGTGAGTGCGCTGTCCTGTGGAGTCGCAACGGTCAGCACGAGAAGTGGACCCGAGCCCGACGGTGGCGAACGTCGCGACGGATTCCGATGCCCTTCCGGAGGTTCTTGTGAAATCGACACCGTTCTCCTCGGCGCTGCTGCGGCGGGTGGGCGCGTTGCTCGCCGCGGTCCTGTGCGCCCTGGCCCTGGCGCCCGCGATGGCCAAGGCGGACAACCCCATCGTGCAGCACGTCTACACCGCCGACCCGGCGCCGCTGGTCCACAACGGACGCGTGTACCTCTACACGGGGCACGACGAGGACGGTTCGACCTGGTTCACGATGAAGGAGTGGCGGGTCTGGTCCTCCGACGACATGGTGAACTGGACCGATCACGGCTCACCGATGAACGTGGGCACCTTCTCCTGGGCGAGCAAGGACGCGTGGGCGGGGCAGGCGATCGCCCGCAACGGCAAGTTCTACTGGTACGTGCCCGTGGTCAACCGCGCCACCGGTCGGATGGCGATCGGCGTGGGCGTTGCCGACAGCCCGACCGGTCCGTTCCGCGACGCGATCGGGCGGCCACTGGTGGAGAACGGTGAGATCGACCCGTCGGTGTTCATCGACGACAACGGCCAGGCGTACCTGTACTGGGGCAACCCGAACCTGTGGTACGTGAGGCTCAATGCCGACATGACGTCGTTCTCCGGCGGCCCCACCCAGATCCCGCTCACCACGGCCGGTTTCGGCTCGCGCGCCGGCGACGCCAGCCGTCCCACCCTCTACGAGGAAGGGCCCTGGGTCTACAAGCGCAACGGTCTGTACTACAACGTGTTCGCGGCGAAGTGCTGCTCGGAGTTCATCGCCTACTCCACCGCGCCCAGCCCGACTGGACCGTGGACCTACCGCGGCACGGTCATGCCCACCCAGGGCAGCAGCTTCACCAACCACGCCGGGATCGTCGACTTCAAGGGCAGCTCCTACTTCTTCTACCACAACGGCGCGCTGCCGGGCGGTGGCGGTTTCACCCGGTCGGTGGCGGTGGAGCGGTTCACCTACAACGCCGACGGCACGATCCCGACCATCAACATGACCACGGGCGGGGCGCCGCAGGCGGGCACGCTCAACCCGTTCGTCCGCCAGGAGGCCGAGACGATCGCCTGGGGTTCGGGCATCGAGACCGAGCCGTCGTCCGAGGGCGGGATGAACGTGGGCTGGATCGAGAACGGCGACTACATCAAGGTGAAGGGTGCCGCGTTCGGCTCGGGCGCGAGGACGTTCAGCGCGCGGGTCGCGTCCGGCACCTCCGGCGGCACCGTCGAGGTCCGGCTGGACAGCCCGAGCGGTGCGGTGGTGGGGCGCTGCGGCGTCTCGGGCAGCGGCGGCTGGCAGAACTGGACCACGGTCTCGTGCCCGGTCAGCGGCGTGACCGGCACCCGCGACCTCTACCTCCGGTTCACCGGCGGCAGCGGCTACCTGTTCAACGTCAACTGGTGGCAGTTCGCCGCGTAGTCGGCGCGCGGTGGTCGCGGGCGGCCGGCAGGGACCCGTTCCCGCGACCACCGGGGCTCGCCGAACTCTTAGATAGTTCGCGTTCACAAAGTGTGTCGCGAAGAGTCCGCTGTGGGAGGTCTTCCTTCCGGGTTCCCGGGCAGGCGCAGGTGTTCTTGACGGCTCTTGTGACACAGCTTACTGTCGTGAGCGCTAACAATCGGAGTTGAGGCCGAAAGTTTCGGTAGCACGGTGCGGCAGGCACTCGACCCGATTCACGCGATCGCCGACCTGCGATGCCCCATCGCACGGTGGCGGTGCCGCCTGTTCTCGCACAACTTGGAGAAGCGCTGTGAAACTCCGCTTGCCCCTGCTCCGCGCCGCCGCGGCCCTGGCCCTCCTCACCGCCTGCACACCCGGCACGGGCGGTGGTGGGGGAGGGGACGGCAAGTCGTTCGAGTTCTGGTCGTTCTCCGCCATCAACCAGAAGTTGACCGTGGACGCGTACAAGGCGAAGCACCCGGACATCGACATCAAGCTGACCGAGGTGGGCAGCTCGACCGAGACCGCCCAGTCGCTGACCACGGCGCTGGCCGGCGGGAAGGTGCCGGACCTGGTGCTCATCCAGGGCGACAACCTGCCGCAGTTCGTGGACCAGCCGCAGAACTTCGTGGACCTGCGGACGTTGGGCGCCGACGACATCAAGGGCGACTACCTGGACTGGGTGTGGAAGCAGAGCGTCGCCAAGGACGGTGAGGTCCTGGGGGTCCCCACCGACGTGGGCGGCATGGCCGTGGCCTACCGGACCGACTTGTTCGCCGCCGCGGGTCTGCCGACCGACCGGGAGGCCGTGAGCGCGCTGTGGCCGACGTGGGACGCGTTCCTCGAGACCGGTAAGCGCTACAAGGAGGCCACCGGCAAGGCGTTCACCGACAACGCGGCGACCAGCGTGTTCTACCAGGCGGTCAACCAGGTCTCGGAGAAGTACTACAGCGCGGACCGCAAGCTGGTCTACAGCACCAACCCGCAGGTGAAGGCGGCGTTCGAGCTGGGCATCAAGGCGGCCACCTCCGGGATCACCGCCCGGCAGACCTCGTTCGAGGACGCGTGGAGCGCCGGCATGGGCCAGGGCGCGTACGCCGCGGTGTCCGCGCCGTCGTGGATGCTCAACAGCATCCGCACCACCGCCCCCGACACCAAGGGCAAGTGGGACATCGCCAGGATCCCCGGCGGCTCCGGCAACTGGGGCGGCAGCTACCTGGCCATCCCCAAGGGGGCGAAGAACCCCCAGGCCGCCTGGAACTACATCAAGGAGATGCAGTCGCCCGCGGGCCAGCTGGAGCACTTCAACCGCGTCGGCGCGCTGCCCTCCACGCCCTCGGTCTACCAGGACGCCAAGCTCACCGACGCGAAGGACCCGTTCTTCTCCGACGCGCCGACCGGCAAGATCTACACCGACTCGCTGCTGGGTCTCAAGCCGTTCTACATCGGTCCCGACAGCGCCGCGATCGGCCAGGAGTTCCTCGACGCCATCACCAACGTCGAGCAGGGCGGCGGCGACCCGGCCACCGCCTGGGACGACGCGGTGCGCAACATCAAGACCGCCATCGGCGAGTGACGACCGTGACCGCCACGCTCACGCCGGCGCCGTCGGCCGCACTGCCGCCCCCTGCCTCCCCGAGAGGCAGGGGGCGCGCGGAGCGCCTGTCGGCCTACGCCTACATCGCCCCGTTCTTCGTCCTCTTCGGGGTGTTCGGGCTGTTCCCCCTCCTCTTCACCTTCTACGTGGCGCTGTTCGACTGGAACCCCATCGGCGACCAGGTGTTCATCGGCACGGAGAACTTCACCCGCATGTTCGGCGACCCGCGGTTCTGGAACGCCGCGGGCAACACGGTGAGCATCTGGGCGCTGTCGACCGTCCCCCAGTTGTTGTTGGCCCTGGTGCTGGCCCACGTGCTCAACCACGCCCGGCTGCGCATGGCGCTGTTCTTCCGGATGTCGGTGATGGTGCCCTACATCACCTCGGTGGCGGCCACCGCGGTCGTCTTCGCGCAGCTGTTCGACCGCGACTACGGGCTGCTCAACTGGTTGATCGGGTTGGTCGGGATCGATCCGATCGACTTCGCCCAGTCCACTTGGGGCAGCCACGTCCTCATCGCCACGATGGTGACCTGGCGGTGGTTCGGCTACACCACGCTGCTCTACCTCGCTTCGCTGCAATCGGTGCCGCGGGCGGTGTTCGAGGCCGCGGCCATCGACGGCGCGGGGCCGTGGCAGCGGTTCCGGCACATCACCATCCCCTCGCTGCGACCGGTGATCATCTTCACCGTGGTGACGTCCACCATCGGCGGCTTGCAGATCTTCACCGAGCCGCTGTTGACCGGCACCGGCCTGACCTGCGGCTCGGTGCGCCAGTGCCAGACGTTGACGTTGTTCCTGTACGAACAGGGTTTCGGGCAGTTCGAGTTCGGCTACGGCTCGGCGATCGGGGTCGCCCTGTTCGTCATGGTCGTCGTGATCGCCGCGGTCAACTACGTGCTGTCCACCCGGATCAAGGCGGACCGATGACGAGCACCGCGACGCGCCGCCGGCGCCCCGGCCGGGTCCGCTGGTGGACCTACTTCATGTTGTCCGCGGCCACGGTCGTGTGCCTGTTCCCGCTGTACTGGATGTTCATCGTCGCCACCACCGACACCGCGACCGCGACGAAGATGCCGCCCGAGGTCGTGCCCGGCGGCAACTTCTTCCACCTCATGGGCCTGGTCCTGGACACGGTGCCGTTCGTGCAGTCGCTGTTCAACAGCCTCGCGGTGGCCACCGCGATCGGCGTCGGTCAGGCGGTGCTGTGCTCGCTGGCCGGGTTCGCCTTCGCGAAGCTGCAGTTCCCCGGTCGCAACACCCTGTTCGTGATCGTCGTGCTCACCATGACGGTGCCCACGCAGCTCTCGGTCATCCCGCAGTACATGATCATGTCGCAGCTCGGCTGGGTCGACACCCTCCAGGCGCTGATCGTGCCCGGACTGGCCAGCGCCTTCGGCATCTTCTGGATGCGCCAGCACATCTCGGCCACGATCAGCGACGAGCTGATGCAGGCGGCCCGCATCGACGGCGCGAGCACCGGGCAGGTGTTCTGGCGCATCGCGTTCCCGATCGTGCGCCCCGCCGCGTTCGTGCTCGGCCTGTTCGGGTTCGTCACCGCGTGGAACGACTTCCTGTGGCCGTTCATCGTGCTCAAGTCACCCGAGCGCTACACCGCCCAGATCGCCATCAAGGCGCTCCAGAACAGCCGCAACATCGACCTCGGCCTGGCGATGTCCGGCTCCTTCCTCGCCACGATCCCGTTGGTCGTGCTGTTCATCGTGGTCGGACGCCGCATGGTCGCCGGCATCCTCGAAGGCGCCTTCAAGGGCTGAAGCCCTCGCACAACGCTGAAGCCCAAGCACAACAAGGAAAACCATGACCTCACCGAAGTCCGAGGCGTCGTTCTACGACAACCCCGTGATACCCGGGTTCCACCCGGACCCCAGCGTGTGCCGGGTCGGCGACGACTACTACCTGGTGTGCTCGAGCTTCGAGTACTTCCCGGGCGTGCCGCTCTTCCACAGCCGCGACCTGGTGAACTGGCGGCAGATCGGCAACGTCCTGGACCGCCCGTCGCAGCTACCCCTGCCGGCCGACGCGATGGCGTCCGACGGCATCTACGCGCCCACGATCCGGCACCACGACGGCCGGTTCTGGATGATCACCACGAACGTCTCGCACGGCGGCAACTTCGTCGTCACCGCCGAGCGACCCGAAGGCCCGTGGTCGGACCCGGTGTGGCTCGACCTGCCCGGCATCGACCCCGACCTGGCGTGGGACTCGGACGGCAACTGCTGGTGCTCCTTCGCCGGCGCCCACGGGCCCACGTTCAACGGCGTGCAGGTCGCCCGCGTCGACCCTGCGGCGGGGAAGGTGCTGGAGGGACCGTTCCCCGCCTGGGCCGGGACCGGGTTGCAGTGGCCGGAAGCGCCCCACCTGTACCGCGTCGGGGAGTGGTGGTACCTGATGATCGCCGAGGGCGGCACCGAGCGCGGCCACACCGTGGCCATGGCACGCGCCCGCTCACCGCGCGGCCCGTGGGAGGCGGCGCCGCTCAACCCGATCCTGTCGCACCGCAGCACGAGCCAACCCGTCCAGAGCACGGGCCACGCCGACCTCGTCACCACCCCGAGCGGCGAGTGGTGGATGGTGCTGCTGGCCACCCGCCCGGTCGGGTACAGCCCCAAGTTCCACGTCCTGGGCCGGGAAACCTTCCTCACCCCGGTCCGGTGGGAGGACGGCTGGCCCCGTGTCGGCCCCGTCAACCTGAGGGAACAGGCGCCGGCCGGCGCGCAACCGCCGGAGGCGGCGCCGGGCCGGGACGACTTCGACGCCCCCGGGCTCGAACCCCGGTGGATCTCGCCGCGGTCGCGCCCGGACGGCTCGTGGTCCCTGACCGAGCGGCGGGGGTGGCTCGCGCTGCACGCCACCGGCTCGACGCTGGACCGACCGGGCTGCACGTTCATCGGCCGGCGTCAGCAGCACGTCGAGAGCCGGACCGCCGTCCTCCTGGATCCCGCCGCCGGTCGCGCCGGCCTCTCGGTGCGCGTGGACGAGGGCCACCACTACGACCTGGAGGTGGCCGACGGGCAGGCCGCGGTCATCGCCCGCATCGGACCCCTGCGCCAGGGCGTGGCCACCCGACCCGTGCCGCCGGGCCCGCTGACCCTCGTGATCACCACGCGCTCGGCCCGCCGGTGGCCGGAGGGTGAGCACGAGCCGTCGGGCCTGCACGTCGCCGCGCCGGACTACATCGCCTTCCACGTCGGCGAGGATCCGGAGCCGCTGGCCGAGCTGGACGGCAGGTACCTGTCCACGGAGGTCGCCACCGGCTTCACGGGCCGGGTGATCGGCATGTACGTCACCGAGGGCACCGCCTGGTTCGACTGGTTCGACCACGGTCCTCTCGACGCCGCACGGCCCTGACCGCTCCCCGGACGTCCCGGTTGCCGGCGACGTGGCCGGGACGACGGGGTGTGGCGGTTCCGGTGATCACCGGCCTGCCGTGCCCGGTTCGGCGACGGGCTGCCACGCGCCGTGCAGGCCGTCGAGCATGTCCGCGACGGTGTGGGCCTGCACGTCGGTGGGCGGGTCGGTGGTGAACCGGCTCACGACGGCCCGCACGTGGCCCTGGGCGGGTCCGGCGAGGCCGTCGTAGACGGCGGTGAACAGGTTCCGGGCGGGTTCGCGCAACCAGCCCGGCGGCAGCAGTTCGAGGGGCAGGCGCGGATCGAGGATGGGCAGGCGGCGGTAGGTGTCCATGACCTCGGTGCGGGCGCGGACCGCTCCGATCCCGGTGATCCGGGAGGCGCGGATGTCGGGCAGCAGCGGACGCCAGCGCCGGATGAAGGCGTCGTAGTGGCGGGCGATGGCGGTGGTGTCCCAGGCGTCGAGCGGGTTGCGGCCCGTGGTGTCGCCGAGTTCGACGTGGCGGGCGCGGAAGACCGTCATGGTGATCGAGGCGAGCTCGGCCAGCTGCGTCCTGGCCTTGTCGGTGAGGTCGTGCGGCGAGATCCAGAGGCCGTCGTAGAGGGGCGCGCAGCCGAACCAGCGCAGCCGGCTGCGGAGCTCGCGCCGTTGCGCCACCTCCTCCTGCGGCAGCGAGAAGGCGATCAACGTCCACCGGTGGTCCCAGGGCTCGGCGGCGGCGGCCGCGGCGACGATGGACCGGCCTCCGGCGGCCAGGTCGAGCGCGGCGGTCGCGGTGAGCCGGTAGGAGCTGTTGCGGCCCTGCTTGCTGCCTTCGAGGACACCCCGACGGGCGAGCCTGCTGATGGTGGTGCGGGCTCCGGCGTGGCTGACACCCGCCTCGGCGAGCAGCGCCACGATCGCGGCCGACGGCAGCCAGGCGCCGGTCCGCAGGGTGTAGTCGGCCAGCAGGGTCACGGTGAGGCCCTGCGGTGAGTTGCCGGACTGCCGCCGGGGAAGCCGGACCCCGTCGTCCGGGAAGATCTCCTCGATGTCGTACGGGTTGGTCACGGCGGCTCCGGCGGTGGCTCGAACAGGTCGTCGCCGCCGACCCTAATCGGGTGCGATCCCGCCGCACGGCCACGCCGACCGGTCGAGACAGTCGATTGACAGTTTATCGTCCGGGCGGCACTCTAAGTGTCACACGATGGACGGCGTCCGATCAGCCGAGTCCGTGCGCTCGGTCGCACCGGCTGGTCACCCGCCGGACACGTCCACGCGTGGATCTCCCTCCGCCGCACCGCGGGTCGCACCCGGCCCGCTGTCAGCCCCTTTCCGGCCGTGCGCGAACCAAAGGAGTCAAGCGCATGAAGGTCAAACCGAGTCTCCTGCTCGCCGCGGCGACGTCACTGGTCGTGGCCGGTCTCGTCTCCGTCGCGTCCACCCCCGCGTCCGCCGCGTCGTTGACCGAGGTCACCAACTTCGGCGCCAACCCCGGCGGGATGCGGATGCACGTCTACGTGCCCGATTCCCGCCCGGCCAACCCCGGGATCGTCGTCGCCATGCACGGCTGCGGCGGCTCGGGCCCCGGCTTCTACTCGGGCAGCGAGTTCGCCTCGCTGGCCGACCGGCACGGGTTCGTCGTCATCTACCCGAGCGCCGAGCAGCAGGCCGGGTTCGGCAAGTGCTTCGACACCTGGTCCGACGCGGCCAAGCGCCGCGGCGGCGGCAGCGACCCGGTGTCGATCGTGTCCATGGTGAGCTACGTCCAGCAGCGCTACGGCGGCGACCCGAACCGGGTCTACGCCACCGGCTCGTCGTCCGGCGGCATGATGACCAACCAGATGCTCGCCCTGTACCCGGACGTCTTCAAGGCCGGCGCCGCGTTCATGGGTGTGCCCTTCAACTGCTTCGCCAACGCCGCCGACTTCCCGCCCGGCAGCAGCAAGTGCACGGGCGGCGGGGGAGCGAACCGCACCCCGCAGCAGTGGGGCGACGCGGTGCGCCAGGCGTACCCCGGCTACACCGGCGTCCGGCCGCGCGTCCAGCTGTGGCACGGCACCAACGACACCCTCGTGCCGTACTCGCTGCTCCAGGAGTCCATCGAGCAGTGGACCAACGTGTTCGGCCTGAGCCAGACGCCGACGTCCACCGACACCCCGCAGACCAACTGGAACCGCCGCCGCTACAACGACACCTCCGGCACCACCCAGGTCGAGGCGTACAGCATCCAGGGGGCCGGGCACAGCCTGCCCGCAGGCGGCATGGCCGCCCAGGCCGTCGCGTTCTTCGGCCTGGACCGCCCCGGCGGCCCGACCAGCACGACCACGAGCACGAGCACCAGCACGACGACCACCACGAGCACGACCACGACGACCACCACGCCGGTCACGGGCGACTGCCGCGTCACCAGCACGGTCAACGCCTGGAACACCGGCCTCACGGAGAGCATCACCATCACCAACACCGGCTCCACCGCGATCAACGGGTGGTCGTTGGTCTTCACCCTGCCGAGCGGGCAGACCATCACCTCCGGCTGGAGCGCCACCTACTCGCCCACGTCCGGGCAGGTGACCGCGCGCAACGTGGCCTACAACCCCGTGATCGCGCCCAACGCCTCGATCGGCATCGGCTTCCAGGCGACCCACAACGGCAACACCGCCAAACCGACCTCCTTCACCCTCAACGGCACGCCGTGCGCGACGTCATGAGCGACAGCGGATCCCAACCCGACAACAGGGAGCGTCGTGTGATGACGAGGCGAAGGTCGATCATGGGTTCGGTCGCGGCGGCGACGCTGCTCGTCGTGGCCTCCGTCGGCACGGTGCTGAGCGGCGACCTCGGTGAGCGCGCTTCCGCCGCGACCGTCGGCGCCGCGGCGGCGACCGCGGGCTGCGGGAAGGCGCCGGCCCTCCGCAGCGGAACGATCACGATCCAGAGCAGCGGCAAGTCCCGCAGCTACATCCTGCGGGTACCGGACAACTACGACGTGAACCGCCCCTACCGGGTGGTCTTCGGCTTCCACTGGCTGAACGGCTCGGCCACCGACGTCGCCACCGGCCGGACCGTGCAGACGGACGTCTGGGCCTACTACGGGCTTCAACGGCTGGCTGACAACAGCACCATCTTCGTCGCGCCCCAAGGCCTGAACAACGGGTGGGCGAACTCCGGCGGCGAGGACATCACGCTCGTCGACGACATCAACCGGCAACTCGACGCCGGCCTCTGCGTCGACACCACGCAGCGCTTCGCCCTGGGCTTCAGCTACGGCGCGGCCATGAGCTACGCCGTCGCCTGCGCCCGGCCGGACGTGTTCCGGGCGGTCGCGGTCTACGCCGTCGGCCAGCTCAGCGGGTGCAGCGGCGGCACCCAGCCCATCGCCTACTTCGCGGCGCACGGCCTGCGGGACAGCGTCCTGGGCATCGCGGGCGGCCGGTCGATGCGCGACCGCTTCGTCCGCAACAACGGGTGCGCCGCGCAGAGCCCGCGTGAACCGTCGCAGGGCAGCCTGACCCACGTGACCACGACCTACACGGGGTGCCGCGAGGGCTACCCGGTGGTGTGGGCGGCGTTCGACGAGGGGCACATCGCCGCCCCGCAGGACGGCGCCCCCGGCGACAGCGGCTCCCGGACGTGGCTGCCGGCCGAGACGTGGCGGTTCTTCACCCAGTTCCAGAGCGGTCCGACGACGACCACCACCACGACCACCACGACCACCACGACCACGACCACGACCACGACCGGTCAGCCGGAACCCGGCACCTGCCGCGTCACCAACACCACCAACGCCTGGAACACCGGCCTGACCGCCGACCTCACCATCACCAACACCGGGACCACCGCGGTGAGCGGCTGGACCCTGACCTTCACCCTCGCACCGGGCCAGACGATCACCTCGGGCTGGAACGCCACCTACTCGCCCACGTCCGGGCAGGTGTCCGCGCGCAACGTCTCGTACAACGCCACCATCGCACCCGGCGCGTCGGTGGCCATCGGCTTCCAGGCCACCCACACCGGCAACACCGGCAAACCCGCCGCCTACACCCTCGGCAACGCCACCTGCACGATCGCCTGACCACGATCGCCTGACCACGGCCGTCGGGGCGCGACCCGCCCACCGGCCGGCACACGAGGCGGCCCGGGATCCCCGGGCCGCCTCGTTCATGCGGTCACGCGGTCAGCGACACGTGCGCGCCTCGTACGGCGCGGTGAGCCCGACCGACACCTCCTGCCCGTCCACGGTGGCGGTCGCCGTGACCGTCGCCGCACCCGCGTCCACGCTCGACTGCCGCGAGTTGAACGGGTGGAACCGGGTCTTGCCCGGCTCGACGTCGTCGAACGACTTGGCGCCGTGCGGCGTTTCGACCACGACGTCGACCGGCACGGACTCGTTGTTGGTCACGTGCACGGTGAGCTTGACGTTCGGGCCGGCGCACCGGGTGTCCGCACGGGTCGCGACCTTCAACGACGGCTTGGCGAACCGCCAGCTGTCGACCTCGACCAGGTCCTTGCCGTCGGGTCCGACGAACGTGAAGTACACGTCGTGCGCGCCCGAGACGCCGTCGAGCTCGGTCCCGACCTCGGTCCACTCGCCGACCGGCGCGTCGACCGGGATGGTGGCGACGACCGGTCCGGTGCGGTCGTCCAGGCGGACCTGGACGCTCGTGCCCGCCGTGAGCGGCTTGACGCGCGCCGACACACCGGTGGCCCCGGCGCCGAAGTCCGCCGACGACAGCGACGTCCAGTCACCGTTGTCGACGTCGTGCAGGGCCAGGTTCGGCACGTCGGCGGGCGCGGTGAGCCGCTTGGTGGTCAGTCCCTGCTGCCAGGCGATGGTCTCCGCCTCGATCACCCGGTAGGGGTCGAGGTGGCGGATCTGCTCGACGCCGTCGAAGGTGCCGAGGACCTCCTTCACGGTGCCGTCGGGGTTGAACTCCAGCTTCGCGATGTGCGGGCTGCGGAACCCCTGCGTCGCGCCGCCGGTGATGCGCCGGTTCAGCGTCTGCGCGTGGTAGGTGAAGTAGTGCTGACCGTCGAGCTCGAAGACCGACTGGTGGTTGTTGCCACCGGCGCCGAAGTAGACGCCGGGGTTCTTGAAGATGACGCCCGCGTAGGTCTCCGGGGTCCACGGGCCCATCGGGCTGTCGGCCATGAGGTAGGCGATGGCGCCGGTCGGCGGGCCGTTCGGGTCGATCGGGCCGCCGAACCCGAAGTTGGACGAGTACGAGTAGTAGTACTTGCCCTCGCGCTTGAAGACGTGACCGGCTTCGAACATCAGCGGCGCGTCGATGGTCTCGGCCGAGCCCTCGGTGCTGATCATGTCGTCGCCGAGCTTGATCACGCGCGTGGACTTGGGGTGGTTGGTGTTCTCGGCGGAGTTGGAGCCGTCGTTGCCGCCGCCACCGAAGTAGAGGTAGGCCTGACCGTCGTCGTCGACGAACGCGCCCGGGTCGAACAGCCAGTTGCGGCCGTCCGAGGCGCCGGGGGTCTGGCTGGTGATGAGCAGGCTGCCGCGCTCGTCGCGCCAGGGGCCCAGCGGAGAGTCGCCGACCAGGACGCCGGTCGCGGCGCCGTTGTTGGCGAAGTACAGGAAGAACTGCTCCTTGCCGTCGACGACGCGGCTCTCGACGGCGGGCGCCCAGGACTGCGAGGCGTACTTGGCGAGACCGCTCGGCCCGGCCACCGGGATCTCGCCGTGGTCGGTCCAGTTGACCAGGTCGTCGGAGGAGATGACGGTGATCGTGTTGATGCCGCCGTAGGTGTTGGTCGGCGAGGTCCCGTCAGGGCCCGGGTTGTACACCTGGGTGTCGTTGGTCATGTACACGTAGACCCGACCGTCGTGCACGAACGCGTTGCCGTCCGCGCCGAACTTGTGCGAGATCAGCGGGTTGCCCTCGCCGGGGTTCTTGCCGAGGACCTCGATGGTGGTCGACGGGACGAACTCGCGCAGGACGACGTCGTCCACCTTGAAGTCCATCAGGTGGGTCGCGGGCGCGGCGCCGGGGTCGGCGACCCACGGCGTCTCGACGAAGACGCGGGGTGTGGTGACGGCTTGGCCCGCGGGGATCGTGAACGTGCCCTGCAGCAGGCCCCACTGCCCGCGCGGCACCGTGCCGGTGCCCAGGTTGGTGTAGGTCGAGCCGCCGTAGTGCATGGTCACGAAGAACTGCTTGGTCGCCGGACTGGCCGGGTTCTCGTACTTCACGCGGGCGGTGACCGTGTAGGTCTTCCCGGCCACGACCTTGCCGGCCAGGTCCTGCGCCGGTCCCGAACCGGTCGTCTTCCGGTTGGTCACCTGCACCGCGCCCGAGCCCGAGTGGGCGTCGGCGGTCGTGGACAGCACGGCGCCGTCGGTGGCGTTGCCGCTGTTGACGGTCCAGCCGGTGAGGCCGTCCTCGAAGCCGGGGTTGGTGATGAGGTTCGGCTCGGCGGCGGTCGCCGCCGGGGTGGCCGCGAGACCGGCGGCGAACAGGGCGCCGACGGCGGCGAGGACGACTGCTCTTCGCCGTCCCGACCGCTGCGGACGTTGTCGATCCACGAGATTCTCCTTGTGCTGTGTACCGCGGGTTACTTGCAGGCGTGCGCGTCGTGCGGTGCTTCGAGCACGACCGAACGCGGCTCCCCGTCGACCGCCGCCGACGCGGTGACCGATGCCGATCCCGCCGGCACGCTCGACTGCCGGGTCGTGAACGGGTGGGAGCGGGTCTTGCCGGGCGGGACGTCGTCGAACGACTTCGTGCCGTGCGGCGTCTCGACCGAGACGTCCACCGGGACCGCCTCGTGGTTGGTGAACTCGACGGTGAGCACGACGTGGGGACCGGCGCACCGGGTCCGGGCGGACACCTCCACCGCCACGGGGAACCGTGCCACCCCGAGCCGGGCCAGCTCCAGGCTCAACGCCCGCTCCGGCGCGTCGACCTGGTTCTGCGTCCCGAACGTGGACGCCCGCGCGGCTCGGGCCTTGCGCAGCGCGTCGCGCATGGCCGACCACGCCGCCGCGGGGTAGTGGTGCTCGTCCAGGGTGGACGCGTGCGCGATCGCCGCGTCCAGGTCGCCGGTGTCGAGCGGCTTGCCCTGCGCGGTCAGGGTGTCGCTGAGCAGGAAGTGGTCGAAGTCGACGCTCCCGCCGGCCCGCTTCGTCGCGTAGTCGAACAGGCCCCACCGGTGGCCCATGAAGTGGGCCAGGCTGCCGTCCAGCGTCTGCGGCCCGACGCGACCGCCCAGCTTGTGCCAGGCGCGCCCGTCCAGGCTGTAGTAGAACGTCGTCCAGCCCTGACCGGTCGGCGCGTCGAACTCCACGTCGCCCTTGAGGTGGACCTCGGTGGCGTCGTCGAGCGGCACCTCCGTGCCGGGCACGAAGCTCTCCGCCGTCGACTGGTCGAACGTGACCGGGAAGGGCTGGACCCGGTTGACCACCCCGAGCGTGTTCCGCCCGTCGACGCGCTTCACCGCGACGTAGGAGAAGCCGCGGTTGTACATCGCCAGGCCCGCGACGTCGCCGTCCTCCATCCCGGAGAAGTCGAGCTTGGTCTCCGCCGACCCCCTCGGGCCGAACGTCCGCTGCGAGAGCGTGTTGCGCGCCTCCTCGAACCACGTCAGCTCGGCCCGGTTCGACAGCTTGGTGTAGACGTAGTCGCCGGTGACGACCTTGCCGGTGGTGAGCCGCAACCAGCCCTCGCGGTCGGTGAGGGACCAGTGCCGGTTGTCCGGGGCGTGGTTCCACTCCCAGTGCAGGCCGAGCCGGGAGCCGTTGGGCCTGATCTCGTCCTCGGACGGGTGCTCGGTGGTCACCGGCTGCCCCACGACCGAGACGTCGTCGAGCAGGTACTCGACGCTGGACGAGGGCGGCTGCGGGTCGGCCCACGGCGTCTCGACCGCGAACTTCACCTTGTCGGTCGAGGCGGCGCCCGGCACGGTGAACCGGCCCGAGACCGTCGTCCACCGACCTGCCGGGACGTCCCCGGACGCCATCACCTGCACACCCGCGCCCCAGTCGGCGACGAGGTTGAACCGCACGGTCGCCGGGCCGGCGGCGTACTTGACCTTCGCCGACACCGCGTACGTCACGCCGCGCTGCAACACGCCGTCCAGCGACTGGTTCGGCCCCGAGCCGTTCACGGTCCGGTTGGCCACCTTCAGGGCGGTGGACCCGTCGGCCGGCTCCAGGCTGAGCTGTGCGCCGAACTGGGCCGCCCACGGCGACACGGCGCCGGACTCGAAGCCGGGGTTGCGCACCAGTTCCACGCCGATGAGCGAGTCGTCGACGACGGGCGGGGACGGGATGGTCCACCGCTCGTCCATGTACGCCTTGTGCGGCGCGTCGTTGGCGAAGTCGTCCGAGGCGACGAGGCTCTTCTGCCGTTCCAGGGTCTCCTGCGCCGGGCTCAGCCGGATCGGCTTGTCGAACACCCCGTTCACCGGCACCACCCCGGCGTCGCCGAAGGTGGGCCAGCCGTCCTGCCACGTGGCCGGGATGAGCGCCGGGATGCGGCCGACCGGGAACGAGTCGCGGAAGAACATGCCGTACCAGTCGGTCCGGCCGCCGTCACGCGCGATCGGCACGAGGCTGCCCTGCGCGAAGCCGTTCGAGTTCAACGCGCCGCGCGCCTGGTACGGGTTGCTGCCGTCGGCCGTCGCGTAACGCCCGAGCAGCTCCGGCGAGCGGAAGAGGACCACCTGGCGTCCCTGGCCCGCCGGCCAGGTGATGATCACGATGTAGTAGTTCCCGTCGATGTACTGCACCTGGGCGCCCTCGAACAGCCCACCGAGGAACGGTGATCCCGGGTAGTCCGACGGACGCAGGATGTTCGGGTACTCCGCCACCACCCGGGTCAGGCTGCTGTCCAGCTTGACCGCGCTGGTCGAACCCGACCCGTAGAAGATGTAGGGCGTGCCGCCGTCGCGCTCGTCGAAGTAGAGCGACGGGTCGTGGAACGCGCGCCCCAGCGGCAACCGCGTCCACGCGCCGTCCTCGATGTCGTCGGTGCGGTAGATGTAGGAGCCGCCGAGGTTGTTGGTGTTGAAGGCGACGTAGAACTTCCCGCGGTGGTAGCGCAGCGACGACGCCCACTGGCCCTGGCCGTAGGAGTTCCGGCCGTTGCGCAGCGAGAACGAGTCGCCGATGTCCGCCCGGTCGAAGACGTAGTTGACGATCTCCCAGTTGACGAGGTCGTAGGACTTCATGACCGGCGCGCCCGGGCTCAGGTGCATCGTCGTGCTGATCATGTAGTAGAGGTCGCGACCCTCGTCGTTCTCCGCCGCCGGGACGCGCTCCACGCTCACGTCCGGCACGTCGGAGTTCACCAAGGGGACGGAATAGGTCCCGTCGCCCTTGTCCGTCGACGTGTACGACGACTTGGGCGTCCACTCGTCCGCCGCCCGGGCGCGCGGGCCGACCGAGGCGAGGGCGGCGCCGATCAGGGCGGCCACCGCGACCGCCGTGGCGACGATCCGCACGCCGCGGTTCGGTCGCCGGGTGCGTGGACGAGCGTGGACGGTCACGGGCATGGACGACTCCAGACGCGGTTGTGGTGGAGAACGTGGGACGGAGGCCGGGGCGTGGCGACAACGGCGCCCGGTCCGGTGGTCTTTTACCGCGAACGTCACTCGGAAAGTGGCATGACGTTCCTTCGAGAGAGGGCGACGGAAATGTGACCGCTAACATCGATGTCCGAGACTGCCTGGCTTCGGTGTGCTGGCAGTGGCAACACCGTGCTGCGGGATAGTGTTAGCGATAACACAAATGGGTGTCAAGACTGTTACCGGCAACCGGCGCGCACGAAACAGTTGCGGACGGGTTGTCGGCGCTCCGCAGCTCGGCGGCGGTCGGAGCTAAAATCAGACCCGAATATTTAGCATTCCCGCGCGTTGACCGGTCGGCTGAAATATGGCTACATTGACTTGCTGATCATCGTCGATCGGCCGCGATGTCGACTGCTCGGCACAATCCCGATGAGCGTGGTCGCTTCGGCGTGCCCGTCCCGACCACCGACCCGTGCACGGCGTGCCGCGGCGGTCAGCGGCTGCCCGTGGTCGGTCCTGCGGTACCCGCCGTCGATCGACCTCGTGGCCGGTTCCGCGCAGATGGGACATTAGTGGGGAACAGGACATCCAGTGCACCCGCCATGGCCGACGTCGCCCGGCTCGCCGGGGTTTCGCACCAAACGGTGTCGCGGGTGCTCAACGGGCACCCGTACGTCCAGGAGCAGACGCGCTTGCGGGTCCAGGCGGCGATCGAGGAGTTGGGCTACCGCCCGAACCGCGCCGCCCGCGCACTGGTGACGGGCCGCTCGCAGCTGATCGGGGTGGTGGCTCAGAACACGACCCTGTGCGGGCCCGTCTCGTTGCTGGCGGCGTTCGAGCAGGTGGCGGTGGAAGCCGGGTTCGTGGTGACCTCGCACCGGGTGAACGTGCTGGACCGCGAGTCGATCACGACGGCCCTGGAGCGGCACCGGGACCAGCGCGTGGCGGGGATCGTCGTCATCGCGCCGACCGCGTCGGCCCACGACGCGGTGGACACCGTGTCCGCCGGCGTGCCGCTGGTGATGGTCGACGGCGATGCCGAGCGCTCGACCCCGCTGGTGACCGTGGACCAGGCGGCGGGCGCGTTCGCCGCCACGTCCCACCTGTTGCGGGCGGGCCACCGCACGGTGTGGCACGTCTCGGGCCCACCGGACTGGTTCGACAGCGCCGGCCGGATCGAGGGCTGGCAATCGGCGCTGGAGGCCGTGGCGGCCGAGGTGCCGCCGATCATGTCCGCCGACTGGAGCGCCGCTTCCGGGTACCGGGCGGGCCAGGTGTTGGCGCGGATGCCCGAGGTCACGGCGATCTTCGCGGCCAACGACCACCTGGCGCTCGGCATCCTCCGGGCGATGAGCGAGCGCGGCAGGCGGGTTCCCCACGACGTGAGCGTGGTCGGCTTCGACGACGTGCCCGAGGCGGCGTACTTCATCCCACCGCTGACCACGATCCGGCCGGACTTCGCCGCGGTCGCCCGTGACGCGCTGGACCTGCTGATCAACCAGATCGAGGGGAGACCGGTCGACGAGATCCGGCGCACCTCCACCCCGACGCTCGTGCCGAGGGACAGCGTCCGACCGCCGTCGACCTAGCGTCCGTCGACCGCGGTGCTCGCGGTGTCAGCGGGTCTCGTCGCCGGCGGTCACCGATGGGCCGTCCGGTTCGAGGGCTCGTCTGACGGCGTCCTCGGCCGCGACGCCGGGGTTCAGCGCGCGCACGAGCGCGAGGAGGATCCTGTCGCGGACGCCGGGCGGCGGCGGTTGTTCCGCGGTGCGCAGGATGACGGTGTTGACGCCCAGCCTGTCCATCGCCAGCCGGGTCTCCAACTGCTCGTCCACCTTCGCGGCCAGGTCGTCGTCGAAGAAGTACGCGGGTGCGGCGCCGAACGCCTCGGCCGGCCCGAGGACGTGCTTGAGCCGGGGGTTGTCACTGGTGCCTGCCGGCAGCGCGCGGAGGTAGTTGGCCGAGATCGAGCCGTGGTGGCCGGCGCAGATCCTGGCCGCGACCTCCTCCGGCGAGAACGGGCCGCGGTCGGCCGGGTGCACGGCGTCGAACAGGTGTTCCACCGCGCCACGCCGCCACCCCGGCCGTTCACCCTCGTGCAGCCGCGTGCGACCGCCGACGAAGCACGCCGGGTGCACGCCGAGCGCGGTGGCCAGGCCCTCGATCGTGCGGCACGTGGGGTTGTCCTTGTCGCCGCGGCGCAACTGCGAGATGTAGGTGTGGGTGATCTCGCCGCCGTCGAGGCGGATGCGATCGGCCAGCTCCACGTTCGTGTAGCGCGGCCGGTCGCCGGGACGCGGGCACAGCTCGTCGAGGATGTCGGCGAATGGTCGCCGCCCGCCCGCGGTCATGGTCACCCCTCGTGCGCACGACTGCTCAAGCAAGCACTTCCACTGCGAGTGGCACGGTCGAGCCACTCCCCAACACCAGTTGATCCCAGGTCCGGCGCCCCAGTAGCCTGGCCTCGGCGGTTCCACTGCTGTTGGGGGCGCGGGGCTTCGCGGTCCTCTGAGTGGGACGAAGGCCGGCTGCGCGGTGCGGCGAGATCCCGGTGACCACGCCGGTCGTCGCCAGGCCCTGCGGTGGTGCCGCCGCCTCCGCCACGGCGGCACGCGCTGAGGGGTGCGCGGGGCCGAGGGATCTCGTGGCCGGGCGGGTCCTGCGCCGGCGCGGCGCGCGAACACCTGCGGAAAACCCGCCGATCACGTGTCGGTTCCGACTCCTCGGATACCCCGGTGGCACGGGGATCACGCCGAGAGCCGGAGGTGGGCGATGACCAGCCCGGACGTCCTGAAGAGCCCGGAGAGCGCAGTCGGCCGCGGTGCGGTGGTCGTCGGGTTCGACGGCTCGGAGCGGTCGCGGCGGGCCGCGCACTGGGCGGCGCGCGAGGCGGCGAGCCGCGGGACGCGCCTGGTCGTCGTGAACGTCATCCGCGGGCCGTTCCCCGAGGTGGTGGTCACGCCCGTGTCCATGCCGATGCCCCAGCTCGTCGGCGAGAAGGCGGTCCGCGCGTACACCAGGGACCACCTCGCCGAACTCGCCGCGGAGTGCGAGAGCGTCGCGCCGGGGGTGGAGGTGGACACCCGCGCGTTCGACGGGCACCCGGCCGCCGTGCTGGCCGAGGCCGGTCGGGAGGCGGCGGTGCTCGTCGTCGGCTCGTCCGGCGCGACCGGGCTGGCCAGGGTGTTCGCGGGTTCGGTCACGGCGGACCTGGCGCACCACTTCGCCGGGCCGCTCGTGGTGGTCCGCGACGCCGGCGACGGGACCGGCGACGGGACCGGCGACGGGACCGGCGACGGCCGCGTGGTGGTCGGTGTGGACGGTTCGGAGCCCAGCGACCGCGCGATCGACTTCGCGGTGGACCACGTGTCGCGGCACGGGGGATCCCTGGTCGGCGTGCACGCCACCACCGGGCTGCCGGTGGACGCGATGGCGCCGGGCGGCGCCTGGAGCCAGGGACTCGGGCTCGGCTTGGACGTCGAGCAGCTCAAGGCGTCCGCGGACACCCTGATCGCGAGGTCGCTCGAGGCCCCGCTCGCCCGCCACCCCGAGGTGCGGGCCGACCGGGTGGTCTCGCTGGCGCGGCCCGCCCAGGCGCTGGTCGACGAGGCCGAGGGCGCGGCGCTGCTGGTCGTGGGCAGTCACGGGCACGGCGCGGTGCGGCGCGCGCTGCTCGGCTCGGTCAGCCACGCGATGCTCCACCACGCGCCCTGCCCGCTGGCCGTGGTGCGGGGCGCCGGGTCCGAGCACTGACGGACCGCGGCACGTCGCGGATGGTAGGAAGACCTCGTGAGCAACTTGGATGACGGTGCCGGGCTGCGGCTCGCGCAGGACGAGGTCGTGTCGCTGACCAGCGAGTTGATCAGAATCGACACGACCAACACGGGGGATCCGGACACGGTCGTCGGGGAGCGCGCGGCGGCCGAGTGGGTCGCGGAGAAGCTGGGCGAGGTCGGCTACGAGACCACTTACGTCGAATCGGGGGCCAAGGGCCGCGGCAACGTGATCGCCCGCCTGGCCGGCGCCGACCCGTCCCGAGGCGCGCTGCTCGTGCACGGTCACCTGGACGTGGTGCCCGCCGACGCCTCCGAGTGGTCGGTGCACCCGTTCTCCGGCGCGGTCCAGGACGGGTACGTGTGGGGCCGCGGCGCGGTCGACATGAAGGACATGGTCGCGATGACGCTCGCCGTCGCGCGGCGGTTCAAGCGGGACGGCGTGGTGCCGCCGCGCGACATCGTGTTCGCGTTCGTGGCCGACGAGGAAGCCGGTGGCCTGTTCGGCGCGAAGTGGCTGGTGGACAACCGGCCGGAGCTGTTCGAGGGCGTGACCGAGGCGATCAGCGAAGTCGGCGGGTTCTCCATCACGCTCAAGGACGACGTCCGGGCCTACCTGGTGGAGACCGCCGAGAAGGGCATCCGCTGGCTCAAGCTGCGCGTGCGCGGGACCGCCGGGCACGGCTCGATGATCCACAACGACAACGCGGTGGCCAAGCTGGCGGCGGCGGTCACGAAGCTGGGCAACCACCGGTTCCCGGTGATCCTCACGCCGTCCGTGCGCGAGTTCCTGGCCGGGGTGTCGGAGATCACCGGGCTGGAGTTCCCGGAGGACGACCTCGAGGGCTCGGTCGGCAAGCTGGGCGCGTTGTCGCGGATGATCGGGGCGACGCTGCGCGACACGGCCAACCCGACCATGCTGTCCGCCGGGTACAAGGCGAACGTGATCCCCTCGTTCGCCGAGGCCACTGTGGACTGCCGCATCCTGCCGGGCCGCGAGGAGGCGTTCGACCGCGAGCTGGCCGAGCTGCTCGGCCCCGACGTGGAGCGCGAGTGGCTCGGGCTGCCGCCGGTGGAGACGACGTTCGACGGCGCGCTGGTCGACGCGATGACGGCGTCGATCACCGCCGAGGACCCTGGCGCCAGGGTGCTGCCGTACATGCTGTCGGGCGGCACGGACGCCAAGTCGTTCCAGGAGCTGGGCATCCGCAACTTCGGCTTCGCCCCGCTGAAACTGCCCGCCGACCTGGACTTCTCCGGCCTGTTCCACGGCGTCGACGAGCGCGTGCCGGTCGACGCCCTGCGGTTCGGCGTCCGAGTCCTGGACCGCTTCCTGCGCAACTCGTGAGGTGACGGGCGCCGTCCGGCGGCGCCCGTCGACCTCGTCGTCCGCGGAGACCGCGACCGCCGACCTGGCCGAGCTGATCCTCCAGCCAGGCGCCCGTCGCGGTGCGAGGCCGGTCCGCCGCAGGGGATTGACGGCGGCCGGCGGGTGTTGCATGGTCTGAACCAGCAGACTGTGAGAGCGCTCTCTCGCTGACTTGCCTCGGGTGCTCGGCCGACCTGCACCGGCCGCGCGCCTCCCTGCGGACAAGGAGGACTGCGTGAGGATGACAACGTTGACGAAGATCGGGGTGGCCGCCGCGCTGGTGGTGAGCGGGCTGGTGGTCGCGCCGACCGCCCAGGCCGCGCCGGAACCGCTGTCGCCGGGACTGGTGTCCGCGATGCGGACCGCGTTCGGGCTGACCGAGCAGCAGGTCCGGACCAGGCTCGACCTGGAGGCGAAGGCCGCCCGGCGGGCGCCCTCCGCGCGCACCGCGGCCGGGTCGTCCTTCGGCGGCAGCTGGTTCGACCAGGACAAGGGCGTGCTCGTGGTCGGCGTGACCGACCCGGCGGCGGCCGAACGGGTCCGGGCGACCGGCGCCGAGGCACAGCTGGTCGGCCGGACCGCGGCCGAGCTGGACCGGGTCAAGGACCGCGTGGACGCGCTGTCGGCGTCCGGCGCGGTGCCGTCGGCCGTGACCAGCTGGCACCCGGACCCGCGCAGCGGCGCGGTGGTGGTCGACGTCCAGCCCGGCGTGCAGACCGCGGAGGTCGAGCGGTTCCTGGCCGAGGCGCGCGAGCTCGGCCCCATCGAGGTGAACACCGAGGGCGTCACCGCGCCCGTGCCGTTCGCGGCCGGGACCGTCGGCGGCGACCCGTACTACACCGGCAACGTCCGCTGCTCCATCGGCTTCTCGGTGCACGGCGGGTACGTCACGGCCGGCCACTGCGGCGGCACGGGCGCGCAGGTGTACGGCTGGGATCGGTCCTGGCAGGGCCAGTTCGCCGGCTCCTCCTTCCCCGGCAACGACTACGCGTGGGTCCGCACCGGCGGCGGCTGGTGGAACGTGCCCGTGGTGCTCGGCTGGGGCACGGTGCCCGACGCCCTGGTGCGCGGCTCGTGGGAGGCTCCGATCGGCACGTCGGTCTGCCGTTCGGGCTCCACGACCCGCTGGCACTGCGGCGTGATCCAGTCCCGCAACGAGACCATCCACTACGCGCAGGGTGACGTGCACCAGATGGCGGGCACCAGCGTGTGCGCCGAGGGTGGCGACTCCGGCGGCTCGTTCATCACCGGCGACCAGGCGCAGGGCGTCACGTCCGGCGGCTACGGCAACTGCTCGTCCGGTGGTCGGACCTGGTTCCAGCCGATCAACGAGATCCTCTCCGTCTACGGCTTGAGGTTGCTCACCGCCTGACCGCGTCCGCGGACCCGCCCGCCGTGCCGCGGGCGGGTCCGCGGCCGTCAGCCGAGCGGCGCGGTCCCGGTGAAGGGGGCGCCGGCGAACGCGGGCTCGGACGTGCGCGTGACAAGGCACGCCTGTCAAGTGAATTAATGTCGCCGACGTTTCCTCACGCGGTCTGTTGCGTCCGTCACGGCCGGCCATCTAGGGTCCCCGTCGAAGCGCTTCGATGGGGGAGCTCGCGCTTCCCCGAAGACGAAGGGGACGGTCAGTGCCGAGAGTCCGCCGCTCGCTGTTGTTGCCGCTGGTCGCGTTGCTGCTCGCGGCGCCGTTGCCGGCACACGCCCAGGAACTCCCGTTCCGCGACCCCGACCTGCCGCGCGCGGCACGGATCGACGACCTGCTCGGCCGGTTGACGGTCGACGAGAAGGTCTCGCTGCTGCACCAGTACCAACCGCCGATCCCGAGGCTGGGGATCGGCGCGTTCAAGACCGGCACGGAAGCGCTGCACGGCGTGGCGTGGCTCGGCGAGTCGACGGTCTTCCCGCAGGCCCTCGGCCTGGCGAACACCTGGAACCCCGAGCTGGTCGAGCGGGTCGGCGCGGTCACCGGGCGCGAGGCGCGCGGCTTCCACGCGAAGGACCCGGCGTTGAACGGTCTCAACCTGTGGGCGCCGGTGGTCAACCTGTTGCGCGACCCGAGGTGGGGTCGCAACGAGGAGGGCTACTCGGAGGACCCCTACCTGACCGGCCGGATCTCCACCGCGTTCGGCCAGGGCGTCCAGGGCGACCACCCGGACTACCTGCAGGCGGCGCCGACGCTGAAGCACTACGTGGCCTACAACGTCGAGGACGACCGCGTCACCGTCGATTCGATCGTCCCGCCGCGGATCCTGAAGGACTACGACGAGGCCGCGTTCAAGCCCGCGATCTCGGCGGACGCCGCCACCGGCGTGATGGCGTCGTACAACCTGGTCAACGGCCGCCCCACGCACGTCGGCCCCGAGCTGGACGAGACCGTGCGCTCGTGGACCGACGAGGACCTGATGATCGTCGGCGACGCGAGCGGCGCGTCGAACGTCGCCGGCGCGCAGCGGTACTACCCGAACGAGGTCGAGGGCAACGCGGCGGCCATCCGGGCGGGCCTGGACAACTTCACCGAGGACAACCAGAACTCCGCGCCGACCACGACGTCGATCAAGACCGCGATCGACCGGGGCCTGATCACGGTGGCCGACGTCGAGGACGCCGCGCGGCACGTGCTGTCGATCCGGTTCCGGCTCGGCGAGTTCGACCCGGCCGGGCGCAACCCGTACGCGGGCATCACGCCGGACGTCATCGACGCGCCGGAGCACCGGGAGCTCGCCCGTGAGGTGGCCGCCGAGCAGGTCGTGCTGCTGCGCAACGACAAGAACACCCTGCCGCTGTCCACGTCGGACACGAAGGAGGTCGCGGTCGTCGGCCAGCTCGCGGACACGCTGTACGAGGACTGGTACTCGGGCACGATGCCCTACCGGATCACGCCGGCGAAGGGGATCGCCGAACGGGCCGCGGTCACGTCGAGCGAAGGCGTCGACCGCATCCGGTTGAAGGACCTGGCGACCGGCAAGTACGTCACGGCGTCCACTGCGGACTCCGGCGCCGCGCTCACCGCCACCGAGGCGACGCCGACCGACGCGAGCGGGCTCGACGTGTTCGACTGGGGCGAGGGCACGGTCACGTTGCGGGCCGCCGCGAACGGCAAGACGGTCTCCCTGGGTGACGGGCGCAGCCTGGTCAACAACGCGGCGCAGCCCAACGGCTGGTTCGTCCAGCAGCAGTTCGAGTTCGTGGCCCAGCCCGACGGTTCGGTCGTGCTGGAGTACGCGGGCAACGAGGTCACGCAGTCCTGGTTCGGCCGGAACAAGTACGTCATCGTCGACGCGGACGGCAGGCTGACCGTGGCCGCCGAGACGCCGGCGGCGGCGACGAAGTTCGGGCGCGAGGTCGTGCGCAGCGGCGTGGACAGCGCGGTGGCGGCGGCGAAGGGCGCCGACGCGGCCGTGGTGGTGGTCGGGAGCATGCCGTTCATCAACGGCCGTGAGGACGACGACCGCAAGACCACCGTGCTGCCGGCCGGTCAGCGCGCGGTGATCGACGCGGTCCGCAAGGCGAACCCGCGCACGATCGTCGTGCTGGAGAGCAGCTACCCGTACGCGGGCGACTGGGACACCGCCGACCTGCCCGCCGTCCTGTGGACCACGCACGCGGGCCAGGAGACCGGGCACGCGATCGCCGACGTCCTGTTCGGCGACCACAACCCGAGCGCCAGGCTGACCCAGACGTGGTACCGCTCGGACGCTGACCTGCCGGACAAGCTCCGGTACGACATCTCGAAGTCCGGGCACACCTACCAGTACTTCAAGGGCAAGCCGCTCTACCCGTTCGGGTACGGGCTGAGCTACACGTCGTTCAAGTACTCCCGGCTCAAGCTGGACCGGACCGTCGTGAACGCCTCGGGCGAGGTGAAGGTCCGCGTGGACGTGACGAACACGGGCCGCCGTGCCGGCGCCGAGGTGGTGCAGCTGTACTCCCACCAGAAGAAGTCGCGGGTCCAGCAGCCGGTCAAGCAGCTGCGCGCGTTCGAGCGGGTGGAGCTGCGGCCGGGTGAGACGAAGACGGTGGAGCTGACCGTGCGCGCGGCCGACCTGGCGTTCTGGGACGTGACGCGGGAGAAGCCGGTGGTCGAGAGCGCGCCGCACGAGCTGGCGGTCGGTCCGCTGACCCGCACGATCAGCGTGCGCGGCGAGACGATCCCGCCTCGTGACCTGCGCAAGGCCACGCAGGCGCAGAACTTCGACGACTACTCGGGCGTGACCCTGGTGGACACCACCAAGGACCGCGGCACCTCCGTCGCCTCGACCGCGCCCGGCCAGTGGATCTCGTTCAAGGACGTCGACCTCGGCCGGTCGTCCCGGTCGCTGACGGCCCGGGTGGCGAACCCGGACGCGCCGACGACCGTCGAGGTGCGCCTCGGCGGTCCCACCGGCAGGCTGGTGGGCACGCTCACCGTGCCGACCACGGCCGACAAGTACTCCTGGACCACGGTCTCGTCGCCCTTGCGCGGCGCGACCGGTCGGCAGGACGTGTGCCTGGTCTTCACGGGGAAGGCCCGGATCGACAACCTCACCGTGGAGGGAACATCCTGATGTCCAAGCGTCTTCTGGTGGCCGCGGTCGCGGCCGTGCTGGCCGTGGCCGGCTGCGGGGGTTCAGACGGGGCCTCCGACCCCAACACCCTCAAGCTGTGGCACTACGAGGGTCCGGACAGCGCCATGGGCGTGGCGTGGGCGGAGGCGATCAAGCAGTTCGAGGCCTCGCACCCGGGCGTGAAGGTGGAGTTCGAGGAGAAGGGCTTCGAGCAGATCCAGAAGACGGCCTCGATGGTGCTCAACTCCAAGGACGCGCCGGACATCCTGGAGTACAACAAGGGAAACGCGACCACCGGCCTGCTGTCCAAGCAGGGCCTGCTGACCGACATGAGCGAAGAGGTCACCAAGCGCGGGTGGGACAAGAAGCTCGGGCCGGGCATCGACACGACGGCGAAGTACGACGACCGCGGCGTGATGGGTTCCGGGAAGTGGTACGGCATCCCCAACTACGCCGAGTACGTGATGGTCTACTACAACAAGACCATGTTCGACCAGCAGGGGTTGGCCGCGCCGAAGACCCTGGACGAGCTGACCGCCGCGATGGCGAAGTTCGCCGCCGCCGGCGTCACGCCGCTCGCGCTCGGCGGCGCGGAGTACCCGGCGCACCAGGTGCTGTACCAGCTGGCGCTGACCAAGGCCGACCGCGAGTGGGTGGACCGGTTCCAGCGCTACACCGGTGACGTGAACTTCCACGACAACGCGTGGGTGTTCGGCGCGGAGACCTTCGCCAAGTGGCTGCGCGAGGGCTACATCTCGAAGGACTCGGCCGGCGTGAAGGCCGAGGACATGGGCCTGTCGTTCATGCAGGGCAAGCACCCGATCATGATCAGCGGCAGCTGGTGGTACGGCCGGGTGCAGGCGCAGGTCAAGGACTTCGAGTGGGCCTCGGTGCCGTGGCCGGGCATGACCGCCGGGTCGAGCGGCAACCTGTGGGTCGTGCCCCAGGGCTCGAAGAACAAGCAGCTCGCCTACGACTTCATCGAGATCACCATGTCGCCGGCGATCCAGGACAAGCTGCGCGACGCGGGCGGCATCGCCGTCGCGCCGAGCGGGACCCCCGCCACCGACCCGAAGACCCAGCAGCTCAACGAGGACTTCAAGGCGATCTCCGCCGACGACGGGCTGGCGTTCTACCCGGACTGGCCCGCGCCCGGCTTCTACGACGCCCAGGTCTCGTCGGTGCAGAAGCTGATCACCGGGCAGCTCGGACCGCACGAGGTGCTGACCGAGATGGCGGACTACTACAAGGAGAACACGGCGAGCGTCGGCAAATGAGCCTGGTACCCACGTCGATCCGCGACCGCGGGTCGTACCTGCTCTTCCTCATCCCCGGCGGACTGCTGCTGCTCGCGGTGATCCTGGTGCCGTTCGGGATGAACATCGGCATCAGCTTCACCGAGTGGTCCGGCGCGGGCACGCCCGAGTGGATCGGGCTGGACAACTACACCCGGCTGATGTCGGACGGCACGTTCTGGGCGTCGTTCCGGCACAACGTCGGCCTGGTGGTGGCGATGGCGATCCTGCCGACCCTGGCGGGACTCGTCATCGCCGCCGCCCTGTTCGACTTCATCGGCAAGCACTTCGGGTCGAAGCACGCCAGCATCCTGCGGGCGTGCGTCTACCTGCCGCAGGTGCTGCCGATCGCGGTGGCCGGGATCGTGTGGAGCTGGATCCTGGCGCCGCAGGACGGCGCGCTGAACGAGGTGCTGCGCGCCGTCGGCCTGGACTCGCTGGCGCAGAACTGGCTCGGCGACCCGGACTTCGCGCTGTGGTCGGTGATGGCCGTGATGCTGTGGATCCAGGTCGGCTACCCGGTGGTGATCTTCATGGCCGGGATGCAGCGGGTCGACCCGTCGTTGCACGAGGCCGCGGAGCTGGACGGCGCGTCGTGGTGGGGCCGGTTCTTCCACGTCACCGTGCCGCAGATCCGCCCGGAGATCTTCGTCGTGCTCCTGACCTGCACGATCGCCGCGTTGAAGGTGTTCGCCCCGATCTACGTGCTGACCAGGGGCGGGCCGGGCGGCTCGACCAACGTGCCGTCCTACTACTCGTTCCAGAACTTCTTCGAGAAGACCCAGGTCGGCTACGGCGCGGCCATCGCCACCGTCCTCACCGTGCTGATCCTGGTCCTCACGACGGTGTTCCTGCGCGTGCAGAACCGGGGTGAGCGATGAGGCGGCACGCGGTGCTGTGGTCGATGATCCTGCTGGCCGCGGTGATGCTGGTGCCGTTCGCCATCGTCGCGCTCAACGCGGTGAAGACGCCGGCCGAGTACTCCACCGGCGGTCCGCTGGACCTGCCGAGCGGCGTGTCGCTGGACGGCATCATCGCCTTCTGGGAACGGGTCGACTTCGGCGAGAAGCTGCTCAACAGCGTGGTCATCAGCGGATCGGTCGCCGTGCTCGCGGTCGTCGTGTCGGTGTTCAACGCCTACGCGCTGGGCATCGGCCGCGTGAAGGGCCGGCTGTGGATCCTGGTGGTGTTCCTCATCGCGAACACCCTGCCGCAGGAGGCGCTGGCGTACCCGCTGTACTTCCTGGCCAACGAGACCGGCCTGTACGACACCAAGCTCGCCGTGATCATCATCTTCACGGTGATCCAGGCCGCGTTCGGCACCTACCTGCTCACCTCGACGCTCGGCGGCTTCCCGCGCGAGCTGCTGGAGGCCGCCCGCATCGACGGCGCGAACAAGTGGCAGACGTTGGTGCGGATCGTGGTGCCGATCAGCCGGCCCACGCTCGGCGTGCTGTTCGTGTTCTTCTTCATCTGGACCTGGAACGAGTTCTTCCTCCCGCTGGTGCTGCTGATCTCCAACGAGAACCAGACCGTGCCGGTCGCGTTGGGCGTGCTGCAGGGCCAGCGGATGATGGACGCCACCATGACCAGCGCCTCGGCGCTGCTCGGCGTCATCCCGGCCATCGTCTTCTTCCTCATCTTCCAACGCGCGTTGACCCGCGGCATCACGGCAGGAGCAGTGAAGTGAAGTTCAGCGACGGGTACTGGCTGCTTCGGCCAGGGGTCGAGGCCGCCTATCCGGTCGAGGTTCACGACGTCGCCGTGGGGAACGGCGAGGTCGTCGTGCACGCGTCGACCCGTCCGATCCGGCACCGCGGCGACATGCTCAAGGGTCCCGTGGTCGCGCTGGGCCTCACCTCGCCGATGGCCGACGTGATCGGCGTGCAGATCACGCACTTCTCCGGTGAGGCGCCCAAGGAGCCGGCGTTCGCGCTGGCCTCCGACGGCACGCACGAGGCGAAGGTGGTGGACGACGACGCCGGGGTGGTGATGACCGCCGGCGCGCTGTCGGTGCGGGTGCACCGGGGCGAGCAGTGGCAGGTCGACTTCACCGCCGACGGCCGTCCGCTGACCAGCAGCGGCGCCAAGGGCATCGGCTTCATGACGGTGGACGGCACGCACCACGTCCGCGAGCAGCTGGTCATGGGCGTCGGCGACACCGTCTACGGGCTGGGGGAGCGGTTCGGCCCGCTGGTCAAGAACGGCCAGACGGTCGACATCTGGAACGCCGACGGCGGCACGAGCAGCGAGCAGGCGTACAAGAACGTCCCGTTCTACCTCACGAACGCCGGTTACGGGATCTTCGTCAACCACCCCGGGCACGTGTCGTTCGAGGTGGGCTCGGAGGCGGTGTCGAAGGTCCAGTTCAGCGTCGAGGGCCAGTCGCTGGAGTACTTCCTGATCTACGGTCCGACGCCGCGCGAGATCCTGCGCAAGTACACCGCGCTCACCGGGCGGCCCGCGTTGCCACCCGCGTGGTCGTTCGGCCTGTGGCTGTCGACGTCGTTCACCACGGACTACGACGAGCAGACCGTGTCGGGGTTCATCGACGGCATGCTGGAGCGCGACCTGCCGTTGAGCGTGTTCCACTTCGACTGCTTCTGGATGCGCGAGTTCCACTGGTGCGACTTCGAGTGGGACCCGCGCACGTTCCCCGACCCGGTCGGCATGCTCGACCGCCTGCGCGCCAAGGGCCTGCGGATCTCGGTGTGGATCAACCCGTACATCGCGCAGCGGTCGCCGCTGTTCGCCGAGGGCAAGGCGAACGGCTACCTGCTGCGCAAGCGGAACGGCGACGTGTGGCAGTGGGACCTGTGGCAGCCGGGCATGGCGTTGGTCGACTTCACCAACCCGGCCGCCCGCGCCTGGTACTCGGCGAAGCTGGACGCCCTGCTGGCACAGGGGGTCGACTGCTTCAAGACCGACTTCGGCGAGCGCGTGCCGACCGACGTGGTCTACCACGACGGCTCCGACCCGGAGCGGATGCACAACTACTACACCCACCTCTACAACCAGACGGTGTTCGACGTGCTGCGCAAGCGGCGCGGCGAGGGTGAGGCGGTGGTGTTCGCCCGGTCCGCCACGGCCGGCTCGCAGCAGTTCCCGGTGCACTGGGGCGGCGACTGCGAGGCCACGTACGAGTCGATGGCGGAGAGCCTGCGCGGCGGGCTGTCGCTCGGCCTGTCCGGTTTCGGTTACTGGAGCCACGACATCGGCGGGTTCGAGGGCACGCCGTCGGCGGCGCTGTTCAAGCGGTGGATCGCGTTCGGCCTGCTGTCCTCGCACAGCCGGCTGCACGGCAGCGCGTCCTACCGCGTGCCGTGGCTGTTCGACGAGGAGTCCGTCGACGTGCTGCGGCACTTCACCAAGCTGAAGCTGCGACTGATGCCGTACCTGGACGGCGCGGCGCGGCAGGCCACCGCCGAAGGCGTGCCGATGATGCGGGCGATGGTGGTGGAGTTCCCGGACGACCCGGGCTGCGCGCACCTCGAACGGCAGTACATGCTCGGCGACGATTTGCTGGTCGCGCCGGTGTTCTCGGACGAGGGCGACGTGTCGTACTACGTCCCCGAGGGCGCTTGGACCCACCTGTTGACCGGTGAGACCGTGCGGGGCCCGCGCTGGGTCCGCGACCGCTGCGACTTCCTCACCGCGCCGGTGCTCGTGCGGCCGAACACGATCCTGCCGGTCGGCGCGGTCGACGACCGGCCGGACTACGACTACGCCGAGGGCGTCACGCTGCGGGTCTACCAGCTGTCCGACGGCGATCACGTGACGGTGGTCGGCGACACGACGTTCCGCACGCACCGCCAGGGCGACGAGATCCGGGTCGAGGCCGAGGGCGCGCCGTCGACTTGGCGGCTGCTGCTGGTCGGCGCCGAAGCGGTCGACGGCGTCGACGGTGGCGCGGTGGGCTCGCACCCCGACGGTGTGCTCGTCACCGCCGAGGACGGCGCCCTGGCCCTGCGGGGGATCCGATGAGGCGGCTGTTAGCGGTCCTGCTCCTGTTAGCGGGTTCGCTGGCCGTGACCACGCCGGTGGTCGCGGCCAGCGCGCCCGCCGAGAAGCGGCACGAGGTCGCGTACGACCGGTACTCGCTCACCGTGGACGGCGAGCGGGTCATGCTGTGGTCGGGCGAGTTCCACTACTTCCGGCTGCCCAGCCCCGAGCTGTGGCGCGACGTGCTGGAGAAGGTCCGGGCCGCCGGGTTCACCGGCGTGTCGCTGTACTTCCACTGGGGCTACCACTCGCCGTCGCCGGGCGTCTACGACTTCACCGGCGTGCGCGACGTGGACCGGTTGCTGCGGATGGCCGACGAGCTCGGCCTGTACGTGGTGGCCCGCCCCGGGCCGTACATCAACGCCGAGACCAGCGGCGGCGGCTTCCCCGCGTGGTTGAAGGCGGTGGAGGGCCGGGCCCGGTCCAGCGACCCCGGCTACACGGCCGCGTACCGGGAGTGGCTGGGCCACATCAATCCGATCATCGCCCGGCACCAGGTGTCGCGCGGCGGTTCGGTGATCGCCTACAACGTGGAGAACGAGTACGCGGTCAACGTCGACCCGGCCTACATGGAGGACCTCCAGCGGCAGGCCCGCGCCGCCGGCGTCGACGTGCCGATCGTGCACAACAACTGCTGCGGCGGGAACCTGGCGAACTGGTCGTCCGGCCAGGGCGCGGTGCAGATCCCCGGCGTCGACGACTACCCGCAGTCGTTCGAGTGCCACAAGCCCGACTCCTGGGGCCCGTGGGGCGACGGCGTCACGCGCAGGCTGCGCGACGACGCGCCGGTGTACGCGGCCGAGTACCAGGCAGGCGCGATCGACCTGAACGACGCCGGGTACGACAAGTGCCGCGAGCTGACCGGCCCGAGTTACATGAAGGTGTTCTACAAGAACAACGCCATCTCCAGCGGTGCCACCATGTACGGCTACTACATGACGTTCGGCGGCACGTCGTGGGGTTGGCTGCCGCAGCCGAACGACGTCTACACCTCCTACGACTACGGCTCCGCGATCACCGAGTCGCGTCAGCTCACCGCCAAGTACGACGAGTTCAAGCGGCAGGGCTACTTCATGACCACGGTCGCGCCGCTGACCAAGACCGACGAGACCGCGGCCCCCGTGCCCGCCGACCCGGCCGTGCTGGCCCGGGCCAGGGCGAACCCCGACACCGGCACGCAGTTCGTGCTGGTGCGACAGGCCGGACTCGCCGGGGCCGCCGACGTGTCCACGACCCTGGACTGGTCCACCCCGGACGGCCGCTACCGGGTGCCGGTGCGGGTGAACGGCCGCGACGCCAAGATCCTCGTCGCCGGGTACGACCTCGGCGGCCAGCGGTTGGTGTGGTCGAGCTCCGAGATCCTCACCCACGTGGACGTCTCCGGTCGCGACGTCGCGGTGCTCTACGGCCGTGACGGCGAACAAGGCTCCACCGTCCTGCGCTACGACTCGGAGCCGACCGTCGAGGTGCTCGACGGCCAGGTCCGCAGCTCCTACGCCGACGGCGACCTGCGGCTGGACTACACCCACACCGGCCTGGCCCGCGTGCTCGTCACCGGCGGCGGGCGGCAGCCGGTGCTGCTGATGCTCGGCACCGACGAGACCGCCGCGCAGTTCTGGCGGCAGGACACCGCGGCCGGGCCCGTCCTGGTCCGCGGCACGTCGCTGGTCCGCTCCGCCGAGATCAAGGGCGGCCGGCTCGCGCTGCGCGCCGACACCGACCGCGGAGGCGAGGTCGAGGTGTTCGCCCCGGCACGTCACCTCTCCGTCGGAGGACGTCCGGTGCCCGTGCGCCGGACGTCGAGCGGTTCCCTGCTCGGCTCGCTGCCCGGCCCGGAGCAGGTGAGCCTGCCCGAGCTGACCGACTGGCGGTACCGCCCGGAAGCGCCCGGCCAGGGCGAGTCCGGCTGGACGACGGCGGACAAGACCACCACGGCGAGCCCGATCAAGCCCAAGACGCTCCCGGTGCTGTACGCCGACGAGTACGGCCACCACAACGGCCACGTCTGGTACCGCGGCCGGTTCACCGCCACCGGCGCCGAGAAGACCATCTCCGTCAACGCCATCACCGGCAGGCGCGGCATCTACCAGGTGTGGCTCGACGGGCGCTACCTCGGCTCGGCCGCCGGCGGCGTCCAGGCCGACTCCGAACCGGTGAACCCCGATCCCGGGCGCGGTGACTTCGCCGTGCCCGAGGGGCTGCTGGCCGCCGGGCGGCAGGCGACGTTGACGGTGCTGGTCGGGAACATGGGCCACAACGACGACTGGACCGCCGACGACGTCCGCCACAAGCAGCCGCGCGGCTTGTTCGGGGTGGTGGTCGAGGGCTCGACCGCGCCGATCTCGTGGCAGATCCGGGGTTCGCGGCCGACGGACGGCGAACGCGGACCGATGAACACCGGCGGCCTGCACGGCGAGCGCGCCGGCTGGCACCTGCCCGGTTCCGGCGGCTGGCAGCGGCCACCGGGAACGCTGACGCCCGGCGTGTCCTGGTACCGCACCGACTTCGAGCTGGACCTGCCGCGCGGGCACGACGTCTCGCTCGGCCTGCGGTTCGAGGACGCCACCGCGCGCGGTTACCGGGTGCTGATCTTCGTCAACGGCTGGAACATGGGCCAGTGCCTCAACGACGTCGGCCCACAACGGGAGTTCGTGCTCCCGAACGGCGTGCTGCGCGACCACAACACGCTCACCTTCGCCGTGATCGCGACCGCGGCGGCGCAGGGTGACCCCGGGAAGGTGAGCCTGGTGACCCTAGGGAACCACCGGACCGGTGCTGCCCCGAGTCGTTAGCCGGGGCGGCAGCAGCCGCACCTCGGGTTCGGCGGGGCCGTCGAGCTGGCGCATCGCCAGTTCGACGGCCAGCCGCCCGAGGTCGACGGCCGGGAGGTCGACCGAGGACAGCGGCACGGCCTGCGCCTGCGCCACGTCCGGCGGGCAGACCGCCAGCACCGAGATGTCGCGCGGGACGCTCAGGCCTCGTCGCGCCAGCTCCGACAGCAGCGGGCCGAGGATGGCCTCGTTGTGCACCACCAGGCCGGTGACCGGGCGGTGGTCGTCCAGCAGGCCGTCCAGGCACTCCCGGAGGCCGTCGTAGGTGGGCACGCAGGCCAGCGTGGCGGCCTCGACGCCCAGACTCGCGGCGGTCCGCCGGAACCCGCTCAGGAACCGGCCGGCGTAGCTCGTGCCGCGCTGGTAGACGGCGGGGGAGGGGCCGATGAGCGCGATGTCGCGGTGACCGAGGTCGGCGAGGTGGTGCACGCACTCCGACGCGGCGGCGGTGAAGTCGAGGTCGACGCAGGTCAGCGCCTGCGGGTCGGCCGGCACGCCGATCAGCACCGCGGGCCTGCCCAGCTCGCGCAGCACCGGGACGCGGGGCTCGGCCGCTTCGACGTCCATCACGATGATCGCGTCGGCGAGCGAGGAGGCCACCACCCGGTGCAGACCTTCCGCGCCCTCGTCGGCGGTCAGCAGCAGCACGTCGTGGTCGTGGGAGCGGGCCTCGGTGACCGTGGCCGCGACGAACTGCATCAGCACGGGGACGTTCAGGTCGGTGCGCAGCGGCACGACGAGGGCGAGCACGTTCGTGCGGCTGCTGGCCAGCGCCCGCGCGCCCGCGTTCGGCCGGTAGCCGAGCGCGCGGATGCTGTGGTGCACGCGGCGCCGGGTGGTCTCCGAGATCGAGCGCTTGCCGGACAGCACGTACGACACGGTGCTGGGCGAGACTCCCGCCGCCCGGGCGACGTCGGCGATGGTGACCATCGGTGGATCATAGTACGTCGGAGTCGCTCCGGGTTCCTTCTGATGTCCATTGTAGACGAGTGAGTCGCGCTCGTGATTGAGAGCGCTAACAGCAGGTGTCGAGGAGCGCACCGTTGCGGTAGGCTTGATTTCCGACAGAAACAAACGTGGTGCAGTCGACTGTGCGGCAGTGCGTTCAGGCGGGGCTTTCCGTTAGCGCTAACACCCAGATGGGCGCCAGGCGGGCGGGGCGATCCGACATGACGGTGTAAGCGCTTTCCCGGCAGTGCAGGCGCGCGTCGTCGTTCGGTGAGCGCTTTCCCGGGGTGCACTCGTCCTACCTGGAGAACCCCGGCATGGTCGCCGAGGCCGGCTACGACACGTCCGGCCGGCGCGAGGTCTCGGTGCCGCACCCCTGGCAGACCGACGGCCTCGACCACCCGATCTTCCGCGACATCGCCGCCGCGAGCCGGCCGGACGACCCGCCCCGCGTGCCGCGCGACGTCACCCCGCAGGGCGCCACGCGCACCCCTGCCGTACCTGCCGCGCGTCAGCGTCCCGCTCGCCGCTGCCCGACAGCTACGGCCGGTTCGCCTGGCACGGCCGCGAGGCGGAGAGCTACGTCGACCGCAGGGACGGCACGCCGATCGGCGTCCACTCGTCCACCGTGGACGAGCAGTGCGTCGACTACCACCGGCCGCGGGACCACGACACGCCGAACCCGGTGCGGCAACGCAGCCAGGTCCGCCCGGACACCACCTACGACCACACGCTGACCGTGCGTCCGCTGACCGTGCAGGAGACTCGCGCGGGCCGCCCCCGGGGGCGTGACCGACGGCGGGGTTCACCGGACCCCCTCCGGTGAACCCCGCCCTCACGCGGCCGCGTCGAGGCGTTGGCGCTGGTCGGCGGTCAGTTCCAGGGACACACCGGCGAACGCGTCGTCGAGCTGCTCGACCGTGCTGACGCCGACGATCGGCGTGATGTCCGTGCCGCCGCCGGTCAGCCACGCCAGCACGACCTGGTTGCGGTTCGTGCCGGTTTCGGCGGCGACCTCGTCGAGGACGGCGAGGCGGTTCGTGGTGCCGGGGTGGTCGTACTCGGCGGGCAGCGGCTTGTCGGTTCGCGTGTAACTGCCGCTCAGCAGCGGTGTGTACGACCACAGCGCCATGTCCGGGTGGTGTTCGAGGTAGTGGATCACCTCGTCGCTGACCGCGCCGAACCGGTGCACCACGGTTGGCTGCGTCCCGGGGCGCGGTCGCAGGTACGTGTGGTGCTGCTGCACGGCGGTGTAGCCGGCCCGACCGGTGGCCTGGGCGATCCGGCGCGCCCGTTCGACCTGCCAGACGGGGTAGTTGGAGCAGCCGAGGCGGCCGACCGCGCCGGCGGACACCAGCTCGTCGAACGCGGCGACCGTCTCCTCCAACGGTGTCACCGGATCGGGCTTGTGCGCCCAGTACAGCTCGACGTGGTCCGTGCCGAGCCGGCGGAGGCTGGCCTCGATCCCGTTCTTGACGACACCGGCCGACAGTCCCTCGGCCGTCTCCGGGAACCGGCCCGCCTCGGTCGGCTCGCAGCCCACCTTGGTGCTGATCCGGACGCGGTCGCGGACGCCGGGGCGGCGCGCCAGCCAACGTCCGAGCAACGCCTCGCTCTGCCCGCCGAACCCACTGGGGTCCGCCCAGAACGCGTAGCAGTTCGCGGTGTCGATCCAGACGCCACCGGCGTCCACGAAGCGGTCCAGGATCTCGAACGACCGCCGCTCGTCGGTGGCCGTGCCGAACAACATGGCCCCAAGAGCCAACTTCTCAACCATGACCACCACGGTAGGTGGATTCGGCTCGGCATTACTCTCCAATCCCGTGACGGTTTCCCAGACCAATTTCGCGTGGGCGACGCTCCTGGAGGTCGGTGGACGTGGCCGCCTGCACGACCGCTTGGCGCACGCGCTGCGTGCCGCGATCCGGGACGGCCGGCTGGCGGAGGGCGCCGCCGTGCCGCCGAGCCGGGCGCTGGCGGAGGACCTCGGCTGCTCCCGCTGGGTCGTGACGGAGGCGTACGGGCAACTCGTCGCGGAGGGCTACCTCACCGCGCGGGTGGGTTCGGCGACGCGTGTCTCGTGGTCACCCGTGACGGAGCCCTCGCGCCCCCGCACTCAGGGCGCACCGGCCCGGCCGGTGATCCGGTACGACCTGGCGCCCGGTCTGCCGGACCTGAGGGCGTTCCCGCGCCGTCGGTGGGCCGACGCGGTCCGGGCGGTCATCGGCTCGGCCGTCCACTACGACCTGGACATCCCCGACCCGGCCGGGCACGCGGCGCTGCGCACCACGCTCGCGGACTACCTGCGGCGTTCCCGCGCCGCGGACGCCGACGCCGCGTCCGTGTTCGTGTGCGCCGGCGTCACCGACGGCTTGGTCCGCACGTGCCGCGCGCTGCACGCCGAGGGGATCAGGGACGTGGCGGTCGAACACCCGGGTTGGCCGCGCCTGCGTGCCGCCGCGACCAGCGCCGGCCTGCGCGTGCACCACGTGCCGGTGGACCACGACGGCCTCCGGGTGGACGACCTGACCCGCACACCGGCACGGGCGGTCGTGGTCGGCGCGGCGCACCAGTTCCCGACCGGCGCGGTGCTGTCACCGGCGCGCCGGGCGGGCCTCGTGCGATGGGCCCGTGAGGTCGACGGGTACGTCATCGAGGACGACTACGACGCCGAGTTCCGCTACGACCACCACCCGGTCGCCGTCATGCAGGGCATGGAACCCGGCCGGGTCTTCCTCCTCGGCACGGTCAGCAAGACCCTCTCACCGGCCCTCGGCCTCGGCTGGCTGGTCGCGCCCGCCACCACGATCCCGGCGCTGCGGACCGCGAACCCGGTGGCCGTCGCGCCACCGGTCCTCGACCAGCTGGCGCTGTCCACCTTCATCGACCGGGGCTGGTACGACGCCCACCTCCGCGCGGCCCGCCGCCGCTTCCGCTCCCGCCGCGACCTGCTGCTCAAGACCCTCGCCGCCGAAGTGCCGGAGGGCCGTCCCGCCGGCACCGCCGCGGGGCTGCACATCCTCCTGCACCTGCCGGACGACACCGACACCCGGCGCACCGTCCAAGCCGCGGCGTCCGCCGGTCTGCGCCTGGCGGACCTGGACGACTACCGCACGGAGGAGTCGCCGGGACGCGCCCTCGTCCTCGGGTACGGCAACATCGGCGACACCGAGATCCCGTCGGCCGCGACGCTCCTGCGCGAGGCGCTGCGGTCGGCCACGGCTCGGCGGACCCCGAGCTCCGCCTAGCGGTGGGCGGCCTGTGTTCGACGGCCCAGCGCCGGACGGCCTCGTTGCGGCGAGGCGCGTCGGCCCCGCACCGGCCCGCGCGCGTGCGCAGCCGGTGGGGCAGCATCCGTCTCGTGGCCGAACGCGGCCGGCGGGGCGCGCCGAACGCCGCACCGCGGTCCGCGGCGGTGTGACCGTCCGGCGATCATCACCGTGCGTGCCGAAAGGGTCGGAAACGGTGACGTTACGCTGATGTCGGGAGGTGGTTCGGGGTGCGGTTGCCGTTCGGCGTGCACGAGTCGGTGCGCGCGGAGTTCGAGCGGCGGTGGTCGCGCGCCCGGGCGTTGGTGCTGCTCGGTTTCCTCGCGCCGCCGGCGGTGAGCCTGGTCGTCGCACTCGTGGCGCCGTGGTCGGGCCTGGTCGTGCCGGGCTGGGTCCTGCTGGTGATCGGCGTCGTGACGCCGGTGTGGTTCCTGGTCCGCCGGGTCTACGTGCACCGGCCGGGGTGGTGGGCCGGGCTGGTCCTGTACGCGGGCGCGGCGCAGGCGCTCGGGATCGGGTTCGTCATCGGGAACGCGCTGCTCGCGTTGCCGACCGTCGCGGCGACGGCGGTCGCGGGCGCGCTGGTGACGAAGGCGAAGGCGGTGCTGATGGACGCGTCCGGCGGCGCGATCGCCGGCACGACGCTGGGCGTGCGCAGCGCGTCGCGGCAGGTCCGCAACGCCACCGGGCACCCCGTGCTCGCGCACGCCAACTTCGACGGCGAGCTGCTGCGCTGGCACGTGCTCACCGGACCGTCCACCCCGGACGTCTCCGGCGGCGAGCTGCCGTTGCGCGAGATCACCGACGTCTGGGTGGCCGACGCGCGGGACGCGCCGGGTGGCGAGGTGGTCGTGGTCCGCACCGCGGCCGTGCACGACGTCGAACTGGTCGTCGGGCGCCCGCACGACTTCGCCGCCCTCCTCGACCGGCGGTTGGCGCTGCTCCGGCAGCCCGACTGGTCGTAGCGGCCGGGCGCGCGTGACGTCCGCCCTTGTTACTCGTTGGTCAAGTCGACGTCCGACGACGGAAGGGGCAGCGGCCATGGCGACCGAACGGTTGCGGCTGGAGGACGGCACGGAGCTGAACGTGGCACGCAGCGGCCCGCCCGACGCCGAGCTGACCGTGGTGCTCGCCCACGGCTACGCGCTGGACCACCGCAGTTGGCACCGGGTGGTGGCGGCGCTGCCGGAGTCCGTGCGGGTGATCGCCTACGACCACCGCGGCCACGGCGCCTCCTCGCCCGCCGACAAGGAGACCGCGACGATCGAGCAGCTCGGCGACGACCTGGGCGAGTTGATCGAGTGGCTGGTACCCGACGGGCGGGTCGTCGTGGCGGGCCACTCGATGGGCGGCATGGCCGCGATGGCGATGGCCGAGCGCCGTCCCCGCCTCTACCGGCAGCGGGTGGCGGGCGTGGTGTTCGTCTCGACCGCCGCCACGGGGCTGGCGGAGACGTCGCTGGCCTGGCCCAAGGCGCTCGGCAAGCTGGTGCGCGAGCTGGAACGCGCGTTCGGGCCGCTGGTGAGGGCGGTGCGGGAGAAGATCGAGCCCGCGAAGACGGCCGGGTTGCGCTGGTGGTTGTTCGGCGACGAGCCCCGCAAGGAGGACGTCGACCTGACCGCGGAGATGGTGTGGTCGCACTGGCCGGAGACCATCGCGTTGTTCCGACCGGCGGTCGACCGGTACGACCGCGAGGCCGCGCTGTCCGTCGCGGGCGAACGCCCGGTGATCGCCATCGTGGGCGATGAGGACCGGTTGGTGCCCGAGTCCAACGCCAAGGCGCTGGCCGCGGCGGTCGGCGGCGAGTCCGTGGTGGTGGAGGACGCGGGCCACATGCTGCCGCTGGAGGCGCCGGCCGAGGTGGCGGCCCGGATCATGGAGCTGGGCGCCTAGTGTCCTGCGCCAGGAATTCGATCAAGATATGAGGCGAGGCGGTCGAGGATCTCGTCCGCGTCCTTGGTCCAGATGAAGGGCTTGGGGTCCT
>NZ_JBFAFR010000046.1:0-46023 GCF_040639675.1 Actinosynnema sp. NPDC023794 | reverse complement strand
ACCACCGACGATCAGGGTGCGGAAGGTCGGCAGCTCGACGTCGGGCACGGTGGCCAGCGCGACCGGCGGGATCAGCGCGTGGGTCACGCCGAACGTCCGGATCACCTCGGCGAGCTGGTCGCCGAGCAGCGGCCCGGGCGGCGGCACCACGAGCGCCGCGCCGGCGGGCAGGGCCATGCACAGCTCCAGCACCGACGCGTCGAAGCTGGGCGAGGAGAACTGGAGGACCCGGTCGCCCGGGCGCACGTCGAAGTGCGCCACCTCGGCGTCGGAGAACGCGGGTAAACCCCTGTGCGGCACCACGACGCCCTTCGGGCGGCCGGTCGACCCGGACGTGTAGATCACGTACGCCGGGTCCTCCGGCCGGATCGCGACGTCGGGCGCGGTGGCGGGTCGGTCGGCGAGGTGCGGCCTGCCGCCGTCGTGCCGACCGGCGAGGTCCCGCAGGTCGGAGAGCACGAGCAGCGGCTCGGCGTCGGAGACCATGAACGCGATCCGGTCGGCCGGGTAGTCCGGGTCGATCGGCAGGTACGCGGCGCCGGTCTTCAGCACCGCGAGCCGCGCCACCACGTTGTCCACCGAGCGCGGCATGGCCACCGCCACCACGTGCTCCCGCCGCGCCCCCTCGGCGAGGAGCAGGTGCGCGAGTCGGTTCGCGCGTTCGTCGAGTTCCCGGTAGCCGACCACACCCTCGGCCGATATGACCGCGGGTGCGTCGGGAGTGCGCAGCGCCTGCGCGGCGATCAATTCCGGCAGTGTGCGGGCGTGCGTCATCGCGAGAGGTGCCTTTCTGGCTCAGGGGCGCGGCTTACCCATTCCGCTGGGGTTCAAACGTGAAATTCAGCGCGTTTTCGCGACCTGCCTGCGGGCGAGTCGACCGCCGATCTGGATCCACCGGATACCGCCGTCGTCCGGGTCGCGCAGGAAACGCCCCGTCTGGTTGGTGTCGCCGGTGTCGGAATCACGCATCGCGAACACGAGGCCGTCGAACAACGACAGGTCGGCGAACGGCTCGCCGTCCACCGTGAGGGCCAGGCGCTCCCGGTCCACGGCGCGCACGGCGTATTCGACGTCGCCGTTGCGGAAGCGCCCGGTGCAGTCCGGCGGAGGGGCGATGCGGCGGTGCAGCCCGCTCATTCCGTCGTAATCCGCCACCGGCAGGCCCGCGTCGGCCAATTCCGGCACGAGCTCGCGCCACAGGCCCCACCCGCTGCTGCCGTTGGTCGTCAGGGCGACCGCGGTGCCGTCGGCGGGGTTGATCCGCAGGTGGCACGACGTGCCGTCGGCGGTGCCGTCGTGGCCGACCCAGCGGACGCCGTCGCGCTGGAACAGCGCCAGACCGAGGCCCCAGCCGTCGGCCATGCCGAACGGCTCCGCGTGGCGCACGGGCTCGCGCATGAGGGCGAGGTCGTCCGGGCCCATCAGGTGCGGCGCGCCGCCGCCGAGCATCCGGCCGAACGCGACCAGCTCCGCGGCGCTGGCGGCCAGGGCGCCGGCCGGCGCGTCGACCGGCGTGAGCGACTGCGTCACCGGTACCACGCGGCCTGTGGCGGTGTTCACGGCGTGGCCGGTGACGACGTCGGCGTCCGGGCTCGTGATGAACCTGGCGCGCACCCCGAGCGGGCGCAGCAGGACCGCCTCCACCGCCTCTGACCAGGACATCCCGGTCGCCACCTCGATCAGGTGGCCGATCAGGGAGTACCCGATGTTGGAGTAGGAGAAGCCCGCGCCGGGCTCGTGCAGGGGGTGCAGCTCGCGCAGCGCCTGCCGGACGTGGTGGCGCAGTGACGTCGTGCGCACGTCCTCCGGGTCCGACGGCAGGCCGCCGGTGTGGCTGAGCAGGTGGCGCAGCGTGAGTTCGCCGGCCGCCACCCCGGGCAGGTGGTCGGACAGCGGCGCGTCCAGGTCCAGGTCCCCGTCGGAGACCAGGGCCATGGCGACGGTCGCGGTGAACGTCTTGGTGATCGAGCCGATGGGCACGGCCGCGTCGGCGGCCAGGCCCACCTCGTGCGTCCACGTGCGCCCCTCGTGGTGCACGGCGAGCTGCGCGCCGGGCACCAGGTGGGCGCGGGCGAGCGTTGCTAATCGAGTGGAGATCCGGTCGGTGTCCATGCGTGATCCTCTGAGAATGAGCCACAGTGTCAATGAGTAACCGGGGCGCGGCCCAACGGTGGCTGTCGCCGGGAGATCGTCGCGACCGCCGAACGGAGCATTTGCGGAAAGGTGTGCCCCCATTTTGAGGGGAGGGTGACCGCGCGTCAGAAGATGCACTTCTGGGATTCACTCGAACGGCTGGTTTGGACCGTGGGGTCTCGTAAATACCTGCAGTACGCGAGGGTTATTCGCAGTCGCGTGTCAACGGCTTGCGGGTGTCGGTAGCCTGTCCACCAGGGGGTGTATGAATTGTCTACGTGCTCCGTTCAGATGGATTTTCGTTGAGGTTTTGAGATGGCCGTAACCTTCTTTGTCTGGCGTCGTTTGACGTTACTCGGGCGTAGCGGCGCGGCACGTCGGTAGTGACGTGCGGCACATTCACGATTGACAGATCGGCGCGCGTGAGTCCTGCGTTCAGCGCGCGAGAGTCCTGCGTGTGGGGCCTGCGTGCGGGGCGCGCCGCTCAGTCGCGCTGGACCTCGTGGTGCAGGACCTGCATCCGGGCGTCCAGCTCCGCGGCGATGGCCGCGGTGGCGGTCAGCTCCTCGACGAAACCCGCGGGCACCTGGTCGTCGTACTTGTAGTACAGCTTGTGCTCCAAAGTGGCCCAGAAGTCCATCGCGATGGTCCGCAGCTGCACCTCGACCTTCACGTGCTCCACCCGGTCGGACAGGAACACCGGGATGCGCACGATCAGGTGCAGGCTGCGGTACCCGTTGGGCTTCGGCGCGGCGATGTAGTCCTTGGTCCGCAGGATCTCCACGTCGCTCTGCCGGGCCAGCATGTCGCGCACGCGGTACACATCGGACACGAACGGGCACACCACCCGCACGCCCGCCACGTCGTCCAGGTGCTCGGCGGCCAGCGACAGGTCCGCCGGCAGCCCCTTGCGCCGGAGCTTGTCGAGGATCGCGTCGGGCCGCTTCACGCGGTGCGTCACGTGCTCGATGGGGTCGTGCCGGTGGACGAGGTCGAACTCCTCACTGAGGATCCGCAGCTTCGTCATGAGTTCGTCGACCGCGAACTTGTAGACCACGAGGGACCGCCGCAGCAGGTCATCCGCGACGCCGATGTCCATGATCCCCACGATACCGGCCGGCGGTCGTCTACGATGCCGGTCGTGAACACCCACTGGCACGTGGTCCTTCCGCCGCCGTGCGCCTGACCGGGCGCACTCGCTGACGCACGCCTTCTCGCCTGCCTGACCCGATCACGCCCTGATCCGGTCACGCGGTGCGCCCGTTCGCGTCCTCTTCCCCCTCGTCTCGCGAACGGAGACCTCGTGTCGACCTCTGCCGTGGAAACACGTGCTCGTTCCACCCGCGGACCGCTGCCGATCCTGGCCGCGTGCGTCCTGTGGGGCACCACCGGCACCGCAAGCTCGATGGCGCCCGCCTCCGCACCGGCCGCGGCCGTCGGCGCGGCGGGCCTCGTGGTGGGTGGCTGCTTGTTGTTCTTGACCGCTCGTGGCACGGGCGCCGTGCTGCGGACCGCCGACTGGAGGTTGCTGCTGCTCGGCGCGGTGACCGTGGCGGGTTATGCGCTCGCGTTCTACCCGGCCGTCGCGCGCACGGGTGTGGCGGTGGGCACGACCGTGGCGCTGGCCACCGCGCCGATCGTGCTGGGGCTGCGCTCACGGCCGCTGCTCACGTCGGCCGCCGTGGTCGGTTGCGCGGTGCTCGTGCTGGGCGGCGGCGACGCCCGCGTCGACCCGGTCGGAGTGGCGTTGGCGCTGGTCGCGGGCTTGTCGTACGCCGCGTACTCGGTGATCTGCGCGCACCTGATCGGGCTCGGGCACCCCTCCCGCGCGGTGGTGGGCGTGGTGTTCGGCGGCGCGTCGGCCCTGACGTTGCCGGTGGTGGCGGTGGTCGGCGCCGGGTGGGTGGCGAGCCCGTCGGGGCTGGCGGTGACCGCGCACCTGGCGGTGTTCACCACGTTCGCCGCGTACCTGCTGTTCGCCCGTGGGCTTCGGCACACGGGCGCGGCGGCGGCGACCACGTTGACGCTCGCCGAGCCGGCGGTGGCGGCGGTGCTGGGCGTGGTCGTGCTGGACGAACGGCTGCCGCTCGTGTCGTGGTGCGGGATGGGTGTGCTCGCGGTCGCGCTGGTGGCGCTCGCTCGGCGGTGAGCGGTGATGTGGCGGTGATGTGACGGGGGCCGGTGTCCAGGGTGGACACCGGCCCCCGGGTCTGCGCCCGCTACTCGTGCGGGGTCAGCACCCACTCCTGGCTCAGGTCGCCACGGGACGTCTGGACGTCGACTCGGGGCGGGTAGGTCAGCATTGGTGACCGGTCCAGCGCGAACCCGCCCTCCCAGGCCCGGATGGTCACGCGGTCGGGCGCTGAACCGGTGCGCACGACCCACGAGTACGGGTAGGGGCCGGCGACGACGGGCCGGTGGTCGGCTGCTTGCTGCCCGCCCAGAGTCAGGTAGAGGCCGCTGTTGAGGTTCCTGATGATCTGGGTGGTCCTGCTGTCCCTGACCAGTTCCCACTCCTGGTAGGCGGGCTCGCCGGTCGGCGGCAGGAGGACGGTCGGCGCGCCCTTCTGGTCCGACAGCGGGGTGAGGACGGAGTCCTCATCACCGCCGAAGGTGATGCTGTACACCCCGTCCGGGACCATCGCGCGTGGTGAGGCGGCTGCGGCTGAGGGCGCTGTGGTCAACGCCACTACCGCGCCGATGGCGGCGGTCCACGTGACGATCGTTCTGGCGGCACGTCGGAGAAGCATCAGCGGTCCCTTCCATGAGGTGTGCCCCGGGCGGGGCGTGACTCATGGCATACCGCCATTCGGTGGTGGCGGCAGACCTGCGACCGGTGGTGTCGCCTGATCGGGTCGGCCGATCCGGCTGGATGGTCCGGTCGGCTCGTCGGGGCGCGTCAGTCGGGGCGGTGTGCGCCGCCGCCCAGGCCGTAGAGGATGCGCTGGATGACCTCCGGGTCCACGTTCGGCTCGTCGCCCAGCTGCTCGGCGGCGGGGGAACGGCGGGGTTCGCGGCGCGGGAGCGGGACGGCGGAGGCGTTCATGCCCGACGGCAGGGCCAGCTCGCACCACGCCAGGTGGCCGCCCGCGGTGAGGTCGACCAGGCCGGCGCGGGAGCCCGCCAGTTCCGGCGGCAGCGCGACGCGGTTGCCCTCGACCTCGACCACCAGGTAGGTGCCGGTCAGCCGCAGGCGCACGAGGAGGAAGCCGGGCGCGCGCCGGTCGGCCACGTCGACCGCGGCGCCGACCAGTCGGCGGACCGTCTGCGCGGCCTCGTCCTGCATCGCGCGCAGGCGCCACTCGCCCAGTGAGAAGCGCACGAACATGTCCGCCACGTTCACCGCGGTGGGCAGCGCGACGAGTCGAAGGTCGTCGACCTGTTCGGTCTGGGCGTTCACACCGATCCTCCTCGCCTGCGTCCGGCGCGTGCTGCGCCAGATGGTGCCATGAGTGCGTCCGATATCACCCACGTGGTCTACGACCGTGAGCGGACTGTGTCCACATCGAGTTCTACAGCTTCAGTGCCGACCGAAGCAAAACTCTGGTTCTCACGACCTGCTACGACCTACTACGGGTGGAGACGGTGCGCGGTTCAGGCAGGTTGCGGCGGCACGCCAGAAACTACCGAAATGCTCGGTGTAATGGAATGACGCTCTGGTTCGCCCGGTCTAGCGACTTGCCCTGACGCAGGGTAGGGGAGGGAGGAGGGGTGGTGAGTGCCGGGGTGGAGGGGAGGGCGACGGGCAGCGCGAAAGGCCCGCCGGGTGTCGGCGGGCCTTCCGGGAGGCTGCTGCTCGTGGTTCAGGCCTGCTTGACGGCCTCGATCTCCAGCAGGATGGTGATCTTGTCGCCGACGACCGCGCCCGCCGGGCCACCGGTCACGCCGAACTCGCGGCGGTTGATCTCGGTGGAGGCGGAGAAGCCGACGACCTTCGAGCCCTCGAAGCCGTCGCCGAAGCCGTTGATCTCCAGCTCCAGGGACACGGGCTTGGTCACGCCGTGCAGGGACAGGTCGCCGTCGACGAGGAAGCCCTCGCCGTGGGCGCGCACGCCGGTGGACGTGAAGGTCAGCTCGGGGAACTTCTCGACGTCCAGGAAGTCCTCGTTCTTGACGTGGGCGTCGCGCTGGTCGTTGCGCGTGCTGACCGAGGCGGCGTCGATCTTCGCGGTGACCGTGGACTCCAGCGGGTTCTCGGCCGTCACGATCGTGCCCTCGAAGGTGCCGAAGTGGCCGCGGACCTTGGACACGCCCAGGTGGCGAACCACGAACGAGATGTCCGAGTGCACCGGGTCGATCGCCCACGTGCCCGCGAGGTAGCCGGGGATCTGCACAGTCTGCGAGGTCATTGATGGTCCTTCTGGGTTGGTCTGGTTGAACTCTCAACAGAACATAGCGCATCCTGGTTGAAGGTTCAACAACGCCCGTATGATGGGAGACATGAGCGACGTGCGGTGGCTGAGCGCCGAAGAGCAGCAGGTGTGGCGTGCCTTCATGACCGCCGTGACCAAGTTCACCGAACACCTGGACCGGCAGTTGCAGCGTGATTCCGGGATGCCGATGGCGTACTACGAGATCCTGGTGGCGCTGTCCGAGGCCCCGGAGCGCTCGCTGCGGATGAGTGAGCTGGCGGCGGTGTGCCACTCGTCACGGTCGAGGCTCTCCCACGCGGTGGCCCGGTTGGAGAAGGAGGGCTGGGTCGAGCGGCAGGCCTGCCCCTCGGATCGGCGTGGCTCGATCGCGGTGCTCACGGACGTCGGGTTCGCGGTGTTGGAGCAGGCGGCGGCGGGGCACGTGACGGCGGTGCGGGAGCACTTGTTCGACGTGTTGACGCCGGAGCAGTTGCGGTCGTTGGCGGAGATCAGTCGGGCCGTGGACGCGGGGCTGACGACGGAGTGCGCGAAGGTGCGGCGGGAGGAGTTCGCCGACCTGTGAGGGCGGTGTTTGAGGTGTAAGGGGCGGTGTTGAGGTGGGAAGGGCGCGCGCGGCGTTGGTGGGCGTGGCGGGGTGGTCGTACCGCGCGCGGGGGAGGGTTGGTCCGATGCGGACGCATCCGGCCGAGTCGGGTTTGGGCCGAGCGGAGCAGGCTGGTGAGTTGTCTCAGAATTGTCATGCAGGGCCGTTAGCATCCCGGCCGTGGGAGCGAAGCTGGGCAGGATCGCGCGTCGGGCCATCGGCGCGGGCCGGCGTGAGTCGGCCAGTGTCAGCGCCGCCGCGTTAGGGCTGTTGTTGCTGGTCGGCGCTGCTCTTGGCGACGGCATCTCGCGTACGGCTGTCGAGGTTTCCGATGGCCTTACCTGGCTGAACGACGACCAGCGCGGTGAGGTCGTGCAGGTCAACCCGAGTTCGGGGAAGCCGCAGACGCGGTTGCAGGTCAGTGGCGCGGACGCGCAGTTGGAGATCGCGCAGTCCGACGACAAGCTGATCGTGCTCGACCGCCGCACCGGCCAGATCACCGTGATCGACCTGGCGACGTTGTTGTCGTCCGGTCGCAGGCAGGCGCCTCCCGGACCGTCGGCGAAGGTGCTCATCGCGTGGGACCGGGTGTTCGTGGTGGACCGCGCGGCCGGTTCCGTGCACAACGCGGACCCGGTGACGTTGGCCGACATCGGGTCGCCGTGGCTCGCGGGGCAGCCGTTGGCGGACGTGGTGGCGGATGACGACGGTGTGATCTGGGCCGTGGACCACGGTGGCAACCTGCACGCGTTGGAGTGGTCCGACGACGAGCTGAAGTTCCTGGAGCGGTCCAACAAGGCGGTGGTGGGTGCGGGGCCGCGCACGGCGTTGGTGCCGCACGAGCGCGGTGTGACGTTGCTCGGGTTGGAGGGCGGCGTGGTGGTGCGCGACGGCACCGGCCGCGACCTCACCACGAGCACGGACACGTTCGGCGGCGAGGTGTTGGCCGCGCAGACGAGCCCCACCGGCCTGGTGCCCGCGTCGGTGCCGGACGCCTCGGTGGTCGTGCTGGTGAGCGGTGACGAGGTGGTCCAGGTCGACATGCGGCAGTTCGACTGCCCCAAGCCCGGCAGGCCCGCGGTGTTCCGCGAGAAGGTCTACGTGCCGTGCCTCGGGTCGGGCAAGGTCGTGGTGCTGGACCGGTCGGGGCGGCGTGGCGCGGAGGACGTGCGGATCGGTGGCGCGGGTGACCCGGCGCTGGTGTTCGACGACGGCAAGCTGTTCATCAACACGCCGGGAGCGGACTCCGGTGTGATCGTGGACTCCGACGGGCGCACGCGTGACGTGGTGATCCGCAGTCCCGAACTGCCGGTGATGGACCCGGAGCGGTCGCCGATCCCGAGCGTGCCCAGCCCTCCGCCGCCGCGCCCGGACCCGCCGACGCGGGACAACCGGGGCAACGGTCAGAACACGCAGGGCCGCGGTGGGGAGACGACGGTCGCGCCGACCACGACGACGCCGAGTGCCGGTGTGTCGGGTGCGGCGCCGGGTCGTCCGGCGGGTGTGACGGTGTCCCAGCGCAGCAACAACGGCACGTCGGTGGTCGTGACCGTGAGCTGGAGCGCGGTGCCGGACGGCGGTGAGCCGATCACCGGGTACCAGGTGACGGGGACCGGCGGGTTCTCGGGCGGCAGCCAGGAGACGCGGGTGGCGGGCACGTCGGCCGAGTTGGTGTTGCCGTGCGCGGGTTCCACGTTCTGCGCGAGCGGGAAGGTGGACGTCGCGGTGGCGGCGTACAACCGGTTCGGGGTGGGTGAGGCGGGCACGGCGTCGTGGACGATCCGGCCGGCCACCGGGACGACGACCACTCAGCCCCCGGTGGTGACTACGACGCAGCCGCCGGTGGTCACCACGACGACGACCCCGCCGCCCGTGATCACCACGACGACGACCACGCCCCCGCCACCTCCGCCGTTGCCGACCGGGGGCGTCCAGGTGATCAGCACGGTCGGGTCCGGCGGTCACCTGTACGAGAGGAGGGTGACCACGGCGCCGCCGGCGGACTGGGCGAGTCACAGCGGGACGTGCGAGGTCGTCAACCTGCTGTTGGAGGCCACCGCGCCGATCCCCTGCGCCGGTGGTTCGGTGACCATCGCGGTCGACTACGGCTTGAACTCGATCGTCGTGCGGGCGCACGGCCCGGCGGGGTCGGTGGAATCGGCGTCGTACCCGGTGCGCGTGCGCGAGCCGCCCCAGAACTGCGGTGGCGGTCGGATCTGCCAGCCGCTGAGCGTGCCCGCGTCCGACGAGAGCAACCAGTTGGTCGGCGGCGGTATCGGGTTGTTGGCGACGGCGTGGTTGTTGACCTTCCGCAACCGCCGGATGCGGCGCGGCGAGTCGGAGTGACGAGGGGCGAGAAGTGACGAGTACGGCGGTGCCGGCGATCGGTGAGGACGAGATCGCGGCGTTCCGCGCCCTGCACTCGCGGCTCGGTGACGCGGTCGAGTCGGCGGTGCGGGGCAAGCGGGACGTCATCGACCTCGTGCTGGTCGCGATGTTCGCCGGCGGGCACGTGCTGCTGGAGGACGTCCCGGGCACGGGCAAGACGACGCTGGCACGGGCGGTCGCGGGCGCGTTGGGCGGTGTGTCGCGACGGGTGCAGTTCACGCCCGACCTGCTGCCCTCGGACGTCACCGGCACGTCGGTGTACGACCCGCAGACCGGTGAGGTGCGGTTCCGGCCGGGGCCCGTGTTCGCGAACGTCGTGCTGGCGGACGAGATCAACCGCGCCGCGGCCAAGACGCAGTCGGCGCTGCTGGAGGTGATGGAGGAGCGGACGGTCACGGTGGACGGCGTGGCGCACGCGGTGCCCTCGCCGTTCCTGGTGGTGGCCACGCAGAACCCGATCGACCTGGACGGCACGTACCGGCTGCCCGAGGCGCAGTTGGACCGGTTCATGCTGCGCACGTCCATCGGCTACCCGTCGGTGGAGCACGAGATCGACGTGCTGCGGCCCGGGAGCGGCGCGGGGCAGGTGGGCGCGGTGCCGACGGTGAGCAACCCGCACGTCGTCGCGGAGCACGGGCGTCGGTTGGCGACGCTGCACGTGGCGGACCCGTTGTTGCGCTACATCAGCGACATCGGTGTCGCGTCGCGCGGGGACAGCCGGTTGCGGTTGGGTGCGAGCACGCGTGGTCTGCGTTCGCTGGTGCGGTGCGTGCAGGCGCACGCGGCGGCGCAGGGCAGGCACTTCGTGGTGCCGGGTGACGTGCAGGCGTTGGCCGTGCCGGTGTTGGCGCACCGGTTGGTGCTGACCCGTGAGGCGCAGTTGGCGGGCACAACGACCGAGGAGGTCCTGGCCGACGTCCTGGCGGGCGTGGCGGTGCCGAGACCGGCCGCGCGATGACCAGCGTGCGGCTGACCGCGCGGGGGCTGGGCGCGGTGCTGTCGGGCGTGACGTTGGCGGGTTTGGGGTTGTGGTGGCGTTATCCGGGTGTGGCGGGGTTGGGCTTCGCGTTGCTGGTGCTCGTGGCGGCGGGTGTGGTGTCGGTGTTGTCGCGGGCCCAGGTCGCGCCGAAGCGGGTCGTGCGGCCGAGGACCGTGCAGCGGTTGGGCGTCTGCACCGGTGTGGTGGAGCTGACGGGCACGAGCCGGCGTTTCCCGGTGGTGTTCGACGCGACCGACGAGGTGGCGGGTGAGGTGGTGGCGGTGGACATCCCGCTGCTCGCGCCGGGGCAGAAGGTGAAGGTGGAGTACCCGATCCCCACGCACACGCGGGGTTTGGTGAAGGTCGGGCCGTTGACGTTGAGCCGTCGGGGGTTGGCCGGGTTGGCGCACGCCCGGACGGTGGTGGGTGACGTGGTGGATGTCCGGGTGGTGCCGCGCGTGCTGCCGGTGCGTGGTCTGCCCGGAGGGGTGCGGCGTGGGCACGTCGGAGCTGATGAGCGGGTCGAGCGTGGTGGGACGGATCTGGTGGGGTTGAGGGAGTACGTGCCGGGTGACGACTTGCGGCGGCTGCACTGGGCGACGTCCGCGCGGACCGGGACGTTGATGATCCGGGAGGACGCCGACCCGGCTCGTCCGCACCTGGCGGTGGTGCTCGACGATCACGCGGACGGGTATGCGGAGGCCAAGGACCTCGAGGACGCGGTGGAGGTGGCGGCGTCGCTGGTGACGGTGGCGATCGCCGAGGGGCACCCGGTGCGGCTGGTGTCGTCGTCGGGTGCGGTGGACGTGGAGCTGCCTCCGGGCGCGGTGGACGCGGACGCGTCGGTGGTGCTGGCGGCGTTGGCGGATCTCAAGGCGGCTGACCGGGTCCAGGTGGTGCGTTCGCTGCCGATCCGGGACTTGGACGTGGTGGCGGTGGTGTGCGGGGCGAAGGCCGAGCTGCCGGCGTTGGTGCTGGAGGCGGGGCGGGCGTCGGTGGGGGTGGTGCTGGTCGTGGATCCGGGGGTGGTGCGGCCGATCTCGGCGGTCGGGTCGGTGTTGTTGTTGCGCGATGCCAAGGCCGAAGGGCTGTTGGACGCTTGGAACACGGCGGTGTCGCGGTGAGCGCGTGGCTGTGGCGGGCGCTGGGTCGCGTTCCCTTCCCCGCCGCGACTGCGGAAGATCACCCGATAGCGTCATGGGCGCCGGGGATGAGTGGAAGCGCCGATTTTGTTGCCGGAAGTACGGAGGCGCGGCGCCCCGGCCTCGGGTGTGTCGGGGCGGTGGGTCGGTGAGGGTGCGCGGGCCTTCGGTTGACGGTGTGCGCGGGTCTGCGGGCGACGGTGCGAGTGCCCGAGGCGGCGGAGGCGCGAGTGGCGGAGGTGGGAACGGCGGCGGAGGCGTGAGTGCCGCCCGGGTGGGCAGTGCGGCCCGGGTGGGCAGTGCGCGGGTGGCCTGGGCGGCGCTGCTGGTCGTGGTGGCCGCGCTGCACCTCGGCTCGGGGTGGCAGGGGTTCACGGCTTCGCTGGTGTTCGCGGGCGCGGCCGTCGTGGCGTTCGCGTGCCTGCCGTTGTTGCGGTGGCGGCGGATGCCTTCGGGGTTGGTGGCGTTCTCGCTGGTCGTGCTGGCGCTGGTCGGCGGGTACTGGGTGGCGGAGGACTCGGCGATCGACTCCGCCGACCCGCTGCCCGTGCTGCTGGACCTGGTGCCGCGCCTGTTGACCGCCGCCCGGCCCGCGCCCGTCACCCCCGAGCTGCTGGCGCCGGGCGCGTTGCTGGTGTTCGGGGTGTCGTTGGTCGTGGTGCTGGCGGTGGCCGGGCGGGGGAGGTCGTTGGTGGCGCCCGTGGTCGGCGCGGCGGTGCTCTACACGTGCACGGCGCTGTTGACGGCGGGCCGGGCGGATCGGCACGGGCTGGTCGCGGTGGTGTTGATCGCGCTCGTGGCGGTCGGGTGGTTGCTCGTGGACCGGTTGGAGGCCGGTGGCCGGGTGTTGCTCGGGCTGCCCGCCGTGCCGGTGGCGGCGGTCGCGGCGCTGGCGGTGGTCCTGCCGTCCGGTGAGGCGTTCGAGCCGCGGGAGCTGGTGGAGCCGCCGGTCGCCGATCTGGGGGTGGCGAGCCCGTTGCCGCAGTTGGCGTCGTGGGCGAACCTGGGCGACACCGAGCTGTTCCGGGTGCGCGGTCCGGAACGGGCGGTGCGGTTGGTGGCCTTGTCGGACTACTCGGGCGCGGCGTGGCGGGCGGCGTCGTTGTACGGGCCGATCGGGGCCGTGGCGGCGCCCGACCTGCCGCCGGGCGCGCGGGTGGACGAGGTCGAGGTGGAGATCACCGTCGGCGAGTTGGGCGGCCGGTGGTTGCCGACGGTGGGGCGGCCGACGGCGGTGACGTTGGACGGCGCGATGGTCGACCCGGACTCGGGGTCCTTGGTGCTGCGCAACGAGTTGACGCCCGGCCTGTCGTACCGGGTGCGGGGTGTGGCGGACGTGCCCGACGACGCGGACCTGCTGGACGCCACCGTGCCGACGAACGCGGGCCGCTACCTGGAGCTGCCGGGGTTGCCGTACTCGTTGGCGGAGTACGCGCGGCAGATCGTGCAGAACGCGCGGTCGCCGTACGAGCGGGCCGTGGCGATCGAGCAGGTGGTGAAGCAGGGGCGCACGCCGGACGCGCAGGCGCCCGTGGGGTCGTCGTACGCGCGGTTGGAGCGGTTCCTGTTCGGCGGTCCCGGTGAGCCCGGTGCGAACGCCGGGACGGCCGAGCAGTTCGCGTCGGCGTTCGCGGTGCTGGCGCGGGCGGTGGGGTTGCCGACCCGGGTGGTCGTCGGCTTCCAGCCCGCCGACGGCGAGGAACGCGTGGTGCGCGGCAGCGACGCGACCGCGTGGCCCGAGGTGTACTTCGCCGGGTGGGGCTGGGTGCCGTTCGACCCGGTGTCGGGCGTGTCGTCGGGTGGGTCGAGCGCCGCGCAGAAGCGCGAGGTGCTCGACCGGTTGGCGTCGGTCACGGCCACCCCGACCAGCACGCCGCTGTCCGCGCCGCCACCGTTGGTGACGCCGTCGAGCCCTGTCGCCGCGCAGGCGACGTCGGCCGGTTCGCAGCGGTGGATCGGGTACGCGGTGCTCGGCGGGGTGCCGGTGCTGATCCTGCTGGTGCTCGGGTTGGCGCGGCTGGCGCGGCGCAACCGGCTGCGTGCCGCGGGGGCGACCGGCGCTTGGGCCTACGTCCTGGACGGGTTGTTGCTGGCCGGCCGGACACCGCCCCCGGACCGGACCGCGCCGGACGTCGCGGCGGGTCTGGGGTCGGCGCCGGCGGTGGAGTTGGCCCGGTTGGCGGACTACGCGGCCTTCGCCCCGGAGCACGGTCGCGCCCCGGAGCGCGGTCGGCCCCGAGTCGGTCACCCGGCGCCGAGGGGACCCGGGACGGTGGCGGCGGGACCGGGCGCGGTGGCGGGGCGTCCGGCGGCCACGTCGGCGTGGTGGTTGGCGCGGCAGGTTCGCGGTGGGCTGCGGCGCGGCGTGCCCTGGTACCGCAGGATGTTCTGGGCGGTCGACCCGCGGCCCCTGTGGCGGCGCTAGCCGTTGCGCACGGCGCACGTGCGGGCTGACGCGCCGCGTTGCGTGGCCGGGTCGTCGAGACCGATCGCGAGCACCTGGAAGCAGTACTGCGGCGCCTTCGGCTCCAAGTCCTCCAGCACGTGCGACGTCGCACCGGCCGCCACGGTCACCAACGGCCGCGCCGCCGAGCCCGTCACGTCGACCACGACGAACTGCGCCTTGCCCTCGCTCGGATCCGTCCAGAACAGCTCGATCCGGTCACCCCCGTCCTCCAGCCGCTTGAGCACCGGCGTGAACCGCGGATCGCCGCCCTCGGGCAGGCTGGCGGTCGTGGTGGTGGTCGCGACGGACGTGGTGGTAGTGGTGGTGGTCGTGGTCAACGTGGACGGCGGCGACGCGACCTGCTCCGACCGGCCGGGCAGGTTCAACGCCACCCCGACCACCACGCCGGCGAACACCGCGCTCACCCCGGCCAACTTCCACGACCGGCGTGGCCGGGACGGCGGCGGCTCCGGCAGTTCCACCAACGGCGGCGGGGGCGGCGGCACGGGCGGGCGGCGTTCGGTGTTGTGCCGGACGGTCAGGTCGGCCAGGTCCTCGGTCCACGTCCGCACCGGCTCGGGCGAGGCGGCGACCGGTTCCGCCGCCGCCTCGACCACCGGCCTGGGACCGAAGTCCGGCAGCTCGGTCGGACCTTCCGGGTACTGCTCCGGCACCTCCCGCCGCACCGCCGCCGTGTGCTCGGGGTCCACTGTGGACTGCGGCGTCCACGTCGGCACCGCCGCCAGCGCCGCGCGCAGCGCCGCCGCGTCCGGGAACCGCTCCTCCCGCTCCTTGCGCAGGCACCGCAGGATGATCGCCACCAGCTCGACGGGCACGTCCCGACGCAGCAACGACCTCGGCCGCCCCTCGCGCACCCGTCCGAGGTAGGCGAGCATGGTGTCCTCGCCGGGGTTGGCCGACGCGAACGGCGGCTCGCCGTCCAGCAGGGTGAACAGCGTCGATCCCAGCGACCACAGGTCGTCGGCCGCGGCGGGCGGTCGGCCGTCCACCATCTGCGGCGCGGCGTGCCGGTAGCTGACCAGCTGCAACGACGCCGTGTGCGCCGCGTCCGCGCCGCGCGCGATGCCGAAGTCCGCCAGCACGTAGGAGGTGGGCAGCACCAGGATGTTCTGCGGCTTCACGTCCCGGTGCAGGATGCCCTGGCCGTGCGCGAACGACAGCGCGTCGGCCACCGCGATCCCGGCCGCGACCACCTCGTGCACGGGCAGCGGCCCGCGCTGCCGCAACCGGTCGTGGAGCGAACCGAGGTCGTGGTACTCCATCACGATGCACGGCCGGCCGCCGATCACGCCGGTGTCCAGCACGGTCACGATGTGCGGGTGCTGGCGGCCTAGCCGGACGGTGATCTCCAGCTCGCGGTGGAACCGGCTGACCGTGTCCGGGTCGGTCACGTCCAGCACCTTGACCGCGACGTCACGGCCGAGCCCGTCCTGCGTGGCCCGGTACACGGTGCCCTCGCCGCCGTGCGCGACGAGCCGGAAGTCGCTGTAGCCGGGCAGCGCGACGGCCGGCGCCGCACCGCCCGAACCGGGCGGGGGCGCCCAGGCCAGCAAGTCGTCGGCGGGATCCACGGCGCCGATCGTATCCGGCGGGCACGACGCCGGAAGGCGTTCGCCCAACGGGGGTGCGGGGCCGCGGTCGGCGTGCGGCCGACCGCACGCCGTCGGATGGTGTGGGTGTCGCTGACGTCGGTCGGAGGAAGCTGGAGGGACCCCGTGATGAGTGGCCCGATCGTGGTCGGAGTGGACGGCTCGGAGTCGGCGCTGTGGGCCGTGCGCTGGGCGGCGGAGGAAGCCGCACGGCACCGCGTGCCGCTCCGGCTCCTGCACGCCTACCTGCTGCCCGGGCGCGGCTACCCCGAGTCGGTGCTGACCGGCCACGACGTGCGGGAGGCGTTCGAGGAGCAGGGCAGGCAGTGGCTGGAGACGGCAGCGGCGAGCGTGCGCGACCTCGTGCCGGAGGTGGGCACGTCGGTGGTGGCCGTCCAGCCCGCCGCCGCGGTGGTCGCCGCGTCCCGGGACGCCCGGCTCGTCGTGCTCGGCTCCCAGGGGCTGGGCGGGTTCCTCGGGATGGTCGTCGGGTCGGTGGCGGTGTCGGTCGCCGCGCACGGCCGCAGCCCGGTGGTCGTCGTCCGCGGCCCCTACCCGGCCACCGGTCCGGTCGTGCTCGGCGTGGACGGCTCCCCGGCGGGTGAGGCGGCGATCGGGTTCGCGTTCGAGGAGGCGTCGGCGCGGGACGCGACCCTCACCGCGCTGATCGCGTGGACACCGCTGCTCGCGGGCACCCCCTACGCCGACAAGGTGCGCGTGCGCTGGGACGAGATGGAGGAGCAGCAACGGCAGCTGCTGGCCCAACGCCTGGCCGGGTGGCAGGAGAAGTTCCCGGACGTGGCGGTCGACCGGCGGGTGGTGCGCGAGCGTTCGACGAAAGCCCTGCTCGACGCCGGCCGGGACGCGCAGCTGCTGGTCGTCGGCAGCCGCGGTCGCGGTGGCTTCGCCGGCCTGCTCCTCGGCTCCACCAGCCAGGCGATGGTCTACCACGCGCCGTGCCCGCTGGCCGTCGTCCGCGCGGACTGACCCACCGCGCCGCCGGCCGAGGTGATCTTCGGGCATGATCGCACCGCGAGGTGATCGCCTCGATCCGTACCGGCGACGCGGCGGGGGAGCGAATGGTCGCAGTGCTGCGGGACAACCGGGACCTGGCGGTGCTGGTGGGTGGGTCCGGGGTGGCCGGCCTCGGCGCGCAGCTCACGCTGGTCGGGTTCACCACCGAGCTGGCCCGGTCCGGCGCGTTCGCCGTGGCCGGGCTGTTCGTGGCCGTCGCGTTCGGCGTGGTGCTCGGCACGCCGCTCGCCGGGTGGGCGGTCGACCGGTTCCCCCACCGGCTGCTGCTCCTCGTCGCGGTGTTCGCCCAGGTGCTGCTGCTGGTCGGGCTGCTGTTCGGGTATGCGCGGCTGCCCGTGCTGCACGGCCTGGTGGCGCTGCTCGGCGTGTGCGGGGTCGTCGTGCGGACGTGCGCGTCCGCGCTGGTCCCGGTCGCCACCGGCGAGGACGGCGCGGCACGCGGCCAGGCGGCGTTGTCGTCGGCGCAGAACACCGGGTCCGTGGCGGGCATCGTGCTCGGCGGCGTGATCGCGGTCGGGCCGGGCGTCGAGTGGGCCGTGATGCTCGACGCGGTGTCGGCGTTCACGCACCTGGCGCTGGTCGTGGTGTGGCTGCGGGTGGACCGCGATCCGAGGCGGGACGACGGCGCGGCCACGCCGGGCGGCCAGTGGAGCGGCTGGGTGCTGCTGCGCAGCGACCGGCTGCTGCTGGGACGCGTCGTCGCGCAGGCCGTGGTCGGTGTGGCCGTGGCGATCGCGCTGGTCAACCAGGTGTTCCTGGTCTTCGGCCCGATCGGCGGCAACGAGTTCACCTACAGCGCCGTGCTCGCGTGCTGGACCGCGGGCCTGCTGCTCGGCGCGAACCTGACCCGCCGCGTCACCACCACGCGCGGGCTGGTCGCGGCCTTCGCCGCGGCGAACCTGGTGCTGGCGCTGGCGTTGACCGCACCCGCGCGGCTGCCGCACCTCGTGGTCACCGCGGTGGCGTGGTCGGTGGCAGGCGCGTGCGGCTCGGTGCAGAACGTGACGCTGAACGGCCTGGTCGAGGCCAGGACCTCGGAAGCGGTCCGGGGACGCGTGGTGGCCACCGTCGGCGCGGTCACCACCTGCTCGGGCGTGGTCGGCATCCTGGTGGCGGGCGCGGTCGTCGGCACGGCGGGCCCGGTGGCGGCGCTGACCGCCGCGTCGGGGTTCGCCCTGGTGGCGGCCCTGATGGCGGTGCTGTCGGTGCTGCGCCGCGACCACCTGCGCGCCTCCGTCGCCGCGGACGTCGACCGCGCGTCGGTCAGGGCGGGCTGAACGCGGGTTGGGGTCGGTGCACGCCGCGCGGCCGGTAGGGCAGCGCGTCGGCCAGGCCGAGCAGGTCGGCGAGCAGCCACGTGACCGCCAGCCACATCTCGGTGCCCTGCAGGCCCGGCGCCGTGGCGGGGAGACCGGCGGTCGTGGGGTGCGGGGCCCGGAAGCCGAAGCCCGCGCCGTCGGACCAGTGGCCCAGCGCGTCGGTGAGCAGCCGGCGCGCGACCTCCAGGACCTCGTCGGCGCGGTGCCCGGTGTGGCGGGTCAGCCAGAGCGGGTGGGCGACGTCGAGGACGTTGCAGGCGTCCTGCCGCTCGGGGCGGAAGAAGCGTGGGTCGCGGACGTGCCGCAGGACGGTGTCCACGACGCGTTCCGGGTGCGGCACGGGCACGCCGAACTGGGCGAACGTGCCGCGCGAGGCCCGGTAGTAACCGTTGACGAGTTGGCGGAGGCCGTCGTCGGGTGACGGTCGGCCCCACATGCCGGTGCCCGGGTCCGCGGTGGTGACCAGCCAGCCGAAGAGGGCTTCGGTCGTGCCCGGTGTGTTCGGGGTTCCCCGTCGCCGGTTCCAGTGCAGGGCGGTGCCCAGCGCGTCCACCCGGGCGCCGGCCGACCAGGCGTTGGTCGTCCACGGCTGCCGTTCCAGGTCGGTGACCAGCTCCTCGGCGGTCATCCGGGACACGGCGTGGATCGGCTCGGGGAAGCCGCTGCCCAGCAGGTCGAGCGCGTAGCCGACGGACAGGACGTGGTAGGCGGCGTCCGGGTCGGACAGGTCGGCCCGGGTCGGTGGCGCGGCGCCGTCCGCGAGTCGGCCGACCAGGCCCGTCTCCGGGTCCTGCCGGCCGCGCAGCCGGTCGACCTGCGCCTGCGCCGGCAGTTGGTCGGGCGCGCGGCCGAGCAGCAGGTCGGCGACCTCGATCGCGTCGCACTGGGCGCGAACCGTCGGCGCCGACCCCGGTCGGTCGGTGAACAGGCCCAGGTCGGGGTTCCAGCAGCGCCCCAGCACCTGCTCGGCCTGGGCGCGGGCGGTCTCGGCGAACGCGGTGAGCCCGCCGACGAGGTCGTCCCGCGGTGGTTCGACGGCGGGCACGCGCCGGCGGAGGACCTTGGCCGGGTTGCCGCCGACGATCGCGCCGGCCGGGACGTCCTTGGTGACCACGGCGCCGGCGGCGATCACCGACCGGTCGCCGACCGTCACCCCGTCCAGGACGACGACGTGCGAGCCGATCCAGACGTCGTCGCCGATGGTGATGCCGACCGAGCGCAGCGGCTGCCGGAACACCTCGGTCTCGGGGTCGTCGGTGGTGTGGTTGAACGCGAGGATCGAGGTGTGCGCTCCGATGCGCACGGCATTGCCCAGGCGGATGTCGCCGCGCACCACCGCGTAGGGGTTGATCGTGCAGTCACGGCCGGCGCGCAGCGACCCGCTCAGGTAGGCGCCCGCGGCGACGTAGCTGCCGTGGCCGAGGCTGAGCTCCTCGTTCTGCACGGAGGCGAGCTCGGAGAGGAAGCAGCGCTCCCCGATCTCGTAGCCGCGGTGATCGACGAGGTGCCGCCGGACGTCGAGCTGGCGCCGTCTCGCCCGCTCGTCGGCCTCGTCCCAGAACGACCAGGGGGAGTAGTCGAAGTGGGTGCGGTCGAACGGCCCGTCGGCGGGGACGCCGGTCACGGCCGGGCGCCGGAACGCACGACGGGGCGCACCGAGTCGCGGACGACGATGTGGGTGCCGAGCATGACCCGCTCGGGCGTGCCCGACTTGTCCCGCGCGCGTTGCAGCGCCATGCGCACCGCGGTGCGGCCCAGCTCCTCGTGCGGCACGTGGACGGTGGTGAGGCCGATGTCGGCCGCGGGCGGCAGGTCGTCGAAGCCCACCACGGAGATGTCGTCGGGGATGCTCAAGCCGTGCTCGCGCAACGCCTGGCGGGCGCCCGCGGCGATCAGGTCGTTGCCCGCGAAGACGGCGGTGAAGTCGGGTGGCCCGGCGGCGAGCCGTTCGCTGATCATCCGGTAGCCCTCGTGCCGCTCCATGCTGCCCTCGACCTCCAGCCCGGGGTCGTGCGCCACGTGGTGGTCGGCGAGGGCCTTGCGGTAGCCCGCGATGCGGCTCTCCGGCGTGGTGTAGTTGTCCCGCCTGCCCAGGAACAGGATGCGCTGGTGGCCCGCGGACAGCAGGTGGCTGGTGATGGCGTACGCGCCACCGGTGTTGTCGTACTCCACGACCAGGGCGGGCACGTCGGGCCCGAGCGGTGGCCGTCCGCACAGGACCAGCTGGGAGCCGGCGAGCGCCAGCGCGCGGGCGTACTCGGCCATGCGGTCGCGGTAGGCCTCGTCCGCCACGACGTTGCCGACGAGGATCACGCACTCGGCGTGCTCCTCGCGCATGAGCTGGACCGTGGCGAGCTCCCGCTCCGGGTCGCTGCCGGTGGTGCCGACGATGCAGAGCTTGCCCTCGATCGCGGCCTGGGTCTGCACGCCCTGCGCGACGTGGGCGTAGTGCGGCGAGACGACGGAGTTGACGATGATGGCGACGCTGCGGCTGCTCGCGCCGGCCAGCCCGCGCGCGTTCGCGTTGGCCACGTAGTCCAGCTCGCGCACCGCCCGCAGCACCCTGGTGCGCGTGGCGGGCGCGCCGGGGTAGGAGCCCGACAGGATCCGGGACACGGTCGCGACGGACACCCCGGCGTGCGCGGCCACGTCACGGATCGTCGTCGGCCGCGGTCCACCGTTGTCGGACGCCGCTCGCCGAACCATCCCGCCTCCGTCTGCCGTGGTGCAACTCGCTGGTAAAACGCTTGCACGCGATGCTTCCGGCGGACTGTCCCGCTGTCAAATCGCATTCCGCCCGGAGCCGGGGTGGTCGTGGTCCCGCGCGGAGGTCTGTGGCGAGTCGTGCCTGTAACCGTATACCGGTCAGCGCAGCTCTCTTGACAGGTATCACAGCTCATGCTGGCATTACGGTGCTGTAAACGTTTTCAGCACCTCACCTTGCCCGGAGTCGACCCGCCGGAGTGGAGCACCCATGGCGATGATCTCCCGACGTGATCTCATCCTCGGCGCGGCCGCGGTCGGCGCCGCCGCGCAGGTCGGCCGCGGCGCCACGCCCGCCCACGCCGATCCCGTCGTCGGCCCGCGGCCCGCGACGGCGAGCGGCGCACTGGACGACGGCGTGCCGCTCAGGTGGCTGGAAGGCGGCACGCCGCGGCGCCTGGCCGCCGGGTCCACCTGGGGCGTGCCGTGGCCGAAGGGCACGGTGCCCAAGGGGCAGGCGTTCGCGTTGCACACCTCCGCGGGACAGCCGGTGCCCGTGCAGACGTGGGCCACCGCGTACTGGCCGGACGGTTCGCTGAAGTGGACCGCGCACGCCGTCGGGGCGGAGGCTCCGCCGGCCGAGACCTACGTGCTGACCGGTGGCACGCCCGCCAAGCCCGCGGCGGCCGTGACGGTCAAGGACGGTCGCAACGAGGTCGAGGTGGGCACCGGCGTCCTCCGGTGCGTGATCCCCAAGAAGGGCGACCAGCTGGTCCGCGCCCTGTTCCGCGGCGACCGCGAGATCGCCCGCAACGGCCGCCTGGTGTGCCTGCGGCAGGACGGGCCGGTCGACGACGAGGGCGGCGCGGCGAAGGTGGAGAAGTTCACCGGCCGCACGGAGCGGGTGACGGTCGAGCAGTCCGGCCCGGTCCGCGCCGTCGTCCGGATCGACGGCGGGCACCGGCACGGCAACCGGACGTGGCTGCCGTTCACCGTGCGGCTGTACTTCTACGCCGGCAGCGACGGCGTCCGCGCCGTGCACAGCTTCGTCTACGACGGCGACGAGAAGAAGGACTTCGTCCGCGGCCTGGGCATCCGGTTCGAGGTGCCGATGCGCGACGAGCCCCACAACCGGCACGTGCGCTTCGCCGGACCCGGTGACGGCGTGCTGGCCGAGGCGGTGCGCGGCATCACCGGCCTGCGCCGCGACCCCGGCGCGGCGGTCCGCCGGGCGCAGGTCGCCGGCCAGGCCACCCCGCCGGTGGCCACGTGGGACACCAGGGTCGGCTCGCGCCTGCACCTGATCCCCACCTTCGGCGACTACTCGCTGCGCCAGCTCTCCGCCGACGGGTTCCAGCTGCGCAAGCGCACCAAGGCGGGCCACGGCTGGATCCCGGTCGACGCCGGTGGCCGGGCGGGCGGGCTCGGGTACGTCGGCGGGCCCGGCGGCGGCTTCGCGTTCGGCATGCGCAACTTCTGGCAGCTGCACCCCACGCAGCTCGACATCCGGGGCGCGGCCGGCGAGACGGCCGAGGTCACGCTGTGGCTGTGGTCGCCCGACGCCCAGCCGATGGACCTGCGCTTCTACCACGACGGCATGGGCCAGGACACCTATCCCGAGCAGCTCGAAGGCCTGGAGATCACCTACGAGGACTACGAACCGGGCTTCGGCACGCCCTACGGCATCGCGCGCACGACGGAGCTGGTGTTCTGGGCGCTGGAGTCGACTCCGGCGGCCGAGCGGATCGCCGAGCTGGCCGACGCGGTGCGCACGCCGCCGCTGATCGTCGCGCCGCCCGCCCACCTGCACGCCGCCGGCGTGTTCGGCGACTGGTCGCCGGTCGACCGCTCGACCCCGGCGAAGGCCCGCATCGAGGACCGACTGGACTTCCTGTTCGACTACCACAGCGGGCAGGTCGAGCAGCGGTCCTGGTACGGGTTCTGGGACTACGGCGACATCATGCACAGCTACGACCCGGACCGGCACGTGTGGCGCTACGACGTCGGCGGCTACGCGTGGGCCAACTCCGAGCTGTCCCCGGATCTGTGGCTGTGGTACCAGTACCTGCGCTCCGGCCGGGCCGACGTGTTCCGCTTCGCGGAGGCGATGACCCGGCACACCGGGGAGGTCGACGTCTACCACCTGGGCAAGTGGCAGGACCTCGGGACCCGGCACGGGGTGCAGCACTGGGCGGACAGCGCCAAGCAGCTCCGCATCAGCACCGCCGGGTACCGACGCTTCTTCTACTTCCTCACCGCCGACGAGCGCACCGGCGACCTGATGCGCGACCTCGTGGACGCCGACAAGACGTTCCTGGTCCTGGACCCGATCCGCAAGATCCGCACGGGACCGTACCAGCCGGACCCGCACGCCCTCGGTGTCAGCACCGGCACCGACTGGAGCGGCCTCGCGCTCGCCTGGTTGACCGAGTGGGAGCGCGGCGGCGACCCGATCGCGCGCGAGAAGCTGCTCAACGGCATGCGCACGATCGCCGCGATGCCCAACGGGTTCGCACAGGGCAGCGGCCTGTACGACCTCGACAACGGCGAGTTCGCGCCGGCTCGACCGGCGGTCAGCGTCGGCTCGCTGGGGTCGGTGTTCGGCCTGGTCGAGCTGTGCAGCGAGGTCATCTCGCTCACCGGTGACGAGGCGTTCACCAAGGCATGGTTGCAGTACTGCCGCCTCTACAACGGCACCGCCGCCGAGCAGCAGGCGGAGACGGGGCAGTCGTGGGGCAGCCTGAACCTGCGTCAGGCCCACTCCCGGCTCACCGCCTACGCCGCCGCCAAGCTCGGCGACACCGCCCTGGCCGCGCGGGCGTGGACGGAGTTCGACACCGGCCACGCCGGCTACCCGCGGAACCTGGAGTTCAGGTCGGTGCGGCTGGAGGGCCCGGCGGTGCTCAAGCCGGTCGACGAGGCCGCTTTCGCCTCGACCAACGCCTCCTCGCAGTACGGCCTGGCCGCCATCCAGTGCCTGGCCCTGGTGGGTGACCGCCTGCCCGCTTGATCCGCGGAACTCGGACTTCAGCCCCGACCGGCAGCTGCCGGTCGGGGCTGAAGTGCTCCAGTGGTGCGGGACGCGGGCCGGGCGTCACTGGTTCGCGGCGTGCTCCTTGGCCAGCTCCTCGGCGACCTGGTCGCCGCCCGCCTGTCGCCACTGCGCCACGACGTCCTTCCAGGCCGACGGCGGCTTGCGGCCGAACGTGATCGCCGCGATGCCGTCGCCGACGATCTGGCTGAGCTGGGCGCCCTTGCTCGCCTCGGTCGCCGAGCGGAGTCCGGTGGCGGGGTTGCGCACGCTCTTGGGCAGGGTCGCCTTCTGCCACTCGTGGACGGCCTTGGCGACGTCGGGGTGGCCGGGCAGGTACAGGACCGCCGGTCCCACGCCGATGAACTTGGTCGGCAGCAGCGAGTTGTTCTCCTGGCCGTACAGGTCGGTGGTCTTGATGCCGCCGGCGTCCTTGGTGAAGTGCTTGCCCTCCACGCCGTAGTTCGCCAGCTCGTACTCCTCGGTGCCGAACGGCGCGCTGAGGTAGTCGCAGATGCGCAGCAACATCTTGATCCGGGCGGGGTCGGCCTTCTTCATGGTGACGTAGCCGAAGACGCCGGCGCTCTGCCAGGGCGTGGCCCGCGGCCCGTACGGCCGGCCGAGGTCGAGGTCGAACCGGCCGTTGATCTTGGTCAGGGTGGGCAGGCTCACCGAGCCGAAACCGTCGCTGATCGAGGCCACCGTGCCGTTGTGGAAGTAGCTCTGCATGTCGGTGGAGCTGACGGTGAGGCTGTCGGGGTAGTGCGCGCCCGACTCGACCAGCTTGCGCATCACCTCCAGCGCCTGCTCGAACTGAGGCGTGGCCAGGGTCGTCGCGAACGCGCCGCCGTCCGTCGACCACGCGTTGGGCGCGCCGAGCGAACCGGCGTGGTAGGTGATGGCGCCCAGCCCGCCGAACAGCGTCTTGAACCAGCCGATGCCCCACTTGCGGTCGCCGGTCAGCTCTTTCGTGGCGTCCAGGTACTGCTCGGTCGTCCAGTCCTTGGGGATGCCCGCCGCGTCCATGGCCGAGCGGTTGACGAACAGGCTGTTGCCCGGCATCGGCCGTTCCAGCGGGATGCCGTGGATCTTGCCGCCGATCCGGCCCATGCCCTGCCAGGCGTAGGTCGGGATGTTGGCCAGGTTGGGGAACTCCTTGACCGCGTCGCCGCCGACGAACTCCGACAGGTCGGCGCACCGGGCCTGGACGAACTCGGCCGCGTGCGGCAGCGCGAGGTTGGTGAACATGATCATGTCGGGCAGGTCGTCACCGGAGGCCATCAGCGTGGCCATCTTCTGCCCGTACTCCGGATCGGGCACGACGACGACCTTCAGGTTGACGCCCAGCGCCTGGTTGATCGCCTGCCAGTACTGGTTCTCGCCGACCGGCTTCGGCGGCGCGCCGAACGACACGACCAGCACCGTGACGTCGGAGCCGTCGCCCACCGGGTTGTTCACCGACCGCACCAGCTTCTCGGGGTAGTTCAGGTAGAGCGGCTGCACGCCGGAAGCGTCGCCGGGGGCGTCCGGGGTGGGGCCGGTGAACGGCACGTGCGTCGGCCACGGCGCCAGGTCCTTGCCCGCGTTGGAGACGCCGCCACCCGACGCGCCGTCGCCGCACGCCGTGAGGAAGGACGGGGCGGCGAGGCCGAGCGCGCCGACGCCCGCCAGCCGGAGCAGGGAACGGCGGTCGATGCGGTGGTCCATGACGAGGTTCCTCTCCCGGCGGGAAGCCGAAAGGAGTGGTTGCGGTGGAGGGGTTCAGGCCTTCAATGCGCCGGTGACGACGCCCTTGACGAAGTAGCGCTGCAGGAACGGGTACACGCACACGATGGGCAGCGTCGCGAGCATCACGACGGCCATCTGCACCGATTGCGGCGACGTGGTCGCCATCTCGCCCGAGGTCTCGGCCAGGGACGCCCCGCCGGTGACGTACTGCCGCAGCACGGTGCCGATCGGCCACTTGGCCTGGTCGTTGAAGTAGATGATCGCCTCGAAGAAGCGGTTCCAGTACGCGACCGCGTAGAACAGGCCGACCACGGCGATGACCGCCTTGGACAGCGGCAGCACGACCTGGCGCAGGATGCCGAGCTCGCCCGCGCCGTCGATGCGCGCGGCGTCGATCAGCTCCGACGGGATCGACTGGAAGAAACCGCGCATCACGACCAGGTTGAACACGTTGACCAGGAACGGCAGGACCAGCGCGGCGTAGGAGTCGAACAGCCCGGCGCCCTGGACCACCAGGAACAGCGGCACCATGCCCGGCGGGAACAGGAACGTGAACAGCACGAGCAGCAGCAGCGGCTTGCCGCCGTACACCTTCGGCCGGCTCAACGTGTAGGCCAGGCCGATCGTGCAGAACAGGCTCAGCGCCGTGCCGACGACCGTGACGCCCGCGCTGACCAGCAGCGCGCGGCTGATGATCCCGCCCTGGAGGATCTCGGCGTAGGAGTCGAACGTGAACTCGTCCGGCCACACCACCCAGCCGCCGTTCTCGATCACGTTCTGCGGGCTGGCGAGGCTGGTCGCCAGGACCGTCCACAACGGGAAGACCACCAGCGCGACGATCACGGTCAGCGCGACGGCCTTGGCGGCGCGCACCGCGGGGGTCGGCCGGCCCATCCAGGCCGGCGCGCTCGTCCTGCTCATGACCGGTAGACCCCCTGTTCGCCCAGCCGGTGGGCCACCTTGTTCGCCGTGTAGATGAGCGCCACGCCGATCACGCCCTTGAACAGCCCGACCGCGGCGGCGTAGCCGAAGTCGCCGTTCGCGAAGCCGGTGAAGTACACGAAGGTCTCCAGCACCTCGCCCGTCTCCGGGCCGACCGACTGGCGCTGCAGGAAGAACTGCTCGAACCCGATCGACAGGAACTCGCCCAGCCGCAGCACCAGCAGCAGCACGATCACCGGCCTGATCGCGGGCAGCGTCACGTGCCACAGCCGCCGCCACCACCCCGCGCCGTCCAGCGCCGCGGCCTCGTACTGCTGCTCGTCCACTTGCGACAGCGCGGCCAGGAAGATGATCGTGGCCCATCCGCACTCCTTCCACACCAGCTGCGCGATCACCAGCGGCCCGTAGGCGTCCGGGTTGCCGATGATCGAGATGCCGCCCAGGCCCAGCGTCGACAGCCAGCCGTTCACCACGCCCGCGCCGCCGAGCATCTGCTGGAACAGCGCGACCACGATGACCCACGACAGGAAGTGCGGCAGGTACACCACGCTCTGCACGAACCGCCGCAGGGTGTCGCCGACGACGCTGTTGAGCAGCAGTGCCAGCGCCAGCGGCGCGGGGAAGAAGAACACCAGCTGCAACGCGCCGATCAGCAGCGTGTTCTTCACCGCGTTCCAGAACAGGGGATCGGTGACCATGCGCTCGAAGTGCGCCAGGCCGACCCACTCGCTGTTCGAGACGCCCAGGAACGGCACGTAGTCCTGGAACGCCAGCACGTTCCCGAACAGCGCGCCGTAGTGGAACACCAGGAAGTACGCCAGACCCGGCGCCGCGACGAGCAGCAGCACCCGGTCCGCCCTGATGCGGCGCAGGTGGCCGAGGCGCGGACGACCTTCCGCCGGTGGGGCGGGCGCCTTCCCCGTCGGGGGGCTGGCGCCGCCGGTGCCGCCGCGGACCCGCGTCATGCTCACGTCGAACGCCTCTCTCGCGGTGCCGAGCCGAAACACGATGGTCACGAACATAAAACGGTTACACGTGTCCGTCAACGCCTTGCGTATCCGGTGTTCCAGGGTGTATCCGCCTGTAGTCGCAGTGGCTCGGACTCGACCCGTGGGCATTGTGAGCGGCAGGGCTTGTGCGTAGAGTGACGTGTGGATGCAAACGTTTACATGGATCGGCCGCTGCCCGACCCACTGATAGGAGCCCACTCCGTGTCACGGCGACCTGTCGCGGTCTTCGCCCTCGCCCCCTGGGCGCTCGCCGACGTCTTCCCGCCCGACCTCGTCACCCGGTTGCGGCAGCTGGTCGACATCGACCAGGCGGCGACGTTCACCTCGTTCGACGGGCCGGCTGCCGCCGCGGCCCTGGCGGGAGCGGACATCCTGGTCACGGGGTGGGGCTCCCCGCGCGTCGACGCCGCTGTGCTGGCCGCCGCGCCGGGGCTGCGCGCGATCGTGCACGCCGCCGGCTCGGTGAAGTCGTCCGTCGACCCCGTCGTGTTCGAACGCGGCGTGGTCGTCTCGTCCTCCGCCGACGTCAACGCCGTCCCGGTGGCCGACTACACGATGGCCATGCTGGTCCTGGGCGCGAAGCGGGCGTTCGGCCGCGCCAGGCGGTACGCGACCGCCGCCGAGGGCGCGCCGCGCGACTGGCTGCCCGGCGACGGCACCGGGCTGCACGACTGCACCGTCGGCGTCATCGGCGCGTCCCGGATCGGTCGCCTCGTGCTGCGGCGGCTCCGGGCGTTCGACGTCGAGGTCCTGCTCCACGACCCGCACGTGACCCGCGCGGAAGCCACCAGCCTCGGCGCGGAGCCGGTGGGGGTGGACGAGCTCTGCCGCCGCAGCGACGTCGTCACGGTGCACGCGCCCGCCCTGCCCGAGACCCGTCACCTCCTCGACGGCCGCAGGCTGGCCCTGCTGCCCGAGGGCGCGCTCGTCATCAACACCGCCCGCGGCTCGCTGATCGACACCGAGGCGCTGACCGGGGCGTGCGCCACCGGCCGGATCTCGGCGATCCTGGACGTGACCGAGCCGGAGCCGCTGCCGGCCGGGCACCCGCTGTTCGCCCTGCCCAACGTGCTGATCACCCCTCACCTGGCCGGTGCGCAGGGCCGGGAGCTGCGGCGCATCGGCGAGTTCGCGGTCGCCGAAGTGGGCCGGTTCGTCAAGGGCGTGCCGCTGCTCGGTCGGGTGGCGCCGGAACGCCTCCCTTACATCGCGTGACCGATCCTGATCGGGACCCCGGCACCCACACCGCGAGCGGAGAGGAACGGATCGCGTGAACCCCGTGGCCGACCTGGCCGAAGACCGACGGCTCAGCCCGCGCACCGGGTACACCCGCGCGCACTGGGAGACCGCCGCCGACGCCCTGCTGGAGGCCGCGTGGCGGTGGGCGAGCCCCGGTGGCGCCCGGCTGGACCTGCCCGGCCCGGCGTCGGGCAGCGGTGTGCGCAGCGACGGCCTGGAGGGGTTCGCCCGGACGATGCTCGCCGCCGCGTACCGGGTCGCGGGCGCGGGTGGCGACGACCCGCACGGCCTGCTGGCCCGGTACGCCGACGGCCTCGACGCGGGCACCCGCACGCCCGGCGCGGACGACGCCGAGTCGTGGCCGGTGATCCGCGACCACCACGTGCAGGGCCAGCCGATGGTCGAGGCGGCGTCGGTCGCGCTCGCCCTGCGGGTGAGCAGGCCCTGGCTGTGGGACCGGCTGGACGACGCCGTGCGCGACCGCGTCGAGGCCTGGCTGCGCGACGCCCTGCACGCCCTGCCCGCGCCGAACAACTGGTACCTGTTCCCGTACACCGCGGCCGGGTTCCTGGAGTCGGTCGGCCGGGGTGACGCCGACACCGCCCGCGTCCGCGAGCGCGCCCTGGGCCTGCTGGAGGCGTGGTACCGGGGCCAGGGCTGGTACTCCGACGGCGACGGGCGGGCCTTCGACCACTACAACGGCTGGGCGCTGCACCTGTACCCGGTGCTCGACGCGCACCTGGCCGGCACGAGCACCCCGCACGGCGACCGGCTGCGCGAACACCTCTCCGGGTTCTCGCTGCTGTTCGGCGGCGACGGCGCGCCCGTCCACCAGGGCAGGTCGCTGACCTACCGGTTCGCCGCCGGCGCGGCCGTCGCCCTCGGCGCGGTCACCGGCCACACGCCGCTCGCGCCGGGCGTGTCGCGCCGGCTGCTCAGCGGCTGCCTGCGCTACTTCCTCGACCGGGGCGCGGTGGACGACCGCGGCCTGCTCAGCCTCGGCTGGCACGGTCCGTACGCCCCGGTGGCGCAGCACTACTCCGGGCCGGCCTCGCCGTACTGGGCGTCGAAGGCGTTCGTGTGCCTGCTCGCCGGTCCCGACGACCCGCTGTGGACCGACGTCGAGCGGGATGCGCCGGTCGAGGAGCGCGACCACGTGCTCGGCCTGTCCGCGCCGGGCTTCCTCGTCCAGACCACAGCCGCCGACGGGGTCGTCCGGCTGCACAACCACGGCAGCGACCACCTGCGGCCGACCCGCGCGGAGACCGCCGAGGGCGACGACCCGCACTACAGCCGGTTCGCCTACTCCACCCGCACCGGCCCCACCCCGGCGGGCAACCCGGCCGACAACCACTTCACCGTGGTGTTCCGCGGCCTGCGCGCCGCCCGCCGCCGCATCCACCCGCTCGGCGCCGGCCACGGCGACGGCTGGGGCTGGGCCGCCTCGTGGCACCGGCCGGTGTTCCCCGGCGGCTCGCCGCTGCTGCCCGCGTTGCGCGTGGAGAGCGTGGTGGTCGCCCGCGGGCCGCACGAGCTGCGGGTGCACCGCGTGGTCGGCGCGCCGCCGGGGGCGGGGGTGGAGCTGACCGGCTGGGCCGCCGGGCCGGACCTGTCCTCGGTGCTGCACCCGCTGCACGGCTGGGAGTCCGCGGACGAGGTCGTCGCGCCGGGCGGCACCGCGTTCACGCCGTCGGTGCGCGTGCCGAGGCTGCGCGGGGTCGGTGCGGGGACATCGGTCCACGTGGCGCTGGCCGTGCTCGCCGGTGAGCCCGCGGGCCTCTCGGACGTGGTGTCGGTCGTGGCCGCCGGGCCGGACGCCGTCGAGGTGCGCTGGTCGGACGGGCCGGCGACGAGGGTGTCGTTCGCGCCGGTGGAGGTGGTGCACGGGTGAGCGGGTGGAAGTTCGCGGTGAGCACGCTCGGCGCGCCCGGTGTGCCGGTGTCGGACAGCGCGGTCGTGGCGGCCGAGTACGGCTGCCACGGCTTGGAGGTCCGCGTGCACCCGGACGAGGAGGTCCACCTCGGGATGTCGCCCGCCCGGGCGGCGCGGGCGCGCGACCGGATCGCCGACGCCGGCTTGGAGGTCGCCTGCCTCGCGGGTTACCCGAAGGTGTGCCGGCCGGGGCCGGACGGACCGGTGGTCGACGAGCTGCGCGCCCTGGTGGAGTTGGCGGCGCTGCTCGGCGCGCCTTCGGTGCGGGTGTTCCCCGGCGGCGGGAGCGCCGGTGACGACGGGCGGTCGTCGGAACGGATCGCCGCCGTGCTGCCCGACCTGCGCTCCGCCGGTGTCCGGCTGCTCGTCGAGACGCACGACTCCCACCCGACCGGTGAGGCCGCGCGGCGACTGGTCGCGCCGTTCGGCGACCCGGGGCGGGTGGCGGTGCTGTGGGACGCGGTGCACCCGTGGCGCGCGGGCGAGCGGCCGGAGCGCACCCGCGCGGTGCTGGGGGAGTACCTGGGGTACTTCCAGGTCAAGGACGTGGCCGCCGACGATCCGACCCCGGTCCCGCCGGGCGCGGGCGACGTGCCGCTGGCGGCGTGCGGCCGGCTGCTGGCGGACTGGTCGGGCTGGGTGTCGCTGGAGTGGGAACGCGCCTGGTACCCCTCCCTCGCACCGCTGCCGGTCCCGCTGCGCGTGGCGGCCGACTGGTACGCCCGGTGGCGGCCGTGACTCGCCGGCGGGACGGGGCGCGAGCAGGGTGGCCGCGGGTGAGGGCTTCACCCGCGGTCGTGCGGGGACCGGTCGCCGGGGAACGCGGCGGCGATGCGCTCGCCCAGGCGTTCCAGCAGCGGTTCGGCGTGGGTCAGGCAGGTGGGCACGTCGGGCTCCAGGTCGGTGAGCGCGAACGCGTCGGCGAATCCGGCGGCGGCGAGTTCGGTGCGGTCGAGGTCGCAGCTCCCGGTGGCGGCGACCGCGGTCGCACCCGCGCGCCGCGCCGCCGTGGCGACCCCGACCGGCGCCTTGCCGCGCAGCGTCTGGTGGTCCAGGCGGCCCTCACCGGCGATGACCAGTTGTGCGCCGGACAGCCGGTCGGCCAGGCCGGTGAGCTCCAGCACCAGCTCGATGCCCGGTCGCACGCCGGCCCCGAGCGCCAGCAGGGCGAAGCCCGTCCCGCCCGCGGCTCCCGCGCCGGGCGCGGCGGCGGCACCGGGGTCCAGCAGGTCGGCCCAGCGGGCCAGGTCGGCGTCCAGGGAGGCGACGAGCGCGGCGTCCGCGCCCTTCTGCGGGCCGTAGACCGTCGCCGCGCCGTGCGGACCGAGCAGAGGGTTGTCCACGTCGCTCGCCACGACCAACTCCGCCTCGCCCAACCGGGGGTGCAGCCCGGTCCGGTCGACCGCGCGGACGGCGCGCAGCGGCGAGGTCGTGGCGTCGAGGGCGACCCCGTCCGCGTCGAGCAGGCGTGCGCCGAGACCGGCCAGCAGACCCGTGCCGCCGTCGGTGGTGGCGCTGCCGCCCAGGCCGACCACGACCGTGGCACAACCCGCGTCCAAGGCCGCGGCGATCACCAGCCCTACGCCGAACGTCGACGCCGCCGCCGCGCGGTCCGGTGTCGGCGGCACGTCCGCGACCAGCCCGAGACCGGACGTCTCGGCCAGTTCCACGACCGCGATCCCGTCACGGACCGCGTAGCGCGCCTCGACCGGACGACCGAGGGGATCGGTCGACCTCACGGGCACCGCCGTGAAACCGGCCGCGAGCAGTGCGTCCAGCGTGCCCTCGCCGCCGTCGGCCACCGGGTGCTCGTGCACGGCCGCGCCGCGGCGGCGCACTCCCCGGGCGACGGCGGCCGTGGCCCGGCGGGCGGACAGCGAGCCCTTGAACGAGTCCAGTGCCACGACGACGTGGCCCGCCTGCGGCGGAGGTGCGGTCACCAGCTTATGGAAAGCGCTTTCCAAGGTGCTGTCAAGCACTCCGGGGCCCCTTGACTGCGTGCGAGGCGTCCCTGAATACTCACCGGAAAGCGCTTTCCGCAAGGAGGTCCGGATGGACGAGGTCGTCATCGCGCCCCTCGGTGTGACCGGTAGGACGGGGTACCGCCGGCGCCCGGCCCGGTCCGTCCACCCGATCCGGGACACCGTCGAGCCGGACGGCGGCCTGCTCGAGGGTCCGCGCCGCCGGGTGGGCGTGCCGGAGCTGACGTGGTGAGCACCTTGGCCGTGCGGCACGACATCGGGTCCGCGCTGACCGTTCGCGCCGGCGACGTCGACCTCGTCCGCTACACCTACGTGCCCGACACGCCGCGGCTGGAGTCGCCCAAGCCGTTCCTGCACCCGGTCCGCACGCGGGCGGGGCGGGTGGTGAGCTTGTTCCGGCCGCACGACCACGTGTGGCACAAGGGGATCGCGTGGTCGTTGCCGAACGTCGGCGAGGAGAACTTCTGGGGCGGTCCGACGTACGTGCACGGGCGGTCCTACGTGCAGCTGGACAACAACGGAACCCAGTCGCACCGGCGGGTGGTCGACGTCGGCGCGGAGGGGGAGAGGGCCTGGTTCACCCACGAGTTGGACTGGATCACCCAGGCCGGCGACGCGGTGATCACGGAGCGCCGGACGATCGCCGCGTCCCTGCTGTCCGCCGGGGCGTGGGCGTTGACGTTCGACACGACGATGACGAACACCTCGGGTCAGGAGATCGCGTTCGGCTCGCCGACCACGCGCGGCCGGGAGAACGCGGGATACGGTGGTCTGTTCTGGCGCGGGCCGCGCTCGTTCACGGGTGGGACCGTCGTGACGCCCGACGGCTCCGGTGGTGACGAGGTGCGCGGCAGGCGTGCCGAGTGGATGGCCTTCGCGGGCAGGCACGACGGCGACGACGCGCGGTCCCTGGTCCTGATGGTCGACCACGGGGCCAACCCGCACCACCCGCCGCGGTGGTTCGCCCGGTCCGAGCACTTCGCCTGCCTGAACCCGGCCCCGTTCTTCAGCGAGGAGCTCGTCGTCGCGGCCGGGGCGACCGTGCGGTTCCGCTACGGCGTGGGGGTGGCCGATGGCGGCGAGGAGGGCGCCGAGGCCCTGGCGGATTCGGTGCGCGGTGTGTTGGGTGGGGCGGTGTGAGCACGTTCCCCGGCGGTACGTCGCTGTCGTTCCTGGACGTCTACGACGACGCGGCTCCTGATGGTGTGGTCGGCGGGAGCCCGCACGTGCACTTGGCCTCGACCGAGTGCTACGTGGTCGTGGGCGGTGAGGGCGAGCTGCACGCCGTGACCCTCGACGGTTGCCGCGAGATCCCGCTCGTCGCCGGCTCGGTGGTGTGGTTCACCCCGGGCACGATCCACCGCGCGGTCAACCACGGCGGTCTGCGGGTGGTCGTGCTGATGGGCAACGCGGGGTTGCCCGAGGCCGGTGACGCGGTGATGACGTTCCCGCCCGAGGTCGTCGCCGATCGGGACCGGTACCGGGACGCGGCGACGTTGCCGGTCCGGGGGACGGAGGCCGAACGCGCCGCCGACGCCCGCCGACGTCGTGACCTGGCGGTGGAGGGCTTCGTCCGGATCCGGGACGCGGTCCGCGCCGGTGATCGGGCTCCGCTGCGGGAGTTCTACGCCTCGGCGGCGGCGTTGGTCCGGGATCGGGCCGGCTCGTGGGCGGGGATCGTGCGCGACGGGCCGCTCGACCAGGCCGAGGCCACCCTCGCGATCACGCGGGACGTGTCCCTCGGCGTGGCCGCGCACCTGGAGCGGGCGGCCGTGTTCCGGACGCCGGAACCGGAGCGCGTGTTCGGCATGTGCGGGCGGCTGAGCCCGGTCGACGTGGGTCTCCACCTGGAATGACAGCGGACGAGGAGCACTTTTCGTGACGAGTCGTAGCTACACCTGTGCGATCGTCGGCACGGGCGCGATCGCCGGCGCGCACGCCGAGGCGATGAGGAACCTGGCCGGGCGGGCGCGGCTCGTCGGCGTGGTCGACCTCGAGCCCGACCGGGCCGCCGCGTTCGGGGCGACCTGGGACGTGCCCGCGTACCCGACCCTGACCGCGCTGATCGAGGCTCGGCGACCCGATCTGGTCCACGTGTGCACCCCACCGGGGACGCACCTGCCGCTCGCGTTGGAGTGCCTGGCGGCGGGTGCGGTGCCGGTGGTCGAGAAGCCGCCGGTGCTGTCGTTGGCCGGTCTCGACCGGTTGCGCGCGGCCGAGGACGCGGCCGGCGTGCCGATGGCCACCGTGTTCCAGCACCGGTTCGGGTCCGGCGCGGTGCGGTTGCGGCGGCTGGTGGCCGAGGGCGCGCTGGGTCGGCCGTTGGTGGGGTCGGCGAGCACGTTGTGGTTCCGCGACGACGACTACTTCGCCGTCCCGTGGCGGGGGAAGTGGGAGCTGGAGGGCGGCGGGCCGACCATGGGCCACGGCATCCACCAGTTCGACCTGCTGCTGTCGATCCTCGGCCGGTGGAGCAGCGTCACCGCGATCGCCGCGCGCCAGGCCCGGCCGACCGACACCGAGGACGTGTCCGCCGCGCTCGTGCGGTTCGACTCCGGCGCGGTGGCCACCGTGGTCAACTCGGTGGTCTCGCCGCGTCAGACCAGCGAGCTGCGCTTCGACTTCGAACGGGCCACCGTGGAGCTGGAGCACCTCTACGGCTACGACGACGGGCACTGGACGTTCACCGCCGCGCCCACGTCGCCCGACGTCGTGTCGGCGTGGGACAGCGGGCCGGCCGACACGCCCAGCGGCCACACCGCCCAACTCGCCGCCGTGCTCGACGCCCTCGACAGCGGCGGGACCCCGCCGGTGTCCACCGCCGACACCAGGGTGACCATGGAGTTCGTCGCCGCCGTCTACGCCTCGGCGTTCACCGGCCGCACGATCGACCAGGGCGAGATCACCGACGGCCACCCGTTCTACGACAGCATGGCCGGCGTCGGCGCGCCCTGGCTGACAACCACGTCGGGGCTACGGCGGTCCGGGTGAGGGTCGCCCCGTCCGGGACGAATGACGAGGTCTGATCTCGCGGGCGCGGGGGTGCTCCCGCGCCCGCTCGCTCAGGAGACCTCCGGGTGGATCTGGGTCTCCCGACCGGTGAGGGCGTCGATCGCGAAGACCCGTTCGACCCGGGCGTTGGCCTGGAGCGTCGGGAAGTCCGTCAGCTCCACCGGGTCGCCTTCGGCGCGGTTGGGGCCAACCAGGACGTAGACGTCGCCGTTGGCGCTGCGGGCCGGGCTGGCGGCGACGGTGTCCGACACCTCGCGTCCGGGGCGTTCGGCCGCCTCGGGCTCGGCGCGGCCGTCCAGGTTGGTCATGAACTCGGCCAGGTCCATGAGGGAGTGCCGTTGGCCCTGGGCGTCGATGGTGTCGCCGGCCCAGAAGAAGGACCCCTCGCCCTTGGTGGCGAGGATGTCGCGGATGGTCTCCTGCCAGCGCTCGCCCTCCTCCGCCGGGAGGTCGCGCAGGTCGAGGCAGGGCTTGCCGTCCACCGAGGTGATCGGGAAGCCGTGCTGGTCGCGCTCGGACGGCCAGTCCTGCTCTCCGCCGCCGCCACCCGCGCCACCGCCGCCGTGCTCGCCGTTGCCGTGCTCGTCGCTGTCGCGGCCCTCACGGTCCCGGCTGTCACGATCGCCCGCCTCGCGGTCCCGGCCGCCGTGCTCGGTGCCATCGCGGTCCCGGCTGTCACGGTCGCCGGCCTCGCGGTCCCGGCCGGGACGTTCGTTGTCCGAGGCGTCACGGTCGCCGCGACCGCCCTGGTCCCCAGGCGACTGCTCGCCGGGACGGAGGCCGGCGAGGTCCGGGACGGCCGGGGTCGTGGGCAGGGCGCCGCCCGGCAGGGACGAGCCCGGCGCTCCCGTGCCGCCGGAAGTGCCCGTGCCGCCGCCCGTGCCGAGGTCGGGGATCGTCGGCTGCTTGAAGAGGTCCTTCGGCACTTCCGGGATGGGGGGCGTCGGCGGAGGTGTCATGCCACCCAACGGCACGCCGCCGGAACCACCGGGCAGAGCACCGGAACCACTGGCCGAACCGCTGCCCGTGCCGAGGTCCGGGATGGTGGGCTGCTTGAAGAGGTCCTTCGGCACCTCGAGGATGGGAGGCGTCGGCGGCGGTGTGGCGTTCGCCGAGGGGGTGGCGCCGCCGGCCGGGGTCTTCGTGCCCGATGCCGACTCGCCGCCGGTCGTGGGGGTGTTCTTGAGGGCGTCCGCCAGGTTCGCGCCACCGCCGCCACCGGAACCGCTGGGGACGGGCGGCGGATCGGGGATCTCGGGGAAGGCGGGCACCGGGGCGGCCTGGGGTGTCGCGGCTTGCGGGGGCGGGGTCGACGTTCGGGCGGCGGCTGTCTTGGTCTCGTCCGGCGAGCCGGCGCCGTTGGCGGTGGGCACGCCTGCCGGGGCGGACGGCTTCGTCGCGGTGTCGGCGGTGGGCATTCCCGCGGCGCCCGGCATCGGGGGCACCTGTCCGCTGGGGACGCCGGCGGTCTGACCGGTCGGCGCGCCGCCGCCTTGACCCGCGGGTGCGCCGCCGCCCTGGCCGGTGGGTTCCGGGCTGGTGTAGTCGGAGGCCTGCGTGGTGCCGTCCGCGCCCGGGATGTCGGTCGTCGGCGGGACCTGCGGCCCGCCGGGCTGGGAGGCGGCGCCTGCGCCGCTCCCGGCGTCGCCGGGGATCGTCCCGGTCGGGGTGACCGGCGGACCCGGGGTGGTCGGAGCGCCGTTGGGGCCGCCCGCCGGTGCGCCCTGCGGGCCGTTGGCGATCGTGGCGGGTTCTACCGCGGCGAACTGCTCGCCGCCGGCGCGGTCGGCTTCCTGCTGCGTCCGCGCGGTGGCCCTCAGCCCTTCGCCGACGAGTCCCAACGTCGAGGCGGCCTTGCCCGTCAGGTCGACCGACCTGTGGTTGGAGGCGTTGAACGCCTCGACGGCGAACGCGCCGGCGGTGCCGAACGCGTTGCCCGCCAGGCCTTGGCCGGACAGCTTCGAGGACACCTCTTCGTAGCCGGTGCGCAGGTCGTCGGCTTGCTGCTGGAGCGTGTCCATCGCGGACGCGTCCATCGTGAAGCCGGAGTCGCCGCCGGGAGGGGGTGGCGTGCTGATCGTGGTGGGGGTCAGGTTGGTGACCATGGCGTTGCCTCCGCGGAACGCAGGGAAGTGGAAGGACGGGGAGGTGCTCGGCCGGGCGGTCGGGGACCGCGCGCGCCTACTCGGTCTCCTCGACCCTGCGGACCGTCGCTTCGCGGGTGGCGGCCACCGCGCGCAACTCCGCCTGCTCGGCGGCTCGGTAGTGGGTGACCGGCTCGGTGACGCGGACGGCCTGCTCGTAGTGGACGGGGGCGTCCGCTCGGGTTGCCCGCACCATCGGCTCGGCCTGCACGTAGGTCGCGCGCATCACCGGTTCGGCCTGGACGGCGTGGCGGGCTTGGAGTGGTTCCTCCACGCGGACCGCCCGCATCATCGGTTCGGCCTGGACCGCCTGCCGAGCCTGGAGCGGTTCCTCCGCCACCCGCGCGGAGTAGGTGGGCTCGTCGGGCACGAGTCGACCGGTGAGCCGTTCGGCCGCCACGGCTTCCATGGGTCGCAGCGCTTGCATCTCTTCGGCAGCGACCATCGGCCTGGCCTCCATCGGCCGCAGAGCCTCGGCGGGCTCGCCCCCGCGCAGCACGCGCCTGGACGCGGTGCGGGCCGGTTGCGCCTCCGACCCCCCGCCCGTGGCGGCCTCGAACCGTTCCCAGCCGCGGCCGACCTCGTCCGCGATCTCGTCGAGCTGCTTGACCCGGTCGACCTGGCGGGTCAGCGCCGCGTGCAACTCGTCCATCTTGGCCGAGATGCTCGTGCCGAGTTGGGACGCGCTGTCCACCACCGCCGCCAGGAACATCGCGATGGACGCGCCGAACGTGATCGGGGCGAAGACGTACGCCGTGATCGCACCCGGCACCAGCGAGTTCGAGTACTGGCCGACGGTGTGCAGCAGCGCCTCGCGCAGCGCCTGCACCATCGCGCCGCTGTTCTCGACGACCACGCCCTTCACCGCCACCGCGCCGGCGAGCGAGTCCAGCTCCTCGCCGAGGGTGTCCATGCTGGTCCGGTAGGCCTCCTGGGCCCTGCCGGTCCACCCCTGGGGCTTGGCCAGCGTGTCGCGCTGCTTCGCGGCCAGCTCGCGCATCCGCTCGGCGGCGGAGCGGATCGCGTCCGCGGTGGCCTGCACGCTCTGCCGGTCGCCCTCCAACTGGTCGATCGGCTCACGCAGGAAGGTCACGTAGTCGACCGCCCACCCCGCGACGCCCCGCAGGCTCGCGAACGGGTCGTCGGGGAACTGACCGCCGGTCGGCCTGCCCACCACGGAGTCCGGCTCGGCCTCCGCCTCCTTGCCGATCGCCTCGATCCGCTGCCGGACGTCGGCCCTGGCCGCGGTCTTCCTGAGCACGGTACGCGCGGGGACCACCTCGGCGGTGCCTGTTGCCATGAGCCGGACCTTCCTCACAAGCGCTGGGTTCGAGCCGGGACGGAGACGCCTGACCCTGGCAGCCAAGTGATCGCCGCCAACGTCGCGCCAACGTTGTGCTAACGATCAACGCCCGCCCACCGTGTCCGCCGGGAGCGGAACCGCTGCCCCTGAGCGCCGGGCCTGCGTCACGATGGCGACATGGCGGACATCCTCCCTTTCCACCAGAAGCGCACGCCGGATCGCGAGCCGGACCCGCTGTGGCGCGACGTGCTCGGCCGATCCCTGCGCGCGGCGAGGGAGGAGCGGGGCAGCCGCCTCGTCGACGTCGCGGAACGGGCGGGCATCTCGCCGCAGTACCTCTCCGAGATCGAACGCGGCCGCAAGGAGCCGTCCAGCGAGATGATCGCCGCCGTCACCGGCGCGCTCGGCGTCGACCTCCTCGACCTGCTCGCCGACATCGCGGGCGACGTCCGGCAGCGCCGCGGCACGGGCCCCGCGGTCGGACGTCGCCCGGCGGGACCCGTGCTCATGGCCGCTTGAGGCCGCGGTCTCAGTCCCGGTGTTCGAGGACGCGGTCCGCGAGCCCGTAGCGGACCGCGTCCACCGCGGAGAACACCCGGTCGCGGTCGGTGTCGTGCCGGAGTTCCGCGACGTCGCGACCGGTGTGCAGCGAGAGGATCGCCTCCAGCTGGGCACGCACGCGCACCACCTCGTCGGCCTGGAGGATGAGGTCCGGGATGGTGCCGCGACCCTGCGCCGCGGGCTGGTGCAGCACCACCCTGGTGTGGGGCAGCACGAAGCGGTGCCCCGCCGCGCCGGCGGCCAGCAGCACCGCGCCGGTCGCCACCGCCTGGCCGACGCACGTCGTCGACACCGGCGCCGTGATGTAGCGGATGGTGTCGTACAGCGCGAGCATCGCGGACGGGTCGCCGCCCTCGTTGTTGATGTAGAGGTTGATCTCGCGGTCCGGGTTGTCCGCCTCCAGGTACAGCAGCTGGGCGATCAGCGCGTTGGCCACACCGGAGTCGATCGCGGTGCCGAGGTAGACGATCCGCTCGGACAGCAGGTGCGAGTAGACGTCCATGATCCGCTCGCCGCCGAGGCCGCGGGTGATGACGTTGGGGATGGTGTACGTGCTCATGCGCGGGCCCCCGTCCGGGTGCCGAGGCCCAGCTCGTGCGTGCGCACGGGCACGACTTGGTCCAAGCGCTCGACGACGTGGTCGATGAAGCCGTAGTCGAGCGCCTGCCCGGTGGTGAACCAGCGGTCGTGCAGGGAGTCGGTGAAGATCCGGTCGATCGGCTGGCCGGTGTCCTCCGCGATGAGCCCGAGCACCGTGTCGCGGGTGTGCCGCAGGTCGTCCGCCTGCACCTGCACCTCGACGGCCGATCCGCCGATCCCGGCCGAGCCCTGGTGCATCAGGACGCGGGCGTGGGGCAGGGCGAAGCGCTTGCCCGGCGTGCCCGCGGACAGCAGGAACTGCCCCGCGCTGCACGCCAGTCCCAAAGCGAGCGTGGCCACGTCGCACGGCACGAGCCGCATCACGTCGCGGATCGCGAGCATCGCCGGCACCGAGCCGCCCGGCGAGTGGATCCACAGCGCGATGTCCTTGTCCGGGTCCTCGGCGGCCAGGGACAGCATCTGGGTGGCGAGCACGGTGCCGTTGTCGTCGTCGAGCGGCCCGTCGAGGACGAGCACCCGTCGGCTGAAGAACCGGTCTCGCAGTCGGTGGTCGAACAAGGGCTGCTTGGTGTCGGTCATGCTCCGACCATGCCGAGGCGCCGGGGCGTTTCGCGGGACGTGCTGCTGTGGGCAGATCAGCTCTCGGCAGTGGGCGAGGTAGCGCTCGGGCGGGTTCGGCCGACACAGTGGCAGTGGGCGTCGCCGCGGGGTGGGGAGGAACGGTGGAGTGGGACTTCTTCCTGGCGCACGCCGGCGCGGACAGTCCTGCCGCCGAACGGCTGCGGTCCCTGCTGGAACCGCACGCGACGGTCTACGAGGACTCGATGTTGCGCGCCGGCGAGGAGTGGGACCTCGTCCTCGACCGGCACCTGCGGGCCTCGCGGATCACCGTGGTGCTGGTGTCGCGACGCACGGAGAACGCCGTCTACCTGCGTGAGGAGATCGCGCGCGCGATCACGTTGGCCCGCGCGGACGGTCGGCGGCGCGTCGTGCCGCTGGTGCTGGAGCAGGTGGACGCCCTGCCGTACGGGCTGGAGCTGCGGACGCCGATCCGGCTGGGTGACGGCCTGGACCTGGCGGGTGCGGCGGGCAAGCTGCTGGAGTCGTTGCGCGACTCGCGCCTGCCGCGCGGCGAGGGACCGCACGTGGTCGCGGCGCAGCTCGGGCCGCTGCTGCGCCGGCTCGACCTGGACGCGCTGGGCGGCGTCGCCTCCGAGCTGCTGGCGGCGGCCGTGACCGAGGTCGGCGGTTCCGACGCGCTGTGGCTGCACCTGGCCCGGCGCGGGCTGGACCCGCGGGTGTTGCTGCCGTCGTTGCCCGGTCACGACGAGGCGGTGGCCCGCTGGGTGCACGGCGCCGAGGCCGTGCCGGGCGCGCGCGACCTGCCGGCGGCGGTGAGGCGGCAGTTGGTGCGCCGGCTGGCCGACGAACGCACCGACCTCGTGGCGGCCTCGGTCGAGCTGCGGCGTGAGGTGCTGTCCGGTCGGGCCGCCTCCCCGGACGCGCGACGCCTCGCCAACGCCCTGGCCGCCGCCCTGCCACCGGTCCGGTCGGCCTCCACCGAGGCGGTGCTGCTGCGACTGGGCGAGGCCGCCGGCCTGCCCGTGGCGCTCACGCCGTTGCACCGCACGGCGTTGGGCATGACGGCCTTGCCGCCGCGCGAGCCCGCGTTGGCCGGTCGGGGCGGGCTGGTGGCCGACCTGGCCACCCGGGTCACCGCGCGGCTCGCCGAGCGGGGCCGCGCCACGGCGTTCCTCACCGGTCAGCTGGGAGCGGGCGTCTCGGCCGTGGCGGTCGAGGCGGCCCACGTGCTGGCCGACCGGTTCCCCGGCGGCGTCCGGTACGTGGACCTGCTCGGCCTCGACGCGCGGCGGACCCCGTCGGACGTGGCGAAGCTGGTGTGCCACAGCGTCGGCGTGACGCCCGAGCCGGGCGCGGAGGCGGCCCACCTGCGTGCCGCGCTGGACGGTCGCGGGGTGCTCCTGGTGCTGGACAACGCGTTGGACGCCAAGCACGTCGCGCCCCTGGTGCCCGCGCCGCCGACGTGCGCGGTCGTCGTCACCTCCCGCAACCGCACGCAGGGCTACGCCGACGTGGTCCTGCACGTGCCGCCGCTGGACCGCGCGGCGTCGGTCGAGCTGCTGGCCGGGGTCCGGGCCGGCGCACCGGCCGAGGCGTTGGACCGGATCGCGGCGGCGTGCGCCGACCTGCCGATGGCGTTGCGGCTGATCGCGTCCTGGATGACCAACCACCCGGAGACCGGCGCCGAGGGCGTGGCCAGGCTGGTGGGGCGCGAGCGGACCAGGCTCGCCTTCCTCGACGACGACGTGCTGCCGATGCGGCTGGCCATCGAGCTGAGCTACCGGCACCTGGACGACGACGGGCGCACGGCGTTCCGGTACCTGCCCGCCGCGCCGGGCTCGGCCGCGACCGCCGAGGACCTCGGCCGGGGGCTGGGACGGGACCCGGACGTCACCCGGCTCACCCTCTACCGCCTGGTCGACCGGAGCGTGGCCGGGCACGAGGAGCTCGGCGACCCGCCCGAACCGGTGTTCCGGCTGTTCGAACTCGTGCGCCTGTACGCGCGGGAGCGGCTGGAGGCGGAGGAGTCGCCGGACGCCGTGGCCCGCTTCCGCCGGCTGCTGCTCACCAGGCTGCGCGACGACCTGCGGGCCGGCGCCGAACCCGACCTCGTCCTGCGGCTCGACCCGACCCCGCTGCTCGCCGCTCGCGACCTCGCCGAACGCGAGGAGTGGTTCGACCTGGCAGGCGACCTCACCGACGGGCTGCGCGCCGTGCACGAGGCGGAGTCCGACGACGAGTCCGTCCGCCGCGACCGCGAGCACGCGGCCCGGCTGCGCGACCGTGCCGGCAACGCCGAGGCGGCCGTGCGCGAGTACCTGGACCTGGCGCGCACCCTCGACGGGGAGGCCGCCGAGGCCGCGTTCGCCTCCGCCGAGCGCGTCGCCGCCGACGCCGGGCTCGTCGAACTGGTCGGGCGCGTCACGTTCGAGCTGGCCGTGCACCTCGCGGGCCGGTCCGACCTGGCCGGCGCCCTGGCGGCGGGACAGCGGTCGGTCGACGCGTTCCGGACCGTCGGCAAGAACGCCACCGCGCTGCCGGTGGCGATCAACAACACCAGGCTCGCCCTGCGCCTGTCCGACTTCGACGCGGCCCGGCGCTGGGTGGCCGTGACCCGCACCCTGATGGACGCCCGGACGCCGGTGCGGCTGCGTGCCGACGCGTTCTACGAAGAGGCCCGGGTGGCGACCGGCCCCGGCGCGCCCGCCCTGTGGCGCAAGGCCGCGGACCTCTTCGAGGAGGTCCGGAACTTCGGCAACGCCGGGCTGGCCGCGTTCTCCGGCGCCCGCGCGGCGCGCCGCCAGGCGTCCCACGCCGAGGCCTCCGAGCTGTTCCTCGCCGCCGCCCACCTGCACCGCGCGGCGAAAGACGACGCCCGAGCGTTGTGGGCGACGGTCGAGCTGGCCGCCACGCACGCGGAGATCGGCGAACACGCGCGAGCCCGGGACCTCCTCGCGGATCTGGACGACCTCCGGAGCGCGGTGTGGCACCCCGGCGTGGCCGCGGAGGTCGGCCTCCGCGTCGCCGCGCTGTCCTACCTGGCCGACGGCTCCCACCCGGCGCCGGACCACCTGCCCGCCGTTCCCGGCGACCCCGACGAGCGGACCCGCCGGCTCGACCGGGTCGCGGCCACCCTGCGCCGGTCGAAGCCCGACAAGGCCGCCCTGCGCCGGTTCGCGGAGTCGCCGATGGTCTACGAACCTCCCGGCCACGAGCACTGGCTGCACGACCTCGGCGAAGAACCGGCGGACCGGCGGGCGCTGCGCGCGTGAACCGGATCGCCCTCACCGGAGCGGGTCGGTCAGTACAGCCACCGATCCAGGACCGCGGGCCAGAAGTGCGTCCGGTGATCGCCGCCGCGCGCGGACGGGTCGAGGCGGGCGATCCGCTCCCCCAGGTCGGCGAGCTCCGCGAGTGCCCGCTCCTCCGTCGTCGGGTCCTCGTCCCAGTGGTGGATCGCGGTCGAGCCGGCCAGCCAGGTCCCGACCAGGTGGAGCGAGCACAGCCAGTGGTCGATCGAGGAGTTGACCAGCCGCCCGCCGCCCGCCGCCCGCTCCAGCACCTGCCCGGTCTCCGGTTCGGCGGCGTAGGTCGCGTCCGGCCGGGACGGGTCGAGGCCGCGGCCCGCGAGCCGGTACCCCGTCGGCTCCGCCGTGAACGACACCACGTCGACGACGCCTTCGAGCAACGGCACGCCTGCCGAGACCAGCGACGCCTTCTGCCGTTGCAGCAGTCGCCAGTCGGCCAGGTCCGACTCGGCGGCGCGGATGACCCGCCCCGATCCGGCCCAGGCTTCGAGCGCGGTGAAGGCCGGCGGAAGGGGAAGATCACGTGCCGTCACGCTCGACGAGGCTAGCCGAGGCGCTCGGAGTCGCCCGGTCTGCGGGGCCGCCCTCCCCATGATCACGGCCGGACAGCGCGGGCAGCGAGCTGTTCGTCAACCCGTTGATGGGCGTGTGCTTCGCGGTCGACCTGCTCGCGCTCGCCGCGTCCGTCGGCTACGCGTTGTCGCGTGCGCTTGAAACGTCGTCGTCCGCGTGGGCGATCATGGGGGTATGAGGTCCTTAGGGGGATTACTCGTCGGCGTGTGCTTGTTGTCCGCGTGCAGCACGCCGGTGTCCGGTTCGGCGGTCGCGGAGCGGACGAACGCCACCGCCGTTACCACGTCCAGCGCGCCGTCGTTGAACGACCGGTTGCCCACGATGGTGCAGCAGGGGGCCATTCCGAAGGACGGGATGGCGGATTACGGCTTCACCGGTCCGTCGGCCGAGGAGTACGCCTTCCAGTGGCAGCCGAAGCCGTGCGAGGTGGAGGTCGAGGCCGAACGCGGCTACATGCCCACGCTGTACCGCGAGTGGATCAACGACGAGATCGTGATGCGGCAGGTCGTGACCGGGTATGCCGAGGCCACCGGGGCCGAGGTCCTGCGGCAGGTCATCGAGGCCACCCGGCAGTGCGCCACCTGGTCGATCGAGCCGGACCCGCAGCAGTTCACGGTGCTCAAGGACGTCGTCGTGGACGCGCCCGAGGGGGTCGACCCGTTCCTCGGGTACTGCGCCACGACCGCGGACGACACCAAGACGTACTGGCTGTGCGCGGCGTTCTTCTCGCACGGGAACCTGCTGTCGTGCGTCTACACGGTTCGGGCGGACTACCCGCCGGAGACGTTGGACGACCTGTACGGCGTCCTGCCCAGGGCGGTGCGGCACTTGACGAGTTGACCGGTGCGCCCCTCGGCGGGTGCGAGGGGCACACCGGCGTGCGTCAGCGGGTCAGGGACTGGTGCAGCTCAGCGTCGTGGCGGTCGGCGAGCCGTTGGCGATGAACCCGAACGTGGTCGAGGCGTTGGCGCCCAACGAGCCGTTCCACGCGGCGTTGCGGATCGCGGCCTGGCTGCCGGAGCCGACGGACACGCCGCCCCAGACCTGGGTGATGGTCTGGCCGGCGGCCAACGTCCACCGCACGGTCCAGCCGGTGATCGGAGCGCCGGCGGTCACCGTGACGTCGGCCTGGAAACCGCCCTGCCACGAGTTGACCGTGCGGTAGGAGGCGGTGCACGCCCCGGTCGGAGGTGTGGTCGTCGTCGTGGTGCTGGTAGTGGTGCTCGTCGGTGGGGTGTCAGAGGGTGCGACGGCCCGACCGGTCGCGGGCGAGATCATGCCCGCGCACAGGTTGCGGCTCGCGAGGTTCGCGGCGATCTGGGGGACGGCGTTGATGGTGGTCTGGTAGCCGTCGTGCATGAGGAT
>NZ_JBFAFR010000045.1:0-53794 GCF_040639675.1 Actinosynnema sp. NPDC023794 | reverse complement strand
CGTCACCATGTCGAACTCGCGGTTGAGGATCCCGACGTAGGTCGAGTCGCCCAGCTTGTTGGCGGCCACCGCGGTGCCGAAGTACCGCCCGCTCTCCGCGGCGGACGCGCCCAACGTGGTGCCGGCGCTGGCCACGCTCGGCAGGACGACGGCCAACGCGCCGATCAGCCCGACCGCGCCGGCCAGCGCCGCGACGCGTCGCGGCCCTCCTCGTGCCACCGGCCTGCCGGCAACGGTGACAGCAGTTCTGGACATCACTTCCTCCAAGGGGGTCGACCGGCCGGTATCGCTCCGGACATCGGACCGAAAGTTGCGATAGTGGGCGTTGATGCTTTCGAAAACTAAAGCCGGTGATCGTTGGAGTCAAGGATTGAGGTCGCCTATAGAGACGCAAGACCGCAGGTAGAGCCGGAGATCCTGACGATCGCACTACCTTCTGTGGCTTACGAAAGTATCGGAGATTGCACTGGGTGGGTCGCGCCGTGGCCCCGTGAAGACGTGGCCGATCAGGGATGGCCACGAGGTTCTCGGACGCGAGCGGCGCGGCGCGGGCGGTCGGGCGCTCGTGACGCGCCACGGCTGTGGCGGCTGCACACATCGGCGCGCGATGAACAGTGGCGCGGTCCACCAGCGACGGACGGCCCGCGGGACTCCTAGCGTCGGCGTATCACCAGTGACCGCCATCACTCAACGTGGAGGATGCGCATGTCGGATCGTCGTCGCCCCGTCCCGGCCGTTCGCGGTCCCGCCGCGACTCTCCTCGCGGTGCTCGCGGTGGTACTGGCCACCGCGGTCTCCCTGGTCTCGTCGCCACGACCCGCCGCCGCCGCGACCCTGCAGGAGGTCACGGGTTTCGGGACGAACCCGGGGAACCTGCAGATGTTCCGCTACGTGCCCGCCGGGCTGCCCGCGGGCCGCCCGGTCGTCGTCGCCCTGCACGGCTGCACGCAGAACGCCACGGGCTACGGCACGGCCACCGGTTGGCCGCAGTTGGCCGACCGCTGGAAGTTCACCGTCGTGGTGCCGCAGCAGAAGTCCCAGAACAACGCCAACTCCTGCTTCAACTGGTTCGAGGCGGGCGACACCCGCCGCGGCTCCGGCGAGGCGCTGTCGATCAAGCAGATGGTGGACAAGGCCAAGCAGGACAACGGCGCCACGTCCGCGTACGTCAGCGGGCTGTCCGCGGGCGGCGCGATGACCGCGGTCATGCTCGCCACCTACCCGGACGTGTTCTCCGGCGGCGGCATCGTGGCCGGCCTGCCCTACCACTGCGCGACCTCGGTGGCGTCCGCGTTCGGCTGCATGAACCCGGGCACGAACCTCAGCCCCGCCCAGTGGGGCGACAAGGTCCGCGCGGCGTTCTCGCACTCCGGCCCGCGGCCGAAGGTGTCCATCTGGCACGGCACGGCGGACACGACCGTGCGCCCGCTCAACGGGACCGAACTGGTCGAGCAGTGGACCAACGTCAACGGCACCGACCAGACCCCGGACGTCAGCGACACCGTGGCCGGCTACCCGCACCGCGTCTACGGCGGCACGGTCGAGCACTACTCGATCACCGGCATGAACCACGGCCAGCCCGTCGACCCCGGCACGGGCGCGACCCAGTGCGGCGCCACCGCCGCGTACGTGCTCGACGTCAACGTCTGCGCCGCCTACCACCTGGCCCGCTTCTGGGGCATCGACGGCGGCGGCACCGCACCGACGAACCCCACCACGACGACCAGCCGCCCGCCGTACACCGACACGATCACCGCCACCGCGACGGACCACTACGTGGCACAGCGGGTCGACGTCGGCGAGTACAACACCCTCGGCGCCCGTTACGGCTACACCACGCCCTTCGCGCTCTACCGGTGCGGCACGGACTGGACCGACAAGGCCGACTGCTCCGCGATCTGAGCGAGGCCGGCACGTCGGTCAGGGCAGGACGACGATCTTGCCGACGTGCCGGCCCTCGCGGAACCGCCGCTGCGCCTCGTGGACGGCGACGAGGCGGTGCCGCCCGGCGACGCGAGGGCTGATCGCACCGGCGCGAGCGGTCTCGACGAGCTCGGCGAAGTGTTCCCGCGTGTGCATGGACGAGCCGATCAGGGCGATGTTGTGCAGGTAGAGCCGGCGCAGGTCGAACGACACCACGGGCCCCGCGACCGCGCCGGCGATCACCCACCGCCCGTCGTCGCGCACCAGCGGCAACAGGGCGGCCAGCTCAGGACCACCGGCGACGTCGGCGACCGCGTCCAACCCGGACGGCACGACCGAGCGCACCTGCTCGGCGACGTCGCCGACGTCCCGGGTGACGACCCGGCTCGCACCGGCCTCGGCGACCGCGTCGGCCTTGGCGGAGCTGGTGACGGCGACGACGTGCGCGCCGCGTGCGGCTGCGAGCTGCACGAGCGCCAAGCCGACGCCACCGGACGCGCCGGTGACGAGCACCGTCTCACCGGCCCGGAGACCGGCGCGCTCGAGCATGCCCATCGCGGTGCCGTAGGCCACGGGCAGGCAGTCGAGCTGGTCGTCGGTCAACGGTGACGCCGTGACGTCGTGCGCCTGGTCGGCCGGGACGGCGACGTGCTCGGCGAACCCTCCGTCGGCCTCGCTGCCGAGCAGCCCGACCGGCGGTGCGTGCGGGCCGCCGTCGCGGTAGATCGCCGGGTCGACGAGGACCCGCCTGCCCACCAGCTCGCGCGCCGCACCGGGCCCGACCGCGTCGACCACGCCCGCGATGTCACCGCCCTGCACGCGCGGGAACCGCAGCGGGCCACGCCACCCGGCCAGGGCGTCCGGTTGTCCGGGCAGGCCGTACGCGCCTTCCCTCGTCCAGATGTCGGTGTTGTTCACGGCCGCCGCCGTCACCCGGACCAGCACCTCGCCCTCACCGGGGACGGGCACTGGCCAGTCGTCGCGCACCAGGAGCGCGTCGAGCCCTCCGTGACGGGTGAGCACCGCGGCGGTCATCGTCCGTTCCACCGTTCCCACCCTGACAGAAGTCGCGTGGTTCTTCAGGACAGGCAGGTGATCACTCTTGTCCGCCGGACCGTGAACGACCGGTTTCACCGTCCGAGCAACCTGTGAGCACGTCGGAGAGTCTCCACCGGCATAGCGCGTTCACGACTGGGGAGGTCAGGTGCGTCAAGCACGCTGGTTGGTGGTCGCCTTGCTGGCGGCCGGGCTGGTGAGCCCGGTGGCGGCACAGGCGGCGCCGGTGGTCGGGGCACAGCCCCGCGCCATCACGTTGATCACCGGTGACAAGGTGGTCGTCGACGAGCAGGGGGCGCTCGTCCGCGTCGAGGGGCGGCCGGGGGCGCGGTTCGCCCGGTACGTCGAAGAGGACCACCAGTTCGTCGTGCCGGAGGACGCGCTCGCGGAGCTGGCGCAGGACCGCGTCGACAAGAGGTTCTTCGACATCACGGCACTGCTCGACTTCGGCTACGACGACGCGAGGACCGACCGGATCCCGCTGCTCACGGATGGGTTCCGGGCGGCGGCCGCGGTCGTGAAGTCCGAGGCCGCGCGGAGGTGGGCCGACCGCCGGGTGGGCATCGCGAGCGCGGGCAAGCTCTGGCTGGACGGCAAGGCGAGGATCACGCTCGACCAGAGCGTGCCGATGGTGGACGCGCCGGGCGCGTGGCAGGCCGGGTTCGACGGCGGCGGGGTGACCGTCGCGGTCCTGGACACCGGCTACGACCAGCAGCACCCGGAGCTGAAGGACGTCGTGGTGGCCGCCGAGGACTTCACCGGCGAGGGCATCCAGGACGACGTCGGCCACGGCACGCACGTCGCGGCCACCGTCGCCGGGCGCGGCGGCAGGTACAGCGGGGTCGCCAAGGGCGCGAAGCTCGCCGTCGGACGGGTCTGCGGCGTGTGGGGCTGCCCGGAGAGCGCGATCATCGCGGGCATGGAGTGGGCCGCTCGCGAGGTGAAGGCCAAGGTCGTCAACATGAGCCTCGGCGGCAACCAGTCCGACGGCTCCGACCCGCTGTCGCAGGCCGTCGACCGGCTCACCGCCGAGACGGGCACGTTGTTCGTGGTCGCGGCGGGCAACGACTACACCTACCGCAAGGTCTCGGCGCCCGCCGCGGCCGACGGGGCGCTGGCGGTCGCGAACCTGACCAAGCAGGGGCGGCTCAACGAGTCGTCCTCGCGCGGGCCGCGGTTCGGCGACTACGCGGTCAAGCCGGACATCGCCGCGCCCGGCACGGACATCGTGGCGGCACGGGCGAACGGCACGCTGCCGGACGAGGCGGTCGGCGACCTGCACGCGCGGCTGACCGGCACGTCGATGGCCGCGCCGCACGTGGCGGGCGCCGCCGCGATCCTGGCGCAGCGCCATCCCACGTGGACCGCGCCGCAGCTCAAGGCCCACCTGATGGCGTCGGTCAAGCCGGTCGCGGACTCGCCCGACCACGTCGGCACGGGATTGCTGGACGTGCGGCGCGCGGTCGAGCAGCGGGTGCGCGCGGACGTCGGCAGCCTCTCGTTCGGGCTGGTGGAGTGGCCGCACACCGAGGTGCACGAGAAGACGATCACCTACCACAACGACGGCGACCAGCCCGTCGCGCTGGAACTCCGGCACGACCTCGGCGCCGACTTCAGCGTGCCGTCGACCGTCACGGTGCCCGCGCACGGGGCCGCGCCGGTGGTCGTGCAACTGGACCCGCGCAAGGGCCTCGGCACGTTCTTCGGGCACGTGAAGGCGACCGCCGACGGCATCAGCCTCACCACGTCGGTCGGCGCGTACGTGCAGGAGGAACGCCACGCGCTCACCGTCGAGCTGACCGGGCGCGACGGCAAGGCGCCGGTGAACGAGTTCCTGCTGCTCGTCGACCTGAAGACCGGGAAGTCGAGCACCCTCCTGCTGGACGCCGAGGGCCGCGGCACGACCAAGCTGCCGGTCTCCGACTACGCCGTGCTCGGCCGCGTCGAGCAGCACTCCGCGCTCGCGAGCTGGTACACGCCGATCTCGGTCACCGAGGTCGCGGGGAAGGTGTCGCTGGCCGCCGACGTGGACCTCCGGCTCGACGCCGCGCGGGGTGAGCCGATCACGGTCGACCTCAAGGATGGCGACGTGCGACCGCTGCACCGGGAGGTCGACCTGAGCGTGCCGATGGAGCCGGGCAAGAACTCCGGCGTCAGCGGCCCGGTCGAGGGCTCCACGCCGGTGTACGGGCTGTCGTTCGGCGACCCGTTGCCGCAGCTGTCCTACTCGACCACGCTCAAGGCGGCGCAGCCCCGGATCGCGTTGCGCGGGCTCGGCCTGCCGGTGCGCTACGCCGACGCGAGCCCGTACTTCACACCCGGCACGCACAAGTTCCGCACGGCCCGGCGTGACGGTGACGTCAAGGGCGCGCTCGTGCTGGTCGACAGTGGCGACGAGGACCTCTACGCCGTGGCGCAGCAGCTGAAGGACGCGGGCGCGGCGGCCGTGCTGCTGGTCGGGCCGCTGCCGTTCCCGAGCGCGGCGCAGACCGCGTTGCCGGTGCTGTCGGCGTCCGACCACGGCGCGGCGCAGCTGCCGATCGGGCGCGAGGTCGAGCTCCGCGCGATCGACTCGTCGCCGGTCAGCTACAACCTGTTCTTCCCGGAACGGGGCGTGCTGCCGGCCGGCAAGGCGTACCGGGTGCAGCGCGGCGAGCTGGCCGAGGTCAAGGCCCGCTACCGGTCGTCGGGCGGTGACGGCCTGGTCCGCCAGCGCCTGTACCCGATGGTGCGCGGCGCCACCGTGAACAGCCTGGGCGTGTTGCTGGACGAGGCGCTGGTCGCACCGGTCGCGCGCACCGAGTTCTACAGCGCGGGCCACGACATCGGCTGGTACCAGGAGGGTTTCATCGGCCGCATGTTCGGCGCGGACGCCCGTGACCCGCTGGTCGGCATCTGGTCCGACCTCGAACCGGCCGTGTTCGAGCCGGGCAGGCAGTACCGGCGTGACTGGAACGCGGCGGTCGCCGCGCCCCGGCTCGGCGGGACGTCGGTCGTGCAGTGGGCGGCGGGCGGCGGCGTGACCCGCACCGGGAACGGCATCGAGGCGAAGATCTCGCCGTTCGCCACCGACCGCGCGGTCGAGTCCTGGTCGGGCACCGGCTACGGCAGCATGGACCTCAAGCGGGACGGCGTGTCGCTCGGGTTCACCGGCGACCCGCGGCAGGGCCGGTGGGAGGTGCCCGCCGAGCCCGGCCGCTACGAGCTCTCCGTCGACGCGGCGCGCGGCGCGCCGCAGCTGGAGCTGTCCACGAACGTGCACTCGACGTGGGGCTTCACCAGCGCGGCCACGGCGGAAGGCAAGCTGCCGCTGTTGCAGGTGGACTACGAGATCCCGCTCGACCTCCGCAACAGCGCCCGGGCCGGGCTGCCGCTGCCGGTGCGGTTCACCGTGTCGCGGCAGGCGGGTGCGGGCAAGGCGACCGTGCGCGAGGTCAAGGCGTTCGCGTCGTTCGACGACGGCGCGACCTGGAAGCCGATGAGGTCGATGGTGCCGGCGGGCGGGCAGCCGGGCGGGCACGTCTCGCTGCGGGTCGTCGCTTCCGACACGGACGGCAACACCGTCGACCAGACCGTCCTGCGGGCCTATCGCCTCAGGGCTTGATCACGGTGGTGGGGATCGCGGCACGGTCCCGCGATCCCCACCACCCGGTGCGCAGGCCCGGGTCGTGCCGTCACCAGCGGTCGGAGGTGGCGATCTCCACCAACTGCTCGACGGTCAGCGGTGGGTGCGGGCCCAGCACGGGACCGCGCCCCTTCGGCGACTCCCGGTTGCTGATGTGCATGACGAACACGAGGCCGTCGGGGCGGGTGAGCTTGACCTCGTTGGTCAGACCCGAGGTCTCCAGCCCGAACTGGCTGGTGGCGAGCGACGAGCCGTCGGGCAGCTCGCGCACGGTGCAGCTCGGCTCGTCCGGCAGGCTGCACTGTGCCTTGTCGCCTGCGTTGCCCGGGTACATCAGCAGGTCGAAGCCCCCGGTCACGCCGGTCGCGGTGAGCGTGCCGCCGATCGACGAACCGATCTGCTTGGTCGGCTTGGGGTCGAGGTTGGTCGGCGCACCGGTGGGCGGGCCCTCGGGCAGGGTCCACGTCGACGCGCCGGGCCCGGTCTCGGTCACCACGAACGTCGCCAGGTCGCCGAGCACGGCCCGGAACCGCTCGGCCAGCACCTCGGGCGTCTCGTGGGCGGGAGGCGGCGGGGTGGACGTGGTGGTGACGGGCGGCGCGGTCGAGGACGTGCCGGGCGGGGCGGCCTCCGTGACGGGGTCGTTGTTCGGCACGAGCAGCGCCGCGCCGGTCGCCACACCGGCCACCACGGCCGCCGCGAGGGCGATCGGCGCCAACCGGACGCCCGACCGGGCAGCGGTGCGCGTGCGCGGCGGGAGGTCGAGCGACATGCGGGCGGTCGCGGCGTCGGCCCGTCGTTCCAGTTCCTCGAAGGCGTCGTGGAGCGCGCGCAGGTCGGTCATCTCGTCTCCTGGTAGGCGTGGGGGTTGGCGGTCAGGTCGACGCGGAGGGTCGCGAGCGCCCGGGAGATCTGGCTGCGCACCGTCGACACCCGGCAGCCCAGCTCGGCGGCGATCTCGGCGTCGGTCAGGCCGGCGTAGTAGCGCAGCACGACCGCCGCGCGTTGCCGCCGGGGCAGGCGGGCCAGTCGGCGGACCATCGCGTCGCGCTGCGCCCGTTCGTCGGCGCCGTCGCCGAACGGCGTCTCCGGGTCGACCTCGGCCCTCGGCGAGGTGCGGGCCAGCCGCCGTCGCCAGGACAGGTACTCGTTGACGACCATCCGCCGCACGTAGGCGTGCGGCTCGGCCATCACCGAGATCCGGTCCCACCGCTCGAAGGCGCGGCCGAGCACGTCGCTGACGATGTCCTCGGCCAGCCAGGTCTGGCAGGTCAGCACCGTGGCGAACCGCATCAGCGCCGGACGCCGCCCGACCACGTACTCACCGAACTCCATCGGCGCTCTCCCGATCGGGCACTTGGCTTGTGATCACGCCCCTCAACGGGGAACCCGGCCGATCCGTTGCACGTCGTGGCGAAGAACTCCCCAGCGCAACATGATCACCTCTCGTGACGTCTTCGTGACGAAGGGCGCAACCGCCCTCGACGAAGGAGGATCACACGTGAGAGCGAAGTTGTCCGGGCTGGTCGTCGCGGCGCTGGTGTTATCGGCCGCGCCCGCGCACGCGAGCGACCCCGGCCCGGGGCTGGGCGACCCGTACTTCCCCCGCGCCGGCAACGAGGGCTACGACGTCCAGCACTACGACCTGCGGCTGTCCTACGAGCCGACCACGGACGTGCTGACGGGCGCCGCGACCATCCGGCTGACCACCACGCGGGAGATGTCGGGGTTCTACTTCGACTTCTGGCTGCCCGGGCGGTGGGCCAAGGTGGACGGGCGGGACGTCGGCGCCGCGCAGCACGCGGGCCAGATGCTGGTGAGCGCGGGCCGCGACGTGCCCGCGGGCACGTCCGTCACGGTGGAGGTGGGGTACTCGGCGTCACCGTCGTGGACGCACGCGGAGTCGCCGATCACGAAGTGGCGGCAGACGGCGGACGGCGCGCTGGCGATCGCCGCGCCGACGATGTCCCCGTGGTGGTACCCGGTCAACGACCACCCGAGCGACAAGGCCACCTACGACGTCTCGATCTCCGTGCCGACCGGGATGGAGGCCATCTCCAACGGCGCGCTGGTCGGCGCCGAACCGGGGGCCGACGGCCGGACCACGTGGCACTGGGTCGGCGACCGGCCGCAGGCGCCGCACGTGACGTTCCTGGCGATGGGCCAGTTCGACGTGCGGCGGTCCACCACGGCCGACGGCAGGCCGGTCGTGAACGCCTACTCGACCGCGTTGACCGGCACGGCGGCCCGGGAGAGCGTGGAGCGCACGCCGGAGGTGGTGCGGTTCCTGGAGGACAGGTTCGGCCCGTACCCGATGGGGGAGATGGGCGGTCTGGTCACGCCGTACCGGTCGTTGCCGATGGAGACGCAGACCCGGCCGGCGTACCCGGCGGGCGCGTTCCGCAACGGGCCGGACACGTACGTCGTGGCGCACGAGATGGCGCACCAGTGGTTCGGCAACTCGGTGTCGATCAGCCGGTGGAGCGACATCTGGCTGAGCGAGGGGTTCGCCACCTACGCGGAGTGGCTGTGGTCGGAGGCCAACGGCGAGGGCACCGCGCGGGAGATCGCGGACTGGACCTACCGCTACTACGCGGCCGACCACGAGATCTGGGACGTGGCGGTGGCCGACCCGACGCCGCGGTACCTGTACGGCGCGGCGGTGCACGAGCGCGGGGCGCTGGCGTTGCACGCGTTGCGGACGGAGGTCGGTGACGAGGTGTTCTACCGGACGCTGCGGACGTGGGCCGAGCGCAAGGCGCACGGCAACGCCACGTCGGCCGAGTTCGCCGCGTTCGCGGAGGAGGTCGCGGGGCGCGATCTGGACGCCCTGTTCCGCACGTGGGTGTTCAGCGCGGGCAAGCCCGTGATCGCGGGCGTGCCGACGACGCGCGAACCGGCGTCGTTCGACCGGCTCAACCGCCGCTGACGGAGCCGGCTGCGCGAGGTTCGCGGCCCCGCGCAGCCGGGGCCCGCCACCTCGGCCGTGCCCACCACCTTCCGCGTGTCGTCGGCGCCCGAATCACGCCCGCCGAACGCCATGCGCGGCTCGCGGCGGCGGAAGTAGACGTGCGTCGGGTCCTCGGTGCCATCGAGGAACGGCGCGAACTCGCCGCCGTCGAGCACGCGGCTTGCCGGGCACGGGCGTCAGGCTGGGCAGCAGGTCGTCGGACAGGCCCGCGGTTGTGGACGGGCGGCGCGCGGCAGTGGCACCGGCCATCCGAACGGGCGATTGCGACTCGGTGCAGTGGATCTTGCACGCGGAGTGGGCGAGGATGTGCCCCGACACGAGCGACGTGTCGCACCCGCGGCGGCCTGACGCCCTGGCACGAACGGCGAGCCACCATGACTTCTGTTGCCAGCACCCCGCGGCCGACGCCGGCCGGCGTCGTCCCGTTCGGCCCGACGGCCGGGGAACGGGCGCCGGTGGCCGACCTCGGCGCCGGCGCGGTCCGCGGTGGTTGGACGAGTGGCTCGACGCGAACCCGGCGCAGGTGGTGTCGTGGCGGCGCACCCTGCACGCGAACCCCGAGCTGAGGCGCAAGGAGTTCCGCATCACGGCGACGATCGTGGAGGTCCTGCGCTCGCTCGGCCTCGAACCGCGGGTGCTGCCGGTCGGGACCGGCGTGATCTGCGAGGTCGGCAGCGGGCCGCGGTGCGTCGCCCTGCGCGCCGACATCGACGCGCTGGCCGTGCCGGAGACCACCGGCGCCTCGTGGGCGTCGAGCGTGCCGGGCGTCTCGCACGCGTGCGGCCACGACGTGCACACCGCGATCCTGCTCGGCGCGGCGGCGGCGTTGGCGTCCGCGCCGGGGTTGCCGGGCAGGGTGCGGTTGCTGTTCCAGCCGGCGGAGGAGGAGCCGGGCGGGGCGCGCGACGTGATCGAGGCGGGCGGGGTCGAGGGCGTCGAGCGGATCTTCGGCCTGCACTGCGACCCGAAGGTGCCCGTCGGCCGGGTCGGGATCAGGGTCGGACCGGTCACGTCCGCGTGCGACATGCTCGAACTGCGGGTGGGCGCGTGCGGGGCGGGCAGGCGCAACGAACTGGACTGCGACGTGGTGCACGCGCTCGGCGTGGTGGCGACCGGGCTGCCCGCGATGCTGGCGCGCCGCGTCGACCCCCGGTCCGGGACGGTGCTGGCGTGGGGCCTCATGGACGCGCCGGAAACGCCGGACGGCACGCCGCGCGAAGGCTTGCTGCGCGGCACGCTGCGCACCGGCGACCCGGCGGTCAACGAGCGGTTGCCCGTGTTGGTGGAGGAGATCGTCGGCGCGTTGCTGAAGCCGACGGGCGTGCGGTTCGCGCTCGACCACGTCCGTGCCGTGCCCGTGGTCGACAACGACCCGGAGAGCACCGCGGTCTTGCAGCAGGCGATCACCACCGCGCTCGGCCCGCAGGCCGTCGTGTCGACCGCCCAGTCCACCGGCGGCGAGGACTTCGGCTGGTACCTGGAGCACGTGCCCGGCTCGTACGCGCGGCTGGGCACCTGGCCGGGCGAGGGCCCGCAGGGCGACCTGCACCAGCCGAGTTTCCACCCGGACGAACGCGCCCTGCCGGTCGGCGTGCGAACCATGGTCCACGCCGCGCTCGCCGCCCTGTCGTGGCCGGGCTGAGGCCCTGGCCCGCGGGTGTTCAGCGGGCGTTCAGCGTCTTGTCTGGACGTCGTCTTCTCCTGTGTCGCGTCGGTCGAGGTCCCGTCAGGTTTCACGGCGGGGCGGTGCGAACGGGGGGAAGCGATCGTGATGGCAGTGGATCCGGTCAGTGCCCGGAGCAGCACCGATTACGTGTTGCTGCTCAGACACCGCAGGGAGGTCGCCGGGCTGTCCTACAGACAGCTGGACCGGCGGGCGCGCCGGTGCGGTGAGGCGTTGCCGCCGAGCACGGTGGCGACCATGTTGCGGCGGGCCACCCTGCCGGGGGTCGAGCTGGTCACGACCTACGTCCGGGCGTGCGGCGGCGACGACGCGGAGGTGGCCGCGTGGTTGGCGGCACGGGCCCGCATCACCATGCCCGACCCGGAGGCGGGCGGCGTCGCGGCGACCGGGCCGTGCCTGCCGGTGCCGCCGCGCCAGCTGCCACCCGGTGTCGCGGGACTGGTCGGCCGGTGCCGGGAGTTGGTCGAGCTGGACGCGGCCACCAGCGGCCCGGAGCGCGGGCTGGTCGTGGTCACCGGTGGGCCCGGTGCGGGGAAGACCGCCTTGGCGGTGCACTGGGGCCACCGGTCCGCGAGCCGGTTCCCGGACGGTCAGCTGTACGTCGACCTGCGCGGCCACGGTCCGGGTGGGCCGTTGAGCGCGGGCGCGGCGCTGGCGCACCTGCTGGTGGGGCTCGGCGTGCCGGCGGGCGCCGTGCCGACGGGTGACGAGCAGGCCGCCGCGCTGTTCCGCTCGGTGGTGGCGGACCGGCAGGTCGTGCTGGTGCTCGACGACGCCGCGTCGGCCGACCACGTGCGCCTGCTGAGACCGGGCGGACGGGGGTCGTGCACGGTGGTGACGAGCCGGGACAGGCTGGCGGGGTTGACCGTGCACGACGGCGCGCAGGTGGTCGACGTCGGCGCCCTCGACCGAGGGGACGCGGTGCGGCTGTTGGCGCAGTCGGCGGGGGAGCGGTTGGTGGCGGAGGAGCTGACGGCCGCGCGGGTGCTGGCCGACCTGTGCGACGACCTGCCGCTGGCGCTGCGGATAGCGGCCAGCGCCCTCGACCGGGACGCGCGGACGCCGATCGCGGACCTCGTCACCGAGATGCGCGCGGACGGCGGGTTGGCCGCGCTGGGCGTGCACGACGATCCGCGGGCCCGGTTGGACGTCTCGTTCGGGTACTCCTACGACGCGCTCGGCGACGCCGAGCAGCGCCTGTTCCGCCTGCTGGCCGGCGCGGCGGCCGGCCTGACCGCGTCGGCGGTGGCCGTGGCGGCGGAGCTGGCGGTCGGGGCGGCACGAGCGTCGTTGCGCCGACTGACCGACGCGCACCTGGCGGTGCGGCTGTCAGGCGACCGCTACACCGTTGCGGGGCTGCTGCGCGAGTACGCGCGCACCCTCGCGACGCCGAACCACCACCTGCCCACCCGGCAGCTCCACCATGGACGCCGCCTGACCCCCGCCTTGTCCGGGCTCTGACGATCAGAACTCGAACCTGAACCGGTACCAGGGATCTTCGAACTGCTCGAACCTGTACCCGTCCCCCTTGGCGCTGACCGGCACGCGGTCCGGGCAGTGGGCCCATCCCGAGGTCGCGCCCCCCACGGTGATCAACGTGCACCCGTCCGGCCTGTCCCCGCTGACGTCCACGGTGAACAACCCGACTTCGCGGTCGTCGATCCGCCTGCCCGGTGTCGCCTCCGCGACCAGGGCTTCGAGGCCCGACCGGTGCGCGTCGAACACGGCGCGCGGCACCACGTCGGTGCCGGCCACCGCGTAGCCACCCACGAGCAGCGCCGGCACCAGCAGGAACGGCCACAGCCGCACGGCGTGCCGCAGTCGTGGCCGGGGCAGCACGATCACCGCGACACCCGCCATCGTCAGCCACGCCGTGCCGACCGCGAGCGCCGCCAGGTACGCCAACAGCAACGTCGAGAGGGAGCCGCCGGGCGGGATGATCGCCCAGAACACCAGCGTCACCGGCACCAGGGACGCGATCACGGTCCACCACGGCGACCACCACCACGACGTGCGCCCGACCATCGAACCCCCTTCGCCGATCAGGGGGACGTTCTGCGGACGCCTCCGGTTCCGCTGTCGAGGTAATCCTTGAACTGCACGGTGACGGCGTGCGCGTCCGAGGGCCAGTTCGGCACCGCGATCGTGCGCGTCCCGCCGCCGCGCGCAACCTGGGTGACGCGGATCGCGCCGCCGCCGTCGGCCTGCGCGGGCAGGTACGCGTCGACACCCGTCAGGAACGGCAGCGTGGCGAACGGCGGCAGCGCGACACCCGGCGTGGACGCCCGGTCGCAGTTGTCGTCGAACGCGAACGCGGCGAGGACCTGCCGCAGCCGGGGCGAGACGGCCGGTTCGAGGACGTTGACGCCGTCGATCTCGAGCCGGTCGCTGTCGGGCTGGTCGGACCACCACTCGCGGTTGCGGATGACGGTGAGGGCGCTGTGCGTCGGGCACCGGTCGATGTTGTCGGTGATGCCGCCGGGGCGTGACACCTGGAGCCGCAGGAACCGGTCGCTGCGCTCGAACGGCTCGAAGTAGTTGTGGTGGGGCATCTGACCGTCGCGCAGCACCACCAGCTCGTAGTGCTCGCGGCCGTTGACGGGCAGGGGACCGAACGAGCCGTCCGCGCCGGTCCGGACGGTGTGCCGGGGCGCGCCGACCCGCGTGCCGGTGCGGCTGTCCAGTTCCCAGACCTGCACCACGCCCGCGACGCCCGCGTTCTGCGGGTAGTAGGTGGCCCGGCCCGCGATCCGGACCAGAGAGGGCAGTTCGGGCAGGACCCGGGTGGTGAAGGCGGGCCTGCCGCGCAGGAACCGGTGCATGTGGGCGAAACCGTCGGCCGACGTGGTGGTCTCGGTGTGGCCCAGGGTGGTCAGGTGGACGTTCGTCGCGCCGCCGATGGAGCCGTTGGGCTGCAGGCTTCCCCACAGCGCCAGCGTCGGCACGCCGCCCGGTGGCGCGGCGCTGGACCGCCCGTCCACGTTGACGTACTTCCGCACCGCCGCGGCCCGTTCGGGCGCGGACAGGTAGGTGTGCATGACCGTCGTGCCGCGCGAGTGCGCGATCACGTCCACCTGCGCCGCGCCGGTCCGGGCCCGGACGCCCGCGACGAAGGCTTCCAGCCCGGCGATGGCGTGGTCGTTGGTCGGGATGCTCGTGTCGTACTCGTAGGCGTGCAGCAGCGCGTCCGGGTAGCCGTTGCCGGAGAACCGCTTGGCGTTGGACTGCCACTGCTGCGCCGAGCCCTGCTGCCCGTGGACGAACACGATCGGGGTGAGCGCGTCGGCCTGGGCGGGCGCCGCCGCGACGGTCGACACCAGCGCGACGACGAGCGCCACCAGCGGGATCCTCATCGCGTGCCTCCCACGGCGTCCGCCAGGTTCTGACGCGCGTCGGCGGGCTGGAGGTAGCCGGCGTGCACGTTCGCGGCGTCGGCGGTCACGACCTGCCGCACGTAGTCGCCGCGTTCGGGGTAGAGCCGGGCCAACGTGGCCGCGTCGAACGGCACGTGCGTGCCGAACAGGCGGCAGAACGTCTCGCCGGAGTTGTCGCCGGTGTTCACCGCCCTGGGCGCGGCCAGCTGCGACAACCGGATGCCGCCGAGGGCGAGGCCGAGCGCGTCGCGCTTCTTGGTGACGCCGTCCGCCTCGAACTCCAGCGGCCGGGCCGTCGGCGGCGGTGTGCCGCGTTCGACCCAGCGGCGCAGGTGGTCGTGGGAAGCGGCGGTGACGTGGTGCATCGGGATCCGGCTGAACGCCGGCCGGTCGCAGTCGTACTGCGGCGCGCCGCCGAGGTCGCGTTCGGAGATCGGCGCGCGGTAGGCCTGGCCCTCGTAGCCGGAGTGCGCCGCGCCTGCGACCTCCCAGCGGCGGAAGCGACCGGTGTCGGCCGGGCGTTGCGCCGTCCGCACGTCGGTCTCCGACAGCACCTGGAAGACCGGCTCCGCGCCGGCCCGGGTCGGGGCCGGGCCGACGATGAAGCCGTAGCCGTCGAACACGGGCTGCTGCTGCGGCAGGACCCGGTCGTACAGCACGGTCATCCGGCCGGCCGACTGCGAGGCGCCGATGGCCAGCAACGTCTTCGTCCGCAGGCCGCCCATGACCGCGCCCGAGTCGATCGCGCGGCCCGCCTGGGTGAACACGTCGTAGGACAGCTCGTCGACGGTGAACCGGCCGCCGCCCGTCACGTCCAGCGTGCCGTACCGGGCCGGGCTCCAGGTCTTGAGCTGGTCGACGCCGACGCGTTGGGCGGACACGCCGACCCACGCGTGACCCGCGCGGACGACGGACTCGGCGTTCCACAAGGCGTCCAGGTCGTACCCGGCGGTGACGTTCTGCCACTCGACCAGCGTCGTGCCGGTGAACTTCCACGCGTGCGCGGGCCGCCGCACGATGACCCGGGTCGTGTACGGCACGCCGGTGGCGACCTTCGTGCCGTCGACCGCCCAGCCGTCGGCCGTGCCGGAGAGGTGGAACTCCTCTTCGACGTAACCGGCGGCGGCGAGGTCGTCGGGCGTGGAGAAGAACGGGTAGGTGTCCTCGATCCGGTCGGCCAGCCGGTCACCCGGCACGGTCCCCGGCAGCGGGCCGACGACGCGCGGCAGGGGACCGGGCGCGGCGGAGGCGGGGACGGACATCGGGAGGAGCAGACCGAGCACGGCGGCGGCCAGGCCGAGGCGGCGCCAAGGGGAAGGTGACATACCGGCTCCCACAGCGATGGGGGATGGGGATCATCGCCGACCGTAGCCGGCCGCGCACGCCGCGCACCAGGACGCGGGACCATCGTGAGACCGCTGTCGCAGCAGTGGGAAGTCGTCGGATCAGCGGTGTCGCAGCAGGATCGTGCGGGCCGCCGTTTCGGCCAGGTCGGGGTCCAGCGGCGCGCCGGTGAGCAGTTCGGCGTAGAGCGTGGACTCCACGATGCGCACGTAGAGGAACGCCACCTGGTCCAGGGCGGCTGTCGACCACGGCCCGTCGTCGACTTCGAGCAGGATCTCCTTCTGCGCCGACACCGCCCGCCGGTGCACGCCGCCGGACGCGTTGAACAGCACCCGCGCCGCCGTCTCGGGCTCACCGCGCAGGAACGCCCGGAACGGCTCGTCCGCCCGCAGTTCCGCGACGAACCGCCGCGTGACCTCCAGGACGCCCTCCACGCCGCCGTTCGTGCGCTCCTGCCGGGCACGGGCCAGCAGTCGGTCGGCCAACACCCACAGCACGTCGGCCAGCAGGCCGTCCCGGCTGCGCACGACCCGGTAGAGCGTGGCTCGGCTGATGGCGAGGCTCGTCGCCAACGCGTCCATGTCGACCCGGCCGTGCCGCCGGAAGAACCGGCAGGCGCCGCGCACCACCTGGTCCTGGCTCACCACCCGCCGGGAGCCGGTCGACACCACCGCCCGCCCTCGCTTCCGCCGGCTCGCCCGTCCGGCTCCAATCGCATCATCGCGCCCGAACCGACCGTCCGCGAGGCCCGTACCGGTGTGTGCGCCACGTCACTTCCGGCACCGGCCGCGACGCTCGGAGGGCTGACGCCTACTTCGAGGACGAGGCCGGCTCCTGGAACAGCACGGGCGGCGCGTCGTTGGCCGGACGCGGCGCGGTCGGCTCCGGCCGGTGCGTCCACTCCTCCATGACGACCGGCTCCAGCTCGGGCGTGACGTCCTCGACCGCGGTCTCCACGACCGGAGCGGCGGCCTGCACGGCGAGCTGCTGCTGGACCTGGCCGATCCACATCAGCCACATGGCCTCGTCGCGGTGACCGCGGTACTCGGCCTTCAAACCCGCCAACGCGCCGCGCACGCGCGCGGCGATCACGTTGTCCTCGCGCACGGCCGACCAGACGGCGCGGGCGCCGGCGTCACGGGCCTTGACCAGGAGGCGGACCTGGTCGGTCAACTCGGGCGCGGGCAGGTTCGCCCACGCCGCTGCGATTCTCTGTGCCTTGGTCACGGTGCCATCCTTGTCGAGCGGACGGCTCGCGGTGGCCGTGACACGATGTTATCAAGCTCTCGTTTTTCGAGGTCAGACCTGGGGCACCTGGTGACGTTCAGACACCGCTCGGATACGTCTCGGGTTCGAAGACGTCGACCCGCCGCGCGTGCAGCGGTCGCAGCGCCGCGGTCTCGTCGAACCAGAGGAACGCGTCGTACCGCCGGCCGAGGACCGTCGACGCGTAGTTTCCCCACCGCTCGCGCTCCGGGTGGTAGACCACGCCGATGGCGCGGTGGGGGAGCGTCGCGGTGAGCAGGTCCGGCTGGTCGTGGTGCGGGAAGACGAACAGGGCCTCTCCGGGCGCATCGCGGTGCAGCACGTCCTCCAGCGAACCGGGACGGGCCGGCGGCACCGGCATCGCGCGCGTGCTCGCGCCCCACGCCTCACCCGCGATGACCGTGCCACGGTGGGAGCCGAAGCCGACCAGCACCACCTGCTCCTGACCGAAGCGCTCCCGGGCCAGTTGGCCGATGGTGACCAGCCCGGAGTCGGCCATGCCGGTGGCACGGGCGTCGCCGACGTGGGTGTTGTGCGCCCACACAACCGCCTTCGACCCGGGCCCGTGGTGGTCGAGCAGCCGGTCGAGGGTGTCGTCCATGTGCCGGTCGCGGACGTTCCACGACGACTGCCCGCCGACCATGGCCCGGTAGTAGCGCTCGGCGCCGGCGACGACCTCGGCGTTCTGCCGGGCGGCGAACCGTCCCGCGCCGTCGCCCGCGGCCTGCCGGCGCAGCCGCACCAGCAGGTCGACCACCTCGTCCTCGCAGCCCGCGGGCACGAACCGGGTCGAGATCGCGTACTCCTGCGGGTCCTCGCCGTGCGGTTCGAAGCACCGGTAGGCGGCCAGCGCCGTCGGCACCTCCTGCGGGTCGTGCTCGCGCAGGTGGGTCAGGACCTCGCGCAGCGACTCCCACAGCGAGTAGACGTCGAGGCCGTGGAACGCCACCCGCTCCTCCTCGGCGAGCACCGCGTTGTGGGCGCGCAGCCACCGGCAGAAGTCCACGACCTCCTCGTTCGCCCACATCCACGTCGGCCACCGGTCGAACGCGGCCAGCGCGGCACGCGGGTCCTCCGGCGCGTCGGGCAGGCGGCGCACGGACCGGTCGACCCGGTCGCACGCGGGCCAGTCGCCCTCCACGGCCACGAACGAGAAGCCCTTCTCGGTGATCAACCGGCTGGTCAGCGCCGCGCGCCACCGGTAGAACTCGTGCGTGCCGTGACTGGCCTCGCCCAGCATCACGACCCGCGCGTCGCCCACGCGGTCCAGCAGCACGTCGAAGTCACCCGCGTCGCGCAACGGCACGGCCATCGCCGCGACCTCGTCCCCGTAACGGTTCATGACTCCCTCCGCCCCGTCGGCCTACCCGACGTCCGCCGGGGCAAACCGCTCGGCGATCGCAAGGCAGTCGTCAGGTGCGGTCCGGCGGTCCGGGTGGCACGCTCGACGACGTGACGGCCGGCCACGACACGGTTGTCCTGGTCGTCCAGGACGAGGACACGACCTCGCCCGACGAGGTCGCCCGGTGGCTGCGCGAGCACCTGGCGGGCTGGTCCGGGTTCGACGTGCTGCTGATCGGACTCGTGGTCGGCGAGCTGTACGACAACGCCCGGCGGCACGGTTCGCCGCCCTACGTGCTGGAACTCGTGCTCGACCGGTGGCGCGAGGCCCTGGTGGTCAGCGTGCGCGACCGCGCCGTCGCCCGGACCGCGTCGTGGCCGACCGGGGCGGGATTGCTCCTGGTCGACGGGCTGTCCACGCGGTGGGGCGTGCTGACGCAGGCCACGTTCACCACGGTGTGGGTCGAACTGGTCTTCTAGGGGCCTGGCCGCGCCGGCCTACCGCCCGATCGTGACGCTTAGGCCGCCACTCGATCGGGAAAACAGGCACGGTGGAACTCCTCGGCATCGACCCCGTGCGCGTCGCCGGCGGCCTCGCCAAGGGCCTGGTCGGACTCGCCCTGGCCCCGTTGGAGCAGACCGCCGTGCCGCGTCGCGACCGGCGCAAGGTCTGGTCGTGCCCGGGACGCCTGCACATCGAGGCGCACGGCGTGCACGGGCCGCGTGGCAAGCAGGTGGCCGGGCGGATCGAACGCGCCCTCGAGAGTCACCCCGACGTGCGCTGGGCCAGGGTCAACGCGCCGTCCGCCCGGGTGATCGTCGCCGTCGACGACCCCGCGCCGCCGACGGACGACCTGGTCGCGCTGGTGCGCCGGGCCGAGGCCGAACCCGCCACCGAGGACGAGCGCCTGGTCGAGGACGAGCTGCACCACCCGGCGGACGGGCTCAAGGGCACCCGGCTGCTGCCGACGCTCGCCGCGGACGCCGCGGGCCTGGCGTTGGCCGCCATCACGAAGATCGCGCCGTGGGCGCCCGTCCCCGGTGAGCTCGGCGCGCTGATCGCCGCCGTCGACCTGCACCCCAGGCTGCGCGAACTGGCCGCCGGGCGGTTGCAGGGCCGGGAACGCGCGGACACCGCCACGTCAGTGGTCGCGGCCCTCGTGCACGGCCTGGCCTCGCGCAGCGAAGGCACGTTGCTGGACATCGCCCAACGCGTGCAGCAGTGGCGTGAGGTCAAGGCGCACGAGAAGGCGTGGTGCGCCGCCGAGGGCGACCTGATCGACGGCCCGGACGCCGCCGAGGCCGAGCCGATCGTGGTCGAGCGCCCACGCCCGTTCCCCGAGGGACCGGCCGACCGCTACGCGCGGCGGGCGTTGGCGGCGGGTGCGGCGGCGACCGTGGGCGCGATCCCGTTCACCGGGTTGCGCCGGGCCGCCGCGCTGGGCGTCGCGAGCCTGCCCAAGGCGCCGTCGGTCGGCCAGTCCGCGTTCGCCGCGCAACTCGGCCGCGTGCTGGCCACCCGGAACGCGCTGGTGATGGAACGCTCGGTGCTGCGGCGCCTGGACGCGGTGGACGTGCTGGTGCTCGACGAGACCGCGCTCGGCTCAGGCCGGTCGGTGCTCAGCGACCTCGTGCCGCTGCCGGACACGGGGCCCGCGAACTCCGGCCCGGTGAACTCCGGGCCGGCCGAGGCGGCCGAGCGCGCGTTCGCCCTGTTCGACCCCGAGGACCCGACCGCCGTGCGCCGGGACGGCGACTGGGCGATCGGCCCGATCGACCGCCTCGAACCGCAGGGGCGCAAGGGCGTGCGAGAACAACGCCGGCTGGCCGGTCACGCGGCGGTGCTCGGCCTGACGCGGGGCCGCCAGTTGCAAGCCGTGCTCGCGGTCGACGTCGAGATCCCGCCGGCGGTGGACGCGATCGCGTCGGCGGCACGGGAGGCCGGGTTGCGGGTGGTCGTCGCCACCGACCGCGACCACGCACCGGTCCGGTTCGCCGACCGCGTCGTCCCGTCCGGGAATGGCCTGGTCGGCGCGGTGCGCGAACTCCAAGGCGACGGGCACGTGGTGCTGCTCGTGTCCGACCACCGCCGGGCGCTCGGCTCGGCGGACTGCGGCGTCGGCGTACTGCGGGAAGGCGGCCCGCCACCGTGGGGCGCGCACGTCGTCGTCCGGGACCTGGACGCGGCCGTGCTGCTGGTGGAGGCGGTGCCGGCCGCACGCCGGGTCACCCGGGACGCGATCATGCTGGCCCAGGCGGCGAGCGGCATCGGCGCGGTCAGCGCGTTGAGCACACGCGGGCCCGCGCCCGCGCGGAACGCGGCACGGGCGGTCGACGGCGCGTCGGCCGCCGCGTTCGTGGACGGCGTGTGGCGGGCGAAGCGGCTGCCCGGCAGCCGTGCGGCCCTCGCGCCGGCCACCTCGCAGCCGTGGCACCTGATGCCGGCGGCGACCGCGCTGGACCGGCTCGGCTCGGGCCGTGACGGCCTGTCCGAACGCGTGGCGCAGGACAGGCAGCGCACGTCCGCCGGGCGGCAGGCGGTCGGCACGAGCCTGGGCAGCGCGTTCCTGAGCGAGCTGGCCAACCCCCTGACCCCGGTGCTCGCGGGTGGCGCGGCGGTCTCGGCGGCGGTGGGTTCGCCGGTCGACGCGGCGCTGGTGGCCGGCGTCGTCGGCGTGTCGGCGCTGATCGGCAGCGTGCAGCAGGTCGTCACGGACCGGGCGCTGGCCACCCTGCTCGGCCGGTCGGCGGTGCGCGCCACCGTGGTCCGCGACGGCCGGGACCGCGAGGTGACGGCGAACGAGCTGGTGCCCGGCGACATGGTCCGGTTGGCCGCCGGCGACGTGGTGCCCGCCGACTGCCGCCTGCTCGACGGCGAGGGGCTGGAGGTCGACGAGTCGTCGGTCACCGGCGAGTCCCTGCCGGTGACCAAGGACCCGGCCCCGGTGGTGGCCGCGGACCTGGCCGACCGGTCGTCCATGCTCTACGAGGGCACCACGATCGCCGCCGGCGAGGCGCTGGGCGTGGTCGTCGCGACCGGTGACGCCACGGAGGTCGGCCGCAGCATGGCGGCGGCCCGCCGCAACGCGCCGACCACCGGCGTCGAGGCGCGGCTGGCCGAGCTGACCCGCAAGACGCTGCCCGTCGCGCTCGGCTCGGCGGCGGCCGTCACCGGCGCGGGCCTGCTGCGGGGCGTGCCGCTGCGGCAGAGCATGGGCGCGGCGGTGAACCTCGCCGTCGCCTCGGTGCCCGAAGGCCTGCCGTTCCTGGTCAACGCCGCCCAACTGGCCGCGGCGCGGCGGCTGGCCGAGCACGGCGCGCTCGTGCGCAACCCGCGCACCATCGAGGCGCTGGGCCGCGTCGACGTGCTGTGCTTCGACAAGACCGGCACGCTGACCGAGGGCAAGCTGACCGTCAGCCGCGTGGACAACGGCCGCCGCGGCGCCGAACCGGACCAGCTCAACGACGAGCTGCGCCGGATCATGGCCGCCGCGGTCCGCGCCACGCCGGAGGCCGACGACCCGGACGACCTCGCGCACCAGACCGACCGGGCGGTGCTGGCCGGTGCGCGGCAGGCCCGCGTCGGCCCCACCACCGGGGCCCGCGGCTGGCAGCTGGTCGAGGCGCTGCCGTTCGAGCCGTCCCGCGGCTACCACGCGACGGTGGGTCGGGTCGGGAAGCGGCTGGTGCTGAGCGTGAAGGGCGCGCCGGAAACGGTGCTGCCGCGCTGCGACGCCGACCCGGGCGAGCTGCGCCGCATGGGGGAGCGGGTGGAACGGCTCGCCGGTCGCGGACACCGGGTGCTGGCCGTCGCCGAGCGCACCGGCGTCGACCACGACACGGTGACCGACGACGACGTCCAGGGCCTGACCCTGCTGGGTTTCGTCGCGCTGTCGGACCCGGTGCGCGACGGCGCGCCGCCGGCCGCCGCGAAGCTGCGCGAGGCCGGTGTGCGGATCGTGATGATCACCGGCGACCACCCGGCCACCGGCGAGGCCATCGCCAGCGAGGTCAGCGGCGACGACGACATGACCGTGGTGACCGGATCGCGGCTCGACGAGCTGGACGACGACGAGCTGGACGCCCTGCTGCCGACCGTCGACGTGATCGCCCGCTGCACGCCGGCGCAGAAGGTGCGGATCATCGAGGCCTACCAGCGGCTCGGCCGGGTGGTCGCGATGACCGGCGACGGCGCGAACGACGCGCCCGCGATCCGGCTCGCCGACGTCGGCATCGCGTTGGGCAGGCGCGGCACGCCGGCGGCCCGTGCCGCCGCCGACCTGGTGGTCACCGACGACCGGCTGGAGACGATCATCGCGGCGCTGGTGGAGGGCCGAGCGATGTGGGCGTCGGTGCGCGAGGCGCTGGCGATCCTGCTCGGCGGCAACCTCGGCGAGATCGCGTTCAGCGTGCTGGGCTCGGCGCTGACGGGCCGGTCGCCGTTGACGGCGCGGCAGCTGCTGCTGGTGAACCTGCTGACCGACCTCGCGCCCGCGCTGGCCATCGCGTTGAGCAGGCCCGCCCGCGAGTCCGTGCCCGACCTGCTGCGCGAAGGACCGACGTCGTCGCTGGGCCAGGCGTTGAACAGGGACATCACCGCCCGCGCGATCACCACCACGGTCGGCGCCACGGCGGCGTGGACGGCCGCGCGCCTCACCGGCCGCTCCCGCCGGGCGAGCACCGTGGCGCTGGCCGCCCTGGTCGGCACCCAGCTCGGTCAGACCCTGGTGACGGGCGGGCTGGACCGTTCGGTGCTCGCCGCGAGCCTCGGCTCGGCCGCCGCCCTCGGCGCGGTGATCCAGACACCCGGCGTCAGCCAGTTCTTCGGCTGCACGCCGCTCGGCCCGGTCGGTTGGGGCATCGCCCTGTCCAGTGCCACCGCGGCGAACGTGCTCGGCCTCGCGCTGAACCCGTTCGTCACTCGACGTGCCGAGTGACGAGTTGGTGATCGCGCGCCCTGGCCGCACAATGGCGGCGGCGGAAACGTGACAGCTGTTCGGGACGTCGACGGGGGCAACGCCCGACACCGCCTTCCCCGCCCGGCGGGAAGCCGACCGGAGAGGCGGAGATGGTCAGTTTGTCGTTCGACCTCCCGGCGCCGTCGTCACCGTGGCGGCGGACCTGGCAGGCGGCAGGACGGGGAGATCCCTCGGCGATCCCGGAGATCGACCTGCGGTACAAGTACTTCGGCGTCAACGTCGAACTGGTCGCGGGCGGCGTGCAGATCATCTCGAAGAAGGGGTTCGTGACGCTCGTCGACTTGGCGCTGTCCCTCTGCGGGGTTGCCGAACGCCTCTCACGGGGTGAGAACGCGTCCTTCGGCTTCACCGAGCGCGAGGAGGTCATCGGATTCCACCTCGACGGGGAGACCGTCACGGTCACCTCCTCGAAGGATCCGCAGTCCGCCGTCGCGGCTCGGGCCGAACTCCTGGCGGAGCTGGGGACGTTCGTCCGCACTGCCCATGCTCGCCTGGTGGATGAGATTCCCGCACTGTCGGACAACCCGGTGATCGACAGGCTCGCCCGTCACTCGACGTGCTGAGTGACGGTGCCGCGCACGAAGTGCCGCTGCGCCACCAGGAACAGCAGGACCATCGGCACCGTCGCGACGACGCTCGCGGCAAGCACCAGCTCCCACTGCTCCTCGCCGCCCTCGCCGAACCGGTCGAGCACCGCCTTCAACCCGCGCGGCAACGTGTAGAGCTGCGGCTCGCGGAGGTAGATCAACGGCTTGACCAGGTCCGTCCACGCCGCCTTCAGCTCGAACACGAACACCACGATCAGACCGGGTTTCGCCAGCGGCAGCGCCATCGAGGTGAACAGCCGCCACGCGCTCGCGCCGTCGACCTTCGCCGCGTCGAACACCTCGCGCGGCAGGCCGAGGAAGAACTGGCGCAGCAGGAAGATGTAGAACGCCGAGCCGAACAGGTTCTGCGCCCACAGCGGGATCTGCGTGGTGGCCAGGCCCAGCGCGTGCCACTCCAGGTACACCGGCACCATGGTCACCGCGGCGGGCAGCATCATGGTCGCGAGCACCACCCCGAACAGCAGGTCGCGGCCGGGGAAGCCGAACATCGCGAACCCGAACGCCACCAGCGCGCTCGTCACCGTGGCCGCCGCCGCTGCCGCCAACCCCACCGCGACGCTGTTGCCGATCCACGTCAGCAGCGGCACGGCCTGCCACACCTCGACGTAGTTGCCCGGCGAGAACGGCCGGGGCAGCAGCGCGTTGTCGAACACGTGCGGCCGGTCCTTCAACGACGCGCTGACCAGCCACCAGAACGGGTAGCCGAACGCCAGCGTGACGACCAGCAGCGCCGCCCACACCCCGAAGCGCTTCACGACCGCTCACCCTCGTAGTGCACGTACCGGCGCGACAACCGCACCTGCACGGCCGTGATGACGGCGATGACCGCGAACAGGCCCCACGCCAACGCCGACGCGTACCCCATCCTCAGCGACCCGAACGCCTCCTGGAACAGGTGGATCACGTAGAACAGTGCCGCGTCGCCATCGGCGGACTGCTTGGCCCGCGCGCCGAAGAACATCGCGTACGCCTCGGTGAACACCTGCAACGACGCGATCGTGTTGACCACCACGGTGAAGTACACCGTCCCGCTGATGCCCGGCAGCGTGACGTGCCAGAACTGCCGCCACGGGCTCGCGCCGTCCAGCCGGGCCGCCTCGTACCGCTCCACCGGCACGCGGGTCAGCGCGGCCAGGTACAGCACCGCCGTGCTGCCGACCGTCCACAGGCTCATCACCACCAGCCCCGGTTTGATCCAGGCCGGGTCGGTGGTCCAGTTCGGGCCCTGGAACCCGAACCAGCCCAGGAACCCGTTCACCGCACCGTGCTGCCCGTTGAGCAGCAACAGGAACATCGCCGCCAACGCCACCGGCGGTGTCATCACCGGCAGGTACAGGATCGTGCGGAAGAAGCCGCTCCCACGCCCGGCCCGGCGCAGCAGGCTCGCCAGGCCCAGCGCCAGCACGATTTGCGAGGGCACGTGCAGGGCGGTGAAGAACACCGTGTTCCACAACGCCGTGCCGACGCGCTCGTCGCCCAACGCCTCGCGGTAGTTCTCCAGGCCCACGAACGCGGGCGGCTTGAGCATGTCGTAGTGCGTCAGCGACAGCCAGAGGCTGAACAGCATGGGCCCGGCGGTGAACGCCAGGAACCCGATCACCCACGGCAGCAGGAACAGCAACCCCGCCCGCGACTCGCGTCCGCTCACCGTCATGGCCCTACCTCCCGCCCACCCGCTTCAGCGCCCGTTCCGCTTCGCGCTGCGCCTGGGCCATCGCCTCCTCGGGGTCCTGCTGCCCGACCAGCACCCGGTTCACCGCGCCCTCCCAGGCGCGCACGAGCTCGCTCGCGGCCGGGCTCGGCGGCAGCGCGAACGCCTTGTCCTGCAACGACAGCACCACCGGCACCCCCTGCTCCAGGATCGCGTTGCCCGACGGCGCGAACACCTCGCGGAAGATCCGCTCGTCGGCGGCCCGGTTGCCGGTGAACGTGCCGCCGTAGGGCCGCCCGGCCTTGGCCAGCGCGTCCCGCCGCGCCATGGCAGCCGTGACCCAGGTCTGCGTGTCGGTCATCGTGACCAGGAAGCGGCACGCCGCCTCGGGGTGCCGGGCGCCCTTCGGGATCGCCCACGCCTGCCCGCCGGACTCGGTGAGCACCTGCCCGTTCCGGTCCGTGAACGGCGCGATCGTCACGTCGGCGTCGGGGGAGTTGGTCGCGAGCGTGTTGATGTACCAGGAGTCCATCGGCATCGCGGCGAGCTGCCCGGTCACGTACTGGTTGTTCGCGCCGAACTGGTCGAACGCGTCGCGGAACGCCTTGAACGACGCCCAGCCGCCCTGCCTGGCGACCAGGTCGGTGGTGTGGCGGACCGCCTCGACCACGCGCGGATCGTCCAGCCGGGCGTCGGGCCCGATCAGCTCGGCCCCGTTCGCCCTGGCCCACAGCGGCAGGAACTCGGGCACCTTCGGGTCGAAGCCGATGCGCTCCACGCGTCCGTCGCCGACCCGCGCCAGCCGGTCGGCCAGCTCGCCCATCCCGGCCCAGTCCGCCGTGGACAGCGCCGCCGGGTCCAGGCCCGCGGCCCGCACCACCGGGTTGTTCACGATCATCAGCCGGACGCTGGAGAACTCCGGCAGCCCGTGCACCTCACCCTCGTAGGTGACCTGGCGCAGGGCCGCCTCCCGGAACACGCCCAGGTCGACGCCGTGCTCCCGCACGCAGGCGTCCAGGCTCTGCACCGCGCCACGCGCCGCGTAACCGCCGAGCTTGCGCCGCTCGGCGTAGACCAGGTCGGGCGGGTCGCCCGCGGCGACGGCGGACAGGAACTGCTGCTCGTCGAACGCGCCCTCGCTGATCCGCAGGTCGACGCCGGGGTTGGCCTCCCGGAACACCGCCACGCGCGCCGTCGCGTGCTCGTCCGGGAGGCCGAACCCCATGGTGATCAGCGCGTCGGAGCGGTCCGACCCCAGACCGCCGCACCCGGCGGCCACGAGCGCGGGAACAACCAGCACCGCGGTGAGCAGGAGCCCGCGCATGTCGCCTCCCTGGGCCGGACGTCACCGACGACGTCACCGGGACGGTTCCCGCCCGGCCCCCTGTCCACACGCGGGTCGCCTGATTGGCGCAAGCGGTCAGCCGCGGAACTCCGGCAGCACCCAGTAGGTGCTGTCGTGCCAGCTCTCGGTCGGGAACCCGCCGCCCACGCCGTAGTGGTAGACGCCCGCGCCCGGCGGCGCGATGAACGGCGCCCGCACCAGCGTGCCGGTGAAGAAGTCCTCCGAGGTCGCGTAGCCGCCTTGCGGCGTGTAGTACGAGATCACGTAGTCGTGCCCCGGCTCGACCGGGACGGGCGTCGGGAAGTCGATCTGGGCCATCAAGCCGGGGTGGTCCCAGGGCTGCTCGGCGAGCAGCACGCCCGTCTCCGACCACAGCCGCAGGCTGATCGGCCCCCGGTAGGCGCCACGTCCGAGGGAAGCGCCCAGCAGCTGCCCGGGTCGGTCGACCTGGAACCGCGTGCCGACCTCGACCGGCTCCCGGTCGGGATCGTCGACCGCGTCCTTGTAATAGGTGCCGAGCTCGCACCGGGTCGCGCAGTTCACCGGCTGAGTCACGGCCGCCCCGCCGACGTGGACGACGACGGGCGCGCCGGTCGGGCCGGCGCCGGAGGCGGTGACGACGCGACCGGCGACCTCGACGTCACCGGCCGCGGTGGGCGTGTGGACGTACCGCCAGTCGACCCGGGACGGGTCGTGATCGCGCAGGACTTCGGCGGTCACCCAGGTGGCCCCGCCGTCGAACGTCAGCTCGGTGGCGGTGATCGCGACCGTGGTCGGAGCGATCGACAGTCCGGTGACCAGGATCGGGACGCCGACCTCGGCCGCGGCGTGGGTGGTCGGGGTGCCGATGACCACCCTGCGGTCCTCCTGCGCGTGAGCCGTGCCGGACAGGACCAGGGTCGCGGCGGCGATCGCCACCCACAACCGGGATGAGCGGGGCATGTGCCCTCCTTCGGGCGTTGTGCGGACCTACCGCCCGGGAGATCGTCGACGACCGGGGGTTTCGCTACGATCGCGCGCCGGATGCCTTCGGCACGCCTCGGTCGCGTCCCCAGTTGAGACCATGGGCTGACCGCGGCGGGCCCGCTGCACCAGAATCGGGCGCATGAGTCACAGCGTGTCGCCCGACGCCCCCCGTCCGTCCGGTCGTTGGGCGCACACGTGGGTGTCGGCGCCTCAACTGACCCAACCGGACAACCTGCCGCCCGCGCCGTTCACCGGGGACGGGCTGGTGCTCGCCGACGCCACGTTGAGGCAGACCGCGCGCGTCACGATCGGCGGCGACCGGCTGAGGTTGCGGTTCTCGAACGCGTTCGGCGGCGCGGTGCTGCCGATCACGGCGGTGACCGTGGCCCGGCCCCTCGGCGGCCGGGCCGGTGTGGGCTCGGTCGTGCCGGGCTCGGTCCGCCCGGTCACGTTCCACGGTCGGCCGGGCGTCGTCGTGCCGGTCGGCGCGCAGGTCGTGTCGGACCCGCTGGACTTCCCGGTCGAGCCGGAGGCGAACCTGACCGTGACGGTGTTCCTTGCCGACGGGCAGGCGTCCGACCTGGTCACCTCGCACCCCGCCTCCCGAACGACCTCCCACCTGCTGGCGGGCGACCACGTCGCGGCCGACGACCTGCCGGGTGCGACGACCACCGACCACTGGTACTTCCTCAGCGGCATCGAGGTGTGGTCGGAGCGCGCCGCCTCGGCCGTCGTCACGCTGGGCGACTCCCTGACCGACGGCCGGGGCTCCACCACCAACGGCAACGACCGCTGGCCCGACCGCCTGTCGGCCCGGCTGCGGTCACGGCCCGCGACGGCGGACGTCGCCGTGCTCAACCAGGGCACCGGCGGGAACCGGGTGCTCAGCGACGGGATCGGCCCGAGCGCGCTGGCCCGCCTGGACCGCGACGTGCTGGCGCAGACCGGCGTGGCGTGGCTCGTGGTGTTCGAGGGCATCAACGACATCTGCACGACCGGCGCCGCCGCCGTCGCGCAGAAGCAGGTCGCGGACGACCTCTGCGCGGCCTACGAGCAGATCGTGGTGCGCGCCCACGCGCACGGCATCACGGTGTGCGGGGCGACGCTGGCGCCGCTGGGCGGCAACGAGGCGTACGACGACCCGGATGGCCACCGCGAGGCGGCACGTCAGGCGGTCAACGAGTGGATCCGCACCAGCGGTGCGTTCGACGAGGTGCTCGACTTCGACGCGGCGGCGCGAGACCCGCACGACCACCGGCGCCTGCTCGCGGCCTACGACGACGGCGACCACCTGCACATGACACCGGCCGGCTACCAGGCGCTCGCGGACGCCGTGCCGCTGGAGCTGTTCGAGTCGCGACCGCGGGTCCGCCGGTCCAGTTGAGACGGCCGCGCAGGAACCGTTGCCGCGCAAAAGTTTCGTGGTCGTTCACACTCGTGAAAGTCGACAGTGGACGGCTGGTTTTCCTTGCCGGGGAAGCAAAGGCGACATAGTTTGGCGATGTCACCAATCCCCGTCCGGGAGGAACTTCCACATGATCGGCGTGCACCCCGCGTGGCTACCGGCCTCCGCGTTCCGGCCGATCGGCTCACGGCGGGTCCGCGTCATCGGGGACGGCCCGGTCGTCGCCACGGTCCGCTCCGAGGTCGAGGCGGCAGCGGCCGAGCACGGCGGCGCGCTGGTCGACGACGGTCCCGCGGACCTGGAGCTGGTGTGCGCACCGGACGACGGCGAGACGGATCCCGAGGCGTTCGCGGTGGGTCGCGCCGGCACCACCACGGTGGTCCGCGCGATCGACGGCGTCGGCCTGCTCTACGGCTTCCACCACGTGGTGCGGCAGGGCGAAGCGGCCTTCACGGGCGAGGCGCGGCCGGAGCGGCACGCGCCGCGGCAGCCGGTCCGCATGCTCGACCACTGGGACAACGTCGACGTGCACCCGGTGATGGGCCAGGTCGAACGCGGGTACTCGGGCGGCTCGATCTTCTACGCCGACGGCGCGGTCCGCGCCGACCTCTCCCGGGCACGCGCGTACGCGCGGCTGCTCGGCTCGATCGGCGTCAACCGGGTCGGCCTCAACAACGTCAACGTGGGCCGCACCGAGGCCCGCCTGCTCACCGACCTGCTGCCGGACGTGGTGCGGCTGGCGGACGTGTTCCGCCCGCACGGGATCAAGGTGCACCTGTCGGTGAGCTTCGCCGCGCCGATCACCCTCGGCGGCCTGCCGACCGCCGACCCGCTCGACCCGGCCGTGCGCGACTGGTGGGCGCGCACGACGGCCGAGGTGTACGCGGCGATCCCCGACTTCGGCGGGTACGTGGTCAAGGCCGACTCCGAGGGCCAGCCCGGCCCGTTCGCCTACGGCCGCGACCACGCCGACGGCGCGAACGCGCTGGCCCGCGCCCTCGCGCCGTTCGGCGGCACGGTGTTCTGGCGAGCGTTCGTCTACAACCACCGCCAGGACTGGCGCGACCGCTCGACCGACCGCGCCCGGGCCGCCTACGACAACTTCGCCCCGCTGGACGGCGCGTTCGACGCGAACGTCGTGGTGCAGGTGAAGGCCGGTCCGATGGACTTCCAGGTGCGCGAGCCGGTGTCCCCGGTGATCGCGGCCATGCCGCGCACCCGGCTCGCGGTCGAGTTCCAGGTGACCCAGGAGTACACCGGGCACCAGAAGCACGTGTGCCACCTCGTGCCGCAGTGGCGCGAGATGCTCGGCTTCCAGCTGTGGGGCGAGGGCGGGCAGACGGTCGCGGACGTCGCCGCGGGCCGGGCCGCGGCACCGGCCGGTGGCGTGGTGGCGGTGTCGAACGTGGGCGAGGACCCGTTCTGGACCGGGCACCCGTTGGCGCAGGCCAACCTGTTCGGCTTCGGCCGGCTCGCGTGGGACGAGCGGCTCGCGCCGGAGGCGGTGCTGGACGAGTGGATCGGCCTCACGTTCCCCGATCCCCCGACCGTGCGCGAGGCGTTGCACGAGGTGATGGACGGGTCGTGGTTGACCTACGAGCGGTACACGGCGCCGTTGGGCGTCGGCTTCATGGTGCAGCCGGGCCTGCACTACGGGCCGAACGTGGACGGCTACGAGTACTCCTCTTGGGGCACGTACCACTTCGCCGACCGGGACGGCGTCGGCGTGGACCGCACGTGCGCCACGGGCACGGGCTTCGCCGGCCAGTACCCGCCGCCGTGGCGCGACCGGTACGAGTCGGTCGGGACGTGCCCGGACGAGCTGCTGCTGTTCTTCCACCACGTGCCCTACGACCACGTCCTGCACTCGGGGACGACCGTGATCCAGCACATCTACGACACGCACTTCGCCGGTCACGAGGAAGTGCGGCGGATGGCCGCCACGTGGGCGTCGTTGGAGGGCCGCGTGCCGGCGGAGGTGTTCGACCGCGTCACCGGGCTGATGGCGGAGCAGCTGCGGTCCGTGAAGGAGTGGCGTGACCAGGTGAACACGTACTTCTGGCGCAAGTCGGGCGTGCCCGACGCGCACGGCCGCACGATCCGCTGAACGCGGAACGGCCGCCGGGTCCGCGGACCCGGCGGCCGTCGTCGGCCCGCTACTCGCAGCGGAGCACCAGGACCGCGGTCGGTGCGAGTTCCAGCTCGTCGCCGACCCGGAGCTCATGCCCGCTCAACAGGTCCGTGCCGGCCACCGGCGCGGGCACGGTCCGGGCCTCACCGTGGTTGAGCACGAACAGGTACCGCGTGCCGTCCGGCACGACGCGCTCGGTGACCTCGACGTCCGGCACGTCGCCGAGCGGCCCGACCAACCCGTGCTCCGCCAACGCCGTGCGCACGACGGCGGCCACGCCGGCGTCGTCCAGCAACGTCGCCACGTACCAGGCGTGGCCGCGCCCCCGTGCCGCACGGGTCACGGCGGGCGTGCCGGCGTAGAAGTCCGCGCCGTAGGCGCCGAGCACCTCCGCGTCGTCCGGCACGACCACCTCGAACACGTGCCGGGCTTCGTACTCGACGCCGAACAGCGTCACCGGGTTCACCACGTCGGGCTGCTGGGCGTCGGTCTCGTCGACCCGCATCCCGAGCAGCGACGCGAACGGCCCCGGAACGTCGGCCAGGAACGCGTTGTCGTCCTCGTCCACCCGACCCGACAGCGCCGTCGTCACGAACGTGCCGCCGCGCTCGACCAGCGCCGTCACCCGCTCCGCGAGATCGCCCTTCACCATGTGCAGCAACGGCGCGACGACCACGTCGTAACCGGAGAGGTCGGCCGTCACCGGCACGACGTCCAGCGGGACGTTCGCCTGCCACAACGCCCGGTGGTAGGCGGTCAGCACGTCCAGGTAGCGCACGTTGCGGTTGGGGCCGTCGGATATCTCGACCGCCCACCAGCTGTCCCAGTCGACGAGCAGCGCGGCGCGCGCGGGCGTGCGGCCACCCAGCAGCGCGTCACCGACGCGGGCGAACTCGTCGCCCAGCTCGGCGACCTCCCGGAACACCCGCGTGTCCGTCCGGCCCGCGTGGTCGAGCACCGCGCCGTGGTACTTCTCGCACGCGCCCCGCGACTGCCGCAACTGGAAGTACAGCACCGCGTCCGCGCCGTTGGCGACCGACTGCCACGACCACAGCCGCAGCACACCGGGCCGCTTGACCGGGTTCACGTCCCGCGAGGCGGTCACCGACGGGGTCTGCTCCATGACCCAGAACGGCTCGCCGTCGCGCAGCCCGCGCATCAACCGGTGCGCCAACGCCATCCGCGCGGCCGTGCGGGTGGACGACCGGTCCTCCGGCGGGTAGTTGTCCCACGACGCGAAGTCCAGGTGCGGCGCCCACCGGTGGTAGTCGATCGGCTGGTACAGGCCCATCATGTTCGTCGTCACGGGCGTGTCCGGCGAGTACTTCCGGGTGGCGGCCTTCTCCGCCAGGAACCCGTCCAGCAGCGCGTCGGACATGAACCGCTTGTAGTCGAGCGTGATGCCTTGGAACGCGGTGTGGTCGGGCCCGCGCCAGTGCTCCGACAGCGCGTTCGGCGGCTCGATCTGCGCCCACTTGGTGAACGTGTGCGACCAGAACGTGGTGTTCCACGCGGCGTTGAGCCGGTCGAGGCTGCCGTAGCGCCGGCGCAGCCACTTGCGGAACGCGTCACCGCAGTTGTGGCAGAAGCACGCGCCGCCGTACTCGTTGCCGATGTGCCAGGCCACGATCGCCGGGTTGGCCCCGTACCGGCGGGCCAGCCGCTTGGCCAGCGCCACGGCCGCCCGGCGGAAGTCGGACGACGACGGGCAGGCGTTGTGCCGCTGCCCGTACACGTGCTGCCGCCCCTCGAAGTCGACCCGACACGCCTCCGGGTACTTCCGCGCCAGCCACGGCGGCATCGCGCCGCTGGGCGTCGCCAGCACGATCCGCATGCCCTCGGCGGTCGCGCGGTCCACGATCGCGTCCAACGTAGAGAAGTCGTAGCCGAACTCGGTGGGCTCGAGGTGGGCCCACGCGAACACGCCCACGGTGACCGTGTTGATGCCGGCGAGCTTGAACGCCGCGTAGTCGTCGTCCCAGACCTCGCGGGGCCACTGCTCGGGGTTGTAATCGCCGCCGTAGCCGATCCTCCGGGGCACGCTCTGCGGGGTCACGCGGTGAACCTCTCGGTGGCGTCGCGCAGCACCGGCTCGGCGTTGCGCAGCAGCAGCAGGGTGAACGGGGAAGCGAGCAGCGCGAGCACCCAGTCGGAGGTGAGCACGACGAGCCCGCCGGCCGCGACGAGCAGCGACAACGCGCCGAGCGCGCTCGCGGGCCGTGCGGCCAGGTAGTAGGACGCCAGGCGCGCCGTGTCACGGGTGCGCAGCGACAGCGTGGACGACAGCACCAGCGCTTGGGTCGACCACACCAGCACGGCCACCGCGACCACGATCAGCACCAGGCCGTACCCGGGCGGCACACCGGCCAGCTCCAGGTTCGCCAGGCTGAAGCCGATCACGGTGAGCACCGCCAGCGCGGGCAGCCACCAGCGCAGCACGTCGAGCCAGTTGAGCCGGTAGCCGCGGCGGAAGTGCCGGGCGGGGGAGAGGTCTCGGTCGTCGAGGAACACCCGCCAGGCGTAGACGGCGGCCGACAGCGCCGGGCCCACGGGGGAGAAGCACAGCCCGATCAGCGGCGCGTTGCCCGCGCTGCGGTCCAGGAACAGCAGCGCGAGGAAACCCGGCGCCGTCGTCAGCGCCAGCATGGCCTCGATGACGACGAACCAGTACACGACGGACGCGATGCGCGACAGGATGCCCGCACCGATCTCGGCGGCGGGATCACCCCGTCGTTCGGCCGCCACGGTCACGGCCTCTCGTGCGGCGCCACGAGCCGGTCGTCGGAGGCGCCGAGCAGCCGCCGGTCGTCCAGTCCTTCGTGCTCCTCGGCGCGCACGGGCGTGAGTTCGACGAACGTGACCTCGTGCCGTGCCAGCGCGAGGTCGAGCTCGACCCGCCCGCCCACGACCGCGGCCGACCGGTGCTCCAGGGCGGGACGTGCGCAGTCGCGCAGCACGTCGAGCGTGCGGAGGTCGGGCGAGCGCGGACGCCCCAGCTCGCGCCACGCGCCGAACGCGTTGCCGTCGTGCTCGTTGACCCGCTCCCGGCGGACGAACGCGCGCGGACCCGTCAGCGGGACCGACAGCCGCACCTCGTGCCGGGCGGGCGCGTCCGGACCGTCGGTGCCGCCGACCGGCTGCCAGGCCAGCACGGTGATCCGGCCGTCGTCGGTCGCGCACACCAGGTGGTCCGCGCCGCGCGCCAGCACGTGGGAGCCCATCCGGGCCATGAACGTGTAGAGGTGGTAGGTCGGCTTCGGCACCTGCCGGTGCGTGAGCAGGCCGAAACCGCCGTGGAACAACGAGGTCGGCACGTTCTCCTCCTCGAAGACGTCGCAGAACGTCCAGTAGGAGTACGAGTCCACCAGGTCCGTGCCGCCGGCGAGCACCGGGGCCAGGTACGCGGCGTGGTAGGCCGTGTCGTGGATCGGGTTGTCCGGCCGGTAGGAGCTGTTGAACTCGGTGATGTGCACCGGCAGCCCGGCCAGCGCCGTGCCCGCCAGGTGCTTGCGCGGCGCGTCGAACTGGTCCAGCAGCGTGCCGGGCGCGGCGAGCGTCTGGTACGTGCCGAACGGGACGTGCTGCGCCGGGCCGGAGGTGTAGGCGTGCCTGCTGACGAAGTCGATGGGCACGTCGCGGCGGGTGACGAACTCGGCGAACGGCTCCCACCACTCGTCCGAGCCGGGCGAGATCGCCGGGCCGCCCACTTGGAGCCCGGCGTCGACGTCCTTGACGGTCCGGGCGGTGAGCTCGTAGAGGCGGAAGTAGGCGGCCTGGTCGGCGCCCTTCCAGAAGTTGACCAGGTTCGGCTCGTTCCACACCTCGATCGGCCAGGTGCGCACCTCGGCCAGGCCGTAGCGGTCGACCAGGTGCCGGACTACGGCGCGGACCAGCGCCGCCCACTCGTCCCAGTCGTTCGGCGGGGTGATGTTGCCCTTCCACCAGAACACCGTGTCGTCGCCGGAGGCGAGCGCGGTCGGCATGAACCCCAGCTCGACGAACGGCCGGATGCCCAGCTCCAGGAACCGGTCGAAGACCTGGTCGACGTACGTGAACGAGTACCGGGTCACCCCGTCGCCGGACCGGCGGTGCACGCCCATGTCGTCGGACAGCAGGCCGTGGCCGCGGATGTGGCGGAAACCGATGTCGCGTTGCACCCGGGCCAGGGACTCCTGGTAGTCGGCGCGCAGCGCGAGGTTGAGCCGGCCGGTGCCGACGCAGTGGCGCCACGACTCGGACAGGCGGCCGATCGGCTCGCCGGGGACGGTAACGCGGTTCAAAACCCCTCCACAACCGAACGGCCCGCCGCTCGCGGTGCGACGGCGGTCGAACACCGACGCGGTCCGGTCACGGCGCGACACCGCGACCGGACCGCGAGCACTCACCCGTTCTTCTCCTTGTAGCGCTTGTAGGCGCCGTTGACGAGCTCGACGAGGTCGTTCGAGCCCTTGGCCTCCAACTCCTTGACGTAGGCGTCCCACGTGGAGAGGTCGCGCTGGCCGAGGATGAACTGCAACGTCGACTGCGTGACGAAGTCCTTGAGCGGGCTCTCCAGCAGCGCGGCGCGCTCGCGCTCGTCCTCGTTCAGCGGCGCGGGCGGGGCCAGCGGCTCGACCTTCTTGTCGGCCATCGTCTTCTGGAAGGCGATCTCCTCCTCGGTGAACATCGACTGCAGCAGCTCGGTGGCGCCGCCGTAGTAGAAGACACCGCCCTGGAAGCCGAAGTCGCGCTGGAGGTTCTTCGGCGCGCCGACGTTCATGCCGCCGAACGCCACCTCGGGCTTGAGCGTCCGCTTACCCGAGGCGTCCTTGTCGTAGGTCGTGCCCTTGACGCCCCACTTGGTGAACTCCTGCGCCTCGTCGGAGTACCAGAGCCAGTCGATGAACTGCATCGTCGCCACGAACTTGTCGCTCTCGACCGCCTTCGCCGACACCATCAGGCCGCTCTCCAGGCGCGTGCCGCGGATGACGTTGCCCTTGGGCCCGGCGGGCAGCGGGATCTTCGCCACGGTCGCGCCGGGGATCTTGGAGACGTTCGGCCGGTAGTCGTTGACGATGTTCTGCGCGTTGCTGCTGATCGCGAACGACTTGCCGCTCGCGAACTTCTGGATCGCCGCGTCGTCCTTCTGCGTGAAGCTCTCCGGGTCCATCAGACCTTCGGCGACGAGCTTGTGGAAGTACTCGATCAGCTGCTTGTACTCCGGGGTCGCGCCGGTGAGCTCGTACTTCTGCGCGGACTCGTTCCAGATCGTGTTCTTGACGTAGCCCCACCCGGCCTGGGTGCCGAAGGTCTGGCCCGCGTAGTTGAGGATCGACTTGGCCTCGAAGCGGTCCGACAGCGGGTAGCTGTCCGGGTTCGCGGCCTTGATCGCCTTGAGGACGGTGTAGACCTCGTCCCAGTTCTTCGGGGCCTGCAGGTTCAGGCGCTTGAGCTCGTCGGTGCGGAACGCCAGCGTGTAGTCCTGCCACACCTTCTCGTGCATGCCGGGCAGCACGTAGAACTTGCCGTCCTCCTGGCGCAGCGTGTTCAGCTCCGGCTGGAGCTTCCACCTCTCGACCTTGTCCTTGAAGTGCGGCATCAGGTCGATGTAGTCGCTCACGGGGAGGATCGCGCCGGAGGACACGAACTGCTCCTCCTGACCCGGGTAGGTCTTGGAGATGATCGTCGGGGCGTCACCCGAGCTGATCAGCAGACCGCGCTTCTGGTCGTAGTCGCTGTAGGGCACGACCGTCGGCTTGATCGTGACGTTGGTCCGCTGGGTGATCTCCTTCCACAGCAGCCAGTCGTCCTTGATCGGGTAGTGCGACTGGTCGAGGTAGAGCAGGCTCACGTCGACCGGCTCGGTGGCCTTGAACTGCGCGCCCGCCTTGTAGTCGGCCATCGACGCGGTCTTCTTGCCGTCGAGGTTGACGCCGCCTCCCGCGTCCGCGCCTTCCTCGCTGCACGCGGCCAGGCTGACCACGAGGCTGCCGGCGACGGCAGTCAGAAGCGTTCGCTTCCATTTGGTTCGCATCGTGCTGTCTCCTCAGGTGATTGACGCCGTCGTCAACTGGAGCGGATGCGCTACTGCTTGACCGCGCCGAGCATCACGCCCGACACGAAATAGCGCTGGATGAACGGGTACACGGCGACGATGGGCAGCACGGTCAGCACCATCGTCACGGCCTTGATGTTCGCGGAGATGGCCACCGCGTTGGTCTCGACCGCGCCGACCGACGTCGCCGAGGTGGCGCCGGCGATCATGTTCCGCAGGTACACGGTGACCGGGAACAGGTCCGAGCGGTCGAGGTAGAGGAAGGCCTGGAACCACGAGTTCCAGTTCGCCACCGCGTAGAACAGGATCATCGTGGCGAGCACGGCCTTCGACAGCGGCAGCACGATCCGCAGCAGGATGCCGTAGGTGTTCAGGCCGTCGATCGCGGCGGCCTCCTCCAGTTCCGTCGGCAGGCTCTCGAAGAACGCCTTCATCACCAGCAGGTTGAACACGCTGATCGCGTTCGGCAGCACGATCGCCCAGATCGTGTTGGTCATCCCGAGCCCGTTGACCAGCACGTAGTTCGGGATCAGGCCGCCGTTGAAGAACATGGTGAACACCGCGACGCCGACCAGCAGGCCCCGGCCCTTGAGCCGGTGCTTCGACAGCACGTACGCGTAGATCGTGGTGAGCACGATCGAGATCGCGGTGGCCGTCACGGTGTAGACGACGGTGTTCAGGTAGCTGTTCCAGAACGCCGGGTCGGACGCGACGAGCTTGTAGGTGTCGAGGTTGAAACCGCGCGGCACCAGGTTGACCTGGCCGGTGCGGATGTAGACCTCGCTGCTGAACGACTGCGCCACGATGTTGACGAACGGGTACAGCGTCACCGCGACCACGCCGAGCAGCAGCACGACGTTGACGACGCGGAAGATCCGGTAGCCGCGCGAGTCGTCCAGCGAGGTGCGGCGGGGCCCGGCGGGCTTGTCCAGCCGGTCCGCGAGGCGCGTCGGGTCGGTGGTCACCACAGGCTCGTCCCCACTGCTCGTCGCGAGATCGCGTTGGCGGACAGGATCAGCGTCAGACCGATGATCGACTCGAACAGGCCGATCGCGGCGGCGTAGCTGAAGTTGTTGGACACCAGGCCGACGCGGTAGAGGTAGGTCGACACGACGTCCGCGGTGGGATAGGTCAGCGGGTTGTACAGCAGCAGGACCTTCTCGAACCCGACCGCCATGAACGTGCCGATGTTGAGGATCAGCAGCGTGATCATCGTCGGGCGGATGCCGGGCAGCGTCACGTGCCACGTCTGCTGCCAGCGGTTCGCGCCGTCGATCCGGGCCGCCTCGTAGAGCTGCGAGTCGATCGTTGTCAGCGCGGCCAGGTAGAGGATCGTGCCCCAGCCGACGGTCTGCCAGACCTCCGAGGAGACGTAGATCGTGCGGAACCAGCTCGGGTCCTGGATGTAGGACACCGCCTCGCCGCCGAACGCGCGGACGACCTGGTTGACCGTGCCCTCCAACGACACCAGCTGCATGACCATGCCGGCCACGATCACGATCGACAGGAAGTGCGGCAGGTAGGACACCGTCTGCACGAACCGCTTGAAGTACCGCGAGCGGACCTCGTTGAGCAGCAGCGCCAGCACGATCGGCAGCGGGAAGGCGAAGAACAGCGACAGCGCGCCGAGCACCATCGTGTTGCCGAAGACTTCCCAGAAGTTCGGGTCGTTGATGAACATCTTGACGTAGCGCAGGCCGACCCACGTCTCGCCGTAGATGCTGCCGCCCGGCACGAACTTGCGGAACGCGATGACGTTGCCGAGCATCGGCGCGTAGCGGAAGATCAGGAAGAACAGCAGCGGGACGATGACGAGCGTGTAGAGCTGCCAGTCCCGCTTCCAAGCCTTGCGCCAGGTGGTCTTGTACCGGGGCGTCTTGGGTGTCCGGGGCGGTTTCCGGGTCCGGTCCGGCGTCGCCTCGGCCGCCGGTTCGCTGATCTGGGTGGTCATGCTCGTTCCACCTCCTCGTGGGTGACCGACACGGCGGTGAGCCAACGCCGCGTGTGGTCGACTTCGCGCAGCGGGCCGACGAGCCTCAGGTCCACCGCTTCGTGCGCGTCCGCGCTCGACCGGGACACGCGCAGCTGCACCGCGCCCGGTTCCACCACGCGCTTGCCGTCCCGGCCGGTGAACGACGTGACGTCGGCCGGCACGCGGAACGTGACGCGTGCCGACGCGCCACCGTCCAACTCCACCCGCGCGTAGCCGATGAGCCGCACGACCGGGCGGGTCACCTGCGCGACGGGGTCGTGCAGGTACAGCTGCACCACGTCCGCGCCGGAGCGCGTGCCGGGGTTGCGCACGTCGAGTTCGACCTCGACCTCGCCGTCGGTGGGCCACGGCCCGTCGCCGGACACCAGGCGCACGGGCGACCAGGTGAACGTGTCGTAGCCGAGGCCGTGGCCGAACGGGAAGGCGTGCGTCGGGTCGACGTTGGACACCTCGGTGCGCCGGCCGAGCGGCGCGGACAGGTAGGTGCCGGGCTGGCCGGACGGGTCGTTCGGGATGCCGACGGGCAGCCGGCCCGACGGCGCGACCACGCCGGTCAGGACGTCCGCGAGGGCACGCCCGCCGAGCTGTCCGGGGAAGAAGGCCTGCACGACCGCCGCCGCGCCGTCGGCCAGGTCGCCGATCGCGTAGGGCCGTCCGGTGATCAGCAGCAGCACGACCGGCGTGCCGGTGGCGAGGACGGCGCGGACCAGGTCGGTCTGCGCGCCGGGCAGCCGCAGGTCGGTCGCGTCGCACCCCTCGCCCGAGGTGCCGCGCCCGAACAGGCCCGCCCGGTCGCCGACGGCGACGACGCACACGTCCGCGTCCCTGGCGGCCGCCACCGCGGCGGCGATGTCGTCCGCGTCGGGCTCGGCGGAGACCTCGCAGCCCTTCGCGTGGGCGATGTCGCCGCCCACCGCGTCGCGCAGCGAGGACAGCACGGTCGGGATCTCCAGGCCCAGCCCGGCGTCCGGGTGGTGCACGCCGATGTGCGCGGGGAACGAGTAGCAGCCGAGCATCGCCATCGGGTCGTCGGCGAGCGGGCCGACCACCGCGAGCCGGACGTCCGGCCGCAGCGGCAGGACGCCGTCGTTGGCCAGCAGCACCACGGATTCCCGGGCGAGGCGGAGCGTGACGTCCTGGGCTTGCGGTGAATCCAGCCGCAGGTCGTCGACGTTCGCCGGCAGCGCCGACCAGTCCGGGTCGAGCAGGCCGAGCTCGACCTTCTGGCGCAGCACCCGGCGCAACGCCCGGTCCACCAGGCCCTCGTCCACGTCGCCGCGCTCGACCGCGTCGCGCAACGGCGTGCCGTAGCAGCGCACGGTCGGCAGCTCGACGTCCACACCGGCGGCGAGGGCCAGCGCGGCGGCGTGCGCCTCGTCCTCGGCCACGCCGTGCAGGGTCTGGAGGAACTTGACCGCGAAGTAGTCGGCGACCACCGTGCCGTCGAAGCCCCAGGTGTCGCGCAGCAGCGTGGTGAGCAGGCCGGCGTCGGCCGCGGACGGCAGGCCGTCGATCTCGGTGTAGGACTGCATGACCGACCGGACGCCGCCGTCGCGCACCGCCATCTCGAACGGCGGCAGGATCACGTCGGCGAACTCGCGCGGGCCGACGGCCACCGGCGCGAGGTTGCGCCCGGCGCGGGAGGCCGAGTAGCCGGCGAAGTGCTTGAGCGTGGCCACGATCCCCGACTGTTCCAGGCCGCGCACGTACGCCGTGGCAACCGTGCCCACGAGGTACGGGTCCTCGCCGATGGTCTCTTCGGTGCGGCCCCAGCGGTAGTCGCGGGTGACGTCCAGGACCGGCGCCAACCCCTGGTGCACGCCGGCCGCGCGCATCGAGGCGCCGATCAGGCCGGACATCTCGGCCACCAGGTCGGGGTCGAACGACGCGCCCCAGGCGAGCGGCGCGGGGTAGGCGGTCGCCTGCCACGCGGCGAAGCCGGTGAGGCACTCCTCGTGCACCAGCGCCGGGATGCCGAACCGGTTGGCCTCGGCCACCTGCCGCTGCGACGCGGCGAGCGAGCGGGCGCCCGCCACCGGGTCGACCGGCCGGGTGCCGAACGGGCGGGTGAGCTGGCCGAGGCCGTGCGCGATGACGTCCGCCCAGACCACCGGGTCGCTGGTCAGGTCGTGCTGGTGCGGTGCGACGCCGGCACCGGAGGGGTCCGCGCCGACCCAGACACCGACGAGCTGGGCCAGCTTCTCGTCGAGCGTCATCGCGTCGACGAGCGCGTCCACCCGTTCGGCGACGGGCCGGGAGGTGTCCCGCCACGCCGCGCTCGGCCGGTCGGCGGCAGTCGGGACGGCGTCGCCTGCCGGCGTCGTCGCGACTTCCGTCGTCCTGTTCATCATCGACCAGGTACCCCCGCTCACGTCCTCGTGAAGACCGAAACTATCGAAGTACTTTCCGACACGCCGATCTGGTGGGGAGACCGTAGGAGGATCTCCCCAAGACGTCAACAGTCCGTGTCCTTCCTGTGTCTTCGCAGTTCACAGGTATGAACCGGTGCGGAGATCCGCCCGGTTTACTGGACCGATCACGTCAAGAAAGTACGCCGATAGCTGTCATGCTGGTGATCGGAAGGTCGAACCTTTACGCTCGGCCGTCGAAACTTTAGATCCGGTGCGGTGCGCGGACCGCGACGCGGACAGGGGGCAGCATGAGTTCGTCGACCGAGCGGGACGCCGCCGGCGTCGTGCCGGAGAAGACGGTGAAGGGCGCGGCGTCGATCTCGTCCATCGCGGCCGAGGCGGGGGTGTCGATCCCGACCGTCTCGAAGGTCCTCAACGGACGGCCCGACGTCGCGCCGGACACGCGCGCCCGCGTGGAGAGCATCATCGAACAGCACCGGTACCGGCGACGACGAGCGCGCCAGTCGTCCCGGCCGGCGCTCATCGACCTGGTGTTCCACGAGATGCACTCGGCGTGGTCGACCGAGATCATCCGCGGCGTGGAGCTGGCCGCGGCGAACGAGCGCGCCGCCGTGGTGCTGTCCGAGCTCGGCGGCGAGCACCGGCCGCGCCGCGAGTGGTTCGACGACCTGCTGGCCCGCCGGCCGCTCGGCGTGATCCTGGTGCTGGCGGGGTTGGACGACGAGCAGCGCCGCCAGCTCACGACGCGCAACATCCCGTTCGTCTTCGTGGACACCGCGGGTGAGCCGCCGCCCGGCGTGCCGACGGTGGGGTCGGCGAACTGGGCCGGCGGCCTGGCCGCGACCCGGCACCTGCTCGGGCTCGGCCACCGCCGGATCGCGGTCATCTCGGGGCCGACGACCATGCTGTGCAGCCGAGCGCGCGTCGACGGCTACCGCAGCGCGCTGGAGGACGCGAACGTCGTCGTGGACCACGATTTCGTGCGGTACGGCGACTTCTACGTCCAGGGCGGGTACGGGCACGGCATGGAGCTGCTCAGCAGGCCCGACCCGCCGACCGCGATCTTCGCGGGCTCGGACTTCCAGGCGCTGGGCGTGATGCGGGCGGCGCGGGAGCTCGGGCTGTCCGTGCCGGACGACCTGTCGATCGTCGGCTACGACGACCTCTCCGTGACCGAGTGGATAGGGCCTCCGCTGACCACCGTGCGGCAGCCGCTGCGGGAGATGGCGACCACGGCCGCGCAGATGGTGTTCAGCCTGGCGCGCGGCGAGCGTCCGCCGAACGAGCGCATAGACCTCGCCACGGAACTCGTGGTGCGGGAGAGCACCTGCCCGCCCCGGGCACGGTGACCGCTGGTCCGCGACCACCGACGTCGGCCGGCCCGAGGGAACTCGGCAGCCGCGCTCGGGCCGCCTCCAGGCGAGCGGCGTAGTCCGGTGCGAAGACCTCGACCAGCGAGGTCTCCAACGTGTACGTGACGTCCGTGGTCGCAGCGGTCAGCGCAGTGGCGTGTGCGCCGGGTCGACCCGTTCGCCGTCGCGGACGGGTCCCGGCGGCGTGCCGTCGCCGAACGGCCGCCCGCCGAGCGCCTCGCGGCCGTGCGGCGTGACCCAGCCGGAGAGGTCCGGCCCGGCGGGCACGATCCCGCTCGGGTTGATGTCCTTGTGCACGACGTAGTAGTGCTGCTTGATCTGGGCGAAGTCGATCGTGTCGCCGAAGCCGGGCGTCTGGAACAGGTCGCGGGCGTAGGCCCACAGCGCCGGCATCTCGGCCAGCTTGTTCCGGTTGCACTTGAAGTGGCCGTGGTAGACGGGGTCGAAGCGCGCGAGCGTGGTGAACAGGCGGACGTCGGCTTCGGTGATCGTGTCGCCGACGAGGTAGCGCCGGTCGCGCAGCCGGTCCTCCAACCAGTCCAAGGCGTTCCACAGGCGTGTGCAGGCCTCGTCGTAGGCCTCCTGCGTGCCCGCGAAACCGCACCGGTAGACGCCGTTGTTGACGTCGGCGAAGACCCGCTCGTCGACCGCCTCGATCTCGTCGCGGCGCCGCTGCGGCAGCAGGTCGGGCGCACCGTCGCGGTGGTGCTCGCGCCACTCGGTGGACAGGTCGAGCGTGATCTGCGCGAAGTCGTTGGTCACCACCGCGCCGGTCGTCGTGTCGACGATCGCCGGCACCGTGATCCCGCGGGGGTACTCGGGGTCCCGCTTGAAGTAGGCCTCCTGCAACCGCTCGATCCCCAACACGGGGTCCCGCCCACCGGGATCGAGGTCGAACGTCCACGACCGCTCGTCGTGCGTGGGTCCGGGCATCCCGAGCGAGAGCGCGTCCTCCAACCCCAACAACCGCCGCACGATGATCGACCGGTTGGCCCAGGGACATGCCCGCGCCGCCACCAACCGGTACCGCCCACCGACGACCGGGAACCCGTCCCGCCCGTCCGCGGTGATCCGCGTGGTGATGTACCGCGTGTCGCGGGTGTACTCCTTCCCCTTGACGGAGTACGTCCCACCCCGCTGGTGCTCGGGGTTCCCGCCGGCAACCGAAGTCTCACTCACCTTCCCGAGCCTACGTCTCCACCACGTTCCCGGCCTCTCACGCGGGGTGGACCGTGAGGGCGGTGAGCGCGGCTTGGCCCGCGTGCCAGTCGGGGGTCGCCACGGCGACGTACCGGGCCGCGGTGTCGAGGGTCAGGTGGGCGCGGTGGCGGCGGGGGACCGGGGTCGGTTGGCTGTAGGTCCGGCCGTCGGTGCTGGTGGTGACGGTGCAGGCGGGGACCTGGCCGGCGGTCCACGTCAGGTCGATCCCGGCGATGTGGTGGGCAGCGCCGAGGTCCACCACCATCCGGCCCGCCGGTCCCGGTGTCCAGGCGGTGTCGGGGTCGTCGTCCACGGCGGCGGCCGGGTCGGACATGCCCGGTGGCAGGGGAGAGGTGGGGTAGGTGGTCCGGCCCAGGGCCAGGTCGGCGAGGGGGTACGGGCGGGTGTGCGGCATGGTGACGTCACGCCGCACGCGCGGTGGCAAGGTGACCGGGACGCGGCGGCCGTCGGCGGACACCACGGTCAGGCGGGCGACCCGGCCGGAGCCGGTCAGGGTGACCTGCGCGCCGTGGTGCACGACGGCGGTCACGCCGATCGGCACGTCGCCCTCCAGGGTGAACCGGGGCGGTTCGACGCGGGCGGTCGCGGGATCCAGTCGCAGGTCGTAGTCGGTGCCGGTCGGTGTCACGACCTGGTGACCGGCGTAGAGGCGGAGCGCGCCGCGGTCCTGGCGGAGGGACACCGTGCCGGCAGCCGGTGCGCCGGAGAGGTTGAACAGGCTCAGGTAGCCGTCGGCCGCACTGGCGCGAACGGTGGCGGGGGAGCAGACCGGAGCGCCCGCCGCGGCCGACCCGGGCAGGTCGGGCGGTCGGACGTAGCCCTCGACCACCATGCCGGCGGCCGGCCCGTCGGACAGCACCACGGTGTCACCGGTGACCGTGATCGGGTTCGGCGACCCGTGCACGACGAAACCCGCGCGCCCGTCCACGTCCAGCCAGCCGCCCGTGCTGCGCAGGTCCGGCTTCGGGTACTCCACCGCCGTCGACCACGTCACGCCGTCCGGTGACGTCTGCACCCGGTACGCCCGCCCGGCCGCCGCTTCCCAGTACAGCCGCACCCGGTCCAGCTCCACCTGACCGCCGAGGTCCACCGCGAGCCAGCTGTCGGCCCGACCCCGATCCGCCCGCGACACCGCCCACCGCGTGGTGTGACTGCCGTCCGTGGCCGACCCGGGCTCACGACCGGTGTCCCAGGACGACGCCGTGGTGGCCCGGCCGCGCGCCAGGTCCGGCCCCTCCCCGGCCCGCACCTCCAGCGTGAACAGCGAGTACCCGTAAGTCGGATGAGGCGAGACGCCGACCATGCGCACGTGCCGTGCGGTCACCGTGCCGAACGCCAGGTCGTCCACCCGCGCGACACCGGCCGCGAGCGAATCCGCGGACGCCACCGTGACGACGCCCTCGGCCGCCCGGTACGTGCGGGAACCGTCGAGACCCGGCACGCCCGGCATGGTCAGGTTGTGCACGTCCACGCGGCCTTCGCCGGCCGCCAGGCCCGACGTCGCGTAGACCACCGTGCCGGTGGGCAGGGTCGCCGTGCCGACGTGACCACCGGCGAACGCCAGCAGGGTCGCCGTGCCGTCGAACCCGTCGCGAACCCGTTGGTACACCGCGGCGGAACGCCCGAGGACGGCCAACGACGTCGACGGCACGAGCATCGGCGTGTCGCCGCTGACCACGAACAGCCAGTCGTCGTGCCCCGGCTGCCAGGCGAACTTCGCGTACCCCGCCTTGGTCACGGTCCCCGCCCACGCGCGGGCCGACTGGTGCGCCACCAGCCCCGGCTCGACGCCGTGGTCCGCGACGCCGGCCGCCGCGGCGAAGAACTCCTCCTCCGACACCGGCTCCACCACCGGCCCGGTGCGGGCTCGCCACTCGTGCAGCAGGTAGCTGATCGCGAGTTCCGCCCGCGCCTCCGGCTCGTACTTCGCCTCACCGGAGAACTTCGCCAGCCGGTGCACCGGCGGGTAGGCCTGGTACGCCGCCAGCCGTGACGCCAACGCCGCCTCCGCGCGGGCCGCCAGCCGGTCGCCCAACACCTGCGAGCGGAACGCCAGCGGGATCACGTCACGGCCGTAGAGGTGCTCCCGGTCGTCCACCATCGGCATCAGCGGCTCGCCCGCGTCGCTCATCGTGGCCAGGATCGTGCGCCACAGCCGCTCGCCGTTGGGCTGCGCGGTCAGCACCTCCGGCAACGGCGTGCCGGCCAGCAGGAAGTGCACCGCGTTGCGGCCGGACGTGCGCCACAGCTCTTCCTGGTAGTGCGGCCCGTACGAGCCGTGGTTCTCCACGATGAACGTGTCGTGCGCGTTCGCCGCGGTGTTGGCCGAGACCGGCGCCCCGTCCACCACCGACGGGTTGGCCAGGTCGGCGGCCGGCACCCCGGCCTCGTTGCGGCTCCACCGGCCGAACGCCTCGCGCCACGCGCGCGCGTCCGGGTCGTCGGCCGCCCACGCCAGCCCCGGTGCGAGGGCCTGCGTGTAGACGCCCATCTCCTCGAGCTTCGTGTCGCCGCGGTACCCGCCGGTGAGCCCGTTGGGCGTCCACCCGCCGGAACGCGGGTCGTTCCCCGTGCCGAGCGCGGCGGTGTAGGCGGCCTGACCGCGGGCGATCACGTCGACGGCGGCACGCGTCGCCGGGCCGAGGTCGGCCCACAGCAGGCGCGCGGCGAGCACGAAGTACGACTGGAACGTGGTGTCCCAGAACAACGTCTTGCCCCACTCCGCGCCGCCCGCCAGCACGTTGCTCGCGGCGAAGTGCCGGATCGTGTCCACGGTGTGCGCGTGCAGCACCGACTTGGCCACGCCGGTGAGCTCGGCGTCGTAGTCGCCCCTGGTCAGCAGGACCGCGTTGCCGAGGACGACGGCGAACCCGAAGTCCGCCCGCCGGTACCGGCCCGCCACCGGGTCGTACTGCTGCTCGGCCCACCTCGTGTGGCGCGACAACACCTCGAGGTACAGCCGCGCCACCGGGTCCGCGTCGACCGGGGACCCGGCGAACGCGAGCCGGGGCGCCAGCGCCAACGCGCCGCCGACACCCACCGCCCGCAGCAACTGGCGACGGTTGATCCGCATGCCCGGAACCCCTCTCACGCGCAGGCCAGCCGGGCGTCGGCCCAGTCGGCGTGGTCGAAGTTGCGGCCGTCGCCGCCGTCGGTCACGCGGAGGTCGACCATCCGGACGCCGGTGGTGTCCACCGTGATCGGCCGGGCCGGGTCGGCGCCGCGCAGCACGCCGCTGTCGTGCAGCAGCCTGCCGTCGCCGTAGACCTGGAACACCACCGAGCCCGGCGACGTGGTCTCGTCGTCCAAGCCGATCACGGCGGTCAACGCCCGGCACCCACCGCCCAGGTAGACCGACAGCTCGGACGGCGCGTGCACGCCGACGCCCTTCCCGTACACGACACCCCCGATGGTCAACGGGCTGCCGTCACCGCCCGCGTTCTCGCCGTTGGACCGGTCCCGCTCCGCCGGGCCCCAGCCGTTGCTCTCGCTCATGAACGGCAGGTCGCTCACGTACGGCTCGCCGGTCGGCGCGGGCGGCGGCACGAACACGCGCACCGCCCGCTCCACGTGCACCCGCGGGTGCCCCGGCGCGCGGAACTCCGCGAACACCGGCACGTCCACCGCGCCGACCGGGCTGTCGTCACCCACCCGCACGGTCCACCGACCGGTGAGCGCCTCGCCCGGCCGCAGGGCACGTCGCTCGACCGGCGCGCCGGTCACCGTCCAGCCCTCGGGCGCCGCCGCCGTCAGCACGACGTCCTCGATGGCGGCCTCGGCCGTGAAGCTCCCCGTGACCTCGAACGTCGACCCCGACACCGCGTCCACGACCTCCGGAGGCGTGACCGCGAGCGTGGTGGCGGGCACGGGCACGACCGGCCGGTCGCACGTCAGCATCCCCGGCAGGTACGGGCAGATCACCGCCGCGAAGCCGCCGTTGCGCGGCACCGCGACCTCCAGCGCCGCCGACGACCGCGCGATCCGGGCGTCCCGCCGCACGTCACCGCGACCCTCGCCGTCCCGCACCACCTCGACCAGCCACTGCCCGCCGCCCAGGAACCCCAGCGACGCCCGCAGCGCGCGCGGATCACCGGCCGCCACCGCGCCGACGAACCAGCGGTCGCCGGACCGCCGCGCCACCACCGCGTGATCGGACGGGTCGCCGCCCAGCACGCGGGTCTCGTCCCACACCGTCGGCACCTGGCTCAGGTACCGCAACGCCTCCGGGAACCGCTCGTAGGCCTCGGGCCTGTCGGCGAAGTGCGTCCACCCCGACTCGTACAGCACCGGCAGCGCGACCTCGTGCGCGACCGAGGCCTCCTTCGTGCCGACCTCCAACGACACCGGCGTGTAGTCCATCGACCCGACCACGTTCCGGGTGAAGAACTGCACCGGGTTGGCAGCCGCCGGCGGGAAGTTCTCCGCGCCGCGCACGGCCTCCATCGTCATCACGTGCGGCCACGTCCGGGCCAGGCCGTGCGGGATGGTCGAGCCGTGGAAGTTCACCATCAGGCGCAGCTCGGCGGTCTTCGCCAGCACCGCGTCGTACCACTGGTAGCGGGCCCGGGAGTCGGACTCCATGAAGTCGAGCTTCACGCCGCGCACACCCCACTGACGCACCCTGGGCAGCACGGTGTCGCGCTCGGCCTCCGTGTCCAGGGCGGTCCAGTGGAACCACAGCAGCACCTCGACGCCCTTGGCGCGGGCATACCGGACCAGCTCCGGCACCCACGTGTCGCGCCACCCCTCGTCCACCAGCACGTACTCCCAGCCGTGGCGGGCGGCGAAGTCCACGTACCGCTTCTGCCGCTCGAAGTCGCCGGTGCTGGAGTGCTCGCTCAGCCACGACCACGCGACCTTGCCCGGCCGGACCCACGAGGTGTCGGTGATCCTGGAGGGCGAGGCGAGGTCGTCCACCAGGGTCGACTCGCCGATGGTGGCGAGGGAACCCACGATCGCGGTGCGCCAGGGCGTGCGCGAGACGTCCGCGACCCGCTCGTCCGCGAGCACGACCCGGTAGTCGGCCGACCCGGCGGCGTGCCGCAGCCTGCTGCCCGGGTACCGGCCGTCCACATCGGACTCGGTGAGCAGGGCGTAGTCGTCGCCCACCCGGAACAGCGAGGGGTAGCCGTACTCGCCCTCCGCCGCGCCCGCAGCCGTCGTGCGCACGCGGTTGGCCTCGTACCAGGCGTTGTAGGGCAGCAGCCAGGCCGGGGCGTCCGCCGGCAGCCGGAACGACGACGCCTCGCCGGTCACCGTGACGGCGTCCGGCACGACGTACCGGTAGGCCACGCCGTCCGGCGCGACCCGCACCACCAGGTCCAGCCGCGCCCCTGCGGGACCCGCGAACGTCAGCACGGTTTCGGTCATCCGGGCCTGCCGCTGCAGCCGCTTGCCGGTGGTCATGGAGTACCGCTCGGTCACGAGCCGGTCCGCGCGGCCGACCGCCCGCAGATCCCTGGTCAGGTCGGCTTCGCTGGTGCGCAACCCGATCGGCGACGGCGCGAGCACCGTGCGGCCCTGCCGGGAGACGGCGAACGCCAGGCCGCCGGTGGCGGGGTCGAGGGTCACGTGCGCGGCCACGGCGGCGGAGCCGGGCGCGGTGATCAGCCACTCGGCGGGCGCCGCCGACGCGGGCGTGACCGGCACGAGGACCGAACCGAGGACGGCGAACAGGGCCAAGAGCCGCACCGTGATGACGTGGCGAAGCGATGACATCGTTGTCAACTCCCGATGCTGGTCGCGCCGGATGACTGGGACCGCCATCGTCAGCGCCCGGCGAGAGACTGGTCAAGGTCATCGACCGGACAGGTTTTGTCCTGGTGCGGGTCTTGACACGGGGTGGGGCGGCACGCTCGGCGCGGCCGGTTCTGGCAGGCTGCCGCACAGGCGCCGCAGGGCGCGACGCGGTGGAGGGATGGGGAGACGTGAGCGCTGAAGACCGCCGCTGGACCGATCGCGGTCAGGCCGTCGGGCACGGGGTGACCTGGCTGGCGCGGTGGAGCGCCCGCCTGGCGCTGGTCGCGATCGGCTTCTGGCTGCTGTGGACGCTGATCGGCAGGCTGTGGGTCGTGGTGATGCCGGTCCTGCTCGGCCTGCTGATCACGACCGTGCTGTGGCCGCCCGCCCGGTGGCTGCGCTCGCGCGGCGTGCCCGCCGCGTTGGCCGCGACGATCGTGCTGCTCGCCGGGCTGATCGTGCTCGGCGGCGTGGTGGCGTTGATCACGACGTCGATCGCGTCCGGCGTGCCCGAGATCGCCGACAGCGCGACCCGGGCCCTGCAACAGGCCCTCGACTGGGCCGCGGGTCCGCCGCTCAACATCGGCGAGGGCCAGCTCGACCAGCTGCTGCAGCAGGGCATCGACCAGTTGCGGTCCAGCGTCGGGTCGATCGCGAACAGCCTGCTCACCGGGGTCGGCACGGTGACCTCCGGCCTGGTCACCGGCATCGTCGCGCTGCTGCTGGCGTTCCTGTTCGTCAAGGACGGGCCGCGGTTCACGCCGTGGCTGCGCGGCGTGATCGGCGAGCGCGCCGGCGGGCACGTGACCGTCGTGCTGGAGCGGGTCTGGACGACGTTGGGCGACTTCATCCGCACCCAGGCGGTCGTGAGCCTGGTGGACGCGGTGCTGATCGGCCTCGGCCTGGTGGTGCTCGGCGTGCCGCTGGCCGTGCCGTTGGCGGCGTTGACGTTCCTCGGCGGTTTCGTGCCGATCGTCGGCGCGTTCATCGCGGGCGCGCTGGCCGTCCTGGTCGCGTTGGTCAGCAACGGCCCGACGACCGCGCTGATCATGCTGGTCATCGTCGTCGTGGTGCAGCAGGTGGAGGGCAACGTGCTCCAGCCGGTGCTCCAGTCGCGGAGCCTGCGCCTGCACGCCGCCGTCGTGCTGCTGGCCGTGACGGCGGGCAGCACCCTCTACGGCATCGCGGGCGCGTTCCTCGCGGTGCCGGTCGTGGCCGCCGTGGCGGTCGTCCTGCGTTACCTGGGCGAGGTCATCGACCGGGGTTCCGCGCCGCAGCCCGCCGTCCCGGACCGGCCGGACGAAGCGGACCGCGTGCCGGACGTGGAGCCGCCACGACCGTGAGCGCGTGCGGCCCGCTGCGGCATCCCGATGCCCCGGCGGGCCGTCTTCGCCGACCGGCGCTCCGACGAACGGGATCCGTGACGAATGCCGTGGCTATCATGCGCGGATGCTCCGACGCACATACGACGACCAGGTCTGCTCCATCGCGCGCGCCCTCGAGGTCGTCGGCGAGCGCTGGACGCTGCTGATCGTGCGGGACGCGATGGCCGGGGTCACCCGCTTCGACGGGTTCCTGCAGCGCATGCCGATCGCGCGCAACGTGCTCAGCGACCGCCTCAACGGCCTGGTCCAGTACGGCGTGCTGGAACGCGTGCTCTACCAGGACCGGCCGCCGCGCCACGAGTACCGGCTCACCGCCAAGGGACGTGAGCTGACGCCGGTGCTCCTGTCGCTCATGGCGTGGGGCGACCGCCACATGCCCGAGGAGACCGGACCGCCCGCGCTGGCCGAGCACGCGGGCTGCGCCGGCCTCGTCCACACGCGGATGGTCTGCGACTGCTGCGAGCAGGAGGTCGCGCCCGACGTGGTGGTCATGCGGCCAGACGGCGCTGCCACAGCACCAGGACCGGCGGCACGATGAGCTCGATCGCCAGCAGGACCAGCATCATCGCGTGCGGCTGACCGACCGCCAGCCACGACACGATCCGCGCCAGACCGCCGACGAACACGGCCGCGCTGACGAAACGCAGCACCGCGGTGGCCTCCCGGACGCGCGGCACGACGGACAGCATCGCGACCCCGATCGCGAGCCACATCGCGGAGAAGAACCGGTAGTTGCTGTCCAGCGTCGGCTCCGGCCGCGGGCTGCCCGGCAGCAGCACGGTCGGCCCCAGCACGACCTCCAGCAATCCGGTGCCCGCGACGAACAGCCCGAGCACCACCAGCACCGCTTGGAACGCCTTCATCCCGACCCCCGTCGCACCTGGCGCGCGAACCTCCGCCGAGCCGCCGGAACCGGCGCACGCCTTGCGGCGACAGCGGATCCGCGCTTCGACGATCAAGCTCCCCGGCGTGACGGTACCACCGGGTAACTTGACGAGCCGGTCGTGTCGATCAGGTGGCGCGGAGTGACGATCCCGTGCCTGCCGGGGCGTGGCCGTCATCGCGTCCACGCATCTGCCGGGCGGCGGCACGCCGACCGTTCCGGTGGAGTCCGTCTTCGGTCCGCCGATCTGGCCGCTGGACGGCGGGTGGAACCGGGAGAGCCCCGCGCAGCACGTCGGTTCACTGCGCGGCAGGGGTGTCGCGATGTACAGGTCGCCGCCGGCATCCCGTACACGTTCGTCGACGACGGCGACGGCAGCGGGTGGGCGGAGGGCTGCACGGGCAAGCACGCCCAGCCTCCGTGCCTGATCGCCGACATCGACCACTTCGTGGACCCGCTGATGGGCAAACCTCACCCATCCATAGCCGCGCGCCGCCTCGTCACCGGACCCACCCCGCCGGGGTCCGGTGACGACGCCTCACCGCTGACCGACTCTTCCTCACGCCCTGACCAGCACCTTTGCTGATCACCAGCTCCACGATCGGGTGGTCTTGCCGGCGAGTCTCAAATAATACGCCGTTATCATTGGGCTCAAACGTCGGTTGAAAACAAGGAGGCCCGCGACCAACCACCCGCCTACCCACGCCACAGGCCGCGCCCAGGACGAGGAGCCAGGCCCCAGCCACCGGCCGCGACCGGGACGGCGTCAGGTTCGGCCGCCTGACCGTGACCGGCCCCACTGGTGGCGCGCCTGCGGTTCACACCGTCGAGCCCGCCCCCACGCGATGATCCGCGATCGTCGGCCGGTTTCCGCGGTCCTGGAGGGGGTATCCGGGTGTCATGGGTATCGACGACAAGTTCGACGCCAAGGCCGACGAACTCAAGGGCAAGGCGAAGGAAGCGGCCGGTCGTGCGACCGACGATCCCGACCTGGAGGCCGAGGGCCGGGGTGAGCAGGTCAAGGGCAACCTCAAGCAGGCGGCCTTGGCTTCCACGCGATGTCGTACCCGTCGCCGATCGCCGTGTTGCCGCCGAGCCCGCCGGTCGGCGGTGTCACCTTCGCCG
>NZ_JBFAFR010000044.1:0-55145 GCF_040639675.1 Actinosynnema sp. NPDC023794 | reverse complement strand
TTTCCGGCCACCACCTTTATCTACACGCTTAATCCAACACTCTTCCCCTACCCGACCCTCTTCCTTTGTGCGTGGTTGGTGCCCCGGGCGCTGGGCCCGGGTGCCCGGGCGGCTGCGAGGTCCCTCGCAGCCGCCGGCAGTTCGTGGCGCAGGTCCGATCGGTCCCGTTCCGGTCCCACTCCTTGCGCGCCGTGGCACGCCCGAGGGCACCCGCTTTCACCAAGATCGTGAAACAACGCATCGGTCGGCGTCGGCGTGGAACGTCGACCAGTTGCGGCTCACCGGGCCGATGTGACCGACGAGGAAAGGTCGCAGCAGGTGCAAGCGGTGTCGGGTGTCCACCAGGTGGAGGCTGTCGCCTCCACGCCCGGCTCGCAGTAGATCATGGTCCGCGTCGGCGCGACCGTGCTGGTGGGTCGCCTACGGCTCGCCCGAGTCAGACATGATTCGTTCAAGACATGAATCCGATCGAGGAACTCGGACGCGGATCGGACCCTCAAAGCCTTACGCGGACTGCCCACCGATCTCCGCGTTCGTGCGGCCGGTCGTCCCCCAGGGATGCCGCGTCGTCCTGAGGTCCGGTTCGGGCGTGGTGCGAACCGGGACGGGTCGCTGCCTCGCGTCCCGGTCCGCACCACGCGATCCAGACCGGCTCCGCGGGCTGTCTGCTCAACCGCACGCACAGGTCTGGTTTCGGAACCCCCAGAACGTGGTTCCCGCCACGCCTCGCGCAAGCGCGGCGATCCTGGTCTACCCGTCACCGGAACGTGCTACACACCTTCGACAACCGTCCGAGTCAGGGCCGGGGTGATCGACGGGAACGTTTCCCATTGGCCACCGACGCCGACGTCCAGGCCCACACCGCAGTGGAGTTGACTGAGCCGCCCTCGACCGCGACGCGCACCTGCCCGTCGGTGACGAGCACGTGCAGTCGCGCCAGCGTCACGGTGTGGTCGTAGGCGTTGGCGACCAGTTCGTTGACCACCATCACCACGTCGTCGAGCAGATCGGCGCCCAGCAGTGGGAGCACCTCGGCCGTCCAGCGGCGCACCTCGCCCAGCGTCGGACGCCCGGCCAGGTCCACGGCGAGGTGCCGGCAGCCCCGGGCTCGACGATTAGAGTCATCGCGTGAGCAACGCGATGGGGTCCTCGGGATTCGACCACGAAGCGGTGCTGGACGTGCTGCTGGTGGAGGACGACCTGGGTGATGCGCTCGTGGTCACCGAAGCCCTGGCTGACAGCCCGGTGCGGCTACACACGGTGCGTGACGGCGACGAGGCGCTGGCCTTCCTGCTGCGCACCGGCGACCACGGCGACGCCCCCAGACCGGGCCTGGTCCTGCTCGACCTCAACCTGCCCCGCCTCGACGGCCGCGAGATCCTCGCCCAGGTCAAGGCCGACGAGGCGTTGCGCTCGATCCCGGTGGTGGTGCTGACCTCCTCGCAGGCCGAGACCGACGTGACGGCCAGCTACAGCGCCCACGCCAACGCCTATATCACCAAGCCGCTCGACGCCGAGGGCCTGGCCGCCGTCATGCGGCAGGTCAGCGAGTTCTTCGGCACCGTGGTCCGTCGGCCCGGCTGACCGCGCGGACCCGATCAAGCGACAGGAGCGCACACGGCCACTGGCACCGGCATGGGTGACGAACAGCGGGTCAAGACCGCATGCGTCCTCGCGGTGACCAGGGCGCCGTCGAAGGGGCCGCTCCGATGAGCGCCACCACCGCGAGGTCCGGCGCCGGAGTGCGTCGTTGTGCCGTCGAGGTCGCCGAGACCGACGGCGGCGACAGGGTGCTGAGGGTGACCGGCGGGGTGCTCCACCCGATGGTGGGCGAAGTGCTGGAGGCTCCTTTCGGATACTGGACGCCGACGCGCCCTCCACGTGCCGACCACGCCGGTCGTGCGACGCGAGGTGGCCGTGCCGGGCGTGCTCGACGTCGTACCGCTCGCCCCGCCCTCAGCACGTTTACCGTCGACTGCGCCATCGGCGGGCGAGCGCCGCGCCGGAGAGCTGCGTGCCGCGTCCGGACGATGTGCTTTGTGGTTGAGTGGACTTCTGGTCGTCGGAGGTTGCAGTGAGCGGTGAGGTGTTGAAACCGGGTGATGTGCTGGCGGCAGCCGAAAGCGCACCACCGGCGGATTCGGTCGAGGTGGTCGCGCGTGACCTGGCGAAGCGGGTCGGGGCCTTCGACGTGTCGTTCCTGCTGGTCGACCTCGTCGACGAGCACCTGGTGCGGCTGACCTCGACGGCGCAGGACCCCGGCGAGTCGGGTGCGGCGCACGTCCACCTGCGGGACAGCGCCTACGAAGAGGTGCTGCGCACCCAGCGGCCGTGGCAGGAGCGGGACGGCGACGAGGTGCGCGTGGTGCTGCCGGTGACCAACCGCGGCGACTGCGTCGGCGTGCTGGAGGTGACCGTGCCCTCCTTCGACGACGAGGTGCTGGCGCAGCTGGCCGAGGCGGCCCACGCGCTGGCCTACGTCATCGTCGCCGACCGCCGCTTCACCGACATCTACCACTCCAGCCGACGCACCACCCCGATGAGCCTGGCCGCCGAGATCCAGCACCAACTGCTGCCGACGGCGTCGTGCTGCGAGGCCGCTCAGTTCACCGTCGCCGGCGCCCTGGTGCCCGCCGACGACATCGGCGGCGACACCTACGACTACACCCTCGACCGCGACACCCTGCACCTGTCGATGACCGACGCCGTCGGCCACGACGTCGCCTCGGCGCTGACCGCGACCCTGCTGGTCGGTGCGCTGCGCGGGGCCCGCCGGGCCGGTCATGACCTGGCCGGGCAGGCGCGACGAGCCAACCAGGCACTGCTGGAGCACGGCCGGGGATCGCTGGCGACCGGGCTGCTGCTGCGTCTGGATCTGCAACGGGGACGGTCCGAGCTGGTCAACGCCGGCCATCCCGCGCCGCTGCTGCTGCGCGACGGTGTGGCGCGACCGGTCGAGCTGGAGATCGACCTGCTCTTCGGCGTACTGCCGCACCACCGGTACCGGGTGCAGCGGCTCGACCTGCGCCCCGGCGACCGGCTGGTGCTGATCACCGACGGCATGTTCGAACGCGACGCCGCCGCCGTCGACCTGCCCGCGCTGCTCCGCGACACCGCCGGGCTGCATGCCAGGGAGGTGGTGCGGGCGGTCACCAGAGCGGTGCGCCACGCCTGCGGCGACCACCTCCAGGACGACGCCACCGTGCTCTGCCTGGACTGGCACGGAACCAACCGCACCGAACGCCACGCCGACAACGGCGCCGACATGGATACCGCCTCACCTGCTTGACGTCCGCGCGATCGAGCAAGGCCGCCAAGCCCCCATCAACCTCCAAGGAGTGACATCGAGACGACCCGCTCGCGCCTCGACCCTCGTCCTCGCCGTCGGCGCTTTCCCGGAACCCGTCGACGACGCAGGATGGACACGGTGGTCCACAACCGGCTGCGAATACCGGTTCACGTGACACCCGAATCGGTAGTAATCCGAATGGGCTAACCGCGCATGGGTTACACAGGTTTCGGGCAACCCTATCCGGTGAACAACGCCCGCTCGAAACCCGAACACCTCACCGCGGGAGACACTCAAGCCACGGATGGTGCGACCGGATCGCGTGAAGCGACGACGATCCCGCACGACGAGCGCGACGCGGACGGGCACGCCGACGCGGGCTGGACCACCGGCCAGGTGGCGGTGGACACCACGGTGCACTGCGACGACCTCGCCACCGTGCGCAACCGAATCGCCGAAGTACTGCACAGGTGTGACGACGCCTTCATCCTGGACGTGCAGCTGGTGGCCACGGAGCTGGCGTCCAACGCCTGCGACCACGCCGACCACCCCCGGCACCTGCTGCTGCGCCGGGAAGTTCACCCCGACCGCGGACCCGAACTCGTCGTCGAGGCCCGCGACGCCACCCCCGACCGCACACCGGTCGTCGGCTCCTCCAGCATCAGCCCTGAACGGGGCAACGGCATGAAGATGGTCGAGACGATCTGCAACGACTGGGGGGTCCGCCACGAAGACCACAGCAAAGTCGTCTGGGGCCGCATCCCCATCCCCTGACCGATTCCACACCTCCCGTGCCCCGCGCACCTGCCAGTTCCCCGAAGCAGCCGCACACCGGTCGACCAGGACACACCCGAACCGCCGCCCTTCCATCGCCGTCGAGATGACCAGGCAGGCGACAGGCCGGTCGTGCGGTACAGGTTCGCGGAAGAACGCCTCGACGACGGTAAGCACCCGCTCCTCGTCAGCCAGTTCCGCGGCGCCGAACCGATGGCCGCCATAACCGCTGAGCTTGAGCTCGCGATCCCCGCACATGACCCTGGCGAGACGTCCGGATCCGCTCGCCCGTCGGGGGCGTGGTGGTGCTTACCGTCGATCTCCAGCACCACCCGCCGCCCGTGGGACAGCAGAAGCAGGAAGCCAAGCGGAACGCTGTCCGACAACCACACCGCGATCCAGGCCGCCACAGCTGCCCGTTCTGTCAGGTCGTCCCACGACATCGATCAAGCAGGGACCACAGTGGCCGATCAGCACGGTGTGCGTCGAAGTGCGCTGAAGTGCGCCGGTGTTCTCGACTGCGCCTCGTCTCAGGTCCGCTGCGGGCCGTCACCGATGTCGTGACCTGCGGCGACCAGGCTCGGGAAGGCGTACACGGTCGTGCCGTGAGCGCTGATGTGCGTTCGGACCAGGTCGGCGAGCTGGTTGACCAGGAGCCGCCCACGACCGCCCCTCGCCCCGGCGCGGACGCAGCGAACGGCTTGCTGGTGGACATGTCCACCGCTCCGCCTGGGACGGGCACCCGTCAGCCGCTGTGGGCGGACAGCGACCGGTCACTACGGGGTAGGTGTTCGGGTGCAGGCACGCGACCTGCGCGAACGCCCACTCCTCCACGTCCAGGGCCGGCGTAGCCGCATGCCGCCGAGAGGCGGACGCGGTGTTCCGGTGGCCGGTGCCGGTGCCGGCGACGGGATTCGGGACGTCGAGGGGGCGGTCGGCACGATTCGCCCCGTCGCCCTGCCGGAAGTTGCCCGGTGGGCGGTCGACGCCCCGGCCCTGCCTGCCTCACCCGCCACGCAGTGGCGGGTAGTCCTGTCGCAGTGGTGGCGAGAGCTTCTGGTTGAACCCGCGTGCTTCCCGGAGCTGGTCCTCCAGGGTGACGATGCGGCACGGCGGCGTCCAGTCCGGTGCCCTGGTCGACGAGTTCCCGGACGCGGGCGGCGATGCGCAACTGGTGTCGGGAGTAGCGGCGGTGCCCGCCCGGGGAACGTCGGGGCCGGATCAGCTTCGCCTCGTCCAGCCTGCGCAGGAATCCCGGCGTGGTGCCGAGCATCTCGGCGGCGCCGCCCATCGTGTAGGCGGGGTAGTGGTCGTCGTCGAACTTGTCGGCCGCAGGTTGCGGCTCGACCGTCTCTGGGGTCATCGCACCTCCGCGCGCGAAGAGGGGCCCGGCGCCATCTCGGCGCCGGGCCCCTGGGGTTACGGGTTCACTTCCACCAACCGGCCCTGGGACCGGTTCGTCATGTCCGCGCCATCCGCACGAACTCCGGACAACGCGGGGATCGCTTGTACGTGACCGGAAACCACCTTCCAATCGATCTGGAGTGCGGTACCCGCCCGGACGACTTCACTCCGAGGCAGGCGATCCGATGGCGTGCAACCCTTCCCTTCTCCGTCGATCCTTACCTTGCCTGTACTGCTTCGACCGTCGGCACCGGACTCTTCGAACACTCCGGCTCACCTCACCGACCGCCTGCGGCCACCGTGCCGGAACCCCTTCCACTGATCGGCTCCAGCGCGCCTGACCGACGCTGCTTCCACTGCTGGCTGTCGGCCCGGGGTCGTGCGAACTGCTGTCGAGCGCATTGCGGTTGTGCTCCCGGTACTACCTGTGCCGACTGCCCTTGGCTTCGCCCGCAGGATCTTCTACCACTGGTCCCGGCCGGCGAGGCCGTACTGCTTCCAACTCGCGGGTAGTTCGTCCTCTCCCGCGCCGACAGGACGTTCTCTTCTGTTCGACAAGGAGAACACTACACACACCGACGTGCGAATGTCTACTCCAGCGATCACAGATTTCCTCGAGCAGGTGGCCCATATACGCTTACCTGCGGCGATGCGCGATCCGCAGGGCCGGCCGCATGCTCCCCGGCCACCAAGACCACCGCTGTCCCGGCTGACATGGAGTCGAACCGACCTTCGGGTGATGTCCGAGCGGTCCTCTCCCAGGAGCGTCAGTGCCATCCGAACGGCGAAGCTCCGAGACAGGGCAGACTCATGCGGGAGTTCCTGCTCGACGGCCTGGAGTGGGGTCTACCGGCTCTGCTACGCGGCCTCCGGCGACGTCGCCGCCATCCCCGCTCTTGAGACGTAGCACCGATCAAGAAGCAGCCGGAATCCGACAAGTTCGGAATCGCGCGAGCCGGACCGCTCGGGCACGGCACCCCAACGAGCGCCGCGACGACGCCTGACCAGCGTGCAAGTCGGCCCCGAGTTGGCGAAGTCCGAGCCGGGCCGTGGTGAACATCGCCAGGCGAAGGGCGGCGGCCACATCGCGGCCGTGCGCGAACCCTCTGGTCGACCGTGTGGAGCACATCCCCGTGGCAGACCGCCGGTCCGGGGAACTCGACATGACCTACAAGGCCTTCCGGAACAACTACCAGGCCTCGTTACCGGACCGTCCAGCCACAAGACCAAAGCCTCAGGGCTCGCATGCCACTGCACCTGCTCGCGTGCCCGACAAGGTCAAGGCGAGGCTCCACGCAGTCGCCGACGGCGGCAACTCCCCTCCACCAAAGCGCGCAGGACGTCGTCCGTGCCGCCACCGGTGATCACGCCCACCGATCGTCTCCGGCCGCGGTGTTCGCGCGGACGGCTCAGGCCAGTCGGACCTCGACCCAGACGGTTTTCCGGTCGTCGTCACGCCGATGTCCCCGGTTGACCGACAGCCGGTTGACCATGAGCAGACCGCGGCCGTGCTCGGGTGCGTCCAACCGGCCCAGGACCGGCAGCAGGCTCGGGCTGCCGTCGCCCACCTCGATCCGCACCAGATCGCGGTCGGCCAACCGGTACATCCGCCACCGCCGCGGTGCCCAGGCATGCCGGTAGGCGTTGTCGACCTACTGCGCGGCGACGACCTGGACGTCCACGAGCCGATCGCCACCGACACCGGCCCCATGCCGGCGACCAGTCCCATCAGGGCTGCTGTGGATGGGCGACTGTCGGACAGGTCGAGATCGACGCTCTTTCGCGGAAGATCGACAGTGTCCACTGCACGCCCTCAATGCCTGTGGCCTCACAGGCCACAGATACGGCACCTTGTACCCGCTGGTCATCACTGCGGCGATAGGTGCCTCGGGGTTGGTGTGGAGATCGGGGTCTTCGGGTACGTCGAGGCCATGGGTGCGGTCGAGCGGGTCGGCTCCAGGGCGCAGGACGACGGACGTGGGGGTGACCGCGGCCGGCTCGCGTTGAGCATGGACCTGCCGGCGTCGCGAATGCCGTCGCACGAGTTGCGGCAGTGGGTCCGGGCGGCGTTGTACCGCGAAGATCGGGACTGCGCAGAGAAGGTCTGGCTGGTCCTCGCGGAACTGGCGGCCAACGCCCACGACCACGGGCGGTCCCCGGTCGAGGTCAGGGTCTGGAGGTCGACGGCTTCGTCGGCGGTGCGGGTCGAGGTCGAGGACGCGTGCCGCGAGGTGCCCGTCCCGGGGTCCTCGCGGTGGGGCGGGACGCGCGGCTCCGGCCTGGTCCTGGTCGAGGGCTTGGCGCGCCGGTGGGGAGTCGACGTCCACCCGACGGGCAAAGTTGTGTGGGCCGAACTGGTCCGCCACGCCGCCGAAGCCGGGTCCGGCGCGGTGGGCTGACCAGCATCCCTTACACGCGGCCCGTCATCCGCGATCAACTTCCACTCGGCTCCCGGCCGTTCGCCGACCGTCCTCCACGCCTGCCGTCGAGCCGGGCCGCACCTCAGACGGCTCGCCCTGGGATGAACGTCGCTTACCCGCTGACGCCCCGAACATGATCAGGTCGCCCTGAACGGTGACGTCCCTTGCCCGTAGGACATTGCCCATGACGTTGTGCGCGGAATTGGAGACCACCTCACCGGTACCGGGACGAAAGGCGCCCTGGGCTTCCTGATCCGATGGTTCCGCCTTCTTGCGGCGCCGCGCTGCCAACTCCTGACCTCCTTTCTCAGCGGCGGAACGGACGTCGCGGGTCGCGCGGTGTCATGTGGTCGGAGGTGGTGAACCAGGCAGGTGGGGTGTAGTCGCCCATGCCGGTGCTGCGGTTCTGCTCGTCGTCGGGGTCTTCGATGCCGTCGCGGCCCGGGTCGAAAAGTTCGAGGATGTCGTGGTCCTTGAACAGCACGTCCGTGAGCAGCGTCCACCGCAGGTCGTTGTCGTACTCGGGCAGGTGGGCGAAGTCGGTGTCCCCCACAGCACCGCCGCCGTCCGCGGCGTCACGTGATCGGACGCGCGGTCGTCGCAGTCCGACACGTCGCATCCGCACACGAGGAACAGGGCGGCGAAGTCCGGCCACGACGGGACCGGGTGGTTCTGTTCGTCGACTTCCACGGCCTCGCACTCGGAGCCGGAGAACTCCACGCCCTCGATGTCGACCATCAGGTACGGATCGACCAACTCCACCAATGCGGCCCCGACATCGCCGTGCACCCTGTCCCGCTCCTCGGCACGCATCTCGTCGAGGGTCGACCCGCTGTCGTCGACTCAGCAGTCGGCCTCGTCGACGTGCCGCAACGCCGCCCGTTCCAACGCCGCGGGATCTGTCACCTCGACCACCACGGCCGCCGTTACCCGCAGCCTGCGCACGATCGTGTCGGTGCCGGTCATCCGGCCCAGATCAGGTCGGGTCCAGGCGGTTGGTGGAGCTTGAACGCCTGTGCGTGAATCAAGTGTCCCGAGTGCCACACGGGCCGCGCCGTTCCCGGAAGCGCCACCGCCAAGCCATCTCTGCCCGACCGCGATCGCGAAGACCACCCGTCGAGGTCGGCGACGCCGCCGTGCAAGGACTGTCCGGAGTGCACAACCACAGCCGTCAGTGGTGCCACCGACCACGGGCATCGGCTTGATCGTGGCTGCCCTGTTCCACTGCGCGGGCGTTCGCGACGGCCGCGCGGTAGGCGGCGTGGAATCCCAGGGCGCTCCACGCGCCGGCATGTGGGGCGAGGCGTGAACCGTGGTCAGGCCAGTCGGTGGCCTGCCGCGTCCAGGCCTTCTCCGCTGCTCCCGCGAGGCGCGGGAGCAGCAGGAACGCGAGGTCGTCGAACGAGTCGACCGTCTCGCACCAGATCGCCGCCTCGACGCCGGCGATCCGGGCGCCGGCAGCCGCGAGTTCAGGCAGGGTGCTCGGGTGCCAGGCGAACGCCTGCTCGGGGCTGCGCGCCACGTAGTCCCCGTGTCCCACGCGTCCCCTCCTCTGCTCAGCGCTCTCGTCGGCCGCGGCGTCCGCGTAGGGGCGGTCCAGGTACAGCATCGTGTTGGAGGACACCAGTACCGGAACGCCTGCTGCGGCTGCGGTCGGCACGTCTTGCGGGGCGAGGGCGAACAGCCCGGCGGCGTCGTCGATCACGGGGTGCAGCGCGGCCGGGGCCCGCGCCTTCAGCTGTTCCACGTCGAAGGGGTTGTCGGGGCCGATCCAGTACTGCAGCACGTCGTCACCGTCCAGGCAGTCCGCCCGGGCGGCTTCCTGCCAGGCGACGACGCGCTTGCCGCGGGAGCGGAGCAGTGCGTGCGCGTCCCGGACGAACCGCCGGTACGCCTGCACCGGCATGCCGAACGGCTCGTCGGCCCCCAGGTGCACGAACGGTCCCGGTGCCAGGTCGACGAGTTCGTGGAGCACGTCGCGGGTGAAGGCGACGGCCTCGGGGACGTCGGGGTCGAGGTAGCGCACGTACGGGTGTGCCGGTTCCGTGCCGCCGGCGAGTTCCGGGTAGGCCGTGAACGCCGCGATCACATGGCCGGGCACGTCGAACTCGGGGACCACCGTGACGTAGCGCTCCGCCGCGTACGCGATGATCCGGTCGAGGTCCGCCCGCGAGTAGAAGTCCGCGGTCGCGGTGGGGTGAGTGCCGGTGAGCCGGGGACGGCCGGTGACCTCCACCCGCCACGCCTGCGAGTCGGTGAGGTGCAGGTGCAGGACGTCGAGCTTGTACCAGGCGAGGAGGTCGACGACGCGGTAGACCTCCTCGGGCGGGAAGAAGTGGCGCACGACGTCGAGTGAGAGGCCGCGCCACGCGTAGGCAGGTCCGTCCTCGATCGTGACGCCGGGGACGGTCAGCGCGGGGTCGATGAGTTGGAGCAGGGTGGTGAGGCCGCGGAAGGCGGCTTCGTCACCTGTGGCCTCGACGAGCACGCCCTCAGGGCGGACCGTCAGTCGGTACCGCTCATCAGCGGGGGCCGCGCGGGGGTCGACCCCGTCCGGTCCCGGCAGGTGCGCCAGTCCCAGTGCGTCGGGATCGTCCACGACGACCACGACGTCGGCTCGCGGTTCCCCGCGCGGGACCACCCGGACGTCGAAGCCGTGCAGCCGTTGCGCCCAGGTCGCGAACCAGTCGGTCACGCGCTGGGCGAGGCCGCGCGGCACGGCCACGGTGACCGTTCCCGTGGGCGCGAGCGTGACGGGTGCCGCCCTGGTCACCTCGACGTGCGACGGGAGCGGCACGAGGGGGAGGTCCGGTGTCATGCGTTCTCCTCCGCCCGCCGCTGGTCCAGCGCGGCTCGCCGGGTCCGCTGTACCACGGGGTCGGCGACGGGGGCGGACAGCAGCAGTCGCTGGGTGTAGGGGTGCCGGGGCGCTGTGGTGACCTGTCCGGCGTCTCCCGACTCGACGATGTGACCGCGGTGGATGACGTTGACCCGGTGGCTCATGTAGCGCACCACGGACAGGTCGTGGGAGATGAACAGGTATGCGACCCCTGTCTGCTCCTGGAGGTCCAGCAGGAGGTCCAGCACCGTGCGCTGGGTGGTGAGGTCGAGCGCGGAGACCGGTTCGTCGCACACGATCAACTTGGGGCCGATGGCGAGCGCCCGGGCGATGGCAATGCGTTGGCGCTGCCCGCCGGAGAACTCACGGGGAAGCCGCTGGGCCGCGTCGGCCGGGAGGGCGACGCGGTCGAGGAGGTCGAGGACCCTGCGCCGAGCCTCCTGCCCCGGGATGCCTTGCGCGTGCAGCGGTTCGGCGAGCGTGTCGCCGACCGGGATGGACGGGTTCAGGGAGGCGAACGGGTCCTGGAAGATGACCTGCAGGTCGCGGCTGAGCCGGCGACGCCGTCGGTTGGTGGCGTGCTCGATGCGCTCGCCGAGGAACTCCACCGTCCCGTCGTGCACCGGGGCGAGGCCGAGGACGGCCCGCCCGATCGTCGTCTTGCCGGAGCCGGATTCGCCCACCAGACCCACGGTCTCGCCGGGGCGGATGTCGAGCGACACGCCGTGCAGGACCTCCACGCGCGGAGCGCGCCACCCCTGCCCGGGAAGGACACCCGTAGGTCGCGGACGTCGAGCACCCGCGGTCCGGGTGGCGTCACCGAGGTGGTCGGCGGCTCGGGTGACACGCTGCTCATGCCGGGACCTCCGTGCCGTCGTCGGCTCGGGGCGCGACCCAGGCGGGTCTGGCGGGCGCGTCGTCGAGCACAGCGTCGATCAGGGTTCGGGTGTACGGGTGACTCGGGTGCGCGAGGACCTGCTCGGTGCTGCCGGTTTCGACGATGCGACCGGCGTTCATGACCGCGACGCGGTCGCAGAGGTCCGCGACGACGCCGAGGTTGTGCGTCACCAGCAGCACGCCCAGGCCGCGCTCGGCTTGCAGGCGGCGGAGCAGTTCCAGCACCTCGGCCTGCACGGTGACGTCGAGCGCGGTGGTCGGCTCGTCGGCGATCAGGAGTCTGGGGTCGCAGCTCATCGCCCCGGCGATGAGCACCCGTTGTGCCATGCCCCCGGAGATCTGGTGCGGATAGGCGTGGAAGACCCGTCGGGGGTCGACGATCTCCACTTGGCGCAGCAGCTCCAGCGCGCGCTCGGCCGCGGCCTTGCGTGAGAGCCGCAGCCGCAGCCGCATCGGTTCCACGAGCTGGCTGCCGATGGTGAAGGCCGGGTCGAGGTTGGTCATGGGCTCCTGCGGCACGTAGGCGACCACGTCACCCCTCAGCGCGCGATACCCCTTCTCGGAGAGCCCGACCACTTCCGTTCCGGCGAGGAGGATGCTCCCCCGCGAGACACGACCGCCCTCGGGCAGGATGCCCAGCACCGAGAACGCCGTCTGCGACTTGCCGGAGCCGGACTGGCCGACCAGACCGACGACCTCGCCCTCGGAGACGTCGAGGTCCACTCCGTGCACCACGTCGACGGCCGACGCGCCGGCGCCGTAGGACACGGCGAGGTCGCGCACGGACAGCAACGCCGCCCGCGGCCTGTCGTCGTCCGGCGTGGCGGGGGCGACGACGCGGGCACGGCGGGCGGCCCGCAGCTTCGGGGCTTGGCGTCCCCGTCCTCCAGGACGTCGCGGAGCGCGCTCGCCAGTAGCACGAGCGCTGCACTGGTGATGCCGAGCGCCAGTCCCGGCCACGCCATGAACATCGGGCTGCGCTGGACGTTCTGGAACGCCTCGTTGAGCATGGCGCCCCAGGTCGGCAGGTCACCGCTGCCGATGCCCAGGAACTCCAGCCCGGCCTGCAGGCTGATGGCGATGCCCGCGACCAGGGCGGTCTGGATGATGATCGGCGCCCGGACCACGGTCAGCACGTGCCGGGCGATGATCCGGCGGTCGCGCAACCCGGACACGCGCGCGGCGTCGACGTACAGCTCACCGCGCACGTTGGCGACGATGCCGCGCACGAGCCGGAAGAAGCTCGGCGCGACGAGCACGCCGAGGACGACCATGAGCACCCACATGGTCGGACCGAGGATGGCCCGCGACGCCAGCAGCACGACCATGGCGGGCAGGGCCATGACGAAGTTGCCCACCCAGTTCGCCAGCGCGTCGAACCACTTGCCGTAGTAGCCCGCGACCAGGCCGCTGGGCACCCCGACCGACAGCGCGACCGCGAGGGCGATGAGCGCGCCTCCGAGGGTGTTGCGGCCACCGTGGAGCAGCCGGGACCACACGTCGCGCCCCGCGGAGTCGAACCCCAGCGGGTGCCCCGGCTCCGCCGCGGCGAACGCCTTGCTCAGCTCCGCCGCGTCGGGATCGCCGGTGGACAGTAGCGGCGCCAGCAGCACCGCGCCACCGATCAGCACGAGGACCAGCGCGGAGATCACGGCCTGCGGGTTGCGCAGGAACCGCCGGGACCGCTTGGCGCGGCGGGGCGCCGCCACGCCGGCCCGCGGGTGGTTGTCCGACCTGAGCGCCTCGCTCATGCGGCCCTCGCCTTCGGGTTGAGCCAGCCGACGAGCAGGTCGACGACAAGGTTGATCACGACGACGCAGACGACCGTGGTCATGACCAGGCCCATGATGATCGGGGTGTCGCCGCGCGTGGTGTAGGTGACGGTCATGGAGCCGATGCCGGGCAGGCCGAAGATCTGCTCGACCAGCACCGCGCCCCCGAGCAGGCCCACGAACTGCATGCCGAGCACGGTGAGCGCCGGCGCCGAGGCGTTGCGCAGCACGTGGCGGAACAGCACCCGCCGGGGCGGCAACCCCCGTGCCCGCAGCGTGCGGACGTAATCCTGGCGCAGCACGTCGATGACCGAACCTCGCACCTGCTGCGAGACGCCGGCCACGGCCGCCACGGACAACGACAGGATCGGCAGGGTGACCGTGGACAGCCACCCCGGGACCGATGTCGTCAGCGGGATGTACCCGATCGCCGGGAACCACCGCAGCTGCACGGCGAAGACCAGCACGATGACGAGCGTGACCAGGAAGCCGGGCAACGCGTACCCGACGACGCCGAGCACCTGCACGAGCCGGTCGACGGCCCCGCGACGCACGCCCGCCCACACCCCGAGGAGGAGGGCGAGCAGCGCGGTGACGAGCGTGACGCCGAGCATCAGGCTCAGCGTTACCGGCAGCCGGTGCCCGATGGCCGTCAGCACGTCCTCGCTGGTGAACCACGACGTCCCCAGGTCACCGGTGAGCGCGTCCCCCAACCACCGCGCGTAACGGGCGAGGACCGGCTGGTCGAGGCCCAGCTCGGCGTTCTTGGCGTCCACGGCCTCCTGCGACGCGGACTGCCCCAGCAGCTGCCGCGCCACGTCGAGAGTCGGGATCGACAACAACACGAACGAGACGAACGAGACGACGAAGAGGAGGAAGATGCCTGCGGCCAGGCGGCGGGCAGCGAATCTCGACATGGTGAACGGCCTCCTGCGGGACCCGGGTTGCCCTCGGCTTCAGGCGGCCGGCCGGTAGTTGTAGAGGGATGGCACCGCCATGCCCGACTGGGGCGTCGCCGTGACGCCGCTGTCGGTCACGAGGACGTAGGTCATCCGGTAGAACGGGACGAACCAGGCGTTCTCCACGAGGTTCCGGTTGAGGGCCCGCAGATCGTCCCGCGCGTCCTCGGTCGAGGAGGTCTGGATCTTCGGCACCAGCGCCCGCACCGTCTCGTCGGTGTAGCCGAAGAGGTTGAACGTGCCCGGCAGCACGAGGTCCTTGACGACCAACCAGTCGCTGGCCTGCTGCCCGAGGTTCATCACGAAACCGGAGAACTCGCGGTTCTGGAAGACACGCCGCAGCGCGTCGCCCTGGTCGACATCCACCCACGTGAGGGTGATCCCGACATCGGCGAGGTCGGACTTGAGCGAGGAGGCGATGGCTTCGGTGACGATGGAGGTCATGCGCGGCATCTTCAGCTCGAAGCCGTCCGCGTGGCCGGCCTCCGCCAGGAGCCGCTTGGCCTTCTCCGGGTCGTGGGCGTAGTGCGAGTCGAGGGCTTCGTCGTAGCCGAGGGAGTCGGTGCCGAAGATCTGGCTGGTGACCACGCCCTTGCCCCGGCGGATCTGCTCCAGCATCGTCTTGCGGTCGATCGCGTGGTTGAGCGCCTGTCGCACCTTCACGTCGGCGAGTTCGGGTGTGACCACACCGGCGCGGTCGAACAGCAGGATGCCCTGGTAGTCGAAGTTGATCGGGGTCGTCGTCAGCCCGGCGGCGCCTTCCAGGGCCGCCTGCTGGTTGGCGTCCTGGACGACGGCGGTGTCGATCTGGCCGGTCTTCAGCCCGTTGACGATGGCCGTCTCGTTGTCGAACACCGTCATGGTGACGCCGTCGAACGGCAGGCGCTCGCCCCAGTAGCTGTCGGCACGCCGGTAGACCCACTTCGTCCCGACCGTGGTCTGGGAAGCGTCCAGTTCGTACGGTCCCGTGCCGTCGGGCGCGGTCTTCAGCTTCTCGGCATCGGCGAACGCCGCGGGGTTCGCCATGAGGCCGGCGGCGTCGGACAGGTAGTAGAGGTAGGCCGGGTCCGGCGCGTCCAGGTGCAGCACGACGTGGGTCGCGTCCACCACCTCCACCTGTTCCAAACCGGACAGCCACTTGGCGTTGGCCCCGCTGCTCGCCTTGAAGCGCTCCAGGTTCGCCTTGACCGCCGTGCCGTCGAACGGTGTGCCGTCGTCGAACTTGACGTCACCGCGCAGCGTCAGCGACAGCTTCGTCCAGCCCGCGTCCCAGGTCCACTCGGTGGCCAGCATCGGGCGGTAGGCGCCGTCGGCCTCGCGCTTGAGCAGGGAGTCGTAGGTGGCCTGGAAGAAGGGCAGCGCGCCGCCGACCGCGGTCACCGGGTCGAGGCTCTGGGGGAAGGTCATCGTGGCGATGTCGAGGATCGGATCGCTCTGCCCGGACGTCCCGCCGCCGGCTCCGGTGCACCCCGCCAAGACGAGGGCGGCTACCACGACACCCGCCGAACCGGCGGTCGGGAACCTGCGGATCCTCATGGGTCACTCCTGTTCTGAGCAGCCGGGCTTCCTTGCCCGCAAACCGATCCCGCAGAACTAACCATGTGGTAAGTTCTGCCGGGCGACATGGTAGGCACACCACCACGCAAGATGTCCAGCACGCTTTCGCATCACCGGCGCCGCCCGACCGGGACCCGACCCAGGAGGAGACACGATGACGAGCCCGGACCTCGACCACGTCGCCGACGACCCGCCTCCCTCCGCCCGCCGGTACACCAAGGGCGACCGCACCAAGGAGCGGATCGTCGAAGCTGCCGCGGACCTGTTCTCGAAATCCGGCTACCTCGCCGTGTCCCAGCGGGACATCGCCGCCCAGGCGGAGATCACCCACGCGGGCCTGCTGCACCACTTCCCGGGCGGCAAGGACGAATTGCTCATGCAGGTGCTCGAACGACGCGACGCCGACGACGCCGTCGTCCTGTTCGACGAGCACCTCGATGCGTGGGGCCACCTCGACCAGACGGTCCGCATCGTCGAGCGCAACGCCCGCACGCCGGGGCTGGTCGCGTTGTACGCCAAGCTCTCCAATGAGGCCAGCGACGTCAACCACCCCGCCCACACCTACTTCCGCCGCCGCTACGAGATCCTGCGGGAGCACTTCGCGACGGTCCTCGGTGAACTGGTGGACCGGCACGGCGATCGGTCCGCCCCCGATCCCGACACTGCGGCGCAGCAACTCATCGCGGTCCTCGACGGGCTGCAGACGCAATGGCTGCTCGCCCCGGAGACGATCGACATGCGCGCCCGCCTGGTCGACTTCCTCGCCCTGCTGGGCGTCGACACGACCGGCTGGCGCACCGACTCGGCCTGAGGCGCACCGGCTGCGGCGCACTCGGGCGCTGCGGACGGCCAACCCACCCATCCACGAGGGAGACCGCACCCATGCCCGACCAGATCGACCGCACCCTGCCGATCGAGCTGAAGGCGTCGCTGACCTCGGGCAGCGACACCTGGCACTCGGCGGGAGCGCCGGGCATCGTGCGCCCGTTCCTGCTCGCCGACGGGCCGCACGGGGTGCGCCGCCAGCGCGAGGGCGGTGACGCGCTCGGCATCGGCAACAGCGTGCCGGCCACGTGCTTCCCGCCCGCGGTGGCGCTCGGGTCCACGTGGGACCCCGCGCTGGTGCGCCGCGTCGGCGAGGCCCTCGCCGAGGAGGCGGCCGCCCTGGAAGTGGACGTGCTCCTCGGTCCGGGAATGAACCTCAAGCGCTCACCGCTCGGTGGGCGCAACTTCGAGTACTTCTCCGAGGACCCGCACCTCACCGGCCGGCTGGCCGCCGCCTACGTCGAGGGCATCCAGTCCGGTGGTGTCGGCGCGTGCGTCAAGCACTTCGCCGTGAACAACCAGGAGACCGACCGCATGCGGGTCTCCGCCGAGGTCGACCAGCGGGCCCTGCACGAGGTCTACCTCCGCGCTTTCGAGCACGTCGTGCGTACCGCCCGCCCTGCCATGGTGATGAGCGCCTACAACCGGATCAACGGCGTCCCCGCGAGCGAGGATCCCTGGCTGCTCACCCGGATGCTGCGCGAGGAGTGGGGCTTCGACGGGGTCGTCGTGTCCGACTGGGGCGCGGTCGACGACCGGGTCGCCGCCCTGCGCGCCGGTCTGGACCTGGAAATGCCGCCGACCGGCACCGACGACGAGGTCGTTGCCGCCGTCGAACGGGGAGAGCTGGCCGAGTCCGCGCTCGACGCCGTGGTGGAGCGCCTGCGCCGCCTCGAAGCGAGGCTCGGCGAGGCGAAGGAGCCCGTCTCCGAGCAGGAGCTGGCGGCGATCCGCGACCGCAACACCGACCTGGCCCGGGAGGCCGCCGCACGATCGGCGGTGCTGCTGGCCAACGACGGCGTGCTGCCGCTGGACCGCTCGTCGCGGGCCTCGGTCGCGGTGATCGGCGAGTTCGCCCGCACACCCCGCTTCCAGGGCGGAGGTTCATCCCGCATCGTGCCGACCGGGGTGAGCTCGGCCCTGGACGCGCTCACCGCGCGGTTGGGCGCCGACGTCGTCCGGTTCGCGCCGGGGTACGCCGTGGACGGCTCCGGCGACGAGGCGCTGGCACGGGCCGCGGTCGAGGCCGCCGGCGCCGCCCAGGTCGCGGTGGTCTTCCTCGGACTACCCGAGCACGCCGAGTCCGAGGGCTTCGACCGCACGACGATCGACCTGCCCGCCGACCAGGTCGGTCTGCTGGAACAGGTCGCCGCCGTCGCGCCCCGCGTGGTCGTGGTGCTGTCCAACGGCGGCGTCGTGTCGGTGGCCCAGTGGCAGCACCACGCCAACGCGATCCTGGAGGGCTGGCTGCTCGGCCAGGCGGGCGGCGAGGCGACCGCGGACCTCCTCCTCGGCGACCGCGCGCCCTCGGGCAGGCTCGCCGAGACCATCCCCCTGCGGCTCGCGGACCACCCCTCCTACCCCACCTTCCCCGGCGTCGACGGGGTCTCCGTGTACGGGGAGAGCGTCCACGTGGGGTACCGGCACTTCGACGCGGTGGACCGGCCGGTCGCCTTCCCGTTCGGGCACGGCCTGACCTACACCCGGTTCGCGTACTCCGACCTGCGGGTGGTCGAACAGGCCGAGAACACGTGGGAGGTCGCGTTCTCGGTGACGAACACCGGTGACCGCGACGGCCGGGAGGTCGCCCAGCTCTACGTCGGCCCGGCCGAGGGACAGCAGCCGACCCGGCCCCGCGCGGAACTGCGCGGCTTCGCCGCGCTCGACCTGCGACCCGGCGAGACGGCCACCGTCACGCTGCCGCTCACCGCCGCCGAACTGCAGACGTGGGACGCGCGCGGGCAGCGCTGGACCGTGCTCCCCGGTGACTACGCCGTGCGCGTGGGAGCCTCCTCGCGCGACGTACGGCTGCGCGCCACGGTGCACAGCGACGGCGACCGCGTGCTGGCGCCGCTCACAGCGCAGTCCACGATCGCCGAGTGGCAGGCCGACCCCGCGGGGCAGCAGGTGCTCGCCGCGCTCCTCGGCCGGGTGTCCCTGGCCGGTCGGGCGTCGTCGGTCGCCCCCGAGCTGGTGCGGATGTTCCTGTCCATCCCGCTCGACAAGCTGCGCTCCTTCGGCCTCGGCGTCACCGCCGCGACCGTGGCCGACCTGGTCGCCCAAGCGCAGGCCCGCCAGGAGGAACTCATCGCCGCCGGCACCTACCGACGCCCGTGACACCCTCGCGACCGCAGCCAGGAGACACCATGACGACCACCTTCCCCGACGGCTTCCTGTGGGGGGCCGCGACCTCCGCACACCAGGTCGAGGGCAACAACACCGGCAGCGACCTGTGGGCCGTCGAGAACGCGCCGGACCCGATCATGGCGGAGCGCAGCGGAGACGCCTGCGACAGCTACCACCGGTGGCCCGAGGACCTCGACGTCGTCCGCGACCTCGGCCTCAACTCCTACCGGTTCAGCATCGAGTGGGCACGCGTCGAACCCGCGCCCGGCCACACCTCGCGGGCACAGCTCGCCCACTATCGCCGGATGATCGAGGGCTGCTTCGAGCGCGGTCTGACGCCCGTGGTGACGCTGCACCACTTCACGACCCCGGCATGGTTCCGCGCGGCGGGCGGGTGGACCGCGAAGGGCGGCGTCTCCCGGTTCCGGGACTACGTCCGGTCGGTGCTGCCGATCCTCGACGGCGTCGAGTGGGTGTGCACCATCAACGAACCGAACATGCTCGCGATGATGAGCGCGATGCTCAAGCGCGGTGAGCGGCACGAGAACGTGGCCGGCGCCATGCCCCCACCGGACCAGGGCGTCGCCGACGCGCTGATCGGCGCACACCGCGCCGCACGCGAGGAGCTCGCCGCGCTACCGGGGGTACGCTCCGGCTGGACGGTGGCGAACCAGAACTTCCAGGCAGCGGCAGGCGCCGAAGAGCCGACCGCGCAGTGGTCCCAGTCCCGTGAGGACCAGTTCCTCGACGTCGCCGGGGACGACGACTTCATCGGCGTCCAGGCGTACACCCGAGTGGTCATCGGACCCGACGGCCCGCAGGACCCGGAGAGCACGCGCAAGACGCTCACCGGCTGGGAGTTCTACCCCGAGGCGTTGGAAGGCGCCGTCCGCCACACCGCACGGCGGGTCGGCCCCGCCGTGCCGATCCTGGTCACCGAGAACGGGATCGCGACGGCCGACGACGCCGAGCGGGTCGAGTACACCCGCACCGCCCTGACCGGGCTGGCACGCGCCATGGCCGACGGCATCGACGTGCGGGGCTACCTGCACTGGTCGCTGCTGGACAACTACGAGTGGGGTTCGTGGACCCCGACCTTCGGCCTGGTGTCCGTAGACCGCGAGACCTTCACCCGCACGATCAAGCCCAGCGCGCGCTGGTACGGCGAAGTCGCCCGCTCCGGACGGCTCTGAACCCGGCCCCGGTGTGGAACGACGTCACGGCCGCACCGGCCTTTCCACTGCACCGACGCCGACCGTGACCGGACCGGACCGGCCGCTGGGAGAACCAGGCAGTCCGATGCTGCTTCGTCGTCACCTGGCCGGTGGTCCGGCGGAACTGGTCGTCACCGGCCGGTGACGCGGGTGCTGACGCCATCACTGGACAGCTACGCCGCCTGCGGCTCCCCGCTGTGCGCGGTTCGGGGACATCCCACGGCACCGCCCGGATGACGAAGAGCGTCATGAGCCGGTGCCGACGATCAACAGCCGACCCCTCAGGGCACCTGCGACCTGGCCTCTGACAGCTTCTCCGGAAGCTGTGAACCCGCTGGGCACCGACAGCGCGGGCGGCACCGACGTCGTGCTGCGGCTCGGTGCGACCGCAGGTACAAAGTCAGGGATCGAGCATCGCGTCGCACCATGCCTGTGAGGAGCCCTTCATGACCTCGCCCGCAGATCCCGGCGACCAGGCGGACCCGCCCGCGCGGACTGCGGCTCTCGGCACGCGGACGAGCACCGGTGTCGTGACCGTGTGGGTGCGGCGAGCGCTCTTCCTCCTGCTGGGGCTGGTGGTGGCCGTCGTGTTCCTCCTCGTCGTCAGCACCTTCCTCCCAGCTCCGGTGAACGTCGTCGGTGCCACTCTCTCGTCGTTCTCGGCGCACCTCGCCATCTCCTCCCTCCTCCTGGTCGCGGTGGTCGGAGGGCTGTGGTGGCGACGACGGACCTGGGCACGAGGTGCGCTGGTCCTTCTGGCCGTCCTGTCGCTGGCGGGCGTCGCCGTGATCGGCGGGAGGCAGTTGGCCGTGGCCGACCGCGAGAAGGCAGACCTCGACGTGGGAGCGCTGCTGGAGCTCTCGCACGGGAGCGCCTCACCCGACGAGAACGTCGACTACCTCCGCTTCGAGGGGCAAGCCCTGTCGCTGTCGGTGTGGCGGCAGGCCGACGGCGACGGAGCCGGCGCACCGGTCATCGTCATGGTGCACGGTGGGGGCTTCATCTCGAGCTCCCGACTGGAGGGCACGCCGCCCGCGCACGCGCGCTGGTTCGCCGAGCACGGGTACCTCGTCATCAGCGCCGATTACACCCTCTCCACCGACCAGCGCCATCTGTGGGACGTCACCGAGCAGCAGATCGGCTGTGCGTTGGCGTGGACCGGGGCCAACGCACGCCGGTACGGGGGCGACACCACGCGGTTGATGCTGATCGGCGACTCCGCCGGCGGCAACCTGGCGCTCCAAGCCGCCTACAAGGGCAACGCCGGTCAGCTCCGTTCCAGCTGCGGCGGCGCCCCACCTCGGGTCGCCGCAGTCAGCGCCCTCTACCCGGTCAGCGACATGGCGCAGCTCTACGCCAACGAACCATCCAGGATCTTCGCCGAGCGGTATGTCGGAGGGAGTCCCGATCAGTACCCCGAGCGGTACGCCGCCACCACGCCGGCGAACCACATCACCCCTCAGGCGCCCCCGACCCTTCTCACCATGGGGACCTCCGACTACATCGTGCCGCCCGACGGCACCCGCCGGCTGTACGACCGGCTTCACCGCGGCGACGTCCCCTGCGACCTGATCGAAGTCCCCTATGGTCAGCACGTCTTCGACGCCGCGCCCGGCGCGGTGGGCACCCAGGTGTGGCGTCAGGCCACCCTGCGCTGGTTCGCGGATCACGCGCCGGCTGGGAGCCCGCCGGCACCACGCGGTCCCGGATCCGGCGCGGCGGCCTACGGTCTGACACCCGCCGTCTCCGTGGGGTGACTTGCGAACACAGCCGCACGGTGTGCCTTCCGACAACTCCGTCCGCGAGGAAGACCGACCTTCGTCCCGGTGATGCCGTCCGACCGGAGGTTCGGCCGATGAGGCCCACAGCCCCATGTGGCCTTGATCAGCCCTGAGGATCGTCCTCGATCGCACCGACCCGCTCCGGGGCTTCCGGAGCGGGCATGTGTCGGATGCTGTCGCTGCCCTTGTGGTCATGGGCGCGGGTGTATCGGGAATCCAACACCCTTCCCAACTTGTGCGCCGCCCCGGCGTACGCGTCGTCCACGGTGGTCGCGTGGTGGGTGACCGCGACCGGCTGTTTGCCCCCCGGCCGCGCCTCGATGACGCACTTCTTGTCTTCCGGCTTGCCGCCCGCGTCCTCACTGAGGTGCACTTCCACCCGGGTCAACCATCCGCTGAACCGGGACAGGCTGCTCTCCAGGTCGGTGGTCACATAGGTGGCCAGTCGTTCGCCACCGTGGATGTTGTGGTCGGTATTGACCTGGATCTGCATGAGCACCTTCCGGAGCGGGACAGCGATGGTCCTGGTCAGTACCACGAGAGCGGCCGGCTCAAACGCGGCGGCGTTCAGCGTGATTCGCCGGTGGTGGAACGCATTCGCGGGCCTCACCACACCCGATCGGCAGGCGCTTCGGAGTCCACCGGCCGGAGTACTCGAAGTCGTGGACGTATCACCGGCCGTCCGATATCCACCTCCGCATCCCCCACCAAGCCACCCCGTCGGCGTCCACGAAGCCCACCGTTTCATCACCGCACACGCCCACGCATCCGGTACGACGTCCGGGGATGCGCCGGTGCCGACGCGGTCGACCCACCACAGCATCACCGTGACAGGTGTGAAGTCCGTGCGATGTGGGCAACCGGTCCCCGTAATGATCACGCCACGTCGCCGGAGTCGGCGTGGCACGAGGACAAGGAAGCGCTGTGGGCATCCTGGGTTGGATCGTTCTGGGCCTCATCGCGGGCGCCATCGCCAAGGCCGTCATGCCCGGCAAGGACCCGGGCGGCATCATCGTCACCATGCTGCTCGGCATCGTCGGCGCGATCATCGGCGGCTTCATCGGACGTGCCGTCTTCGGCTCCGATATCGGCAGCTTCTTCGACCTGAGCACCTGGCTGCTCGCCATCCTCGGCTCGGTCGTCGTGCTCGCCGTCTACCACTTCGCCACCAGCCGGGGTCACCGCGCCCACGGCTGACACACCACCACAGCGCACGGGCCCGCCGGTCACCACCGGCGGGCCCGACGCTTGTGCCCCACCACGCACGTTCGGCATCTGTCTGGTCGACGACCGGGGGCACCTGACCTTCCTAGGCTGAATGGCTTAACGGTGCATGAGCCGATCAGCTTCCGGGCAACCCGATCTCGTGACCGACGCCCATGCCGACCCTGACCACCCCCGACACCGGCCTTTCCCGGACATCGACACCACGACCGGATCGCGTGAGGCGAAGACGGTCACGCAGGACGAGCGCGGCGCCGACGGCCACGCCGAAGAGGGGCGTGTCGCCGACCAGGCGGAGTTCGAGGTCTCCCTGCCGTGCGACAACCTCGCCGCCGTGCGCCGACGCATCGGTGACGCGCTACACCCTCACGACGACGACTTCGTCCACGACGTGCAGCTGGTGGCGACGGAACTGGCCTCCAACGCCTGCGACCACGCCGACGACCCCCGGTATCTGCTGCTGCGCCGCGAGATCCATCCCGACCGCGGACCCGAACTCGTCGTCGAGGCCCACGACGCGACCCCAGACCGCACCCCCGTCGTCGGGTCCTCCAGCATCAGCCCCCACCGCGGCAACGGCATGAAGATAGTCCAAACGATCTGCAACGACTGGGGTGTACGCCACGGAGACGCCGGCAAGGTCGTCTGGGGCCGCATCCCGATGCCTTGATCAGGACCGCCCCGCGCATCGGTCGAGGCGGCGTGGTGGTGTGCGAGGTGCGTGACGCGGGCCGGATCGCGCCCCATGGTGGGCAGGCGCACCGTTCCGTTCCCGATGCGGCCATCCGAGCTGGACCAGGTGGTAGTCGTTCCTGATGCCACCGATTGCCGGCTCTCACTCGAAAGTGCGAGAACAGGGGCGACGGCTCAAGCCGGCACAGTGTCAGGACGATGACTCCTGTGCGCGCCGACCACCCCATAGGTCGGCGCGCGACCCCAAGTTGTCGACCAGTTCGACGATCTGCCTCGAACACGGAACGTGCTTCGGCTTCCGGAACGGCACGATCCCCACTGCGACGGCGGACATCCCGGTCGGCGACCGAGCTGGTCAGTTCACCACCTCGTTCGACGCGGCCTTCTCCGACGCAGACATCCAGGTCGTGAAGATCCCACCACGGTGTCACGAGCCAACGCCCACGCCGAGCGATTCATCGGCACCGTCCGACGCGAAGCCACCGACCGACTGTTCGTCATCAACGAACGCCACCTACGGACGGTGCTGGACCGCTACGCGGCCCTGTGCATGCCGAAAACCTCATCCACGCAGGTAAAAGGCCTATACAGCCCAAGCGCCCGAAGCGCTCACGGGCCACGGTTGCCATCCGCGTGATGTCGTCCAGCACGGCATGATGACCGGCTGTGCTGCTCCGACTGGCCTCCCTCAGTGTGACCAACGCCTTCGTTCTGCTGCGTCTGCTACCCATGAGCGACCGGGACAAGGACACGGAAATCCTGGCGTTACGGCACCAGATCACCGTCTCGGAACGCCAACTGGGCAACGCCCGTCCACGGTTCTCCCCCGCCGACCGGGCGTTCCTCGCGGCACTGCCGCACCGACTCCCGGTGCAAGCGCTTCGTCGACTCCGACCAGGGGCCACCGCCGCACCCACGGAGAACTCCTCGTCCTCGGCATCAAGGTCGCCGCCTCCACGGTGTGGCAGATCCTCCGGGACGCCGGGGTCGACCCGGCGCCCGAGCGCACCACGACGACCTGGTCGGCCTTCCTCCGCTCACAGGCCGAAGCGCTACGGGCCTGCGACTTCTTCGAGACCCGCACGTTGAGCGGAGCCCGCCTGTACGTGCTCGCGGTCATCGAGCACGCCAACCGCCGGATTCGCCACCGCGCACCCGACCGCCTCCTGGGTCGCCCCAGCCGCCAGGAACCTCGTGATGGACCTCGAAGACGAAGGTCGACACGCGCGGTTCCTGATCCGCGACCATGACGGCAAGTTCCCCGCCCTGTTCGACTCCGTGCTCGCCGACGCGGGCGTCCGGGTCGTCTTCAGCGGAATCCGCATCCCGCGCATGAATGCCATCATGGAACGCTGGATCTGCAGCTGCCGCCACGAACTCCTCGACCGCACCCTCATCCGGAACCAGCAGCGCCTACTCCACGCGCTACGCCAGTACGAGCACTTCTACAACACCCACAGACCCCACCAAGGCATCGCCAACGCCCGACCACTACAACCGCTGCCACAACCGACCACCGACCACCGACCACCGACCAAGCAGCGGTCACCCGACTCGACATCCGCCGACGGCAACGACTCGGCGGCATCCTCAACGAGTACCAGCACGCAGCATGACCTGCACGGACGACATTCTCGGCAAGCACAACGTCGTCTCGGTCTAGCGGCAGCAGATCGGCCCCGATGGCGCGCGTCAGCCCGATCGCAGCCGCCTCCAGCTCCCAGCACTCGGCCGACCCGCAGGTGACAACGAGCGGGACCGGCGGACCCAGGCAGTTGACCGCCGCGATCGCCTGCGGCCACCCGAGCCCAGCGTTCAGAGCTCGACCGTCGGTGCGGGTGCGCGTCCCGTGCCGGTGTGGCGGGGGGCGGGCCAGGAGGCGAGGTCCGCCGGGTCGGTCGGGGCCGTGGGGCACAGGACGTAGTGGCGTGGGGTGAGGACCGCCGGGTGGTCGGGAAGTGCGGCCATGCAGCGGGCGTGGGCCTGTTCAGGTGTGCTGACGTGGTCCGTGATGGTCACGTAGGCCACCAAGGGGTGACCGTTGGCTTCGGCGAAGACCCGGGTGACGGCCGGGGCCAGGGCGTCGTCCAAGAGGGACTGGACCTGGCGCAGGTCGACCCGGCACGAGTCGAGCAGCAGCCAGTTCGCCGAGCGCTCGGCCGTCGGCAGCCCGATGAGGTCGTGCATCCGCGCGGTGGTCAGGTCTTCGTGTGCCGCGGCCACCAGGAGGCGTTCGAACGCCAGCAGCAGTGACTCCGCTTCCTGACGCGGGACCACGCCGTCGTCCTCGACCCACAGGTCGAGCACCAGCCGCTCGTCGAGTTGGTTGAGGGTGAAGCGGACCGGTTTCGCGTTGCGCTGCACCGGACGCCAGCGCAGCTCGGTGTGGGCGAGTGCGGCCCGGAGTTCGTCGGTGCCGGGCAAGGCGCCGGGCGAGGTACCGGGACCGGGCTCGGGGGCGAGGTTGTTGAACAGCGGTTCGTAGCGGAACAGCAGGCCGCGTTCGTGGGCTATCCGCTCGTCCAGCCGGGCTCGTTCGGCCGCGTCGTACCGGGCGTGCCTGCTGGCCTCCAGGACCGTGGTCCACGTGTGCGCGACCAGCGCGTCGAAGTCGCGCCCGGCGACGCCGACGGAGGCGATCGTGCCCTGGGCCAGCGAGCCGACGTAGTCGAGCAGGTGGCGGTCGAAGCGGTTGCCCGACATCAGGGGCAGCACGATCTCCTCGTCGCCGGTGCGGTGGGCCAGCACAGCGCAGATCGCGGCCAGCACGACGCTCTGCCGGCTGGCGCGGGTGCGGGCCGCCACCCGGCGCACCGCCGTGGCGGCGGCCGGTGAGGACAGCTCCACGGCCAGCGGATCGCCGCCGGGGCTGGTGTCGGGCATGTGGTAGAGCAGGCGGGGGATCTTCGAGGTCTGGCGCTGGAGGTAGACCTGCGCCGCCCGCGCCCGGCGCCGCTCGGCGAGGGTCGCCTCCAGTCGCGCCTGGTCCAGTGGCTGGTGGCGGGGTGTGCCGACGTGCCGGCGGGAGGTGTCGCCGACCAGTTCGGCGAACTCGCGCCGCAGGACCTCGATCGCGCCGTGGTCGACCGCCATGTGCGAGAACGCGCCCGCGCACGCGATGACCCTGCCGTCCTCGTCGGGAGAGACCGCGACCACGACCCGCATCGCCGGCCGATCCGGGTCGGGGTTGTCGCGCAGCAGGCGGAGGAGCGTCCCGGCCACCGACGTGCGGTCGCGCGGACCCCACCGGCCCTGACCGAGCACGCAGACCTCGAGCGGGAGCGTGCCGGACGCCGCGACCAGCTGCCGCTTCTCCTCGCCGAGGTCGTAGGAGGTGCGCAGCGCCTCGTGCCGCGCGCCCAGCACGGCGATGGTCTCGACCACGTCGTCCACCGAGGCGACGGCCGGCACCGGGAGCTCGACGCAGAGCACCGAGTAGAAGTGGTCGGAGACCTGGCTCAGCCACTGCGCGATGTTGACCTGACCGAGGGTGAGCGGCCCCTCGGCCTCCCGCGAGCCGGTGACGGGTACCTGGATCGTGCGCTGCGGTGTCAGCCGCACCCGCTGCCGGCGGTGCTGCCCCGGGTCCGCCACGACGGTCACGGTTCTCACCCCACCCGGTCGCGGAAGGCGGCGGCGAGGCGCGTGACCGATCCGACCCGGGAGGACGGGAGGGCGTGATCACCCGAGTGGACGGCGAGGTGGTGCCACGACGCTTCGTCGTGCACCACGAGGTCGGGCGTCGGCGGTGGCATGCGCCCCATTCTCCGTGCCGCCATGGCCGCAGTCCATGGGGCGTGGCGAAGGAGCGCGCCGACCGGGAGCAACTCCGACCGCGCCCATGGGTACGGTCACCTTGGCGTTCTGGCAGGCGTCGGTGAAGTCCCGGTAGCTGTACTGCCGCACTTGGACGAGGGGCGCTCGCCGGTTCGGGTGATCGGCTGGTGTCCCCGACCTACGGCGCGACTTCGCGGCCGATGCCCTCGGGTGCCTGACCGCGATGACGGGTCGGTACCGCGCCGCGACAACAGGCAGCGTCGTCGTCTGCGGCGGACCGTTTCCGGGGCGGGGAGGCGGGCTCCGCCCCGGGAACGGGAGGTCACCGCTTCCAGAACGGCTTGCGCCGGCGGGGCTCGGCCGGCCGGGATTGGCCGGACGGAGGTTCGGCCAGGGTCTCCAGCGTCGCGATCGCGTGCCGCAGGCGGCGGTCGACCTCGGTGGGATCGGTGGTGGGCACGGCGAGTTCCGCGGCCAGGTCCGACAGCGTCCGCAGCGCCTCGGCGGGCGCGCCCGCGGCCCGCCACGACGGGAGGTGGCGGCCGATGGCCTGGTGCAGGCGCTCGAGCAGGGCAGCGGCCGGCTCTCGCGCTTCGCGCAGCCCGGTCAACGCCTCCGCGGCGAACTCCGCCGGCGCGGGGACGGGCGGCGCGGGTGCGACGGGCTTAGGTGCTGCCAGGTCCGCGCTGCTCTCCACGGCCGCTTCGAGACCGGCACGGGCCCTCGTCTTCCGCGCGCGGGGTGCCGCCGGGGCCGGGACGAACGGCATGGCCGCCATCGGCGCCCCGGCCACCGGCATCCCGGCCGGAGCCGCGCCGTAGCCGCCTCCGCCGGCGAACGCGGGGACGGATGACCAGCCGTCGGGCAGTTCGACCGGCTGCGTCACCCGCCGCACCCGACCGCCCTCGTTGACGACCCGTTCGTCCACCGCGACGAACGCGGTGAACCGGGACAGCACGCCGTGCTCCAGCGATGTTCTCACGACCTGCCGCTCCAGGGCGTCGAGGTCGCCCGCGCCCACGACGTAGCGGTCCTCCAGGTCGCGCACCCGAGCCCTGGCCCACAGCGCGGCCAGCCCGGCGTTGTCGCTCGCCACCGCCGCCACCCGCTGCCGCCACCCACCCGAGCCGGTGACCTCCACCGCGCCCGACGGCTCGCCCGCGTACCTGCCGGTGACCACGACCGGGACGCCGGGGAACAGGTCGGGCAGCGGCGCGGGGGCCAGCGACCCCTCCTCCACGGCCAGGCCGTCGGCCCGCACCGCCAGGCCGGTCAGCACGGGCGCGCCGATGCGGTGGTGGATGTCGCGCATGGCCTCGTCCAGCCGGTCCTCCGACTCGACCAGCTCGCAGCGGCCGGTCGAGCCCGCGAGTCGTTGCAGGAACGCCGCGTTGACCGCGCGGTCGATGCCGACGGTGTGCACCCGCACGCCCGCCAGGCTCGTGGCGACCTCGCGCAGCAACCGGTCCTCGTCGCCCACCTGGCCGTCGGTCACCAGCACCAGCACGCGTTCCCGATCGCCCTCCGCGCCGAGCAGCCCGGCCGCGCGCTGGAGGGGGTTCAGCATCTCGGTGCCGCCCCGGGCCTCCAGGCCGGCCAGGAACTCCACCGCGCGGTAGCGGTTGCGGTCGGTCGCCGCGACCAGGCCGGCGGGCAGCTCGTCCGGGCTGTCCAGCCGGTCGTCGAACGCCAGCACGGCGAACCGGTCGTCCGCGCGCAGCGAGTCGACCACGCGGCTCGCGGCCCGGCGCGCCGCGACCACCTTCCAACCGTGCATCGAGCCCGACCGGTCCAGCACGAGCACCACGTCCCGGCTCGGCAGCCCGCCGCCGGCGGCCGGGGGCAGCACGGTCAGCGCGAACGTGCCGCCCTCGCCGCCCTCGTCCGGGCGCACGGCCAACGAGGTGCGGACCACGTCGGCGTCGGCGAAGCGCAAGCGCAGCAGGAAGTCGCGGTCTACGCGCGCACCCGGCTCGACCCGGACGCGGAACCCGCCGGCGGTCTCCTCGGTGACGGTGGCGTGCAGGCTGGCCGAGGGTTCGGCGGGTGGCAGCCCGGCCAGGTCGACGTCCACCACCAGGGACAGGCGGACCGGGTTCGGGAAACCGGGCAGCAGCACCGGAGGGCTGATGCGGGAGGCGTCGGGCACCGCGTCGGTGTCACGGGCCACGCCGTCGCCGACCTGGTCGCCGGGCAGCGGGGTGCCGGGGACGTAGCGGGGTGCGACGACCAGCGGCAGGCGGTACTCGGCGGTGTCGTCCTCGTAGGCGAGCACCCCCACGATCGTGAGGCGCACGGTGATCCGCTCGCCGGGCACGATGTTGCCGACGCGCGTGGTGAACACGCCCGGCCGCTCCTCCTCGGCGATGGCGGCGCGCTTGCCGTCGGAGACGGCCTGGTCGTAGTCGGCCCGCGCGGCCGCGCGTTCCTTGAGCATGCCCTCCACCACGCGGCCGTCGGCCTCCACTCGCAGCGCGGTCACCGCGGCACGGGCGGGCAGCGGGAAGACGTAGGTCGCTTCGAGGGGGTCGGGGTGCGGGTTGTGGAAGGTCTGCGTGATGGTGGTGCGCGAGGCCAGCCCGGTGATGGTCGCGTGGACGTCGACGGCTTCCAGCGGGAGGTTGCCACGCTCGGTGCGCAGGCAGCCCAGGCCGTCGTCCTCGGTGGGCCGGGTGGCCCCGACGTCTCCCACGACTGCGATGCGGGTGCTCATCCGTTGTCCTCTCCAGTGGTCGGGGCCAGACCCGTGCGGGCGAGCAGGTCGAGCAGGGGTGCCGCGGCGGTTTCGATGGCGGCGAGTTCGGCCGCGTCGGGGACGCGGTCGGCGGCGTGGAGCACGAGGGTGACGCCGGGTCCCAGGCGCAGACCGGGCACGACCCGGGTGACGCCGGCGGCCGGAGGTGCGGAGGCCACCGGTGCGGGAGCGGCCGGCGGCATCGCTGCGGGTGGCGCGGGTGGCGACGACGCGGGCCGGTCGCGCCAGAAGGCCCCGCTGCGGGACGCCGCGGCACCGTCGTCCGACCGTCCCGCAGGTTCGGCTCGTCCAGCAGGCTCGACCTGCCGGGTCACCCCGGCCAGCTCGGCGAGCCTGCCGTCGTCCGCGCCCACCACCACCGCCTGGATCTCCGCCAGCGTGTGCCCCGCCGCCTGCAACTTCTTGACCGCGACCACCTGGAGCAGGTGCCGCCGCCCGTACAGCGCGGCGCGTCCCCGGTACGCCACCGGCCGATCCACCAACCCGATGGTCGTGTACCACCGGATGGCGCGCCCGTTCGGCAACTCCCGCACCCGGCCGCTCCGCTGGCCCCCGTAATCGTCGGCGAGCAGCGCGGCGACCCGGTCCGGCAGCTGCCCGATCGTCCACAGCTCCTCGTCGCTCACGACACGACTATAACCGACACTGTCAATATGACAGTGTCAGCTTCACCACCCAGTTCGGTTGGCCGCGACGACCTCCCTGCTGTCGGCGAGTGCCGGCTCCTGCTTCTCTCGGCGAGAGACCCGCGTCCGAGTGGTGGATCAACCCCGCCGTGATCGGGTGGCCTGTGTGCCCGCGGGTCCACAACGCCATCTCCAGCGCGGTGCGCATGGAGGTGTCGGCCTTCCAGCCCACGATCCGGCGGGAGAAGACGTCGATGACGAACGCGACGTGGACGGTGCCCGACCGGGTAGGCACGTAGGTGAAATCCGCCACCCACAACGCGTCCGGCCGTCCCGCGGTGAAGTCCCGGTCGACCAGGTCGCGGGCGCGGCGCCCGTCCCTGGCCGGGTTCGTGGTGCGGCGGGGACAGCCGCGCATCACACCGCTGAGGCCCAGCTCGCGCATCAACCGCTCGACCGTGCACCGGGCGACCGTGATCCCCCCTGTGGCGCAACACGATCCAGATCTTCCGTGCTCCGCAGACCTGGCGGTTCTCCCGCCACGCGGACAGAATCTCCTCGCGCGTCTCCTCGTCGCGGACGGTACGCGCCGAGGCGGTACGGGCCTTGGCGGCGTAGTAGGTGGACGGGGCGATCGCCACGCCTGCCCGACGCAGGACACGACAGATCGGCTCGACCCCGAACCGGTCCCCATGCTCGTCGACATAGGTGATCACCGCCGGGAGGGGCGGTCGAGCTCCGCCGCGAAGAAGGTCGCCGATCGCAGGATCTCGTTGACACGCTTCAGTTCCGCCACCTCACGGTTGAGGCGCCTGAGTTCCGCGGACTCCTCCGTCGTGGTCCCGGGACCACGACGGGTTTTCCTCCCGGTGCTCCTCGACCAGCCGCACCGCCCGCTGACGTCCCTCGGCCGAGTGCCGTGACGTTCCGGCCATGACTCCATCCTCCACAAGCAATGGAGTCCCCATCAACGCCCGGGCGGTTCAATGCGGCGATCGATCTTCTTCGAGAAGTCGGTGACCGCGTCGCAGCGACAAATGTGCGCGCACCCAAGGTCGGTGAGCCCTTCTGTGCCCCTTGGTCGCCCGTAGCCGCACACCCAACGCGGCACGGCCGGACAACGCCGAAAGTGCCGCCTTTTCGCCGTCCGGCTGGGAATTCGGCCGAAACGGGGCGACTTTCGCTGTCCGGCGCGTTCATCCGTTGACACGCCGGTCGCACCGCCGTGATCCTGCGACGGGCGAACTCGGAAGGTTCAACGGTGAGACGCCGAAGTTCCGCGCTCTTCTCCGCACAGATGGTGGCCGCCTCGGTGACCTTCACGCCGACCGCGGTCGCCGCGAGCGGCATGCCGGTCAGCCTGTGGGGTGTCAGAACTCTGCACTGGGATGCTGAGCAGCGACGATCGCGCACGCTGGACCACCAGGGCACGATCGTGAGGTGTGGCGTCACGACTGCTGTACCTGATCTTCGTCCGACTCGGTGACTGGCTGGTTCTGCTCGGCCGGTCCTCCGCGGTTAAGGACGTCGAGCTGCTGGTGCTGCGGCACGAGGTCGCCGTGCTGCGCCGGACCAACCCTCGCCCGCCGTTGGACTGGGCCGATCGCGCGGTGCTCGCCGCGCTGGTTCGCCGACTCCCCCGACGGCTGGGTGAGCACCGGTTGGTGACACCGGGAACCATCCTGCGATGGCACCGGCGCCTGGTCGCGAAAAAGTGGACCTACCCCAATCGCACCGGTCGACCGCCGGTCGACGACACCATCGTGGCGCTGATCGAGCGCATGGCGCGGGAGAACACCGGCTGGGGCTACCGCAGGATCCAGGGCGAACTGCTCAAGCTCGGCCACCGAGCAGCCGACTCGACCGTACGGCGCGTACTCAAGCGCCTGCGGATACCACCCGCTCCCCGGCGCGGCACCGACACCTCCTGGCGGCGGTTCCTCCACACCCAGGCCACGAGCCTGTTGGCCTGGGACTTCTTCCACGTCGACTGCGCGGTCACCCTCAAGCGCTTCTACGTGTTCTTCGTGATGGAAGCCGCCACCCGCTACGTCCACATCCTCGGCACCACCACGAACCCCGACGGTGCAGGAACCACCCAACAAGCCCGCAACCAAATGATGGACCTCGGGCGACCGGACAGACGACCTCCGGTTCCTCATCCGCGACCGGGCCGCCCAGTTCACCGCCTCGTTCGACGCGGCCCTCTCCAGCGCACGCATCCAGGTCGTGAAGACCCCGCCACGGTGCCCACGAGCCAACGCCCACGCCGAACGCTTCGTCGGCACCGTCAGACGCGAAGTCACCGACCGACTGCTCATCCTCAACCAACACCACCTGCGGACCGTGCTGAACCGCTACACGACCCACTACAACCACCGCAGACCACACCAAGCCCTACAACTCACACCACCACGACCAGACCACCCAACCGCAGGGCCGGGCCGCACCTCGATACGCCGCCGACCAGTCCTCGGCGGCCTGATCAACGAGTACGAACCCGTCGCAGCATAACCGCAGGTCAGGCCATGTGGCCGACTGTTGACACCCCACAGGCGGCACGACCAGGTCGCCGACATCGATCTGCTCCCGCTACGCCCACAGCTGAGCGGTGCGCGAGCACCGACAGGTGACACCGGGCACTCTCCTGCGATGGCACCGGCGCCTGGTCGCGAAGAAACGGGATCGTCGGCTCCGCGCGACGCCACACCGCAAGGTAGGTGACGTCGCCCGTCCGCAGCCCGAGGCTGAGCCACGGGTCGTCCCAGCCGGGCAGGCCGAGCGGCCACACCGGCACGGCCCTGGCCAGGTCGGCTCGGAGGTCCCGGTGGACGCGCACGGGCTTCGCGCACCGCGTCGAGTTGTCCGGCGTCGATGTGGTCCAGGTGCCCGGACAGGTAGAGCCGCCCGAGCATCCTGGTGACCAGCGTGAACGCCACCTGCTCGGCGGACATGTCCGGTTGCGGATAGGTCCAGCTCGCTGACTGCTCCGGCAGCACCGGCATCGGGGCCGCCACCGCGATCGGCGGGTAGCGCAGCGGGTCCTGCTGGTCGCTGATGGACTGCAGCTGCATCCGGGACAACAGCGCGTAGTCCATCCGCATCGCCCCGCCAAGCGGGAGGTGGCGCTGTTCGCCAGGCGCGAGCGGTTGAAGGCGGCGCTGGGGTTGTACGCGGCGTGGCGCACGGGGGCTGAGGGAGCTTGAGCAGCGCACGATGCACGTCCTCGAGAATGCGTGCGAGCCTTGCTCGGATCGCTCGCCGATCCCAAGCGAGCGACGGCACGATCACACCGACGAGACGGGACTGCGACGACCTCCACGCATGGTGGCGCCCACTCCGCAGGCCGGTGCGCCCGGCAGCGCTGCCCCTGTCGGCAAGCTGTTCAACCTCACTCCCCCGGTCGGTCAGAGTTCTGCTCGTGGTGGGAAGTCGTTGATGGCGTCGGCGAGGTATTGGGCGATTTGGTGGTGGTAGGCCTCGTTGGGGACGCCGTTGGTGAGGTATTGCGGTGCGATGCGGTTGGGGTTGGAGGGGTCGCGGACGGCTTCGTCGAAGTCGACCGCGTAGTCGGCTTCGTATAGGAGGAAGTCGGCCATGATGTCCTGATTGAGCTGACGGCGTTGTGTTTCGCGTGGGTCGTTGGCGTCGAGTCCGAGCGGTGGCACGGTGGTGAGGATGACGTGGATCGCGGTGCCGTCCGGGCGTTGGTCATCCTTGAGGCCGTCCGGGCTGTTGGCGCTGGTGAGTGCGGTGAGGCCTGCTCGGACGTCGGTGGCGGTGGCGCCGCGGAGGAGGCTGTTGGCTCCGGCGGCGACGAGGACGGTGCGGGTGTTGGGGGCGCTCAGTGCGGTGCGGTGGAGGTCGGTGCGGGCGTTGCCCGCTCCGATGGCGCCGGTGTGGGGGTAGGTGCCGAAGTCGGGTTGGTTGTAGGCGAAGACGACGTCGTTGCGGGTGATGGTCCACTGTTGGACGCGTACGTCGGCGATGGATCCGTTGAGGAAGGCTGTGTCGTTGCCGGCGTGGCGGGCGCGTCCGATGGCGAACTGCCCGGTGGCGTCGAACGGTGCGACGTCGCCTGTCGAGGCTTCGAGGGCGCCGTTGACGTAGAGGCGGGCCATTCGGCTGTGTGCGTCGTAGGTGGCGGTGAGGTGGGTCCAGGTGTTGAGTGCGGGTTCGTTCTTCGACAGGACCTGCCGGGGCGTGGTTGTGGTGGAGTCCGCGGAGCGGGTGGTGAAGGCCCAGCGGCGTGCGGTGGCGTCGTAGTGGAGTCGGAGGGCGCTGGTGGTGGTGCCGTCCTGGCTGACGGCGCTCTGGTCGGTGGCGTGGGATCGGATCTTGACCCAGGCGGAGACGCTGAGGTTCTTGGTGGTGTCGAGTACCTTGCCGCTGGTTTCGAGGTGGCCGGTGGTGCCGTCGAGCACGGCGGAGCCGTTGTGTTCGGTGCTCCAGGTGACGCCGCCGTGTGTGGTGGCGTGGTTGTTGCCGGTGTGGTCGCGTGCGATGGTGCCGGTGCTGTCGGTGAGTCGCCAGCGGGCGGTGTCGGGGATGCCCGCGCGGCTTGCGTTGATCAGGCCGCCGGGCAGGGTGGTGCCGTTGGCGGCGAGCTTGGCGGGCAGTTCGTCGACCCAGGTGTTGCGCTGGGCGCTGCCCGGAGGTGCGGTTGCGGACAGTTGGTCTCCGAGCACGACGACGGTGCCGGCGCCGGGGTCGGTGGTGGAGACGTCCACGCCGGTGACGTAGTAGCTGCCGTTCAGGGTCGTGGTGAACGGTGTGCCGGTGGTGTCGGCGACGGCGTTGCCGGGGGCGAGGTAGGTCGGCGCGGTGGGGTTGCCGTGCATGGGGGCCTGTGCGGTGGCGGTGGGCAGGTGGATGCTGACGACCAGGTTGCCGTTGCCGCCGGTCGGGTAGGCGACGGGGTCACTCAGCGCCTCACCGCCTGCGGGCAGGGTGACGGTGGCGGCGCCGGAGAACCGCAGGGTGGTGGCGGGGCCGGTTGTGGAGTCGGTGCCGATCTGGGCTGCGATGCTCGCGGCGTCGATGGTGACGGGTGTGGTGCTCAGCGCGTTGGACAGCTTCACCCTGGTCTGGCCGCCGGTCACGGTGGGCCGTAGCACGGTGCGCAGTGTCTTGTCGGCGAACCCGTGTCCGCCGGGTGGGACGACGGCGGCGTCGGATGGTGCGGCCCAGGCGCCGACCCAGCCGGTGTCGACCGGTCGTGGCGCGATGGACAGCACGTGCAGGGCGGGCGCGCAGGTGTTCGGCAGCAGCGACGACCCGTAGTTGGGCAGGGAGATCGACTTCACCGTCTTGGTCGGATCCGCGGGCACGAAGATCGGGTAGATCACCGGCTGCAGGGTCTTGTCCGGGTTCGAGCCGGCGAGCCGGTAGGGCAGCGTGACGCCGATCGGGTCCCACGGCAGGTCGATCCAGTTATTCACGGACGGGAACCGGGGGCTCGAGGTGGAGCCGTCGGTGTAGGTGATGGTTCCGTGGCGTGCCGGGCTGCCCCCGCAGGTGCTGGCCGTCAGCAGACCGACCGCGCTCGCCTTGACCTGGTGCGGTGTGGGGAACGGGATGGTCTGGCCGATGGCCACGACGTTGTCGTTGCCGGTGGTCGGGTTGGCCAGCGGCATGGTGAAGGCGGCGCCGCCGATGACCGTCGTGCGGCCTGGAGCCAGACCGGCGGCGGCCAGGGTCTGGGCGGAGAGCCCGTTGCCGATGAAGTTGACGTCGGCGGCGGTGGTGCCGTCGCTGCCGATGCCCTTGTTGTTCATCGCGGCGGTGAAGTCGGCCGCGATGACGTTGTTGACCGGCTGGAAGGTGAGGTAGTCCAGCCCGATGTGGTAGCGCGGGGTGGTCGAGTCCGGGTGGTCGGCCGTGGTCCGGAAGGTGATCTTGTGCTTTCCGGCGGTCAGGTGGGCGCCGCCGAGTCCGACGAAGCCGGTGACCGCGCGGGTTCCGGTGGCCGCGGTGATGGCGGTCTGGGTCATGATGGTGTCGTCGATGCTGACGCTGTAGTTGCCGTACTGGTGTGACTTGGTGGTGCCCGCGCCGATGGCGTAGTCGGCCTCGATCGGGACGGTGACCTCGAAGGTGAGCGCCTGGCCGACGTTGTCGCCTTCGAACCGCACCTGGGCGCCGCTGTTGAACGCCAGTTCGACGCAGCAGTCGACCATGTGCGCCAGTGGTTTGTCGTGAGAGACGACGGGCAGTGTCTCGGCGTCGAGCTTGACGGTCGGCGACAGGTCGAGGAAGTCGAGGCCGACCTTGAACGAGGTCGCGGAGGAGCCCGACTTCTTGTTGATCTTGACGTCCAGTCGGTGGGCGCCCGCGGCCAGGTGCATTCCGGCGAGCTGCTTGTCGAGCGTCCTGGTCGTCGCAGCGCGGCCACCTTGGAAGGTGTTGGAGACCTGCTTGCCGTCGAGCATGAAAGTGGCGGCATCCGGAACGGTGGCGTTGTCGATCAGACCCACGTCGACGTTGTAGTAGCCCTCGGCAGGAACGGCGAACGGGACGGCGAGGCTGGCACCGTCCGTGGTGGTGGTCGCGGCGCGGTACTTGCCGCCCGAGGCCGCCGCGTCGTTGACCACCGCGGTGGTCACGCCGGTGCCGGTCGCGGTCAGCGATTCGGCTTCGATCCGTGTGCTGGGAGCCGGTGCGGTGTAGGACGGGGCGACGTAGAACGTGTAGGCCTCGGACTCGGGGGAGAGCTTGTGGGCGTCGTCGAAGCTGCGCACGTGCAGCGTGTGGTAGCCGGGGCTCAGCGTGGGCGGCACGGTGATCCGCGCGGTGCGGCCGCCGCTGCCGGGGGTGGCGCCGTCGGTGCTGGCGACCCATCCGCCGGTGGCGCCGAACGTCTGGTCGTAGTCGCAGTCGGTGGTCGCCGGCACCCGTTCGGTGCCCGCGCCGGAGAAGGTGTAGGTGAACCCGGCGATGTCGGACGCACCGGCGGCGTCGAAGGTGAAGCTGCCCGGCTGGTTCTGCGGACGGCCCCAGTAGTCGGTGGGGTAGTCGGTGCTGGTGATGGTCGGGCGTTGGCTGATCGGCGCTGCCCGGGTGGTGAACCACAGCCAGTTCGAGTACCCGCCGGCGCCCCGGTTCCTGGTGGAGTCACCGGGGTACTGGTTCCATGCCGCGACCCGGTAGGCCCAGTCGCCGTTGCCCAGGTTGGCGGTGCTGTTCCACGCCCCCTGGCTGCCCGAGGCGATCACCACCGGGGAGTCCGTGCTCGCCTTGAGCGTCGTGCCGGTGCTGTTCCAGATCTCGTAGAACAGCCCGATGTTCAACGGCGGGTTGTTGTTGTCCGAGGCCGTCGCGTACAGCTTGGGGTAGGCGTCCGGGGTGACGATCCGGTTGTCGCACGTGACCGCGTTGCCGACCGCGAGGCCGTGGGGCGCGTTGGGCGGGAAGGAGAAGACCACGTCCAGGTGCGGGTTGTTGGCGAACTTCTTCCACTGCATCCGGTTCGTCTCGTCCGGTGAGCGCAGCCCGAAGTTGACCTCGGACCAGTTGTTGTTCACCGCGCCGACCGCCGTGCCGTACACGTCGAAACGCACCACTCCGGCGCCACCGCAGTCGACACCGGCCTTGGAGGTCCGGGTGTCGAGGGCGAACCCGTTGGGGCCCGGCCAGCGGGTCGCCGAGCTGATCGGGTCGACCTGGTAGAGCGACACCGGGTACTCGTCGCTGCACGACGTCCCGTGCACCTGCGTGGCGTAGAGGTAGGCCTCGTGGATCTGGGCCTTCGTGCCGTTGCGCTGCTGAAGGTCGGTGCTGTTGAAGCGGAAGAACGAGCGGGCCGTCCAACTGCCGTCGCACCCGCGCCAGTAGTCGCAGAAACCGACCTGGGCGTCCATGTTCGCGTTCCAGTAGTACCAGCCGCTGCTCGTGACCTCCGCCCACGCATCGTGGTAACGCGACATCACCGGGTCGATGTACACCGGATACCGCACATCCGCACCGGTGAGCGCCTCGACGTCCGGCGCGACCGTCACATCGACCGTGCTGGACCGGCTCACGGGTTCCGTCGCGACCGTCTCGGCGGTGACCTCGAGCTTGGACACCCTGCCACTACCCGGATCCGTGGCCGTCGGCGCCGGACCCTTCATGGCATCGATGCCAGAGTCCCACATGATCGGCGTCGAACCCTGGAACACCACCCGGCCATCGCCGTCCACCGCGCTCAACACGTCGTGCTCGTCGCTGCGCACATCCAGACCGGTCGTCGTCGCGGTCAACCCCAGCGACGACAATTCCGGGTTGGCCGCGGCCTGAGCGTCCCGCACCACCAGCACCTCGGAGTAACCCGCCGCACTCGCCGTCAGCTGCAGATCGACACCCGGGAACACACCGGGATACGTCGCGGTCGAACCGTCCACGACCGGCTCGGGCAAAGGAGACGGCCAACTCAGCGAGAACTTCTTGTCCCCGTCCCGCATCGTCACCAACGGCGCGGTGCCACCACCGGAGAACGTCACCCCGGCCGGACTCGCAACCGGAACAAGCCCACCGTCGGAGGTCCGGGTCAGCGTGGTGTCGACACCACGCCATTCACCCTCCCGCTTCACCCGCACCGGCTGGGTATGCGTCCGAAGGGTGAACGTGCCGTCCGGATTCGCCAACACCTCACTGGTCTCGGTGTACTCCTCCACCACCGCAACCGGCTGACCCGTCCGCTGCGCCTCCGTCAACGCCGTCGCCTCCGTCGGCGTGTGTTGCGGCGCCGCCGGGCCCTCGGCTGCCAGCTGCGCGGAAAGCGGCTGTGCCACAGGGCTCGGAGACGCCGACGCAGGCGTGGCCATGCCACAGAACACCGCGCTCACCGTCAGGAAGGTGATGAGTGCATGCCGCCTGGGCACAGCGAAACTGGACGGTCTGCGGAACACTTGTCCCCCCGGACGCTCGAAGCGCAGCCGATCACGACTGGCCGCCGGACCCTATCCGGCACTGTCTACCTGCGAAAAGACGACGCGCTGAGACGAAGGACACAGGGGTTGATGTAACGCTGAGCCGTATGAGCGCGCTCCGCGGCGTGATTGCGGTCAAAGGCTTTCCCAGCGGGCGACGCGATGGCTATGGTTCCCCAGCCTGCGACCGATCACGGTCCTGTGCTCAGGGGGGGCTTGAGACATGCTCGGTGGAATTCCCGCGCGCCCGTCAACCGCGGACGCGCGCCGTCCCGGGTGGTGGAGACGGACATCGTCCCTGTTGGTCACCGCGATGATGACGGCCGGGCTTGTCGTCGGTCTCACCTCCGACCGCGTCCTGTCGGACTGGGCACCGCTGGTGACGCAGGAACCACCGATCCCTCATAGCGACTTCCCGCTGGCACAACAACCCACGTCGGCCGAACCGGACGACACCGGTCTGCGCGACGCCACCTGGCCGGAGCCGGGCAAGGCCGCGGTCACGACGGGGGCGGCGGCACGTCCGGCGGGCAACTTGCCCGTGACGCTGGCGTCCGAGAAGGACGCGCGTTCATTCGCCGTCGAAGTGCACGACCAGGAGATCACGCAACGCGCTGGTGTCACCGGTGTGCTGTTCACCGTCACGCCGGAAGATGCCGAGGACGAAGCAGACGTGTCGGTCGGGGTGGACTACTCCGCCTTCGCCAACGCGGCCGGCGCGGACTTCGGCTCCCGGCTCCGACTCGTGCGGCTGCCCGACTGCGCCCTCACCACCCCCGGCGCGGCTCAGTGCCAGGTCCAGAGCTCCCTGAAGTCGAGCAACGACCCGCAGGCGCGCACCGTAACCGCGCGCACCACCGGGACCGGGCCGATGGCGTTCGCCGTGACGGCGGCAGGCAGCGGTACCAATGGCACCTTCGAAGCCAGCGCCCTCGCGCCGTCGGGCAACTGGTCGGTTTCGGGCAGCGCAGGCGGGTTCCACTGGAGCTACCCCGTCGTGCTGCCACCGTCCTCGGCGGGCTCTGCCGTCGCGCCGAAGGTCGCGCTGTCATACAGCTCGTCCAGTGTGGACGGCCGCACCTTGGCGACGAACAACCAGTCGTCCTGGCTCGGTCAGGGTTGGGACTACTCGCCGGGCGCGATCGAACGCACCTACCGCACGTGCGCCCAGGACAAGACGCTGCCCCAAGCACAGCAGACCGGCGATCTGTGCTGGGCGGGCCAGATCGTCACCATGGTGTTGGACGGCAAGTCCACCGAGCTGGTGCGTGACGACGCCACCGGCACCTGGCGTGCCTCCACCGACGGCGGCGCCCGGATCGAACTGGTCACCGGCGCGGTCAACGGCGTGCACAACGGCGAGTACTGGAAGGTCACCAACACCGCCGGTGTCAGCTACTACTTCGGCCGCAACCGCGGACCCGGTCACACTGACCAGGAGCAAACGAACTCCGCCTGGACCGTCCCGGTCTACGGTCCCCGCAACGGCGACCCCTGCTACAACCCCGGCGGCTTCGCCCAGTCGTCCTGCGCACAGGCGTGGCGATGGAACCTCGACTTCGTCGAGGACACCCACGGCAACGTCACCTCGTACTACTACACGCCGGAAACCAACCACTACGGCGCGAACAATGCCACGACGGGCGTCTCCTACACCCGCGGCGGGACGCTCAAGCGCATCGACTACGGCCTACGCACCGTCGACGGCAGCATCTACGGTGCCGCAGCACCCAATCAGGTCGTGTTCGACGTCGCCGAGCGCTGCCTGCCGGACGCCACGTTCGACTGCGACCCGGCCAAGTTCACCACCGACGACGCCAAGCGCTGGCCGGACACCCCGCAGGACCAGCAGTGCAAGCCGGGCGCGGTGTGCAACAACCACTCGCCGACCTTCTGGTCCACCAAACGACTCACCACGATCACCACGCAGTACAACCAGGGATCCGGGCCGGTCACGGTCGACCGCTACCAGCTCGGCCAGGAGTTCAAGGACATCGCGAACAAGGAACTCTGGCTCCAGTCGATCACCCGGACCGGCTTCGCCAAGGACGGCACGTCACTGACCGTCCCGCCGGTCACCTTCACCGGCCAGGTGTTCGACAACCGCGTGCAGGGCTACAGCAGCATGCCAGGGCTCGTGCACTGGCGGGTCACCAACATCGCCACCGAGACCGGCACGTCGATCAACGTCTTCTACAGCCAGCGCGACTGCGGCGCGACCGACGTCCCGACCGACCTGGCGAACAACAACCGCCGCTGTTACCCGGTCTACTGGACACTGCCGTTCAACGAGAATCCGACTTTGGACTACTTCCACAAGTACGTCGTCGACCGCGTCGAAGTCCAGGACCGCAACGGTATCTCCCCGACACAGGTCACCGCCTACACCTACCTCGGCGCACCGGCGTGGCACTACGACGACAGCGAGATCGTCAAGCCCGAACACCGCACCTACGGCCAGTTCCGTGGTTACGGCAAAGTCGAGCAACGCGCCGGCAACCCGAACCACACCGTCAACGGCGTCCACGACAAGCAGACGCTGACCCGCACCACCTACTTCCGCGGCATGGACGGCGACACCATGCCCGGCGACGCCCGCCGACCGGCCAAGGTGGCCAACTCGCTCAACGAGGAGATCACCGACCACCGCCAGTTCGCCGACATGACCTACGAGCAGGAGGTCTTCAACGGCGCCGGCGGAAAGCGCATCTCCACCACCGTCACCGAACCACAGGTCCTCGGCGCCACCGCCACCCGACAACGGTCGAACCTCCCCGCGCTGACCGCGGAGGTCGTCGGCGTGTCACGCGACAGGACCATCACCCACCTCGCCGCGGGCGACACCCGGACGGTGACGAACGAACACCGCTACGACGCGCTCGGCAGGCTGATCGCCAAGACCGAGTCCGGCGACGAGGTGCCCGACCTGTGCACAACGACCAGATACGCCGACAACACCACCACCTGGGTGCGAAACCGTGTCGCCGAATCCACCGTCTCCCAACAGGCCTGCCCGACCGGAGGAACGCCGCAGAGCTCCATCCTGGGCTCCACCCGCACCTACTACGACGAGTCGACCACACTCGCCGAGGTCACGTCCGGCACCGCGACCCGAGTCGACGCCGCGACGGACAACAACAACGACCAGCTGACTTATGAGACCACCGCGACGGCGAAGTTCGACGCCGCTGGCCGGTCCACCGAGGTGACGGACGCCATCGGCCACGCTACCCGCACGGCCTACACGCCCACCGACGGCGGCATCCTCACCAAGACGGTCACCACCAACGCCAAGAACCAGACCAACACGGTCGAGCTCGATCCCGCACGCGGCAACCCCGTCGTCAGCCTCGATGTCGGATCACGGCGCACCGACGCCACCTACGACCCGTTGGGCAGGCTGACCGCCGTCTGGAAACCCAGTCAGAGCAAGGGCTTCGACCCCCCCACCGTCACCTACGACTATGTGCTGCGCGCAGATGGCCCACTGGCGGTCACCAGCAAGACCTTCGTGGACTACCGGACCGGCACCAACTACGTCGCCAAGATCGACTTGTTCGACGCCTTCGGCCGGCTCCGCCAGTCCCAGACCGACGCACTCGACGGCGGACGCGTCGTCACGGACCTGTTCCACGACTCGCACGGCCGGGTCCGACACACCAACGGCGGCTACATCGCCACCGGTGCTCCGGGCACCAACCTGATCTCCGTCGACCCCAAGTCGGTCGACAGCCGCTCGGTCACCGACTACGACGGAGCCGGCCGCGCGGTCCTGGAAACGGCCTACAAGGGCGTCACCCCGACGTGGACCACCAAGACCGTGCACGGCGGCGACCGTGTCACCGTCATCCCACCCCGGGGTGGTGTCACCACCACCGTCGTCAGCGACGCACGAGGCCGCACGACCGAGAACCACAAGTACACCGCGCCACCCACGGTCAACGGCGATGTCGTATCCGGCGGCACCCACCAGACGGCCACGACCGAATACACAGCGCTCGGGCAGACGAAGAAGCTCACCGATCCCGTCGGCAACCACTGGACCTTCACCTACGATCTACTCGGCCGCAAGACAAGCCAGACCGACCCGGACACCGGCACCTCGACCACCACCTACGACCTCGCCGGGCAGATCCTCACCACGACCGACGCCCGCAGGAACACGCTGGTCTACAAGTACGACGAACTCGGGCGCAAGACCGCCCAACACGCCGACTCGACCGACGGGCCCCTCCTGGCGTCCTGGCTGTACGACGGCGCCCAGAACGGCGTCGGCCTGCCCTGGTACTCCACCCGGCACACACCCGAGGGCAACTACATCTCCGGCGTCAGCGCCTACACCGGCGCCGGTTGGGTCGGCAAGACCATCGTCCAGATCCCTGCCGCCGAAACAGGGCTCAACGCCCTGTACACCACCACCTACGGCTACACGACCACCGGCCTGCCGACAGCCGTGCAGCCCCCCACCGCCAATCGTGGTGGCCTGCCCGGCGAGGTCATCGGCACCACCTACGACAAGTACGGCAAACCCGTCACGACCGCGGGCTACAACGCCTACGTCACCGCGTCCGTCTACACGCCCTACGGCGAATCCCGCCAATTCACCCTCGGCCCGTCGAACAACACCGCCAAACTCACCTACGACTACGACGCGCAGACCCGGCGCCTCACCCAGACCAACCTGTCCGCACAACAAGCCGACCCGCAGATCGACGACACCCGCTACACCTACGACCCCGCGGGCAACGTCACCAAGACCGTCAACACCCAAGGCACCACCGGCCGCGGCGCCCCCGTCCGCACCCAGTGCTACTCCTACGACCCACTGCGCCGCCTGGACAACGCCTGGACCGCCACCGACGACTGCGCAGCCGCACCGTCCACCACGGCAGGCACCGCCAACGTCGGCGGACCCACCCCCTACTGGACGTCATGGGCGTTCGAACCCGGCGGCCTGCGCACCACCCAGACCCAGCACGCCCTGCCCGGCTCCACAGGCGACACCACCACGACCTACACCTACCCCACCAGCGGCAGCCCTCAGCCCCACACACTCACCAACGCCACCACCACCGGACCATCCGGTCAGACGCTGTCGACCTACGGCTACGACCCGTCCGGCAACACCACCCGCCGCACCCTGCCCACCGGCGAACACATCCTCGGCTGGGACCGCGAGAACCGCCTCGACACGGTCACCTCACCGAACGGGCCCACCAAATACGTCTACGACGCCGACGGCAACCAACTCATCCGCCGCGACCCCGACAAGACCACCCTCTACCTCGCAGGCCAAGAACTGACCCGCGACAACACCACCGGCGCCATCGTCGGCACCCGCTACTACACCCACAACGGGGTGAACGTCGCCCTGCGCGTCGGCAACACCAACCCCACCTACCTCGTCTCCGACCTGCACAACACCATGTCCCTCGCGGTCGGATCCGTCGGCTTCGCCGTCAGTCGCCGCACCATGGACCCCTACGGCAACCAACTGAACCCGGCCGCGGGCCTCCCGTGGCCCGACCGCCACGGCTTCCTGAACAAACCCGTCAGCGAGGCGACCGGCCTCACCGACATCGGCGCCCGCAATTACGACGCCACCACCGGCCGTTTCATCAGCGTCGACCCCATCCTCGACCTGAACAACGCCCAGCAGTGGACCGGCTACACCTACGCCGACAACAACCCCACCACCTACAGCGACCCCACCGGCCTCATCGCCAACTGCGGTCCCGACGGGGACGGCTGCGGCATGCCCAACTACGACAACGTCGGCGCAGACCCGGACAACATGGACAACCCCGACAACTGGGGCACCACGGAATGGGGCGGCGGCTTCAGTACCGCGTACGACTACGAGACCGAAGAGTACTACATCGGCAACTACTCACTGGGCAAGCACAGCGCCAAGTACGGTGCGCAACTGCGGCGCCAGATCATCAAACAGTTGCTGGGCGAGGATCACAACAGTCGCGCGCTCTACGGCGAACTCGACGAAGCCGAACTGCTCAGCCAACTCGAAAAAGCCTGCGAACGGGTCAAGGACTGCCAGCGCGAGATGTGGGGCGACATATTTCCCCACAACTACGGCGTGTACGGAAGCCTCGGCGAAGGCATCCTCGGCTCGGCCGCCTCCTACAAGGCACTGAAGAAGCCGCCTGGTGGATCCAAAGCGATGTGCCCGAACAGCTTCACCGGCGACACGCTGATCCTGATGGGCGACGGCAACGCCAAACGTATCGATCAGATCAAGGTCGGCGAGGCGGTGCTCAATAGCGAGCCGGAAGTCCCGACGAGTGAGAAGCACCTTGTCACCCAGGTCCACGTAACCACCGAGGATAAGCATTACGTCGATGTGGTCGTGGATACCCCCGGCGGCGCGAAGACCATTAGAACGACAGCACATCACCCGATCTATAGTGCCACCGCAGGGAAGTGGACGAATGCGGAAGACCTGTCCACGGGGGACGAACTCAACACCCCGGGCAACGGACGTGCCGTCGTGCTGGACACCCACCGCTACGTTTCGGAATCGAGGACGTATAACCTGAGCGTAGAAGGTGTGCATACCTTCTATGTCGTCGCCGGCGAAACACCGGTTCTGGTGCACAACGACGGCGGCTACACTCCTCCTCCACCGGGCAAGAAACTGCCGGGGTTCCCCGATGCGCGGTATGTCGGCCGCGGGTCGCCCGTGAAGGGCGGCGGAAGCCGGGCACGGTGGGAGTTGCCCAATGGGGGCATCCTCGAGTGGGACTCCATGCATGGAACGGTTGAAATGTGGACCAATAAGAAAAAGAACGCGAAACATGTCGGCGAGTTCGACCCGAACACTGGCAAGCAGTTGCCGGGACAGAAGGGCCAGGCGGTACCAGGGCGCAAGCTAGGTGATTGCTGATGTCCGCACACGTTTGGAGCTTGGAGACCTTCGATAGGACGACAGGCGAGTTCGTGGACTACCGCATCTTGGACGGATTCTCCGACGACGAGGTATTGGACTACCTGGAGTTGGACGACCTCGGCGCCGGGGACGTGTACGACATCCCCTTGGGATCTGTAAACAGGATCGCGTCTCGGTACGAGATCGTGGTCGACCACGATCGGTGCGAGTACCTGCTCGCCCGGGTTGCCGCTCCTTCGGAACCGAACGGGTGAACTGAGTGCCGCTATTCACCGGTGATCCCGAAGTCCCCGTATGCGCTTGCCGAAGACAGGCCAGAACTCTCGCCACGAACATATCTGGTACCTGCTGGACACCGACAAGCACACCGTGTGGGTGCAGTACGCAGGTGCCCATCCCAAAGCCACCGAGTAGAACTCAAACGTCGCACACGGACATCGCGCAGTTGAGCGCAAATCAAGTGACCAGAGTTGTCACCGGCACCGAGAGTGCTGCGACCACGACATCCCTCCCACCGATACGGTTTGATCAACAACCTCAGCACTGCGGCGGCCAACACGCAGGTCAGACCAAGGATGCCGACTTTTGGCATCCCGCAGCGCGCGGCCGCCGCCCACCTGCGCCCCTACCAGTGGGTCCCGGCACCGTGACCGCCCCTGCGGCCGCTCGCCCCGATCCGGCGGCACGGGTCGTCGACGAGGTCGCGCGACAGGTGAAAGCGTCGCAGGCCCGGCTCACCGGCCCACGTGGTGGGCCACCCGACCCCACGAGGCCGAGAAGTACCTGCGCCACTACGCCCACGACCACGCTGACTTGGGACGCGGTCGACAACCTCATGCGGTTACGGGGGTTGCACGCCAAGTCCTTCACGCCCCAGATGCTTGCGACCTTCCGCGCCCGGTTCGCGACCGGACACGGAACCTGCCCCCTGATCGGCAGCCCCGACGACATCGCCGACCAGATCGCTCGCTTCCACCAGTCCGGGTTCTCCGGGATGAGGCCGAGTTTCGTCGACCGCCTCTCCGAGCTGACCACTCCGCCCAGGAAGTGCTCCCCCGACCGCACGCTCGGGGCCTCCGCGTGTCCCCGTGGCACGGGCCGGACAGCGTGAGCGGACCCCAGCGGAGCAGACCGCCGCACGCCGCACTTGAATGTGCGCATGACCGCCTACGACATCGCGGACAAGCTGCCCGCGATTCCCGAACTGCGCGACCTGTGTCGCGTTCTCGCCGTGCTGGACGCGGTGCTCGACCCGGACAACGAGGACCGCCACCACTCCTACGATCCCGCGTGGGCACCCGGCGAAGAACTGGCCTCCCAAAAGGACGGTGGCGGCAACGAGTACTCCATCGTGTTCACCGCCTCCGGCGCGTACGTGCGCGGGTTCGACCACGAGTCGCCGATGAGTCCGTACGCCACCGACGACGGCAAGCCGTGGCCCGGCGTGACCGACTCCGTGCCGGAGGTGTTCCGGGCGCAGGTCGACGAACCCGCGTTCACCGACGAGGGCACGCCGTGCGTGACGGTCTGCCTGTGGCGCGAGTCGGGTGACGACAGATGGCGGCACGGCGACATCGCCTTTCCCGATGACGCCCAGGACGGTGCGGACTGGTTGTTCGACCTGCTCATCGACGGCAGCCCTGAAGCGTTCCAGGACTGGGCGCAGGACTACTACCAGCAGCCGGTCGACCTCGAGGCGGTACGCCACCTCTATGCCGGGCGTCCGCTGACGACCGAGGTCGTGGCCGTGCTCAACCCCGCCACCACCCTCGCCGCCATCGCGGACGACGTCCACCGGATCGGCTTCCCGATCAGCGAGTCGCCCGCCTGAGCACGGCCACAGCCCGAGGTCGCCTCGTCCTTCCGCATGCGCACACCTGTGGGGTTCCAGAACTCTGCGCTGAGACGCTGAGCTGCGGTGATCGCGTACCATGAGCCGTAGGAGCATGATCGTGAGGCGTGGCACTACGACTGCTGTACCTGATCTTCGTCCGGGTCGTCGGCCGGCTGGTCCCACTCGGCCGGTCATCGGCGGCCAGGGACGCCGAACTGCTGGTGCTGCGGCACGAAGTGGCCGTACTGCGCCGCACCAACCCCCGTCCGCGGCTGGAGTGGGCCGACCGCGCGGTGCTCGCCGCACTGGTTCGCCGACTCTCCCCGCTGCTGCGCGAGCACCGATTGGTGACGCCAGCCACCGTCCTTCGATGGCACCGGCGCCTGGTCGCCAAGAAATGGACCTTGCACTTGCCGAAATGCCGTTCGTGCAGGTCAGGCAGCGTGGTGGTATTCGTTGAGGGTGCCGCCCAACCGGTGCCGTCGGCGGAGGTCGAGGTGGGTGAGACCTGGTTGATCGGTAGTCGGTTGTGGCAGCGGGTGTAATGGTCGGGCGTTGGCGATGCCTTGGTGGGGTCGATGGGTGTTGTAGAACTGCTCGTACTCGCGCAGGGCGTGGAGTAGGTGCTGTTGATTCCAGATCAGCGTGCGGTCGAGCAGTTCGCGTCGACAGGTCTGGACGCAGCGTTCCATGATCGCGTTCATCCGAGGTGTCCGGACACCGGTGAGGACGACCTGGATGTCCGCGTCGGCGAGGACGGCGTCGAACAGGGCGGGGTACTTCCCGTCGCGGTCGCGGATCAGGAAGCGCACGGAGCTGCCCGCGTCCTCGATGTCCATGATGAGGTTCTTCGCGGCTTGGGTGACCAGGAGGCGCGGCGGTAGGCCCCAGGTGGGGTTCTCTCGCGCCAGGCGCAGCACGAGGAGGCGGATCGAGCGAACGATGCGTGGACGGCCGGGCGCTTGGGGCGGGACTGGGCAGCGTGGTGGCGTGTGAGGAGGTCCCGGTGCCAACGCAGGACCGTCTCCGGGCGTATCAGTAGACGGACCCGGCGAAGCGCTCCGACCGGGAGTCGGTGCAGCAGTGCCACGAGGAACGCCCGGTCGCCAGGGGAGAAGCGCGGACGGGTGTGGCCCGGTTGGCGTTCCAGGACGGTGATCTGGTGCCGTAGCGCCAGGATCTCCGCGTCCTTGTCCCGATCGCTCAGGGCAACAGGCGCAGCAACGCGAACGCGTTGGTCACGCCGAGGGAGGCCAGTCGGAGCAGCACAGCCGGTCATCATGCCGTGCTGGTCGATGTCACGGCGGATGGCAGCCGTGCCTGTGAGCACTTCGAGGTCTTGGGTCTTGTACGCCCTCTACCTGCAGGGATGAAGTTATCGGCAGGCACAGGGTCGGTCACGTCCGCCCACGCCTACGACCGGCACCGAGGCGCCCGCCCGACCACCGTTCGCATCAGTCAAAGGTGATGCTCATGCGCAAGATGGTAGAACCGGCCGTCAGTCGACACTTGAGCCTACGAGCAGCACACCGGCCGCAAGCCCGGAGTTCCGAGTCGGCCTGCTCGCGAGGTCCGATGCGTTCGTGGGCCGAGCGGCGGGAATCGGTGGCGTTGCTGCGCGGCGCGGTGCCGGAGGCGGCCGAGACGTTCCTGGTCCGCGTCGTACGAGCACCGCGCGGACAGCTGACCGCGCGGACACCCTGCGCCGGCACGATCGAGTACACCGGTCACCCCGCGATCCGGTAGGCCCTGATCACCGTCTGCTGGAACGAGTTCCCCTTGCTGTCTGTGCCACTGACCCGCAGTGATGCGAAGCCCTCGGCACCGTTGCGGATCAGGGCGGTGTGGCCGATCACGGGGACCCGCGACCACGTTCGGCCGTCGTTGAACGACACTTCTACCGCCGGCCGCCGGATCTTGCCGTCCGTGCCGCCTTCTTGCTGCTGGACGTCCAGCGGAACCCGCAGCACCCGGTGCGGGGGCGCGGCGCCAGCGTTGTCGAGGACCGGGGTGAATCGGACGACGGTCAGCGGCAGGAGTCGGGGTGAGGTGCCGGCGACGGTGTCCGAGCGGAACGTCCAGGTGCCGGAGACTTTGGTGCTCAGCTCTGTCACACCGGACTCGGCGGTGACGTCCGCCGTCAGCCGGAAGTCGGCTCGCCCGGGTGCGACGGCGAACTGGCCGTTGCCCGGAAAATCGCTCACGCCGACCTGCACACCGTCACGGTAGAGGGCGGTGCGGGACGACGTGGTGTTGTACAAGCCCAGGTTGCCGTCGCGGTCGCCCCACAGCGCCAAGGAGACGTCGACCCGATCGGCGGTGCGGGTCAGGCTCGGGAAGCCGGGCGGGCTGAGTGCGGGGCCCAGCACGGGCCGGAAGTACCACTGTGGGTATTCGAGGCCCGGGTGGTAGGTGCGGTAGGGGTGGATTTGGCTGCCCTCCATCCCGTTGTCGCCCAGGCGCTCGATCATCCACCTCCACGCGATGTCTTGCGTGGTCACGTAGTCGACGGACTCGCCGTTCGCGCCGAACTGCAGGCCGGCGTTGGCACCCGAACCGCCGCCGACCACGTACGGGACGCCGCTGTAGCGGTGCACGAGCCCTGGTTTGCCGGGAGCGGCGCGCTGCGTCACCTTCGCGAGCTGCCGCTTCACCGGCGACCGGGTGAAGCCGGTCGGCACCGCACCGCGCTCCACGTACAGCAGTCGGTAGTTCACCGGCGTGTCGCCGATCGGAGCACCCGCGGCCTGCGAGCCGATCATGGTCGTCAACTCGGTGCTGGGCAGGGAGGGGCCGAGTTGGGCGAGTGACACAGCGTCGCGGAAGCCGCCCAGGAGCATGACGCCGTTGGTGACCCAGTCGCCCCGAACCCGGCGGTGCAGCAGGATCTGGCCGAACAGCTCCTCGGCACCGGGTTCCGGTGGGGTCACCACGACCGGCCTGGCCAGCCGAGCGTCGACCTCGACGGTCGTGGCGCCGGTGAGGCTCAGCAGCGGCTGGGGCAGCACGGCCATTCGCGCCTCGTCGGTCACGACCAGGTTCTCCAGGACGTAATCGCCCCTGGGCGCCCGAACCTTCGCCACGCCGTTGGCGGGCAGCGGGAACGCGAAGAAGTCGTTGTCGAGCCCGCTGATCACGCTGGACACCGCGTCGGTCGGCGCGCCGTGGTCGTCGGTGTACTTGAACGTGACCTCGTAGCGTTCCGGCTCGCGTTCGATTGACAACGGCGTGCGCAGGCCGTTCGACGCGACGACCGCGCCGGAGTAGACGCCGTCGGTCGGCGCGGCGCGGGTGTCGCCGACGACAGTGGCCTGCGCGGTGCCGCCCGCCGAGACGGTGAGCCGCGTGGGAGTCACGGAGAACACCCCGGTCGGCGCGGGTGCGCCGTCGGGGCCGGTGGCCTCGACGGTCAGGTCGAGGGTGATGGGGACCGCGCTCGTGTTGCGGTACGAGTATTGGCGCACCACGGGCGTGTCGTCATCGTGCGGCCAGAGTTGGATGCCCAGACCGAGGCTGGCGGGTTCGGCGGTGACGCTGGTCGTGATCGCCTTGGCCGCGTCGACCCGCCCCGCTCCCTGGTCGAACACGGTCGCCGCTGGGTCGTGCCGCGCGGACGCCATGAGGGCGGCCTTGAGTTGTGCGCCCGTCCAGTCCGGGTGTTGCTGGGCGAGCAGCGCGGCCGTGCCGGTGACGTGCGGCGTGGCCATCGACGTGCCGGAGATGGCGACGTGCGTCTCGTCCACGGGGGTGCCCTGCGCACCACTACGCGCCTTGGCGGCGACGATGTCCACGCCGGGCGCGGTGAGGTCGGGCTTGATGCCGTTGTCACCAGCGCGTGGACCGCGACTGGAGAACGGGGCGATCACGTCGGCCCGGTCGACCGCACCGACGCTGAGCGCCGAGTCGGCGGTGCTGGGCGAGCTGACCGAACCGGGCGCGCCCGAGTTGCCCGCGGCCACCACGAAGAGCGTGCCGGTGTCGGCGGACAGCCGGTCGATCGCCGACTCCAGCGGGTCGACGTCGGGGGTGTCGGCGCCCCCGAGGCTGAGGTTCACTACGTCCGCGCCCTGGTCGACGGCCCACTGCACGCCTCGCAGGATCGCGGATTCCGCACAGCCGCGTCTGCTGCAGACCTTGGCGTCGAGAACCTGGGCGTCGGGTGCGACGCCCAGGTACTGCGGGTGGGTGGACGCGATGGTCGCGGCGATGTGCGTGCCGTGGCCGATGAGGTCGGACGGGTCGGCGTCCTCGGTGAAGTTCGCGCTTGCGGTGATCCGGCCCGCCAGGTCGGGGTGGGTGGCGTCGATGCCGGTGTCCAGCACCGCGATCCGGACTCCCTCTCCGGTGTAACCGGCCGTCCAGGCGGCGGGCGCGCCGATCTGGGCCGTGCTGCGGTCGAGGGTGGTGTAGCGCAGGCCGTCCAGCCACACCTTGGTGACGCGCCGGTCGTCCAGCATGGATCGGAACGCGGCGGCCCCGGACTTGGCCGCCTGTGCGGCGAACACCCCGGCGGGCAGGTCCGCGGTGACCTGGAGACCGGACGCGGCGCGCAGGGCCGGACGGCTGCCCGCCACGATCAGCGGCGTGGTGTCGCGGTGGGCGTCGTCGTAGCCGGCCTCGACGAGTCCGGTGACGTCGAACAGCCGCGGGTCGAGTCGACCGGCGGCGAGCGCGGCGGCGGCGTCGTGGGGTACCACGTGCAGCCGCCCGGCGCGGTGGAACGTGTGGAAGGCGGTGTTCTCCCGGTCCGGTCCCGGGGTGATCGAGACGACGTCCCGACCGTCGGTCCGGACTCGGTCACCCGAGACGAGGGTGACGGTGAGGCCGACCGCCGCGACCGGTTCGCCTGTCGCCCCGACCGGCTCGGCTGTCGCGGTGGCCGTGACCGTCACCGGGGCGGTCAACCCCGACACCAGCAAGGCTGCTGCCAGGGTGCGGCGTTTTCCAGGGCTCAGCACGGCTGCCTCCTGGGTCGGTTCGTTCGCGTGGTCGGGAGGCGCAACCCGGCCCCGGTTGGATCGCGGCTGCCGAGAGCCGCGACGTGTCGACGCTAGCCACGACGCGCGGCCAGGGGCAGCGGCCCAACGGGGCCTCTGCGACCACCGGATCGGCCTACCACCGACCAGACGTGTGGAGGCGAGCGGTCCTGCGGTGCCGGTGACCAGTGTCGACGGGTTGCCGCCGGCACCGGTGCTCAGCGAGGCGATTGATCCCGCCACGGGTGCGGTAGAACGAAGCCGCCAGCGGAGGTGAGCACCTCGGTGACCAGGTATCTGGCGCCGGGCACCTCGCTGAGGCCTACCTGTTCAGCGGATTGCTCAACCGGACCGTTCCGCTGCACGAGGCCGTCCTCGCCGACTGCGAGAGGCTATTCGGTGAGGATGCCCCTGACACCCTCTGCCCTCGCAACAATCTCGCCCACTCCTACCTGGCGGCGGGGGACGTAGGACGGGCGATACCGGTGTTCCGCTCCACTCTCGCCGAGCAGGAACGGGCACTCGGCGACGAGCACCCCGATACGCTCCGCTCGCGCAGCGACCTCGCCAAGGCGTATCAGGCCGCGGGCGACCTGAACCGCGCCATCCCGCTCTACGAGGCCACCCTCGCCTACCGGGAAGGGGTGCTCGGCCCCGACCACCCCGACGCTGTGCATGCCGATAACCTCATCCACGCAGGTAAAAGGCCTATACAGCCCAAGCGCCCGAAGCGCTCACGGGCCACGGTTGCCATCCGCGTGATGTCGTCCAGCACGGCATGATGACCGGCTGTGCTGCTCCGACTGGCCTCCTCAGTGTGACCAACGCCTTCGTTCTGCTGCGTCTGCTACCCATGAGCGACCGGGACAAGGACACGGAAATCCTGGCGTTACGGCACCAGATCACCGTCTCGGAACGCCAACTGGGCAACGCCCGTCCACGGTTCTCCCCCGCCGACCGAGCGTTCCTCGCGGCACTGCCGCACGCGCGGCTCCTGATCCGCGACCATGACGGCAAGTTCCCCGCCCTGTTCGACACCGTCCTCGCCGACGCGGGTATCAGGGTCGTCCTCAGCGGAATCCGCATCCCGCGCATGAATGCCATCATGGAACGCTGGATCCACATCTGCCGCCACGAACTCCTCGACCGCATCCTCATCCGGAACCAGCAGCACCTACTCCACGCGCGAGGGTCTGCTGCACGGATTGGTGACATCTGAGTTGGCTTGCCGTGATGGTGAGCTGGGAGGATGTCGCTGTGCGCAAGCCCTACCCCCGGGAGTTCCGCGACGATGTCGTGCGGGTCGCTCGTGACCGTGAGCCCGGTGTGATCGTCGAGCAGATCGCCAAGGACTTCGGGGTCCACCCGAT
>NZ_JBFAFR010000043.1:0-56094 GCF_040639675.1 Actinosynnema sp. NPDC023794 | reverse complement strand
CCAACTCGAACCACCCCAACCACACCGTTCTGGCCAGACAGCTCCAGCAGCATCTGCGCTGGCGCAACGCCAACGCCCGCCACCCCGACATCCTCGCCGCCCAACGCCGCGAACGAGCCCGCATCCGCAGCGAACGACACCAACGCTGGGGCCGACCACACCCTCAAGCGGCCTGACCAACCCGGCGAACCTATGTGGTCAACGCACTAGGCGACCTGCCCGGTGTCGTGTCCGACGAGCTGCGGCTGCGCACGATGCTGCGGCATCTCACCAGGACGCTGCACCCCGGCGTGCTCAACGACTGCTTCTTCAACGCGACGACCGCGGTCTGCGTCAAGCGCGCCACTGTCGTCGGCCGGCCCGTCCCGCAGCACAACATGTGCCTGCGCTGCCCGAACGCCCGACGCTCCACGGTGCACCGGCCCCGGTTGACCACCGCCCGCGACCAGGCCCTGGACCTGCAGGCGTCGTGCGCGAAGGCCTGTCCGGTCCCGAAACTCCAGCGGGTCGCACTCACCGGCTACATCGCCGAGCTCGACCAGCTCATCGGCGATCTCGACAGTGAGGAGACGCGGGCATGACCGTACCGCCACCCAGGCCCGCCTGGAACAGGCGCTGACCAGGCTGCTCGCAGGCCAGCCCACCGCCACCGACGGCGAGCTGACGGTGGCCAACCTGTGCCGGGAAGCCGGCGTGGGCCGCGACTCGTTCTACCGCTCGCCCGAGGCGTTCAAGGACGCCGTCGCCGCTGCACAAGCGAACCGCGACGCCCACCAACCGGAACTTGTCGCGCTACGCGAGGAGATCACCCTCCTCAAGCGGGAGCGCAAACAGACCGCGAGCCGACACGCCGCCACGGTGCGAGAGTTGGAGGAGACGATCAGGGTCTACGCCAACCGGATCCAGGTCCTCGCCCTGCGGAACACCGAACTGGAGGAACAATCCCGGCACCTGCACCACCGATTGGCCGACGCCGATTCCGACGTCATCCCGTTGCCCGACCGATCCTGACACCGACAAGACGGAACCCTGCCCGGCGAGCGCCCGAAATGGTTCGGACTACGTCGCGCATTCGGTGGCCGGGTCGCCTTCGAGGTCGAGTGCGTCGAGTTGCCGCTGCACCCGCTCGGCGTCGGCCCCACGCCCCTGCTCCCGACACAGCTCTAGCGCCTCCCGCCACACCTCCTGCGCCAGGTCGTGTTGGCCGAGTGCTGTGTGGGTGTGGCCTAGATTGTCGAGAGTATTGGCAATGAGATAGGTCTGGCCGAGTGCGCGGCGGAGAGTGAGTGCCTGCTGATAGAGGCCGATGGCTTCGTTGTGGTGGCCAGTGTGATGGTCGATGTAGCCCAGGCTGTCCAGGGTGGCCGCCTCGCCACCGAGGTCGTGCTGGCGTCGGAGGAGGGTGAGTGCAGCTTGGCAGTGGTCGCGGGCGGTGTCGTAGTCGCCCGCGCGTGCGGCGTACCAGCCCGCCGCGTTGAGTGCCATGGCCTCCTTCGCCGGTTGGGCGAGGGTGCGGTAGAGGTTCAAGGCGTGGTGCGCGTGTTCCATCGCCCGAGGGTGATTTCCCCGGTGCCCCCAGGCGCGCGCGAGAGCGTGGTGACTCTGCGCCCGCTGGTTGAGGTCGTAGTGGTGTTCGGCTAGGGAGAGTGCCTGGTGCAGGTGCTCGATGGCCTGCTCGTACCGTCCTAGCTCGGTAAGGGCCCGGCCGAGGAGCCGGCGTGCGAGGGCGCGGGTGGCAGGGCCTGGCAGGTGGTTGGCTGCATCGATGGCGGCCTGCCACACGGCAAGTTGGTCGTGGGGGTTCCCTCGCAGGCGGTGAAAGGTGTATAGGGTCCAGGCGAGATTCCACACGACCTGGTGTCGGTCGTGTGCGGCTGCGGTGTATTGGGTGGCCAACAGGTGAGGGTGGTGGGCGTCCAGCCAAGCCAGCGCGGCCGAGTAGTCGGGAAGCTGTTGGGCGTGGATGTCGGGGTCGGGTGGGATGAGCCGGATCGGATCGCGGTGCGGGTCCAGCAGACGGTCGGCGGCGTGGGCGGTGTGAAGGTAGAAGTCCGCCACCCGCTGCCACGCTGCTTCCCGGAAGGCTTCGGGCAGGTCGTGGGCGCGGGTAGTGGCGTAGGCGCGGACGAGGTCATGCATGGCATATCGACTGCCGGGGTGGCGGTCAATCAGGGAGGCGTTGTTCAGTGCGCGCAGCACGCCGCGTGTGTTCCGCTCCGACAGTCCGGTGAGGCTGGTGGCGGCGGGTAGACCGATGTCGGGGCCGGGGGCGATGCCGAGTAGTGCGAACGCGGTGCGTTGTTCGTCGGTGAGGTGGCGCAGGGACCAGGACAGCACGGCGGGCAGGCTGGCTGCGGCGTCGGTGTCGTGGTCGAGCATCTCCAGCCCCAGCTCGCGCAGCTCGGCGGCCACCTCGGCCAACGGGACGCCGAGTCGGGAGGAGGCGTTGCGGGCCGTGATCGATAGGGCCAGCGGGTAGCCCGCGCACAACTCGACCAGCTCGTCGACGGCGTCGGGCTCGCCAGCGACCCGATCCGCGCCCAGGCGTACGGCCAGGAGGGCGCGCGCCTCGTCGAGGGCCAGAACGCCCAGGGTCAGGTGGCGGGCGCCGTGCCGGTCGATCAGGGAGGCCAGCCTGTGGCGGCCGGTGATCAGCACCGTACACTCGGTGCCCCCCGGCAGCAGCGGTACGACCTGCTCGGCGGTGGCGGCGTTGTCCAGCACGATCAGCATCCGCCGCTCGCTGACCACGCTGCGGTACAGCGCGGCCTGGGCCTCGGAGTCGACCGGGATGCGATCGGGGAGCACACCGAGGGCGTCGAGGAAGCCGCGCACCGCCACCGCCGGGTCGGTGAGTGTGCCCTCCGGGCTGAAGCCGCGCAAATCCACGAACAACTGCCCGTCGGGGAACCGGTCGAGATGTCGGTGCGCCCAGGCCAGCGCCAGCCAGGTCTTGCCGATACCGCCCGCCCCGCCGATCGCCGAGATCACCACGGTGCCCCGCTGGTCCAGGGCGGCGTCCAACGCGGCCAAGTGGTCGGTACGACCGGTGAACCACCGGGGCGGAGCGGGCAGTTGCCGCGGCACCACCGACGACGGCGACCTGGCTGTGACCATGGTGCCGGTTTGCGTCGGGGTAAGCGCGGGGTCAGCGGTGAGGATGCGCTGGTGCAGCCGTTGCAGTTCCGGGCCGGGATCGGTGCCGAGGTCCTCCACCAGGCGCTGCCGGACGTGCTGGTAGTGGGCCAGGGCGTCGGCCTGGCGACCGGCACGGTACAGCGCGAGCATCAGCTGTCCGGCCACGCGCTCGTCCAGCGGCTCGGCCTCGGCCCGTGCGGTCAACTCCGGCAGCAGCCGCAGGTGCCGGCCGCAGGCCAGCGCCCAGTCGATCCGGTCGGCCTCGGCGGCGGCGCGTTCGCGGCGTAATCGCTCCCGCACCGCCTGCGCCCAGTCGGTGTCCAACTCGGCCAGCGGTTCACCCCGCCACAGCGCCAAGGCGTCCTCGACCAGGGAGAGGGCTTGTCGTGGCTCGTGCGCTGCCCGCGACACGGCGAGTAGCCGGTGAAAACGGTGCAGGTCCACGGTGTCGGCCTCGGCGGCCAGCGTGTAGCCGCTGCCCTTGCGGGTGATCGTGATCCCGGTCGGGGCGAGTGCCCGGCGCAGGTGGGACAGATAGACGCGCAACGCCGACCGCGCCGTGCTCGGCGGCCGATCGCCCCAAACACGGTCGATCAAGCTGTCCAACGGCACCACCCGGTTGGCCTCGACCGCCAGCACCGCGAGCACCGACCGCTGGCGAGCATGCCCTACAGGTTGTGGCCGGTCATCCAGCCACAATTCCAATTCACCAAGCATCCCCACCACGACGCGACGATCCGCCTCCACCGCAACCCCTCCCCTCATCCTGGATACCGGTTGGGAGCAGGAGATACAACGCAGATTTAGCGGGTTCTTTGCGCGTTGCCGTGACGCTGGGCAACGCCACAGGCCAGGCCGGGACCCATCTCGGTCGGCGCGGAGACGAGCCGTCTTGGCGGAACTCATCGCGAGTCCGGATCGGAAAGCATCGTTCCCGTCGACGGCGCGTCCTGGTCCCACGATGATCGACCCGACAGGAGCAGCAACGCGCATGAAACGATGACTATGGCCGGTGCCGCCAGCCCGGCGGCACCGGACCTGCCGCCACCGCCATCCTGACGGCGCATCCGATGCGGTGCCCGGCACGAGGCATCGTCGCCGCCCGCACGTGCACGCGTCGATCACCAGGGCGGGACACGGGTGGCGGCGCCAACGGCTGGACGAGGTGCCCCCGCACTCGGACTTGTCGCTGTCCGGTGTTCGGGCATGTCCCGAACACGCTCGAAGACTTCTTCACGTGACGTAGCGACCGAAACTCTTCACTGTCGACGGAACCAATCCGGATCGACTTCCGAGCCTTTGCTCGGACACATCATTTCGAAGTGGGAATGCCCATTGGGGGATAAATGAGGCATGTTCTCGTACGTATCGGTACCGCGATCGCCTTAGCGGCATCGCTTGTTCTTCCGACCGCGTGGCCAGCTGTCGCCGCACCGGCCAGGGACAACAGCGCGGCACGGCCGGTCTATTTCGTTCACGGGTACTCATTTCTCGGCAACCCCCCTGGCCACAACTGCTGGGACGGCTATTGGCGCACCCTCGGCGACGCCATGAGATCCTACGGATGGACCGGCTCGTACCACACCGTTGGCTTCTACCGGGGTGACACCAACTGCAACACAAAAATCCTCGACGGCGACCGGGACACGCCGATCCAGGAACTCGGTCGACTGCTGGCCTGGAATATCTACACTTCCTTCTCCAAGAGCAACATCTCGGTCGACGTGGTCGCGCACTCCATGGGCGGCCTCGTCACCCGGGCCGCGCTCACCGGTGTCGCACGCAAGGAAAGCGGCTGGCCGCCCTACCTCTACATCGAGGACGTGGTCACCCTGTCCACACCGCACAAAGGAGCCAGGGGGGCCGGGATCTGTGGTGTCTTCACGCGCCAGTGTCAGGACATGACCGAAGGATCGCCCTTCCTCCGCTGGCTGTACAACGCTCCACAGTCGGCCCAGGGCACCGACTGGACCCTGATCGGCGCCGAGGACGACGACATCGTGAGCAACGAGTCCGCCGTCGGCATGAGCGGTGCCGGTCACACCGTCATCTACCGCGCCGGTCAAGGCATCGAGCACGAGGTCATTCCCCAAATCACGAGCGGCTCCTACCAGCAGTGGTACTGGAACTACTACGACAACAAGTCGTATTGGACCGGCTCGGGTGCGCCTCCGACCCGGGTCGCCAACAATGCCATCTACCACTGGTGGAAGTGGTGACCAGACCGACGGGAGACCCGGAAGGAGTCCCATGTCCACTCCCTTAAAACGAACCGCTAGAGCCGCCGCCGGACGACTGTCAGGCATTGTCGCCCTGATGGCACTGCTCTTTTCCGCCGTCGCCCCGACGGCCACCGCGACCCCGACACGAACCGAATCCGCGGTCGGCGCCGAACACGGACAGGCGTACCCCGTGGTGACGTTCGCCAAGGCCGAGAAAGCGACTGCCGATGCGGCCGCCAATACGGTTCTCGATTCAGCGGCGTCGACGTGCCCGGTTACCGCGTACGGGTACAACGGCTACACGTACTGCGACTTCACCTACTCCACCCTCGACTAAGGTGGCGGCAAAGTCGAATGGTTCGTGATTGGCACCGACTACACCATCTGGCACGCCTGGAGTGGAAGCGGCGGCTGGCACTCCCCGGGCGGGCGGGCATCCAGCTCCACTCCCAACGGCGCCTACGACGTGTCCACCTACGGTACGGACCGCCGCCTGTGGTGCCGGGACCACCGTTGGACCAAGGGCTGGCGCCTGTGTGGCGTGCAGCCCGCTGGCAGCGCCGAAACAACTCGTCCGTCAACGAACCACCGCGAAAGTATGGAGTGAAGATGCCCAAATCCCTGAAACAGGCAGTCATGGCGATTCTGCTCGGTGCAAGCGCGTGTCTCGTCATGACTCCCGCACCAGCACAGGCGGAAACCGTCAAGACCGTGTGCGTCGACAACGGGAAGACCGGCACGGTGTGCAGCAAGGTCTACCGCACCGGAACGTTCGTGTCGAAGGTCTTCGCCACACATGAGTACTACCCGGACTCCGCCATACGCCAAGACCTGTGCGGTGGCGCATGGAATATGGACCCCGCGACGGTCTACATGACCTTCACCCTCACCGGCACGCTGAACAGCGGCGCGGCCTACGCGCTTCGCGGCACCGGACGGTGTGACGTCGACGGGGTGTACGGATGGCCCGCGAAGGTCGAGTACCGCACCTTCGTGGTGGACAGGACGTTCCGGGCGGGCAGCTCGCTGTGCCTTCGTTCCACGTACGGCAGTGCCGCCGACGATGGTTCCCGACGTGCCTGCGTCCAACTCTGACACGAAAGACGATCATGAGAGCGAAACGATACGGAGCACTGCTCGCGACCGTGGCCGGGTTCGTCCTACTGCCCGCCGTACCGGCGGCAGCGGCCGAACCTCCGACGGCGTCCTGCGGCTACACCCGAAACCTTCAGGGCGGGCAACTGTGGCTGTGCGGACACGGATGGTTCTACGACACCGGCGAATGGGAACAGCTCACGGTCCAGGACGGCAACTACGACGGTCACAGCGCCGTGCTGAACTGGAGGCAAGGCAACTCCGACCGGGGCAATGTCTGGGCGACGTCCGGAGTCGGGTCGAGGACGACTGAGGACATCAACTTCCCCGAGGACGTTACCGTCTCCTTCCGCATCTGTGCCGGAGAAGCAGGGACCCGTGTGATCCTGTTAGAGACCTGCGGGTCCTGGAGAACGGCGACTACATGAGCACCATCATCACGCGCCGAGCCGAACTGCTCGGATCGATCGTCGCCGCGCTGGCGGTGCTGTGCGCCCCGCCAGCTGGCGCAACGGGAGACCCGGTGACTATCAACCGCGGCACTTCCGCCTTCCCTTCCTGCCGGGAAGGGTCCCTGCCCTCCCACCGCACAGGCACACAGCAGATCAAAGGCGCCACATCGACATGGACGATCTGCTGGAACGACGTGTTCGACGCCGAAATCACGGGGCGGGTCGAGGACACGGCGGCCGACGGGAAGTCCGCGCGGGTCTACGTCCGGTTCCAGCACTGGCAGAACCCCATCGAGGGCTGGCACTGGCACGAGGACGTCAGGCTGAACACTGCATCGGGGAACGGTGAAAAGGCGTACTACCAGCTCATCAACCTCGACCGCGACCTGAACAGGTTTTCCGACATCCGAGCCGTCCATGTCAAGACGTGCGCGGGCTACGCGGACGATACCTGCACCGCTTGGGGATAGGCCAGAGGTTCGACTGCTGCGCGGCAGCAAAATCTCCCGTCGGCCGAGACACGGACAGCACGACCACACCTGCCGACAAGATCCGGGGCCGCGGCACGTCGCCGCGGCCCCGGGCGGCGTCCACTGCCGTGCATCCCGACCACGGCGCATACGCCGCCTTCAGCCGTGAGGCCGAGTGGCACCACTGACACCGCCAGTACCGGCCGATATCGCCGGCCCCGCTCGTTCCGCCGACACGGCGGTGCACTGCTGTGCCGGCCCGGCTGTCCCGCACCGTAAAGCTCTATCCGGCTACTGAGGTGTGTTCCACTTCGCGAACTGCGACACCAAGGCGCCTGCGACACCCTGTGTGTTGACATAACCAGCGCGATCGCCGCCCGCTACATCACCGACCCGTCCAGCCGGGACTTCGCCCTGCGGGACCTGGCCGTGATCACCGGAATGACCGGCCAGGTTCTGTAGCCGGTCTGGACGTGTTGCCAGGCTCGCGCTTGCTGCGCACAGTGGCCCAGCCGGCCAAGGGTGCCTTCCGACTATGACCTCGTGATTCCGCACCGCGGGCGCGACCAAGACTCCTCAGCGACGACACCACCGAGCGGTTCCACGAACTTCCGCGCGTTGCCGAACTGCCACCCACGCGACGTCTCGGGATCTTGGTTGTCCTCCGTCGAGCACCGCCCGTAGACCGCTACCGGCCCGATACCGTCCTCGATCGCTTCGACCACCTCGACGCCCAGCAGCTCGTCCAGCGTCGTCCACGGGTCTTGGCTGATTTCAACAGTCACCGTCACCCCCTCCCGGAGGTCCGTCCAAGACCTCCACCTCGGTCAGTTCGACCAGTATGGCAAGCAGTATGCGGCTGGTAGCAGGCGTCAGCACAGGAAGTTCATCCGGCAGGCGCACGGTGACACGGCCGTCATCGGTCATGCCTGATCACCGCCCCGCGCGCCGATTTCATCAGCCGCTGCCCGCTCGACAGCCGCCCGGATGTCGGCCGTCAGGTAGCCACGAACCCGCCGTGAGGTCTCCCCGTCCGGCACGTACTGCCGCAGCGGCTTGCACCCCAGCTCGCTCATCTCGCGAGCGAATGTGACCGCTTCGACCTCCAGCGCCTCGACCAACTCCGACGTAGGCACGAACTCTCGCTCGTCCAACTCGTCCCCGAGGTAGTCCACGACCGACGCCAACGGCTCCGGAAGATCCACGACCCAACCGTCAGCCGTCCCGCTCACGATCGCCTTGACCACCGACGTCGAGTCGATCGGCCGCGGAGCATCGTCGCCCACCGCGTGACCAGCGAGCGTGCCCGCGGCCTCCCTCAGCGCTCGACCGCGCGCACAGATCACCCTCCACTCCGCGTTGGGCATGTAGTAGGTCCGCACGGTCATGGCGATCATGTCCGCGCCGGCGTCCGTCTCGCCGTCCGGCCGCAGGATGCCGACGCCCTTGTGACTCGGCAGTAGGGTCGAAGCGTCATACCCCCGCGTGTTCATCTGCTCGCCCAGCACGATGTTCGAGTCGCGCCAGTCCATCACCCGCAACGCGAACCGCGAGCCGAGCACCGCCCGCAGCCGAGACGGGATGGTGTTCGAGTCCGGCCGCTGAGTCGCCAGGATGACCACCACACCGGCCGCCGGCCCCTTCCGCACGAGGTAGGTCAACAGGTCTGCGATGTACGCGCCGAGCGTGGTCTTCTTGCCGCCTACCTGTTCACGCGTCGGGTTCTCCAGGAACACCTGAACCTCATCAATCACCACTCCGGTGATCGGCATCCCAAGATCAGCATTCCGCGAGATGGCTGGCGTGATCTTCGACTCCGGACACACGTCATCGTCCAAAGTGGCCATGCGCGCATACCGAGCTTGCACCTCTGCCACCAACTCCACGAGGTGATCCCGCACCGCGTACGCGTGCTCAAGGTCATCGCCACACACGTACCGGTACGCGATCTGCTCGGCAGCCTCCCAGTCCTTACCGCCCTTGCCGTCGAACACGTACAGCCGCGCGTACGGGTCCAGCACAAGCCCAGCGGCAGCCAACCGAGTAGCAAAGGTCTTGCCCTGCCTGGGAATCGCGCCCACGAGCAACGACGTCCACACCAACGGAAGATCAATCCGCCGGTTCCGCGCATCCCGCCCGAACGGCACCGGCCGCCACGCGTCCCACCGCTCCACATCGAGCAACGGCATCCGCAACGGCGGACCCGCATACGGGTCTTCATCCGCCACCCACAGAGCCACCCGCCCCGCGTGCCCACCGCGACCACGGACCCGCACCACGATGAGCTGCACCTCGTCCACCGCCAGCGCCGACGCGAGCGCATCCCGGTGCTTGATGACGTCCGCAGCCTTCCGGGTAGCCGGAAGATCGACCGTAACCGCCCAACCCTCACCCACACGTGCCGCGCGCTCGACCAACCGCAAGGTCTCGTCCTTGCCGATCAGCCTCGCGTCCCGGAACGCGTCGACCAGGAGCTGTGAGTCCATCGTCCAAGCCAGCGTGCGCGGTCCGCCCAGCACCGCCTTACGTCCCGGCGAGCCGTCCTTCCGACGCCCCACCATCGCCAGCACCACCGACGCCAACCCAGCCGCACTCCACAAGACAATCCCGCCGTAGAGCACGTGCAGCACGAGCAGCACCGCCGCGACAGCCCCGACCACAGCACCGGTCACCTTCCACCGGAACAGCGTCAAGGCGCGAATCTCCACGAACTTGTCCGCCAACTTCTCGGACTGCTCCGCAGCCTCCCGGTAGTCCCGCACCCGAACCCAGCGCCGCCACGCGCGAGCGGCTACCACTGTTCCCCTGCCGACTCCGCTGACGAACCGGTTCGGCGGACGCACAAGCCATCCGAGCGCATCTTTCAACCAACACTGAAGCAATTGTGACAACTTCAGCTGTGGTGATACGCCTGCCCTGTGCCAGCCACTCCCCAACCGCCGAACCAACGTCTTCGGTTCACCGACCAACTCGCCATCGAGCACCGGCTCAGTGGGCACCAAGTCGCCGTTCATGAACGGCCCCCGTCCTCCATGAGCGCCGCAGCAAGCCGTGACGACAGCCCTCGCGAGCACCCGGTGACATCCCGGACCCACGCCGGCGTCACCTTCACGTCCGCCGTCCGCGCCGCCCGAGCCACCGCGAGATAGTCCGCGAACGACGTCCGCGGAGCCGTAGGCGCCGGTGCCGGCGGAGCGCTCGGCGCGGCGTTGACGGCCGCGCCAAGCTTGTCCCGCAACTCCGTGACCGCCTCCGCAGCCACGAACACAACCAATGGCGGCACCGAGTGCAGCACCACGAGCGCCGCCGAACCGGCCACGAACGCACTCCAGGTGTTCATGACGTACGTGGCCGCGAGCGTGAACCACTTCGCCGCCCGCACCCATCCGCCCATCCGGACGCCGTAACGCGCGGTGACCTGCTCGGCTCGAAGGATCGCCAGCAGCACCAGCGACACCATCGGATCGAGCAGCCACGCCGCAGACCAGGCGAGCGACCACACCGGCGCACCAGCCGCCGCGAACTGCTGGACGTTCGTCATCGTGAACGCCAACCCGAGCAAGATCCCCGTCCAGCAGAGCCGGTCCACCTGCCGAGCCACCCGCTCGACCGATTCGCTCATCGCCGCTCACCCCGACGACGAGACGGCTCGTACGACGTCACGGTCAACGCCCGCGTCAACGTGTAGGACGCGAACAGTGCTGGCACGACAAGTACCACCAGGAGCAACCACCCGGCACCGCGATGAGTGATCACCACCCACTGCACCAACACGATCAACACCGCGTTTACGGCCACCCGACCGGCGAGCGACACCAGTCGGGCACTCGTCCGTGCCGCGTTCGCGGCGGCCTTCGCTCGCCGAGCACCAGCCCGCCAGACGAGCAGCAACACCAGGACCACGCCGAGCCCAGCGAGTAGTTGCGTCGGAGTGAGGCTGAGAGCGTTCATGAACCCAACCCCCTCTCGACCCGTTCACCGCGTCGCAGCCAGTGCGGGTACAGCTCGCGTCGATCATCGGCAGCCAGCCCGCCCCACACGCCCACCGTGTCCGCACCGGCCGTGCGCAACGCCAGTTCCAAGCACTCGTCCCGCACCGGGCAGCCGGCACACATGCGCGCGGCCAGCTCCCGATCGGTCATCTCCTCGTCCACCCACGGCGGCAGGTCCGGGAACGTCTCCATGCACAGTCCGTCGCGTTCCACGACCAGGGCCAGCACCGCGCTCGGCACCCACCGGAGCCGGTCCAGCTCCCAAGCGATCGAGACCAGGTTCACGGCGTGCCTCCCGAACAGGGCTCGTCGAGCAGCCGCACCAGCACGTTCGCCGGGATGACGAACCGGCCGCGCCGCCGCACCAGCGGCAGCCTGCGTAGCCGAACGGCGCGGCAGAGGGTGGACGGTTCGACGCCCAGCAACCAAGCGGCCTGACGAACCGTGTAACCGGAAGAAGGCAGAGAACTACGCATCAGAAAAGCCCTTCGACTTGTCGAGCTGACGATTTCAGCTCTATTTTGCTGATTTCAGCGCAACGGAAGGCGCGTTTGATCGCACCCGGCGCGAAATGCGCCGTGTCACGTCACGGAACAGCGGAGGACGGCTAATCTCAGCGCTGAGGCGGAGCGCGGAGGAATACGTGTCGGAGGATTGGGCGGCAGTCGCCAAGGCCATCAACCAGCGCGTGAATGAGCTGGGTTGGCGTCAACGGGAGCTTGCGGAACGCTCGCACGTCTCCCAAGCGATCGTGCGCGAGATCCAGCACCACACAGTCGAGCGCCGCCGCAGCCCGCGGACCCTGGAGTCCTTGTCGACCACGCTCGGCTGGCACCCCCAGCACCTCGACTCCGTGCTGCACGGTCGAAGGCCGCCCGAAGCCGACGAGCCGATCACCAACCCGACCGACAGCCTTTGGTCCCGATTGGACGGTTTCGAGCAGCGGTTGAACGACATCACCGATCGCCTCGACGACCTCAAGTCGGACCTCTCGACCGTGATCGAACACGTCCGCGACCGCCGCTAGCGCGGAGCATTTCCGCTGGTGGAGCGAGCTGTTTTCCATGGCTCAATTCCACTGCGGAAGCGCCTTCGGCCCCATGCATCACCGATGCACATCCAGTGCACCACCAGCGCACATCGCTCCGGGGGGATAGCGAGAAGATGAGCCAGCACGAGGGCTGGACCGGCCGAACCGCCAGCGCACTCCAGGCAGCCATGCGCCTCACCAACGAAGCGTTCGCCGAGCACCTGGGAATCGCCGTCCGGACGGTCGCCGGCTGGCACCAGAAACCGGACCTCAAGCCGAAGTCCGAGATGCAGCAGCTCCTCGACACCGCCCACGACCATGCGGACCCAGCGGTCAAGGCCAGGTTCACCGCCCTGATCGCCGAACCGAAGCTCGACCTCCCGGACGGCTCGGCAGCCGACGCCGAACTACGGCTCAGCTCAGACCCGAACATCGTCGCCGCGCTGGACTGGCTCGACCAGCACGCGCGCTGGGAGCCGGGAACGGCACGGCGCGACGTCGCCGCCCGCCTCGTCCGCCTGGACGTTCGCGCGCTACAGGACCGGGGCGTCCGCCGAGGTCGGGTGAACCAGCGCGACACAGCACGAGCGCTCGCCGAGTACTACGGCGCGACCACCACCGGCCACGGCCGCTACGCCGCCCGCTTCGGCTCAACCACCCGCGCATCCACGACCGTGTTCACGCACCCGGACTGGCTGGACCTCGACTGCCCGCTCATCCCGGCTCACGACCGGCTCAAGCTGTCGACCGTAACCCCGGACGATCACCAGCCGATGAACGAGGAGAGCGCTGGACGTGCAGCCCAGCGGTTGGCCGAAGCGCTGGCGCTCGGCATCCGCATGGTCAACATGCCGCTGTACCGACTGCTCGACGTCGACGTGCAGAGGCGCAAGCTCGGCGGCAGCATCGGCGTGACCAACTTCGTGGGGTACGTGGTGACGATGGACCTGCTCGAAGGCGAGCTGGTCGACTCGCTCACCACCAACCAGCCGATCAGGCCCGGCACCCTCCCCCTCCGCGACGCCTACCTACCCGACCTGCCCTCGGTCCTCGACGTCTCCGACCGCATGTGCGCGGGCGGTGCTCTCGCCCTGACCGCGATCGCACGACCGGCCGACCCGTTCCGCGGCGAAGCGGACTACCTCCTGCTGCTCCAGGAGCGCTCAGGCCACGTCATCAACGCCGCACGCCGCCTGGCCGTGATCCCCAAGGGCTTCCACCAGCCGCTGACCGACTACCGAGCCGATGCCCAGATCGGCGCGACGCTCCGGCGCGAGATGGAAGAGGAGCTGTTCGGCCGCGACGACGTAGACAACACGGTCGGAGACCAGCGCTACGCGGACCCGATGCACCCGAGCCGTCTGTCGGAGCTGATGCGCTGGCTGCTCGCCGAGTCAGGTCGCCTGCGGATGGAGTGCACCGGGTTCGGCCTGAACCTCGTCAGCGGCAACTTCGAGTTCGCCAGCCTGATCGTGATCGAAGACGAACAGTTCTGGACGGAGTTCGGCGGACAAGTCCGAGCGAACTGGGAAGCATCGAACCTGCGCCAGTTCTCCAGCCTCGATGCCGAAGGTCTGGAAGAACTGGTCAACGATGTAGCGTGGAGCAACGAAGGACTGTTCGCGCTCCTCCAGGGCCTTCGCCGCCTACGACAAATCGGTGGAAGTCGCGTAAACCTGCCAACGATCGAATGGGAGACAGAGTGACCGCCAACTGGCAAGCCGGAAACGCCAACGAGGACGGCGCGGTGACCCGCGGCTGGCTGGTAGGCCACTTCATCGACCCGTCAGAGGGCGTCCGGTCCCAGAAGGACGTCGAGGTCAAGTGGTTCAACCACCCGGCTGGTGAAAAGCGTGTCGAGTGGACGTCCGACGATCAGCGAACCACCCTGGTTCTGTTGGTACAGGGCAACTTCCGCGTTGACACCACCGAGGGCAACACCACCATGACCCGCCCCGGCGACTACGTGATGTGGGGTGCCGGCGTCGACCACTCGTGGGAAGCGCTCGAAGACTCGACCGTCCTCACGGTCCGCTGGCCGTCACAGACCTGACACCTCGATCGTCGGCAGCTTCACCCGCCGGCCACCGATCTCCACAAGCCGCCGAAGTCCTTGGAGCAACGCGAACAGCCCTTCGTTGCTCCAGGACTCGTGCGTCACCAAATCGGTGATCAATTCGTCGTCAAGGCTCGAATACAAGCGCAACCCTGACGCTTCCCAGTTGGCCTCGACCGCCCCACCGAAGCGCGTCCAGAACTCCTCGTCCTCAATAACCACAAGACTGGCGAACTCGTAGTTCCCGCTCACCAGATTGAACCCAAACCCGGTGCACTCCGTCCTCATCCTGCTCGGATCTTCGCGCAGCCACCGCATCGGCGCAGACCACCGCCCAGGATGCATCGGCGCAGCAGCGCGGCCCTTCCCCACCGTGGTGTCCACCTCCTCGCGGCCGAACAGCTCCTCTTCCAGCTCACGGAGCAGGGTGGCGCTGACCCGAGCGTCAGCACGCACATCGGTCAACGGCTGGTGGAAGCCCTTCGGTACGACGGCCAGCCGCCCAGACGCGTTGAGCACCTGCCCGGACCGCTCCTGCACCAGCAGCGCGTAGTCCGGCGCCCCACGGTATGGATCACGCGGGCGGGCGATCGCACACAACGCCAGCACACCGCCTGCGCACACGCGTCCCGGTAGGTCGAGCACCGCATCGAGATTCGGCAAGAACTCGTCCCGAAGCGGTAGCGCAGCCGTACCAGCACCAGAGACCACCGCCTCGACCAGCTCGGCTTCGAGCAGGTCCGCCGTCAACGCGTACTCGGCGAAGTCCACCAACCCCACTGTGCCTTCGATGGCCGAGCCGACGTCTACGCGCAGCAGCCGGTAGAGCGGCAGGTTCATGACCCGCACGTCCAGCGCGGCCCACTCCGCGAGCCGTGCCACAGCCGCTTCCGCCGCCGCTTCACTCAGGGCAGCGCGTAGACCATCACGGCGGCCAGCGAGGACCAGGCGGTCGTTCTCCGCCGTCAACGAAGCGGGCTGATCAAGCCACTCGGGACGAGCAAGGATGCTAGTCCTGACGTCTTCGCCACCACAACGCACGCGGTACATGTCGTGCCCCGCGACTCCACGTCGGTAGTACCCGCGGAGGGCACGAACGATCTGCTCCCGACTCACCCTCGCGCGCCGATACCGCCGATCGACCAGCGTGCCCGCCTCGAAGGTGGCGAGCTTGGCGTGAACCTTCGCTCGGCTCTCCCCTGGTGCCCACCCGGCCCGCTCGTCCAACCAATCCGCCATGTCAGCCAAGTCCGCGTTCGCACGCACGTTCACCTTGCCGACGTCGTGCCCCGCAGACCCAGCAGCCGAAGGTTCCGCCAACAGCTCGTGCATGCTGGTCCGGAAAATCTTCTCCAACAGCCGAGCAGTCACCGGCCGGACCGGACCGAGCGGCTGACCGGACGACCTCCGCCCCGCAGCCAGCCTGTGGAGGTGCCGCAAGCTGATCGTGCCGGGTTCGCCAGCCTCCCGCGCGAAGACCTCGATGTACTCGGCGAACTCCTCCAGCGTCTGCTGTCGGTCCCAGATCTTCTGCTCAAGCACCGTCCGCGCCGTCCGCATGACCACCTCTCACCGGCTGATTCCGCGCTGACAAGCCGTTGATTTCAGTGTGTCACGACGTAGCTGCTACCCGTCCCGAGCCCTGTCCCATCACGCCAGCCCGTCCCGACCGACGGGACACCTCCCGCACGGGCACTGACCAGCGCAAACACGCCACAGTGACGACCGGGACGGGACACTCCAACCCGTCCCAAACGCACGAAAACGGCCGTGCGCGACGCCATCCGAATGGATGGTCCCGTCCCACGGGTGCCAGGGGAGGCGTCCAGCACCCCATGCCCAACCGTCAGGGCGCGGTCAACGACGGTTGGAGGTCTCCAGCGCCAACAGGCCCGCCAACTCCGGGCCACTCATCAGCTCGCCGCACTCGGCTGGCGACACCAGCCACTCTGCCTTGTGCCCTTCCACCACAGCGGGAGGCAGCGGCAACATCGAGCCCCGAGGGAAGACCCACCTCTCGTCCAACCCCTCCGCCGACGACACCACGAACACGGCCGACTCGATCATCAGGCCGAGCGTCGGAACCGGAAGCATCACCACCGGCGTCGGCGACGCCCGGAACGCCTCCGACTCGACCACCCGCCGCGCCGGCTCAGGCTCGACCACCACCGCAGCCATCAGCTTGCCCAGCACAGCCAACGCCGACCGCGTGACCCCGCCGTCCGACAACGGCCACAACCGCCGAACCTCCTCCGGGTCCAGCGTCGCCATCGCAGGCGACGACAAGGCCAGCGCATCGCACTCAGCGTTGGTCACCGGATCGACATAGGAGTCGCCTACCCACAGCGCACCCGGCACCACCGGCCACCCACGCCCGACGCACTCCAGCGCCGTCTCCAGCCCGTTACTCGCCACCGTTGCCCCCGACCCAGAAGATGCGAGGGTTCGCACTCCCACCGGCCCGGTAGAAGATCAGCGCGTTCTCCGCCGACTGCAGCCCCATGCGCATCCCACCGTGCACGCCGATCACCTCGACACCCGTCTTGGTGGTCATCCCCCACGCCACGATGTTCAGATCCTCCGGAGGCCCGAACGTCTCCTGCACCACCGCGAACACCCGCGGGGCCTGGTCATCCACGAACTCCTGAACCTCACCGACGACCTTCGGGTCATCAAACAGCGAGACGGGCTTCTCCCCACCCTCTCCCTGGTCACCCTCACTCACCAGCGTCACCATCATGACTGCCTTCCCTCTGCTCCTCACGGATCAGGCGCACCTCATCCCGCGCCCAAACCGCCGCCTGCGCGTTCTCCTGGCACTGCCGCACGTACCGCCTACCGACAGCGACGAGGTAGAGCAGAGGGATCACGAGCCACACCAGAAACAGCGCGACCCCGCCGAGATCACTCGCCAACTCACTCCACACCACAACCATCACCACCTCAGACGATCCGCTGACCACAGCTTGACCAGCGGTCCGACCCATGAGGATGACCCACGAATGACCTAAGACGCCCAGGCAAGTCGCGCAGTTAGTAGCACCGGCATCAGCTGAATTGAGATCTACGAATCCTCAAGAACGACCGTGACAGAATGAAGATTAGGCGGAAACCTGCAATCCCATCATCCATTGCATGATTTCTTGGAAAAGTTCCACCGGCGCCTTGCCGCTCACAGTTCTACATAGCTCATCCGTGGAGGTCTGGTATTTGTGCCCAGCGCGGGGATTGAGCAGCGCAATATTGTCGAACGTTACCCCTTTTACGTAGAACATCGTCTGATATAGGTACAACGGGTGTCCAGCCCCGCACCCAGGACCACCACGGACTCGATGCCGTCCTCCAGCGCCCGCGCGAACTGGTCGTCGATGTAGCGCTTGCGGCAGGCGACACCACCCCAGACACCGGGCGCGGCCCGCTCCGACGCCCTGATCAGCGCTGCGCGGACGCCCGGTCGTCGGGCCAGTCCCGCCACCCACCTCGACAAGGGCGGCAGCACCGAGACCGCCAACGGGTCGTGGAGCAGACGCTGCTCCTGTGGGCGGTGCTGTTCCACTGCCGCGATCACCATGGGCCGGACCGCCGTTCCCGCCGCCCTGTCCGCCATGACCGACTCCTTCCTCACAGGTCGACCCGTGCGGTCCCGGACGGGTCGGGCACCAGCAGCCGGTCGCACTCCCGCAACTCGGCCACCGCGGGGTGTTCGCACCAGTGACGCGCGCCGTCACGCACCACGGCGACCACCGGCGGCCCACAAGCCGCCGGCGCACGACGCGGTCGGCACCCAGGTCCATCGCCGCGCTCGCCCACAGGTGGTCGTGCACCGTGACCACGATCGAGGCCGCCGGGTTGAGCAGGCGTGCCATCCAGGTGATCTCCAACGCGTCGCCGTCGGACGCCACGCAGATCAGCACGGCGTGCGCACCCGGCACTCCGGCACGCCGGAGCACCCCGGCCTCGGTGCCGCCGCCGACAATCGGCTCCGCGCCGGCCACCGCCGCAGCGGTCGACGTTGAGGTCGATCACGACCACGTCGCGCCGGCGATCGTCGTCGGGCACGGCGCGGAGGGTGCCACGCCCGTGCACGTCGTAGCCGACGATGACGATGTGCCCGATCATGAGCGGCTCCCGGTCCAGGACGGCGACGAACCCACGCCGACCAGGCTTCCCGGCACACCGAGCACGATCGTACGCCCGACGCACGCCGCCACGCTCCTCATCCGGCCACCACGGTTCGTACTGTCCGGCCGGCCCAGGCGGTGGGCAGCCGGTCACCGCTTCCGGTTCGGCCGCGGCACGCCTTACTCGGTGGCGTCGGGGACCACCGGACCCGCGCCGGTGGATGATCTGGTTGTTGTGGGGATGGCAACCGGTGGTGAACGAACGCTGAAGGTGGCGTGCCACAAGCGTCCGGCGTTGACGCCGAGCAGTGAACCCCGGAACAGCAGCGCACCGCGTGCGTCATCCCGGGCGACCACCACCGAAGTCAAGCCCCTGCCAGTGCGGTATCGACCAATGCCGCCACGATCTCCGCCGAGTTTCCCCGCGATACGAGGTGACCCGGAGCTCGTCGTCCGTCCCGTCGGCGCTGTCCCGCAGCCAGGCGACGGAGGAGGCCTAGCTGCTCGTGCTGCGGCCCGAGAACGCGGTACTCGGCGGCAGCTCGTGGGTCCGGCCCGCTACGAGCCCGCAGCTCGGTTCTCGTTCGGCCCACTCTCCAGACTGTTCCTCCGCCGCGTACTGCCCGTCGTTGCCTCCGGCCTGTGGTCGTTGGACAGCGCTCGCGTGGTGCACGGGAAGCATTCGACTTCGCCGTTGCCGTATTGCACAGACCCGCACTGGGCGGTGGACCAGCGTCTTCCCGAGCGCGGTGAGTCCACCGCCGCCACAGCGCACTCACCGCAGCGATCGCGTCTTCTCCCCCCGCAGGCGAAGCGGTAGGTTCATCGCGATGACCTGGATAGCCCGGAGGCTGGAGGAGCAGGCGCGGCTGCGTCCTCGCGCGACCGCCCTCTTCGCGGGGGACGGGATGCTCACGTACGACGCGCTTGTCCGACGCGTCGCGACCGCCGCGGGTGAGATGCGGCGCCGTGGAGTGCTTGACGGGGACATCCTGGCGATCGCGCTTCCACGCGGCACGAGTCAGGTTGTCGCCGCGCTCGCGGCGATGTGGGTGGGAGCGCCGTTCGCGATCATCGATGTCGACGAGCCTCCCGAACGGCGGCGCGGACAGATCCGGGCTTCTCTCGCGACGTGGCTCGTGGACGGCTCGGAGTCGGACACCGTCGACGGAGTGCCGACAGTGCGGCTCCGCGGTGTGGAGGCCCCGGCACCTGCGATGGCATCGCCAGACCGCGACGACACCGCCTACGTCGTCTTCACGTCGGGGTCGACGGGAACCCCCAAAGCGGTGGCGGTTCCCCACCGGGCGCTCGACAACTACGCGGCGCGGGTGGCGGAATCGTTGGAGGACGTCAGGTCGACGGGCGAACAGCTCTCCTTCGCCAGCGTGACGAGCTTCGCGACCGACCTCGGGCACACCGCGATCTTCCCGGCGCTGGTGTCGGGTGATGCCGTGCACCTCGTGGACAAGCCCACGATGATGGACCCGCTCGCGCTGGGCCGCTACATGCGCTCACACGCGGTGGACGTGCTCAAATCGACGCCGTCGCACATCTCCGTGCATCTGGGCGCCGGCGCCCGCGACGTGCTCCCCCGCAAGCTCATGATCTTCGGTGGGGAAGCCCTGACGTGGGACCTCGTCGACCAGGTTCGGGCGAACGGCACCTGCGAGGTGCTCAACCACTACGGTCCGTCCGAGACCACGATCGGGGTGCTGACCTATCCCGTCGACCCGGACCGGGCGGAACACCGCTCGAGCGCCACGGTGCCGCTCGGCACGCCGCTCGGCGGGGTTTCGGTGGAGGTGGTCGACGAGGTCCTCGGCGCGGTGCCCGCAGGCGAGCCGGGTGAGCTGCTCGTCTGGGGGCAGTGCGTCGCGCTCGGGTACATCGGCGCCCCGGACTCGACCCGCTCGCGGTTCGTGCCGCTGCCCGCCCACTGCCGTCCTGCCGGGGGCAGCGCGGTCGCGTACCGGACCGGCGACCGGGTTCGGCGGCTCCCCTCCGGTGACATCGAGTTCCTCGGGCGCGAAGACCGCCAGATCAAGCTGCACGGGCAACGGATCGAACTCGGCGAGGTGGAGGCCGCGCTGCGGCGGCACCCGCAGGTGCGCACCGCGGTCGTCAGCTACGACGCGACCGAAGGGCTCCACGCCCATGTCGTGCCCGCCGACCCGGCCGAACCGCCGAGCACGAAGTCGCTGCGCCGCTTCCTCAGGGCGGCGCTGCCGGTAGCGGCAATCCCGCGGTCCTTCACCGTGATCGAGAGCGTCCCGCTGACGTTGAGCGGCAAGGTCGACATGGGTAGGCTCGCGCGGTCGGATCGGGCTGACCCCACCACACCGGTGACGCGCGGCGGCAGTTGAGCACGCCGCCGAGGCCGACCGGATCGCAGGCGGCCGACGTGGCGGAGGGGAAGAGCATTGAACGCACATGTCGTCGGAGCTTCGCTGTTCCTCCCCGGGGGCGTGCGGAGCCGGGCAGACATCGCCGCGGCGCACTTCGACGGCGGCGGCGAGCGGCCCGCGGTGTTCGACGACGCCGAGTTGCGGACCGACTTCATCCGGTTCCGCATCTCGCCGCGTCAGGCGCGGGTCATGGACCCCCAGCACCTCTTGGTCCTGGATTGCGTGGAGCGCGCGCTCGAGGACGCGGGCATCCGGCCGCAGGACCTCGCGGGCAGCCAGACCGGCGTGTTCGTCGGGATGAGCGAGTCCGATTCCGTGCTCACGATCGACCCCGACGAAGTCGCCGACAGCAACCGGTCCTACCTCGGCATCGGCAACAGCCGCGGGGCGGCCGCGGGGCGGATCTCCTACACCTACGACCTCCGCGGACCCAGCTGGCAGGTCGACACGACCTGCTCGTCCGGCCTGGTCGCCCTTCGGCACGGGATCACCGCGCTGGCCACCGGGGAGGTGGACCTCGCGCTCGTCGTCGCCACCCACCTCGTCCGCAGCAGCTTCGGGATGATGGTCAGAGAGGCGACCGGGGCGCTCTCCCCGACCGGCCGCTGCCGCGCGTTCGACGCGAAGGCGGACGGCTTCACCGTCGGTGAGGGCGTCGTGGCCGTCGTCTTGGCACCGGAGAAGGCCGGGGCGCGCTCGCTCGGGCGCGTGCACTGCGCGGTGAACCACGACGGCCGTACCGCAGGTCTGACCGTACCCAGCCTGGACGCCCAGCGCGATGTCGTCGAGCGAGGTCTCCGCATGAGCGGCTTGGCGTCCGCCGACGTCGACTACGTCGAGGCGCACGGCACGGGAACCCCGCTCGGAGATCCGATCGAAATCGCCGCGCTCGCCGCGGCGTACCGCACCGCCGAACGCACCACCCCGCTTTTCGTCGGCTCGAACAAGCCCCGTTTCGGGCACCTTGAGGCGGCGTCCGGTCTGCTTTCCCTGGTGGTCGCCATGGAAACGCTGCAACGTGGACGCCCACCTCGCACCAACGCATCGGGGCAGCCCAGCGAGACCATCCCGTGGGCCGAGTACAACATCCTTCCGACGATCGGTGATTTCACCGGCCCGGATTCGATCGACAGCGTGGGAATCAGCGCTTTCGGTCTTTCCGGGACGAATGCCCACGCGATCATCACCCGCCCCCGCTAGTCGCCGTCGCCGAACGGCGACCTTCCCGTGCGGTCATGGCCCGCATGATCCACCACACCGCACGGCAGTGACCTGGGACACATCGATGCTCCGTCACCGTAGGAAATCCGTGCTCGACGACGTACCGATTCCTCGCGATCAGCCCTGGGTCCGGGCGCCGAACACCGGCGCCCGCCCCGATATCGGAGGCACGAACGGCGATCACGTCTAGCCCCCTTCGGACTAATTGTGCCGCAATGCAATACCCCGTCCGGGTTGGGCCGCGCGCGGCAGCACCACGCGGTTGGGCGTTAGCACACCTCACCCGCGACGCACAGCACTCCGTTCGGAATCCCGAGCAGACCACAACCACGCTTACAGAAACCGGTGCTAGCATGCCGGCGAATCGGGTTGACTGGAGGAGTTCGCTTGCTGGTCGAGGATGCGGTGGCGGGTCTTGTCGAGCAATTACTCGAATTGGACCCGGGGTCAGCGAGCCGGTCGGTCCCATTGTTGGACATGGGAGCCGATTCATTGGTGCTCGTCGAATTGTCGCGGGACATCAAAACCCGCTTCGACGTCGACATCTCGGTCCAACAACTCCTGGAGGACATCGTCACCGTACGGGCCATCACCCGGTGGATCGCCGAGCACCAGGACGCGGAACCGCCGCAGCCCGTGCCGGACGACGCGCCGGTCGAGCTCCGCCCCGTCCCCGTCGAGGACGCGGTGGCCGAACTCGCGGAGCGCCTGCTCGAATTCGACCCCGGCTCGATCACCCGCTCGGTGCCACTGCTGGACCTGGGGGCCGACTCCCTCGTGCTCGTCGAGCTCTCGCGGGACGTCAAGTCCCGCTTCGACGTCGACATCTCGGTCCAACAACTCCTGGAGGACATCGTCACCGTCCGCGCGATCGCGCGGTGGATCGCCGAGTCCGGACAGCGGAACGGAGCGGCTCCCGCCGCGTCGCGGGTGAACGGAGTGGCGACGGAGAGGAAGCCCTCCCCGCCCGGTCCGACGCTCGCCGCCGAACCGGTGGCGCCTCCCGCCGAGCCGAATCCCCGGCGCAGCCCGAGCCGCACGTACGAGGCAGCCACAGCAGCTTCCCGCGCGCTCAGCGAGCGCACGCAGGACGTCCTGTGCAACAACCGGAAGATTGCCCAGCGCGAGCACGACGAGCGCGCCGCCTCGTACCCGATCTGGATCACCCGGTCCGACGGCGCCCACGTGTGGGACGTCGACGACCGCGGACTCATCGACCTCACGATGGGCTACGGCGCCCACCTGTTCGGCCACAACCCCGACTTCGTCCGCGACGCCGTCCAGCGGCAACTCGACCGGGGCATGCACATCGGGGCCGAGGTCGAGCAAACCGCGGAGGTGGCGCGGCTGCTCTGCGAGCTGACCCGGATGGACCGGGTGAACTTCTGCGTCACCGGGACCGAGGCGGTCTTCACCGCCATGCGCCTCGCCCGCGCGCACACCGGGCGTTCACTCGTCGTCCTGCTGCAGAACGCCTACCACGGGCACTCCGACTCCACGCTCTTCAGCCCGCGTCCCGCGAAGCGGCGCGAGCACCTGGCCACCCCGTCATTCCCCGGCGTCTCCGCGGGTGCGGCGGACGACGTGCGCATCCTGCCCGCGAGCGAGCGGCACCTCGCCGACTTCATGGCAGCGCACGGGGAGGACGTCGCGGCCGTGGTGATGGAGCCGCGGCTGAACCAGTCCCCGGACCTGAACCTCGGTCCTCTGGCGCGGTTGGCCCGCGACCTCACCGACAAGGCGGGCGCTCTGCTCGTGTTCGACGAGGTGCTCACCGGGTTCCGCTTCCACGTGCGAGGTTTCCAGGAGATCTACGACGTCCGGGCGGACCTCGCCACCTACGGCAAGACGCTCGCCGCCGGTCTGCCCCTCGCCGCGGTGGCCGGACGTGCCGAGATCATGGACCTGATCGACGGCGGTCCGTGGACCGAGGCGCTTCGCGCCGACCCCGACCGGGTGTCGTTCACCGGTGGGACCTATGCGAAGCACCCGCTCTCGGTCGCCGCCGCTCGCGCGGTCCTCGGCCGCCTGGCCGAAGAAGGCGAAGGTGTGCTCGCCGATCTCAACGCGGCGGGCGATGAGCTGCGTGGCGAGATCGCACGCGTCCTGGCGGAGTCCGGGATCGGCGTGCGGGTCCTCGGGATAGGGTCGTTCTTCCGCTTCGTGCCGTCCGGGTCGACCAGCTTCGCCTACGGCGGCAAGGCGTTCCACGAGTTCCGCCGCGCGATGATCGCCGAAGGCGTGCTCGTCCCGGAGACCGGCAACTGCTTCCTCTCCCCGGCCCACACGCCGGACATCCGCCGCGCCGTCGTCGACGCCGCACACGCTGCCGCGAAGCGGCTCACAGGCGCTGCGGAGCCCCACGAGGTCGCCGGGCAGGTCCCTTCGGTGAGCCTGGCCCTGTTCGGCTTCGCGTCCGGTGGCGACAGCGACATCTACTCCCGCCTGCTCGACCTCGTCGCGCTCGCCGAGGCCGAAGGGCTGGAGAACGTCTGGCTGCCGGAACGCCACTTCGACGACTTCGCCGGGTTCTCGCCGAACCCCGCCGTGCTCGGGGCGATGGTCGCGATGCGCACGTCGCGGCTGGGCATCCGGGCGGGCAGCACCGTGCTGCCACTGCACTCGGCGGTCTCCGTGGCGGAGGACTGGGCGATGGTCGACGTCGCCTCGGGAGGGCGGGTGGGGCTCGGGGTGGCGTCCGGCTGGATGCGGCGCGACTTCGTCCTGTCCGAGGCGCCCCACGCCGAGCGCCGTGAGGTGTTCAAGACGCGGGTGGACCAGTTGGAGCGCCTGTGGCGCGGGGAGGCCGTCGCGGTCGAAGGGCGCTCCGGTGAGCGCGCGGAGGTGCGGCTGCACCCCCGTCCGCTGAGCGACCTCCGCCTGTGGCAGGCGTGCGTGGGCTCGCCCGAGTCGTTCTACGAGGCGGGCCGTGCGGGCCGCGGTGTGCTCACCAACCTGATCCAGCAGGACTTCGCCCAGCTGGCGGGCAACCTCGAGCGGTACCGGCGGGGACGCGCCGACGGCGGACTCGACCCGGACGGCGGCGACGTGGTCGTGCTGGTCCACGCGGGGCTGTCGACCGACGGCGATGCGGAGAAGCGGAACATGGAGGCGCTGGAGCGCTACATGTTCTCCACGTTCCGAAGCACCCACGACGACCCCGACGCGGTGCCCGAGGACGTGTGGAAGTCGCGGATGCGGACCGCGGCGGACCGCCTGCGCGACGGGCTCTCGCTCGTGGGCGCCGAGGCAGAGTGGCCCGCCCTGACTGCCAGGCTCGGCCGGCTCGGTGTCACGGAGATCGCGTGCCTCGTCGACTACCTGCCGCACGGCGAAGCGTGGACCGACACCGTGCGTGCCCTCGGCAGGCTCCGCACCCAGCAGGCGAACCCCGCAGGCGTTACCGCGGCAGCACCCGTGGACCAGCGGCCCACGCGGAACGCCGCCGGTGACGCGGCGTTCCCGGTCAGGATCAGCCGAGCCGCCCGCGAGATCTGGGCCGCGTGCCAGATCAGCGCGGAGACACGCGAGGCGTACGTCATCGCGCGCACGTTCCACGTCGCCCCCGAGGTCGACCTCGATCAGCTGCGCGATGCGTACCTCGACGTCATCGAAGCCCAGCCCGCCTACCGGCTCCGCATCGACCCCGACGGCGGGGCAGGGTGGGTCGAGCCGTTCGGCGAGGCGCACCGACGCAGCTGGCGCCTGCTCGACGGGGTCGCGGAATCGGCGGCGGCGTTCGAGTCCACCGTGCGGGAGACCTCGGTCGCCGATCCCCTCGACCCCGTCGAGCGCTTCGGTGTCCGGTTGACCTGCCAGCGCTCCGGCGACGGGGTTTTCCTGAACCTGCGCGCGTCGCACGTCGTCCTGGACGGGATGAGGTTCGCCGAGCTCCTCGAATCCGTCGCCGCCCGTTACGCGGGACACGCGGTGGACGTGCGGCCGATCCCGTCCGCGGCGGAGCTGGACGAGGCGACCGCGGAGCGGGATCGCGCGTACTGGCGCCAGTGGGTCCGCGCGCTCCCCGACGAGGTGTTCGACGCCGGGTTCGACGCGCGCACCCTGGACCGGCGCGGGTACCGGGTGTCGGCTCCGCTGCCGTCGGGACTGCGGGCGGCACTCGCGTCCTACGCCCGGGCCGAGCGCTCGACGTACTTCGTCGAAGCGCTCCGTGCGGTCGCGGAGACCGTCGACGACGCACTGGGTCGGCACCACCTCTACGCGTTCCCCGCCCGGCCGTCGCTGGTGGAGCACGGGAGCGGCGCCGTCCTCGTGCCGTTCTGGATGGGGCCGGTGACCGGAGGTGCGGCTCGTCCGTCGGTGAAGGCCGACATCATGTCGGGAGTCGAGCACGGTTCGCTCACCTTCCGGCAGGTGTTCTCCGACGTGACCCGCCGTGTCCAGACCCCGACGGTGACGGTGTCGTGGGACAACCTCGAATCGTTCGCCCTGGACGGGCACCGGGTCGACGAGGTCTCCGTGCCCACCGACGTGGTCCGCTTCCCGCTCGCGGTGACCTTCACGCAGCGGGCGAACGGCGACGTCGAGCTGTCGATCGACGCCGCGCAGGGCTTCCTCCCCAGGGAACGGGGCGAGGAGCTGCTGATCCGGTTGACCAGCGGCCTCGCGGAGCGGTTCATGCCCGCGCCGGTCGAGCCGGAGCGCCAGGTCGCGGCCCGCACGCTCGCCGGGCTCGCCCGGGGCCTCGCGCAGCCGGTCGACGACGACCGCGGCGCCGCGGTCGTGCGCCTCGACGGGCGGGACTGCCCGCTCGACCTCATCGTCGCCAAGGTGCGGGCCTCCGCCCGGATCCTCGCCGAGGAGGAACCGGCCGCACTGCGCGCCGACTCGGTGGTGCTGGATGTCGACACCGCCTTCGACGCCACACTCGCGCTGCTCGCCACAGGCATGGTCGGCCTCGCGGGCCGGGTCGGCGTGGCGGACGGGTCGGACCGGCTCGTCATCAGCCGCTCGGAACGGGGCGCCGCGGAGGGCCGGCGCTTCGCGCTGAACCGCTGGGCGGTCGTGAGCCCCGCGGAGGCGCTCGCGCTGACCCCGTCACGGAGCGAGGACCTCGACGCGGCGCTCGCGCACGTGCTCGGCACGGTGCGACCCGAACAGCGAGCCGAGATCACCGCCGCGCTCCACGCGCTGGCCGACGAGTACGCGACCGACGACGTCGCGGGCCCTCTACCCGACAACCCCGTCGCGGAGAACGGTGAGGTCGCCGAACTCGTGCGCGGCATCTGGAAGCGGGTGCTCGCCGGCTCGGCGCGGTTCGGCGACGAGGACGACTTCTTCGAGCTCGGCGGCGACTCGATCGACGCGATCAGGATGATCGCGATCCTGAACCAGGAACTGCACGCGGAACTCGAAGTGGCATTGATCTTCGACCACCCCACTGTCGGGCAGCTGAGCGACGCTGTGCAGTCGCGGATCTGAAGGGCGACGAGATGACTCGGGAAGTCAGGACGACGTTCGGCGAGCTTCGCGAATTCGCGTCGTGGGTGGAACCGGACGCACGGGTCGCCGCGGGCTACGGCTTCGAGAACGGAGTCATCCCCGACCAGGCGCAGGCGACGGTGGACTCCAGCCTCGCGGTGTTCGGCTCGACCGGCCGGGGTGCGATCGTGGCCGATTCCCGCGCCGACTGGGCCATGTTCTGCCAGGAGCGGTTCGGACTCGATTCCGCGCGCTGGCCGTCGTTCCGCCGCCACCCGCTCAACGACGGCTTCGTGTGGCGGTCGATCGGCAGCGGCAAGCGGGTGCTCAGCGACGCCGAGGCCGAGGCGTACGACCGGGACGGCTACGTCGTCGTCGAGGACGTGCTCAGCCAGGCGTTCCTCAACGAGGTCGTCGCGGACCTCGACCGCTTCGAGGAGGCGCGGGCGGAGGCCGCGAAGCTGGCGGGCGGCAAGAACACCATCACCCAGGCGGGCAAGGTCACGTTCAACGTCCAGCTCGCCCGCCACTCGGCTCCGCTGCGCGAACTCGTCGCGCTGCCGCTGCTCCAGCACATGATGTACGACTTGATCGGACCCAACGTCCGCCTCTACTGGGACCAGTCCGTCTACAAGAGCCCGCATTCCAGCCTGATCTTCCCCTGGCACCAGGACACCGGTTACACCTTCGTCGACCGGCCCGGGCAGATCGTGACCGCCTGGATCGCGCTCACCGACGCGAACGAGGACTCCGGCTGCATGTGGGTGCTGCCCGGCGCGCACCGGGTGGGCCCGCTGGTGCACGAGAAGAGCGAACTGGGGAACCTGGTCTTCGACGCCGACCCGTCCGGGATGGTCCCGCTGCCCGTGCGCGCCGGATCGATCGTGGTGTTCGCCGGTCTGCTCCCGCACATGACCGGCGGCAACAGCCAGAACTGGACGCGCAAGGCGCTGGTGGTCGAGTACGCGCCGGACGGGATGAACCGGATCGCGATCGACCCGTGGGGTGAGCACGTCGTCAGCCCGGCGAACAACCCGCACACGCAGTTCGAGATCCTGCGCGACGGCCGCCCGACGGTTGGCCGGTGAGGACTGCTGCAGAGCACCGCGTGCTGTCCGCCCTGTCGGGCGAGCCGATCAGCACGGTGCGCACAACGACGTCGCCCACGCGCCTGTCCGACGTGCTCGACCTGGCCGCGGGAGGCACGGCGGGCGTCACCACCATCGACTCGGACGGGTCGCGGCGGCGGGAGACGTGGCTGTCCTTCCGCGGCCGGGTGCGGCGGATCGCCGAAGACATCCGGGCCAGTGGCATCGACCGCGGCAGAATCGCCGTCGTGGCCGCGACCGAGCCGTCGGAGATCCTCGCTCTCTTCTGGGCCGCAGTCGTGGCAGGCGTCGAGCCGCTGCTGGTCGCCGAGGAACTGCTCGACGAGCGTGGTGGCGGTGGCGAGTGGCTGGCAGCGCTGTCCCACCAGGCCCCGGTCCACGCGCTGCTCCACGCCGGGGACGCGCGGTTCCCGGTCGTAGCCGCGGCGTCGCGGTGGGGGCTCACCTCGGTCGCGCTCGACCTGGGACCCGGCGACGGGCGGGACGGGCCCGATCACGCCGACGACGGCCCGGACTCCCGGATCCACTTCATGACCTCGGGCAGCACGGGCGCGCCGAAGGTGGTGCCGCAGCGCCACCGGGGAATCATCGACATGGCCTTGGGCGCCGTAGCGGTGAACGACCTCGACTCCGCGACCGTCGGCTTCAACTGGATGCCGCTGTCCCACGTCGGCGGCATGCTGATGGCCCACGTCCGCGATGCCGTCATCGCCGCCGAGCACATCTCGGCCGCACCGGCACGTGTCCTCGCCGACCCCCGCGAGTGGTTCCGGCTCGTGAGCGAGCACCGCGTCAGCGCGGTGTGGTCGCCCAACTTCGCCTACCGGATGCTGGCGAGCGCGGCGGAGCAGATCCCGGCGGACGGGCGGGTCGACCTCTCGAGCATCCGGTTCTGCCTCAACGGGGGCGAGGCGGTGTCGGCCAAGGACTGCGCGCGCTTCGAGCGGTCCCTTGGCAGGCTGGGCATGCCCCGGGGCACCTTCGCCCCCGCCTGGGGAATGGCCGAGACCTGCTCCGGAGTCCTGTACTCCCCGCACTACGACCCGGCGTCCGACACGTCCCCGACGGTGTCGGTCGGCTTCCCGCTTCCCGGCGTGGAGGTCAGGATCGTGGCGGCGGCGGATGTCGAAGAGGACGGTGTGGGACACCTCGAAGTCCGGGGATCGATGGTCCTGGAGCGATACCTGGTGGGCGGCGACCTCGCCAAGAGCACCGACGGCTGGTTCCGGACCGGCGACCTCGCGCGGATCGACGACGACGGCGTGCATTTCGCGGGCCGGGATGGCACCAGGATCGTCGCGAACGGCGTGACGTGGAACTCCGCCGACCTCGAAAGCGAAGCCGAGCAGGTCGACGGTGTCGTGCCGGGCACCTGCGCGGTCACGTCCTTCCGCGAGCGCGGGGCCGAGCGCGATTCGGTCGTGGTGTTCTGCGCCGTCGACGGGAACGCCTCCGAGGTGTGCGCCGAGGTCGGACGCAGGCTGGAGAAGATCATCGGCGTGCCCGTCGCGCAGGTGGTGGACGTCCCGTCGTCCGCGATCGAGCGGACCGGCATCGGCAAGGTCCGCAAGGGAAGGCTGGTGCGCAGGTTCATCGACCCCGCCCCGCAGCAGCTGTGGACGCTGGACTGGGTGCCCACCGCGTCGCCAGGGGCACCGCGGTCGCGCGGAGCCGGGCAGCCGCCGGTCGTCCTGCGCGGGCCGGGGCTGGCCCACTCCGCCGTCGCCGAGCACACCCCGCGTGAACTCCACGACGTGCTCCAACGGTGGCGCCAGGAGGTCGAGCCTGCCCGGTTGCGCGGTCGGGACGTCTGTGTCGTCATCGAGGCATACGAGGCGAACGCGGACCGGCTACCCCGGTCGCACCCCGTCGCGGCGTTCCTCCGCGCCACCGCGCACGGAGCGGGCGCCCGCTCCGTGCGCACGGTCTGGGCGCACCCGGCGGTGGACGAGCAGGCGCTCGACGGCGTCCTGGGCGGGGAGCACACCCCGGACGCGGACCTCTTCCTCGGCCCGCGCGGGGACCTCTGGCGCCGCGTCCGCACGCCCGTCGCCATCGACCGCTCCGGCCCACGCGCGGACCACTTCGTGCTCCTCGGCGGCACCGGCAGGCTGGGCGAAGCGCTGGGTGCCGAGCTCTCGCTGCGCGGAGCTCGCGTCACGCTCGTCGGAAGCCGTGCCCAGCCGGGAGAAGACCGGGGAGACGGGATCAGCCGGGTCACCGCCGACATCACCTCCTCGGCCGCGGTGCGGGGCCTGGTCCGGACCGCCGGATGGGATCCGGGCGAGCGGACCCAGGTCGTCCACCTGGCGGGCGCGCCGATGCCCGCGCCGCAGGACGTGGTCGAGCGGCTCATCGGCCCGAAGACCGACGGGGTTCGCGAAGCCGCCGGGCTGGCACACGCCCTGGATGCCCACCTCGCGGTCGTATCCTCGGTCAACGCGCACGTCGCGGGCACCGGAGTCGAGACCTACGCGGCGGCCTGCGCAGCCGCCGAGGCGATCGCCGAACGGGTAGCGCTGGTCCCGACGACCGTCGTGTCCGTGGCCTCCGTCAGCGAGGCGCCGCAGACGGACCGGACCACCGTCGCCCTCGGCGAGGCGTTGGGCCTCGACGAGGTCAGCGTCATGGACATCGCGACCTGCCTGCTGGCCGAGCCCGCCCGTTCCGTGCTCCTCGGGGTGGGCGAACACACGCCGCTCATCCCCCCGCGCGACAGCGGACCAACACCACCACCGGACACGGGACCGACCAGCGCGACCGGGCCCGCTGAGCCGGAGTTGTCACCCACCGCCGCCCACCTGGCGAAGGCGCTGCGCCCGCTGCTGGGCGCCGACTCCGTTCGTCTCGACACGAGCTGGTTCCACATGGGATTGACCTCGGCCGACCTGCCGAACTTCGCGCGCACCGTCACCCAGCACACCGGCCAGAAGGTCGGCGTGCTGGAGCTGATGCGGTACCCGACCCTCGCCGAGCTGGCGGACTACGTGGAAGGCAGCCGGAAGAGGAGTGGCGAGTGAGCGACCGGATCGCGATCATCGGGTACGACGCCTGCCTGCCGGCCGGCCGCGACCGCGCGGAGATCGACTCGTTCCTGGCTGCCGGGAAGAGCGCCGTCGCGGATGTCTCCCGCAGCGAGATGCTGGCCGCCGGTGTCCCGGAATCGACCTTCACCCGCGAGGGCTACGTCGCCCGAACGGCCAGGACCGAGTGGACTCCGGCGACCGCACGCCACCTGGCCGGCGTGACCGCGCACGAGATGGCGGTCACGGACCCGCAGCACCTGCTGTTCCTCGACTGCTGCGTCGGGGCACTCCTGGACGCGGGGATGAGCCCGGAGAGCGTGCGCGGACGCGACATCGGCGTGGTCGGCGGCGTCGGCATGGGGCTCTACGCGGGCAATTCGCTCGACTCGCACTTCACGACCCGGCTCCAGCGGGACGACGCGCTGCGGGAGCAGTCGGCCTTCCCCGAGGTGCTCATCGGCAACAGCAGCGACCACAGCGTGGGGCGGGTGTCGTTCCGCCTGGGGCTGACGGGCCCGAGCGTGAACGTGCAGACGGCCTGCTCCACGGCGCTCGCCGCGCTGGACCACGCGGTGCTGCTGCTCCGCAGCGGGCGGACCGACACGGTCCTGGCAGGCGCCGCCGCCCTGTACTTCCCCGACCGCAGGGGGTACGAGTGGGAACGCGGCGGAATCCTCTCCCCCACCGGGGTGTGCCGCGCGTTCGACGCGCACGCCGACGGCACCGTGGGCGGCAGCGGCGGCGGGGTCTTCGTGCTCCGCCGCTACGACGACGCCGTCGCCGACGGCAACGCGATCCACGGGGTGATCGAGGGCATCCACTCCGGCAGCGACGGCGGGCGGCGGGCGAGCTACGCCGCGCCCGCGTTCGACGGGCAGGTGCGGGTCATCCGCGGCGCGATGGCCGACGCGGGCATCGGACCTGACGACATCGCCTACGTCGAAGGCCACGGCACTGGCACCACAGTAGGGGACCTGGTGGAGCTGGGCGCGCTCCACGAAGTGTTCGGCGCACGCGGTGCTCCCCTCCCCGTCGGCTCCGTGAAACCCGCGCTGGGCCACCTCGACACGGCTGCCGGGGTCGCGTCCCTCGTCAACGTGATCCTCGGGCTGAAGCGCGGCTGGATGCCGCCCACGGTGAACTTCACCGAACCGGGTGCCGACGCGCACGACTGGATCGCCCAGCCGTCGAGCGGTCCCGTCCCATTCGGCCCGGGTACCTCGATGGTCGGCATCAGCGGTTTCGGCGCGAGCGGCACGAGCGTGCACCTGGTGGTCTCCGGTGAACGCGATCCGGAGCACAGCGCGTGGCGTGCCGAGGAAGGCGCCGCGATCGACTCGGTCGCCGTCACCGCGGCCTCCCGCGCACACGACCCCGGTCAGGTCGAGCCGAGCGGGGACCGGCCCACGCGTCAGGAGATCGTCGAGGTCCTCACCGCTCTGCTGCGGGACCGCGGGGACTTCGCCCATCTCGACCAGGAGCAGCTGATGGAGGTCGGGCTGCTCGACTTCGGCGTCGACTCGGTCGACCTGATCGCCGTCACCAAGGTCATCGACATCCGGTGGGGCGTGAGCCTGGAGGTCCTTGACCTGCTCGCGGCGGACTCGGTGCGGGCGATCGTCGACCTCGTCGAACAGGGACTGCCGGACGACGCGAGTGGAGCGGGGACGGCCGGGCATGGCTGAGCGGGCGCGGAAAGCGACACCACCCCGCCCGGGAGCACGCGCTGCGGTCGGCAGGCGGCTCCGGCTGGGCATGTTCGCCGTGGGGCTGCGTCTGCTCCCGGGGTTCACCGTCGGCATCAGCATGCTCATCCTGCTGTCGGCGGCGGTCCCGGCCGCGTCGATCGTCGCGGTCGGAAACGTGCTGGGGAGTGCGGTAGGCGGTTCGTCGGGTGTCGTCCTGGCGGGCGCGGTGTTCGTGGTGCTCTTCCTGCTCGACCAACTGCTCAACGTGGTGATCGACGTCCTGGCCGACCGGTACGGCGGACGTTTGCAGGCGGAAGCGGACCAGGTCCTGATCAGGGCCAGGCTTTCCGCACCAGGAGCGACGCCGGAAGCCCTCCGCCACGCGCTCGACGCGATCGGGTCCGCGCCGCCGATCCGGCGGCTCGCGGTGTCGACGCTGCGGTACGTCCTGCTGCGTGCGCAGGCGCTGGTGCCCGGACTCGTGCTCGTGTACGTCGAGCCGCTTGCCGGGATTCCCGTCCTGATCGCGTTCGCGGCGCTCTCGGCGATGATGGAGGAGGACTACGCGGCCGAGCAGTCGGCGGCGTACTCGGCGGATGGGGAAAGTGCGCGCGCGGTGTACCTGGGCAGGCTCGCGTTCGCCCGCCGCACCGCCCGCGAGGTGATCATCTTCGGTGCGGCCGACTGGGTCATCGACAAGTTCCGCGAGGCCGCACACGGTGCCCGCCCGGCGACGCGGATCAGCCCGCCGATGCTGGCGGCGCTGGCCCTCGCGGTGGCCGCGATGGCTTTCGGCCTGGTCGTCCTGTTCCACGCCGGGCTCGCGCCCGCGCAGCTGGTGATGGGCGTGGCCTCGATGGTGGCATTGATGCTGCTCTTCGGCGTCACCATGGACGTGGTCTACTCCGCGATGGGCGTGACGGTCTTCGACCGCGTCCGGCTCGTCGCGGCGACGCGGCCCGGCCCGGCCGAGGCACCTGCCGCGGCCCCGCGCGCGGGGCCGGACAGCCTGATCCGGTTCGAGCGGGTCGGGTTCTCCTACCCTGGCGCGCCCGCACCGGTGTTCTCCGACCTGACCTTCGAGGTGCGGCTGGGGCGGAGCCTGGCCATCGTCGGGGTCAACGGAGCGGGGAAGTCGACCCTGCTGAGGCTGCTCGTCGGGCTGCTCGCCCCCAGTTCCGGACGGATCACCTGCGACGGCGTCGAGGTGTCGGCCGCGGCGCTGCGGGCCGCCTGGCGCGACTCGTTCGCGTTCCTCGGCCAGCAGTACGTCCGCTACCCGGTTTCCCTGCACGACAACGTCGTCCTGGGGCGGGCCCGTGGCGTCGGCGTCCTCGACCGCCGGGTGCGTGCCCTGCTCGACGGGCTCGGCCCGGAACTGCTCGCCGAGGGCGCACCGCGGCTCGGCGATGGGAGCGGCCTTTCCGGCGGGCAGTGGCAGCGCGTCGCGACCGCGCGGGCGCTCGCGGGCATGGTGGACGACGACCGGCGGGTTCTCGTGCTCGACGAACCGACGGCCGCGCTCGACGCGCAGGCGGAGGCACGTTTCTTCGCAGAACTCGGCGAACTGGCCGGACCGGGCCGCACGACCGTGATGGTGTCCCACCGATTCGCGGGTGTCCGGCGCGCCGACGAGATCCTCGTGCTCCACGACGGCGAGGTCCGCGAGCGCGGCACGCACGCGGACCTCGTGGACGCGGACGGCACCTATGCGCGGATGTTCCGGTCGCAGGCCGACCGCTACCGGACACCGGACGAGGGGATCGTGACCAGGTGACGTTCCGGGGTGCGCTCGGCGAACTCCTGCGCTTGTCGTTGCGCGCCGACCGCCGCGCCGCGTGGGTGACGGTCGTGGCGTTCACGGTGCGCCCGATCGCCACCGTCGCCGCGACGGTCGCGATCGCGGCCATGGTGGCGCTGTGGACCACCGGCGACTTCTCGGCAGGCGCGTTGTTCCTCGGCATCGCCTGCGCGGCTCTGGTGGTGCAGGTGCTGCTCGGGCGGTACTCGCTGGCCGTGTCGGCGGTGCTGGTCGACGCGACGAACCAGCTGGTCGACGAGGACCTCCAGCGGGCCGTCTACGGATCGCGGTCCGTCGAGCACTTCAGCGAGCGGTCGTTCCTCGACGACCTTCAGATCGTGCGCTCGGAGCAGCCGCGGCTCACCGAGGGCGCCGACGTCGTCGGGCTCATCCTCGGCACCAGCGTCCGATTGGGCATCACGGTGGTCATCACGATGCTGGCGACCCCGTGGCTCCTCCTGCTCCCGGTCGCCGCGGTCGGCGCCTACCTGTGCGTGCGGCGACGCGACGCGTCCGTCGGGACGGCCCAGCGCGCCGCGTCGGCGGACGCGCGGGTGAGCGACGAGCTCGCGGAGATCGGGACCGAGGAGAAGCACACCGACGAGCTGCTCCTCTCCCGCGGGGGCGCGTTCGTCCTGGACGCGCACCGCCGTTCAGCCGCGGCGGCTGAGGCGACGAGGAGCGCGGGCCTGTGGCGGGGTGCACTGTGGACGGTGCTCGGCGCTGTGCTGACGAGCGCGGCGCTCGCCGTCGGGATCGCGGGCCTCGTCCGCGCCCTCGGGGAGGGCGCCACCGGCCTCGCGACGACGTTGGCGTCGCTGATGCTGCTGTCCTCGACGACCGCGCTGGTCGGCGCTCTGGCGCGCTACCTGTCGTCGTGCGCGGACTCGATCCGTGTGGTCCGGTCGCTCGTCCGCGTGCACGACCGGCTGCGCACGGCGTCGACCACGCCTCGTCCGACGGGCGACACCGTTGCGATCGAACTCCGCGACGTGTCCTACCGCTACCCCGGCGCGGAGGCAGCCGCGGTCGACGGTGTCTCCCTCCGTCTCGAAGGGGGCCGCGTCTACGCACTCGTCGGCGCGAACGGAAGCGGGAAGACGACCCTCGTCACCCTGCTCAGCGGGCTGATCCGCCCATCGTCCGGTGAAGTCGTGTCGGGTGCGCCGGACGGCGCGGACCGTGCTCCCGGCCCGGCGTACATCACCCAGGACTACGCCGAACTGGAGTTCGAGCTCGGCGACGCGGTGCGTCTCGGTGACAGCCGGTTCACCGAGGCCGACATCGAGCACGCGGTCGACAGCGCCGGACTCGGACACCTGGTCGAGGAGAGCCACGCCGGCCTCGCCCTCCCGCTGGGCGCCTCGCTGCCGAACGGGCGGCGGCTGTCCGGTGGGCAGTGGCAGCGCGTGGCGCTGGCACGCGGGTTCCTGCGGTCGGACGCGGCGCTGCTGCTCGTCGACGAGCCGACCTCGGCCATCGACCCGATAGCCGAGGAGTTGCTGCTCGACCGGCTGATCGATCGAGCCCGCACCGTCGCCCGTGACCGAGGCGGTATCGCGGTCATCGTCACCCACCGGATGTCGCTGGCGCCCGAGGCCGATGCGGTGATCCTCCTTCACGAGGGGCGCGTCGTCGCGGTGGGCCCGCACGAGGACCTGCTGGACGTGCCGCTGTACGCCGACCTGTACGACGCGCAGCGCACCGGCTACCTGACCGACGAACCGAGCCGCTGACCATCGTTGTCACGAGTCGCCGGGTCATCGCCGGTGAGCACGCCCACGGCTTCGCGCCACAGGGTGAGCAACCTGTCGAGTTCAGGCGAGCCGAGTGCGCCTGCCGCGCCGAGCAGCAGCGCCTTCGTGTCCGACGGAGACTCGGTGAGGTAGACGAACAGCTCGATGGCCGCTTCGGGGAAGTCGAGTTCCACCGGCTCGACGTCGACACCGTCGAGCCTCCAGCCGAGGTCGACGTCCTCCACCGCGTAGGCCAGCGCGATCTGGTAGAGCGGGTTCCGGCATCCCGCTTCACCGCGCTCGGCCCTGGCTGCGGCCACGAGGGACGCGATGGGGTAATCGCGGCGTCGGAAGGCGTCACGGACGATCGTCCTGCACTCCTCGAGGGTAGCGGCAACGCCCGCGGACCGCGGTGAGCGGGAGCGCAGGAGAACGAGGTTCTGGAAGAAGCCGACGGTGTCGAAGTCCTGCGGTCGCAGCCTGGTGTCCATCGCGGTGACGACACTGATGTCGTCAGAATCGGAGAACCGCTTCAGCGCCCACATCACGGCCGCTACGTGCACCACGAAACGCGTGCAGCGCAACCTCCGCGCCGCCTCCCCCACACGGTCCCAGACCGCCGTGCCGAGCGTGCGCGAGGCCACCACCGGCCGGAACGCATCCGGATCCCGCTGCGGGTCCGGACTTGCGAGAACCCGCGGCGGCAGCGGTGTGAGCAGCTCCCGGAGCCCCGGTGTCTCGTCGATGGCCGGGAACACGTTGCGGACGGAGGCAGGGTCGTAGGGGTGCGGCTCTCCGAGGTCGTCGACACGACCGGCGTACAGCGCGGCGAGTTCACGCTGCAACAGGGCCTTCGAACGCTCATCGACGGCAACATGGTCAATCGCCAGGACCAAGCTGTGCACGTCCGCCGCGTGCCGTGCCAGCACCGCCTGGAGAATCGAATGCCGGTCCGGGGACGTGAACTTGCCGACCATGGTCCGCATCAGCGTGTTGCCGTGATCGCGGATCCCGCGCTCGTCGACCAGCCCGGTCGTCCGCGCCACATCGAGGACATCCGGCCCTTCGTTCTCGTGGACGACCGCGAGCACCTCCCCGGACTCGGAGAGGGCGTAGTTCGTGCGCAGGATGTCGTGCCTGCGGGTGAGTTCGATGAGCCCGCGTCGAAGCCGCTCGACGTCCACCGGCCCGCGCAGCAACAAGTGCACCCCGACGACCTGAGCGGCCACACCACCCGGCGCATAGCGCATCATCATCAACCGACTCTGGACCGACGACGCCTTGTACACCTGCGCCCGTGACGGCACACGACGCTCGAGCCCATCATCCACGTAACCCACCCCTCATCCCACCCACCGAACCCGATCGCGTGCCTCTTGCCCTGTAGGAGCTTCCACCACGCCGTCCAGCACGCCAAGACCAACATCGGCGTAGAACCGCCGGGTCGACGGTGCGGTTTGCCGACCACGCCGTGGATCGGCGGGGTCGCGTCGATCAACGGGACCGGCCCCGGCTCGGGCTGCCTCCAGCTCCAACCAAGGCCGCCACGACAACCCTGTGCCTGCCGAAAGTCTCATCCATGCAGCTAGAAGACGCACGAAGCCCGATACCTCGAAGTGCTCGCGGGCACGGTTGTCATCCGCCGCGGCATCGACCAGCACGGCATGATGACCGGTTGTGCTGCTCCGACTGGCCTACCTGAGCGTGACCAACGCGTTCGTGCTGCTGCGCCTGCTGCCCCTGAGCGCCCCGGACAGGGACGTGGAGATCCTCGCGCTACGACACCAGATCACCATTCTGGAACGCCAACTGGGCAGTGCCCGCCCTCGGTTCTCCCCCGCCGATCGGATGTTCCCCGCGGCGCTGCTGCACCGATTCCCGGGCGCCACGCTCCATCGGCTCCGCCTGCTGGTACGCCCGGAGACGGTGCTGCGGTGGCACCGGGACCTCCTCGCCCGCCGCCAGACCGCCAGGTCCCGCCCCAAGCGGCCCGGCCGACCACGAACCGTCCGACTCCTCGTGCTGCGCCTGGCACAGGACAACCCCACCCGGGGCTACCGCCGCATCCACGGAGAACTCCTCGTGCTCGGCATCACAGTCGCCGCCTCCACCGTCTGGCAGATCCTCAAAGACGCCGGGATCGACCCAGCTCCCGAACGCGCCTCGACCACCTGGTCCGCCTTCCTCCGCTCCCAGGCCGACGCGCTCCTGGCCTGCGACTTCTTCAAGACCTCCACCCTGAGCGGTACCCGCCAACCGCCGGATCCGCGTGCTCGGCGCCACCGCACACCCGACCGCCTCCTGAGTCACCCAAGCCGCCAGGAACCTCGTCATGGACTCGAAGACGCGGGCAGCCCCGCACGGTTCCTGATCCGCGACCGCGACCGCGACGGCAAGTACCCAGCCCTGCTCGACGCCGTCCACGCCGACGCCGGCATCCGGGGTCGGCCTCGCCAGTGTCCGGATACCGCGAATGAACGCGATCATGGAGCGCTGGATCCGGAGCTGCCGACGCGAACTGCTCGACCGCACACCGGTCTGAAACCAACGGCACCTGCTCCACGCCCTGCGCGAGCACGAGCAGTCCACAACACCCACCGACCCCATCAAGGCATCGCCAACGCGCGGCCACTACACCCACTGCCACCAGCCACCGACAAAGCAGCCGTCACCCACCTCGACATCCGCCGACGGCCACGGCTGGGCGGCATCCTCAACGAGGACCACCACGCCGCCTGACCTGCACGGACGACATTGTCGGCAGGCACAACGTCGGTACGCCGTCAATCCGTCCTTGGCGGTCTGATCAACGAGTACGAACCCGCAGCAGCCTAACGCCCAGTTCAGACAGTGTGGCCAACTTCTGGAACCCCACAGGTCAGCCAACAGCGCCATCAGCCTGAGCCGACCCCGCGACGACAGTGGGCCAGAGCGACCGGCGTCGAAGCAGCACCGGCCCCGGATCAGTCCTCATTCTCCTCGGTGTGCAGGTCGCCGTCAGCATCCTCTTCGGGACGCTCGTGCGACCGGGACGTCCCGCCGGAGCGCCGACCTCTCACCCCCGGCGGAGGAGGCCGGTGCGCGGAGTGGGGGCGGAAGCTCGGTCGGGGCGCACTCGGCACCCGTGGAAGGGAGACCCCATGTCCACTCTCAGTGTGGCGCTTCGACACCCCAGAGGGCGCCGACGACGCCGTCAGCACCCTGGGCGGACTGGCGCAGCGCAAGCTGATCACCGTGCACGATGCCGCGACGGTGTCCTGGCAGCCCGACCGGAAGAAGCCGAAGACCCGTCAGCTCCAGGACCTGACCGGCGCGGGAGCGCTGGGCGGCGCCTTCTGGGGAATGCTGTTCGGCCTGTTGTTCCTCGTGCCGCTGCTCGGCGCGGCCATCGGTGCGGCCGCCGGTGCGCTCACCGGCCGGCTCACCGACGTGGGCATCGACGACACCTTCGTCAAGCGCGTCCGCGACGAGATCACGCCCGGGACGTCGGCGTTGTTCGTCCTCTCCTCGGACGCGGTCGTCGACCGGGTGCAGCAGGAGTTCGCCGGGTCGAGGGCCGAACTGCTGTTCACCAACCTGTCGCAGGAGCAGGAGCACACCCTCCGCGAGGCGTTCGCCGAGTAGGGCAGCCGGGCGGAGGTGGCGCGAGTGGACACCGGTGGAGAGAGCGCGGGCCAGGCGACACGGGCCGTGCCCGCGCCCGCCGCACCCACGATCGGGGCTGTACCAGCCACCGCGGATCGGGCTGCACCTCGCGTCCTCCCGGAGACCGGCGGGCGATCGGGAGGATTGTGGCGTCGCCCGGCACCCCTCTCGCTGCCGGGCTGCTGGGGCGCGCTGCTGCTCGTCTGCGCGTCGCTCACCCCGTCCCTGCTCCCGCGCAGCGGGGTCGTCCAGGGGGTGGTGAGCGGGATCAGCGCCGCGACCGGCTACGGCGTCGGCGTCCTGCTCGCGGCGGTGTGGCGGGCGTTCGCCGACCGCGGGCCCCGCCCGCCCCGGCCCTGGGCCTGGTGCGCGCTCCTCATCTCCGCCGCCGCCCTCGGCACGGTCTTCTTCGTCCTCGGCCGGCGGTGGCAGGGGCTGCTCCGCGAGCTGATGGGCGTGCCGGCGGAACCGCTGTGGCGCGCGCTGCTCGCGCCGCTGGTCGCCGTAGTGGTGTTCGCGGTGCTCCTCGCCGTCGCCCGCGCCATCCGCGCCGCCGCACGAGCCCTGTCGCGGCTGATGTCCCGGTGGATGGGGTCCTCGGCGGCCCGCGCGCTCGGCGCGCTGGGCGTCGCGGCTGTGACGCTGCTCCTGGTCACCGGGACGGCGGTCGACGGACTGCTCGCCGCCGCCGACCGTGCCTTCGCCCTGGAGGACGACACGACAGCCGAAGGCGTCGAGCGCCCGGGCAGCGCCCTGCGCTCCGGCGGGCCCGGCTCGCTCGTCGCGTGGGACGACCTGGGCCGCGAGGGACGTACCTTCGTGGCCGAGGGCCCGACGGCCAGGGAGATCCGGGAGTTCAGCGGCACGGCGGCCGAGGAGCCCATCCGGGCCTACGCCGGGATGGCGGCGGCCGACGACGCCGAGGCCCGGGCCCGCCTCGCCGTCGACGACCTGGAGCGGGCCGGCGGCTTCTCCCGCGCCCGGCTGCTGGTGGCGACGACGACAGGGCGGGGCTGGCTGGACGCCGGGACGATGGCCGCCTTCGAGTACATCGCCGGCGGCGACTCCGCCATCGTCGCGATGCAGTACTCCTACGTCCCGTCAGGACTGTCCTACCTCGTCGACCAGACGCGGGCCAGGGCCGCGGGGAGGGGGCTGTTCGACGCGGTCCACGAGCGGTGGAGCGCGTTGCCGCCCGAGGGGCGGCCGGAGCTGTACGTCTTCGGCGAGAGCCTCGGCTCGTTCGGCGCGGAGGCCGCGTTCAGCGGCGAGTACGACCTGCGCAACCGCGTGACCGGGGCGCTGTTCGTGGGTCCGCCGAACTTCAACGCCCTGCACACCGAGTTCCGCGAGGACCGCCAGCCCGGCAGCCGCGAGGTGGAACCGGTGTACCGGGACGGCCGCACGGTGCGGTTCAGCAACGAGGTCGGCGGCGGCGCTCCCCCGACCGGCGTCCCCTGGACCGGTCCGAGGGTGCTGATCCTGCAGCACCCCTCGGACCCGATCACCTGGTGGAGCCCGTCCCTGTTGCTGGGCCGCCCCGACTGGCTCGAGGAGGATCCCGGCCGTGACGTCCTCGACGAGATGGTCTGGATCCCGCTCGTCTCCTTCTGGCAGATCACCCTCGACATGCCGTTCGCCGCCGACGTCCCCGACGGGCACGGGCACCGCTACAGCCAGGAGTCGGTGGACGCGTGGGCGCTCCTGCTGCGGCCGGCCGGCTGGACGCGCGCGGACGCCGAACGCCTGAGGGCACTCATCCGGTGACGTGGCCGGGCTGAGCCCTTCAACCGGTACCCGCACCGATCCCGCGCGCCTCAGGGATCCGGACGGCTTCGACCCGCTCCGACGATTCGAACCAGCGTCTGTCGCGGCGAGCCGCCGCTGGCCTGAGCAACGGAGCGGGCGCGGCAACCAGGCACGCGACCTCTGCCTCTCATCGCATGCGACCGGCCGGTGACGTGCGCGCTGCCCGTGGTCTCCCGACCATTTTTCATCCCTCCCGGACGAGGACGCCCAGCCTCGGGCGACGGCACCGTCGAAACCGTCGCGCCGCCGCGGCGCGACGAGAGGAGACCTCGGCATGCAAACCCTGAGTGTGTGGCGGTTCGACTCCCCCGGCGGCGCGGACGAGGCCGTGAGGACACTGGAGGACCTGTCGAAGCGGCGCCTGGTCACAGTCCACGATGCCGCCACCGTCCGCTGGGAGGTCGGCGCCAAGAAGCCGAAGACCCGTCAGCTGAACGACCTCGCCGGCGCCGGCGCGCTCGGCGGCGCCTTCTGGGGCCTGCTGTTCGGCCTCATCTTCCTCTTGCCGCTCCTGGGTGCCGCCATCGGCGCGGCGATGGGCGCACTCTCCGGCTCCCTGGCCGACGCCGGCATCGATGACGACTTCATCCGGCGCGCCATCGGAACTAATCCGTTGGGGTGAGTGCCCGTTTCTTCTCCGCGTCATGATCGTTGGGCGATTCGGTCACGGTTGGCCCGGATGGGTGGGAGAAGTAGGCGTGGAGGTCAGAGGTGTGCGTCATGCCTATCGTCGGCGTGTCGTATTGCGGGGCGTGGACCTGTGGCTTCGTCCGGGTGCGTTGTGCGGGGTCGTCGGGGAGAACGGTGCGGGGAAATCGACTTTGTTGAAGATCCTGTCCGGTGAGCTGCGGCCTGCTCGCGGCACGGTCCGTCACGCTGGTCCGTTCGGGTACTGCCCTCAGCACGTGGTCCTCAATGACGCTCTGACCGTGCGGCAGCACCTGGGGTTCTTCCGGAAGGCCTATCGCCTGGCCGATCTGCGGTATGCCGAAGAGATCATGGATGTGTTGGACTTCGCCGGGTACGCCGACGAGCGGGTCGGTGTGCTCAGTGGTGGGACGCGGCAGAAGCTGAACGTGACGCTGGCGCTGATGCACGATCCGCGGGTGTTGTTGCTGGACGAGCCGTACCAGGGGTTCGACTGGGACACCTACCGGCGGTTCTGGGATCTGGCCGCGCGGTTGCGCGATGCGGGGCGTTCGGTGCTGGTGGTCTCCCACCTGGCCTACGACACCGAACGCCTGGACGAGTTGTGGCGCCTGGACGACGGGGTGCTCCGCCGCGACGAGGCGGTGTCCGCGTGAGGGCCCACTTAAGCTGGTTCGCCACGGCCACCAAGTTCGCGCTGATCGAGCACGGCCGCAATCGGTTCGCCACGCTCCTCGTGGTCCTGTTCGTCCCCTTGTGGACGACCCTGGCGTATCTGTCGGTGCCCGACACCCCGGCGCCCCTGCGGCTGCGCGCCACCGGGGAGACGCTGGCGCCGCGCGGGAACGAACTGACCGAGATCAGCGGCGCGCTCAACGCGGTCACCCTGATCACCGGTTTCATGATGTTCGCCGCCACGTTCTCCGGCAGCCGCTTCGACCGCAGGCTGGCGATGGCCGGCTACCCCCGCTCCCACCTCGTGGCGGCCAAGGTCACCGCGCTGGCCCTGGTCTCGGCGGCGGTCGCCGCCTACGCCACCGCGGTCACCTGCCTGGCGTGGACACCCCGGCAACCGCTGCTGCTCGCCGCCGCGCTGTTCTGCGCCGGGCTCACCTACGGCGCTCTCGGGGTCGGCTTCGGCTCGGTGCTGCGCCGGGAGGTCGAGGGGATGTTCGCCATCGTGATGACCAGCATCATCGACCTCGCGCTGCAGAACCCGATCCTGAGCTCCGGGGCCGACAACCCGATCATGCGCTTCCTGCCCTCCTACGGCGCCATGCAGGCCGGCACCGCGGCGGGATTCTCCACCAACCCGGTCCCGGGCCACCTCGCCATCCAGTTCACCTGGTTCGCGGTGGCGGCCCTGATCGCCCTGGTGGGTTTCCGCCGCAGCACCCGCAGCACGCTGCCCGCCGCCGCGCAGGCCCTCGCCCCCGAGCCGGGAAGCGACTCCTCCCTCACCCCGCAACGTCGACCCCCCGCGCCCACGGCGCCGGGGCCGGCATCCGACACGACAGCACCCTGAGGTCCCGGTCCCCAGATGCGCACACACCCACATCCCCAGCCCACCCCGGCACCCTTCGACGACGTCACGCCCGCGCGGCGGGGCCGGGCCACCGGCCGTGCACTGATGGGCGAGGACCCCCTCTTACAGGCGGCGTACCGGCTGTGCCGCCGCACCACACGAGCGAACGACCCCGCCATCCACGCCCTCATCCAGCTCATGCCGGCCGTGCTGCGTCCGGCGTGCTGGGCCCTGTGGGCGGCCGCCAGCACCTTGGACGACCTGGCCGACCGGCCAGAGGTGGAACCGACCCGGCGCGCTGCCCACGTCGAGGCGTGGACCAGGGCTCTGGAGCACGACCTGGCTGTGGGCGCGAGCACCGATCCGATCCGGCACGCCCTGGTGGACATGGCGGCGCGGTGGCGTCTGGACCTGTCCGGCCTGCGAGGCGCGATGGCCACGACGCGGGACGACGCCCGTGGTCTGCGCTTCACCGACTGGGCCCAGTGGCGGGCCTGGTGCAACCGGGAAGTGGTGCCCTGGGTCGACCAGGCGCGGCACCTGCTCGACCAGGCCGGCGCGCCGATGACCCTGCGGTTCGACCGGCAGGCCGACTACCGGCACTTCATCGACGGCGCCCAACTCACCGACACCCTCACCGACCTGAGCACCGACCTCGTCCAAGGCCACCTGCTCCTGCCGCAGGAAGCCATGGACCCCTTCCCCGGCGCAGAGACCGACTTGGCCCAAGGGCGCTGGAGCCCGGCCGTGGCGGCCCTGATCGCCGACCTGACCGCCCTCGCCCGACTATGGCTGACCAGGCCCGCCCTGACCAGGGGAATGCACCCCGGCCCCGCCGCCGTGCTCGACGCGGCGGCCGCCCTGATGCGCCTGCAACTCGACGCCATCGACGCGGCCGGCCCCACCCTGCTCGCACGCCCCCCGCGCCCGTCCGTCGCCGCCCGCGCCCGCGTGCTGGCCCCAGCACGCCTCCGCTCCGCCCTGGCCTGGAGCCTGACCCCGCTGACCGTGCCCGCGGTCCGGCCTGCCGCGGCGGTGGTGAAGACGAGCGACCCTGGCCCGGCGGCCGAGGACGCCGGGCTGCGGCCCCCGCCACCCCACCGCGACGGCGCCCGACCCCCGCACATCGCCGCCGACAAGATGCCCGAGCACGTGGCGATCATCATGGACGGCAACGGCCGCTGGGCCCGGCAGCGAGGCCTGGCCCGCCAAGAAGGCCACCGTGTCGGCACCGCCGCCGCGCACGAGATGGTCTACGGCGCCCTGGAGATCGGCCTGCGCCACCTGACCCTCTACACGTTCTCCACCGAGAACTGGAAACGCGACACAGACGAAGTCACCACGATCTTCCAAACGGTCCTACACGAACTCGACCACGGCCCCCTGCGTGATCTGGACGTGCGCCAGCGCTGGTCAGGCCGTCCCGACAGGCTGCCCGAGGACCTCGTCCACGCCCTCGAGCGCGAAGAGCACCGCACCCGCGACCGCACCGGACTGACACTGACCATCTGCCTCGACTACGGCGGCCGCGACGAGATCACCCGCACCGCAGCCGCACTCGCCCAAGCAGCCCGGGTCGGCGACGTCGACCCCCACCTCATCGGCCCGGACGACTTCGCCCGCCACCTTCCCCACCCCGACATGCCCGACGTCGACCTGCTGTGGCGCACCGGCGACGAACAGCGCACCTCCAACTTCCTGCCCTGGCACACCGCCTACGCCGAGCTCTACTTCACCCCCGACCACTGGCCCGACGTCGACCGGCGCGACCTGTGGCGGGCCATCACCGAGTACAGCCGACGCCAACGCCGCCACGGCGCCGCCCTCACTTCCTCCGAACACCAACGGCCGTCCCCTCACGCCCAACCCGACTCCCGCCACTGACGCCTCCCAGCTCAGCCATGACCACGCCAGCCGAATTCCCCGACTCCGGCCAGTCGCCGTACCAACGCCGCCTGCGCCTGCGGTGACGCACTGCCGCGGCAGCGGCATCCCGTGGGCAAGCGCTCGTCGGACACCAGTGATGACGTCCTCAACACCAGTCCGAGGTAGTCGAGATCCCAGTCGAGTCGGCGATCGACAGGACATTCCGGACGGCATTCATCGGCGATGAGCACCTTGTCCTGGTGGCGTCGTCGGCCAAGCAGCAACACACGACAACCGTCGCAGAATCCCTGCACGCCAGCCGGTGGTGGATCCGGATCGTGGTGTGCATCTGCTTGCGTGGCACGCTCAGATCTTCCTGCGGCATCGCGTCGATCCGTCCGTAGGCAGGCTCCGGCACCGGCGTGCGCGGCGGCGGCTTCTTCGCCCATGTAGCACCCCTTGTGCGTTACCGTCTCGCGGTGACCAAGCCCCATGTGATTGTGGTCGGAGCGGGCATCGGCGGTTCTGCATCGGCCGCGTTGCTGGCGCACGCCGGGCTCCGAGTGACCCTGCTGGAGAAGAACCGCTACCTCGGCGGTTCCTGTGCCGGCTATGAAAAACACGGCTTCCAGATCGACTTCGGCACGCATCTCTTTCCCCGCGGGGAACGCGGCCCGCTCGGGCAGGTCCTGAAGCGGGTGAAACGCCCTGCCGCCATCGAGTTCCGACGCCATCCCGACGTCTTCGAACTCCGGTGGGCCGGACCACGCCCCGGCCACCGATCGCTCACCGTTCCGGCTTCGGCATGGCGCATGCCGCCCTTCGCACTCCGGGCCATCCGGGAATGCCGACTGTCCCCTCGGGCCGTTGCCCACGCAATGCGGCTCCTGACGCGCGCCGTCACCGCTGACGACAGGTTCACCGACGCCTGGCTGTACCGCGATCTGGAGGACTTCGTCAGGCGCCACACCAACGACCCCACGATCGCCAACGCGTTCTACTTCCTCGCAGGACTCGGCTTCGTCCTGTCGCCTCGCGACGTCTCCGCGGGAGAAGCCCTGCACTGCTTTCGGCGGGGACTGCTGGACAACAGCCTGTCCTACGCCCAAGGCGGCTCGAAAGCGGTACCGACCACCTACTGCCGCATCGCCGAGGAACTGGGCGCCGACGTCCGCACTGGCGCAGGGGTCGAACGAATCCTCATCCACGACGGACGCGTCCACGGTGTCGAACTGCTCGACGGCACCCGGCTGGACGCCGACATCGTGGTCTCCACCTCCAGCGTGCGCACCACCGCGCTACAACTGTGCGATCCGGCCACGCTGCCACCTGCCTTCGTCGACCACGCCAAGGGCATCACCGGTTCCATGATCGCGATCCAGGCGAAAATCGGACTGAGCAGGAAGCTCGTCGACGCCGGCTGTCTCGTCGGCGCCGTCAGCGACTCCATCGACCCGCTACGCGCCGACGCCACGATGCTCACCTCGATGATGGACTCCCTCACAAGGGGGGACTTACCAGACGTCATCGCGCTCTACTGCCCCGTGCCGACCAACTTCGACGCCTCGCTCGCGCCCCCGGGGCATCAGCTGTTGACCGTGTGCATTCCCGCCCCCACAACGGATGTCGAACTGTCCGCGTCACCGCGCGCATGGGACGACGCGCTGATGAAAGCCGTACGACGGATCGTGCCCGGCATCGACGACCACATCCTCTTCGTCGACCGCACCACCACCAGCTGGATGGAACACTGGATCGGCAAGCAGTACGGCCCAGCCATCTCCACCGGCCAAACCCCACGACAGGTCGGCAAACACCGCCCACCCGTCACCACCCCCGTCGACGGCCTCTACCTGGCCGGCTGCGGCGCGGGCGGCAGAGGCGTAGGCACCGAACTCGCCGCCGACAGCGCCATGGACTGCGCCGAAAACATCCTCGACGACCTCGGCCGAACCCCGCCCCCGTCCTGGACCCCACCCCGCGACCCCACCCCGACGCTCCCAGCGAGCATCTGGCGCAACCTCACCCGCCCAGCTCCACAACGCAGCCGCCAACCGGAAACCCCTGTGGCCCATCACTGAAACGTTTGCAGCGACCGCAGAGACACGCCCCATCCCGCGACCACCACCGCGGCAACATCATCGGCGTCGAACCACGGGAGAGTCCTCACCCGACAGGCTTGCGTTCCCGGTCGTTGACAACGACCTCGAGCGGCACCCGGCGAACAAATCGCGTCGCAGAGCACGAATCAGTCACACCACACCAGTCATAGTGCCGATTGGCCGGGCCGCACTGGTCACGGGAGACCGTATCCGGCCTGCCAGACATCCCGAACCGCCGTGGACTGCACCCGGCTTCGCCCGCGAGGGCTACCGCAACCGGCTGCTCGCGCTTCTCGAGCTGATCTCGACCTCCACCCGACGTTCACCGCGGCGGTGAGCACGTGCCCACCGCCGCGGTGTTCATCGTGGTCACAGCTCGCAGTTGGCCTGGTTCTCGACGTTGGTGCAGGTGTCCAGGCTCGGACCGGCGTCGGCGGTGTCGGTGCCGATCCCGCCGTTGACGTTGTCGATGTTGCCGACGACCAGGCTGATGAAGTTCGCGTTCCCGTTCTTGGCGTCGCCGTAGAGCACGTCGTCGCCCGGTCCGGCGTCGATGGTGTCGCGGTGGCCGCTGGTGATCGCCTTCGCGCCCGAGAGGGAGTTCAGGGTCTCGTAGTCGCCGTAGATGGTGTCGTTGCCCTCGCCGCCGGTGATGGTGTCGTTGGAGGTCTCGGCGGTCACCGGTGCGCTGACGCCCAGGGTCGCGGTCCGCGCGTCGCCGTAGATCGTGTCGCCGCCCCCGCCGCCTGAGATGGTGTCGTTGAGGTTGCCGATCAGCACCGCTCCGGCCAGACCGGCGCCGGTCCCCACGGTGATGGTCCTGCCGTAGCCGTAGATGGTGTCGGGGTCGTCGCCGCCGATGAGGGTGTCGTTGAGGCCGACGATCCCGCCGGAGACGGCGGTGATCGTCACGTCGAGGAACCCACCGGAGATGACGTCCGAACCCGATCCGCCGTCGATGTGGTCGTTGTCGGCGACGTAGGCCGCCGAGACGCTGATGACGCCGGTTCCGGAGTTGCCGATCAGGAGGTCGTCGCCGGCCTCGCCGAACAGCCGGTCGGAGAGGTTCTCCAGCGGGCCGGGGGCGGGCAGGCCGGGGAGGACGTCGGGTACCACGACGAACTCGCCGTAGACGGTGTCGTCGCCGTCCCCGGCGCAGACGCGGTCGTTGCCGGCCAGCCCGACGATGGTGTCGTCCCCACCCAAGCCGACGATCACGTCATCACCGCTCGTGCCGGAGAGGGTCTCGCCGCTCGCGGAACCGACAACCGTGGCGGGCAGTCCGTCACAGGTCGTCGTGGCGTGCGCGGCGGGCACACCCACCAACGACCACGAAGCCGCCACAACCATGCTCACCACCGCTCCGAGGGTGGATCTGGCACTGGATTTGCGCACAGCGATCTCCTTCCAGTTCACCGCGCAACGCGGAACCGGTCGACCACAATTGGGAGAGCTGCGCAACTCGTACGTGTCATCGCCCGCACCGGAAAGCACGTTACGACCGAAAATCGAGGAAGACTCCCATAATGTCGACGGCGCGTGCCCCGTGGCTCGACGGTCAGGTGTACCCGGTGGGTTCCGGCATCTCGTCGAGCAGCGCGTAGCGGCCGACTTCGGCGCGCTTGTGGCGATTGGGTCGTGCAGGCCGTGGGTGCGGATGTTGCGCCAGAGATGTCCAAGCCGACGGTGTTGGCGGTGGCGCGGGCTCCGGTGACGTCGAATACGCGGGGGTCGATCTCCAGGCCGGTGTCGATGGCGCGTTGCTTGGCGGCGGTGATGACGACGGCGGCTTCGCCGCGTTGGCGTTCGGTGACGGTGTCCGGGTGGACGTTGATCGCCTCGACGAGATCGGCGGCGCGATCGGCCAGGGCGTCGGCGGCCCACAGCTTGGCCTGCAGCGCGCCGCAGCTGGTGCGCGGTGGCTGCCCCCAGGGTGTCACCCGCAGCACCCCTGCCTCGCGGAGCACTTCGGGCGGAGTCGTCCTCCACTCGTGGGCGAGGAGCGACGGCCGAACCATAGCGAGAGCCGCACACGACGGTGCCACCGGCGAGCTCAACCCCGCCATGGCGTTGGGGTCGGTGACGATGCCCAGCAGTCCCAGCACTGTCGCCACGGCGCTGTGGTTGGCGGGCAGGACCTGTGCGCAGGTCTGGGTGGCGTCGCCAGGGGCGGCCTGGGCCGGAGCAGTGAAGGCTAGGGCGGAGGCCGCCGGTGCGAGGGTGAACACCGCGAAGAGCAAGCGACGTGGACCCGAGTGAGCGTCATGGTGCTCCCCCTTCCCGGGATACCCCACCCGCGGGCTCGAGTGGCGATAGGCGGTCGTGTACAGCCGGTCGTATCGGTCGCCGCCGGCGTGGCAGGCAAGATCGCCGCATCATTCCCGCCATGAAGGCTGCCGTCGATCGGCCGAACCTGTGAGCGCCGCAACTCGTATGGCGCGTTCATGACACACGGGGTAGAGCCGCTGGATACTGAGTCCGCAAAATCGGATCTGATTGCGACGAAGGGGTGACAGCGCATCCCGAAGAGCGCTCGCGAGTATCTATCCGAACAAGACGGTGAGGCAATGAAGAATGATCGCAATCGCCTGCCCGGAAGCGCCGAGGGCTTCGGTCGCTGTCACCCACACGGGCGACATCCCTCCACCAAACATCGATCGGACATCTACCGTGCCTGACAGGCGCCATGAGACGCCACAATCTCCACTAGGGGAAAGACATGCGCAGAATTTCGATGCCGGTCGGCGCGTGGGCCGCCACCGGCATGATCAGGCGGTTACGACCGGCGGGCGTGGTGCTCGCCGTAGTGGTGATGAGCAGTTCGCTCGGAGCTGGAGTCGCCCCCGCTGACGACGACACGACCTCCGCGTCCACGTCCGCTCAGGAAGTCGCGGAGCGGGCGCAGAACCCAGGCGCCATTCACGGTCTCAAGTGGAAGACGGAGTGGTGGGGTGGTGAACCCGATCACCTCGGGATCAGGTTCGCCACCGCGGGACTCCCCTACGCCACGGCTGCCTACTCGCTGCAGAACAACGGGTTCCGCACGGTGACCCTCAGGATGCTCGCCGACCCGGACCTGGAGGAGATCAACCGGACGCGGGCTCAGCGCGACAGCGAGGTTATGAAGCTGCTGCGGGAGCTGAACCGCCAGAACATCAACGTCTACCTGTACCAGCGTGTCTGGCTCCAGCGCGACGGAAGGCTGACGGGCAACGCGGACAAGTTCGTCAACGACATGAGCGGGATCATCAACCGGGCGACGAGCGAAGGGCTCACCTCGCTGCAGGGCGTCATGCCGATCGAGACGAACCTGGAGAACACCGCCCAGGTGCGGGAACGCGCCCTGCACATCGCGAAGGGCATCAACGCCAAGACCGGCAACTGGCTCAAGACCCACACGCTGATGGTGCCCGGCGCGGCCATGGGCGGGTACTTCACGAACATCCACCAGGGCGGAAGCCGGTGGTTGGCCGACATGAAGAGCCAGACCTCCTACTTCGCCTTCATCTACAAGCACATGAAGAGCCAGGAGGAGAACCGGCTCGCCAGGTACAACGAGCGGTGGAACCACTACGTCGGCCTCCAGTCGACGAGCACGGCGCAGGAGCAGATCAAGTTCCTGCGGCAGGACATGGGGCTGTCCGACCTCGAGTACCACTCCCGCCAGCACAGGGCGCAGTTCCCCAGGCACACGCAAGTCGTGTTCTGGGGCGACGCGGCAGACGGCGTCTCCTACCTCAGCATCCTCGGCAAACCACACGACTACACCACCATGCGGGCCCTGCACACCCTGCTGGTCAAGACGAACAACTGGCGCGGCTACTTCTTCAACTTCCCCTTCACCAACGCCGCGGCCAAGGGCCACGACCTCTGGAAGTACATGATCACCGTCAACGCGCAGACCAACGTGCGGGCGAGGAACACCGCTTACAACCCTTCGGGCACCCACCAGGTCTGGGGCGAATGGCAGAACTGGGCCAACCCCGACTTCAACTACTGAACACGCCTATCATGTCCCGCCTTCACGCCTCCGCGAGCTGTTCCGACCTGCTCGCGGAGGCGTCGAGGCGCTCGTCGAACGCGGTGAGGGCCGGGCATCGCAGCCAGTGCTTCGCCCGTGGCCGGCGGACGGTCGTCACAGTCCGGTGAGGGGGATGGTTTCTGCCATGCGGCGGTAGCCGGCGTTGTTGGGATGCAGGTGGTCGCCGCTGTCGTACGCGGGACGCAGTGCGTGTCGGTTGTCTGGATTGGCCAGTGCCGAGTCGAAGTCGGCGACGGCGTCGTAGCCGCCGGCGCCCGCGGTGCTGCGGATCCACCGGTTGACCTCGGTGCGGATGGCTTCGTTGCCCCCGACGCAGCTGCACGGTGTCAGGGTCCCGCCGATCACCGTGAACCCGCGCTCCCGAGCCCACTTGATCAGGTACCGATGGCCCTCGATCAGCCGTTGCGCGGTGATCCTGGGAGCACCCTCCGCGCACCCGGACGTTCCGCCCTGGGCTTTGATGTCGTTGATGCCTCCGAGCACGATGACCGTGCGCACCCCGCGCTGGGTGGCCACGTCGCGCCGGAACCTCGCGATGGCCGACTCGCCGCCGCAGGGTGAGTCGCTGAGCACCCGGTTGGCGCTGATGCCCGCGTTGAGCACCGGGCGCGGGGTGTTGTCGCGGACCAGCCGTTCGGCGAGTTCGTCGGGGTAGCGGTTGTCCATGTTCGGGGTCGAGCCGTAGCCGTCGGTGATCGAGTCGCCCAGCGCCACGATCCCGTCCGGCTGTCGCGCCTGCGCTCCTCGGACGTCCACGCGGCTCGGGAAGTACCAGGAGCCCGATCTTCCGGTGAACGCCGCGGCGGCGGGATCGACGCGGTGATCGCCGTTGGCCAGGTAGATGGTCGCCGTCGCACGGCTGTGGTACGTCGCCTGCCCCGTGTGGCGGGCGAAGTACAACGTCACGGTGAGCTTCTCCAGCGGCGAGGTGACCATCAGCAGCGGATCGCTGTCCAGCTCGGCCCCGACCGGGATCTGGGCCCACTGCCGGCCGCTGAAGGTGATGTGACGCTGTGATCCGCGTTGCAGCGCGGCCCCCGTCCCGGCGCGGGCGATCGTGGCACCGGTGAGCGGCAGCGGCACGGTGCCGTACACATTGGACAGCCGGATGCGCACGTAGCTGCCGCCCACGCTGATCCGGACGACCTGACGCACCGACTGATCGGTGAAACCCCGCCGCGCCCAACCGGGGATGAACGGGTGCAACGGCTGCTGGGCGGCGGTCCAGGCTCCCCTCCAGAACACCTCCCCCGCCCGCTCGTCCACCTCGGCGACGTCGGACGACGGGCTCTCCGGCACCGCCGCGGCCACTGGACCATTTCCCGCGGCCACGGCGCTTGCCGCCAGCAGACCCGCGAGCAGTACCGCCGGCACGTTCCTCGATCTCATGTCGATCATGTCTCCTCAGTACGGAGCCTTCCGGCCGAGTGAGTAGATGAGGTGAGACGCCGCTTGCTCGACGATCACCGGTTCACCGATGCCCGTGGGGGTCGACACCCGGTTCGATGCCGACCCGCGTGAGTCGTCCGATCATCGCGGACACGCCGTTCGGCCGTGGAGGGTTCACGGCGCCGCACAGTCTTATAGGCCCCACGAACGGGCAAGCCCGCGCCGAGGTGTCGGAGGCACCAGAACTGGAAGGCGAGGGTCGGGTCTTTCAGTACACCGCGTTCTCCTGTGGCCACAGGTGCCACTCGTCCCAGACCTTGTGGGTGCCCGAGCGGTTCGGGGCCCAGTTCTTCCTGCGGGTGTTGCTGCCGTCGTCGGCGACGGTGATGAGGTAGCGCCAGAGGTCCTGTCCGGTGGCGCCTTCGCGGGCGAAGGGGAAGTTGAAGAAGTAACCGTGCCAGCGGTTGGTCTTCACCAGCAGCCGGTGCAGGGCGCGCATGGTGTTGTAGTTCCACTGTGCTTGCCCGTCGCGTGCGGACAGGCCGGCGACGCCGTCGCCCAGGTCTCCCCAGAACACCGCGTGGGTGTGGTTCGGGTATTCGGCGCGGTGGGTGCGGTAGTACCACTCCAGATCGGAGAGGCCCATCGTCGTGCGCAGGAAGGCGATCTGCTGCTCCGGGGTCCTCGCGGCGTCCCAGCCGACTGCCTGGTCCCACTGGCCGTTGAGGCTCTGCAGTTGGCAGACGTTGCCGTCCTGGCTGCACATGTGCTTGTAGATCAGGGCGAAGTACCCGGTCTGGGCCTTGAGCTGGGTCAGCCACGCCTCGCCGCCGTTGTGGATGCCCTTGAAGTACGGGCCCATGCCCGCGCCCGGTATCAGCAGCGTGCGCGTGGTGAGCCAGTTGTCGGTCCTGGCGTTGATGCCGCGGGCGACGTAGAGCGCGCGTTCCCGCAGTTCCGCGCAGTTGTTGAGGTTCGTCTCGATCGCGGCGACACCCTGCAGCGAGCCGGCGATCCCCTCGGTCCTCGCACGGTTGATCAGCCTGCTCATGTCGTCGATGAACTCGTCCGCGCCGGCCTCGGTGAACGGCCGCTGGTAGCTGATGGTGACACCACTGCGCTGGAACCACTGCCGCTTCCACAGATAGGTTCTCACGCCCTGGCGGTGCAGCTCCCGCAGCAGCTTGATGATCTCGTCGTCGCGTTGCCGCTTGGAGGTGCCCGCCGGCAGGTCGCCCATGTTGGCCACCCGCAACACCACGGTGTTCAGGTTGTTGTTGGCCAGCGAGAAGACCGCTGGCATAAGGCAGACCTCGCGTTTCGAACCTCACCGCGAACTTCGGGTTGGGCGGCTGCGTGAGCTGCACCCCGCGCCACTTCAAGCCCCGGATGGCATCCGGGCTCTGCGCCGCCACGTTTGTCACCGCGCCCGTACACGCCGCCCCACCACAGTCCCGAGACCCACCGTCGACATCGTCGGCCTGCCGGATCCGCACAGACCACACGGCCTGGCAGGGCATACCGCTCGGCCTCGATGTCAGCCGCAACCCCGGCGGCACCACCGTCCTCGTCCTGACCGGCACCGTTGTCGACAGCCTGTTCCGTGGTGCGACCGTCGTCCAGACCAAGCTTCTGCCCGCCACGGACCTCACCGCCTGCCTCACCTCCTAGGGCCTGACCAGCGTCAACGGCACGGTCACCTTCACCGCCGCGCTGTGAACCGGCGGACGGCGTGGACGTCGGAGCCGTCCCGGCGGATCTCCGACCCACACCCCGCCCGGGTGGCCGAGCAGACCACCCCACTGCTGCACCGAGGATCGAGTGCACAGCCGCTATGACCGGAAACTGGACGATGCGTCGGTGGCAGGCCGGCCGGTGGTGCTGCGATTACGGGTGCGTCGGTTCTTCTGCGACGACCAGGGCTGCGCGGTGGGGACGTTCGCCGAGCAGGTCGACGGTCTGACCGTAGGACACGCGCGCCGTACGCTGTTGTCGCGCACCGCGTTGGAGCGCATCGGGTTCCTGCGGCGTGGTCGCCGCTACGCGACCGTGTTGGTCGAC
>NZ_JBFAFR010000042.1:0-62889 GCF_040639675.1 Actinosynnema sp. NPDC023794 | reverse complement strand
CCTCACCCACCCCCCTATTCCACCCCCTCCCCCCCCCCCCTCGCTCTCCCTCTCGGCCCCCCCCCCCGTTCGGCTCACCGCGGGGGGGGGGGGCCCCCCCCCCCCCGCCCCCCCCACGGACGTGGTCAGCGCCGCCGGACCAGCTTGACCAGGCCCTTGAACGTCTCCTCCAGGCCGGAGGAGAACGGGTTGTCGTTGACCAGGTAGGTCCAGGTGGTGTTCGGGCGCTGCACGCCCGCCTCGGCGAGGTGCGCGCCGTCGGCGTCGATCTCCACCTTGGTGAAGGTCTCCTCCGCCTCGTCCCACGCGTCCGGGATGATCTTGTGGTAGGCCGGGATCGCCTCCCGGTGGAACTCGTCGAGCGGGTTCTGCCGCGCCAGCGCCCGCAGGTGGATGCCTTCGCGCAGGTCGGTCAGGAACGTCAGGTGGTCGCTCCACCGCTGGTCGAGGTGGTGCAGCGCGATCAACCGGGCCGCGTCGGCCTTGACCTCGTCGTCCAGGTCCTTGATCTCGTGGGCCTTGTCCGGCTTGCGCTCGGACAGCTCCTGCCACGCCAGGTCGGTGCGCAGCAGCTTGTCCCGGTACTCCAGCAGCAGTTGGCGCTGGTGCTCGATCAGCTTGTTGTACCGCCAGGTGTTGCGGTGGATCTCCAGGTGCACGCCCTCGGCGACGCGCTGCGCGTGCTCCACGGTGTGCAGCGTGCCGGAGTCGGTGACGCGGCCGTCGTCGTCCACCTCGGTCGGCTCGTCGTGGTCGGGCACGTACTGCGTGACCAGGTCGTCCTGCAACGAGGAGAAGAACACCGACCCGCCGGGGTCGCCCTGGCGGCCCGCGCGACCGCGCAGCTGGTCGTCCAGCCGGCTGCTGGAGTGGCGGCCGGTGCCGATCACGTAGAGGCCGCCGAGCTCGGCGATGCGCTCCCGGTCGGTCGAGTCGTGCCCGCCGAGCCGGATGTCCGTGCCGCGGCCCGCCATCTGGGTCGACACGGTGATCCGCTGGTACGAGCCCGCGTCGGCGATGATCGCGGCTTCCTCGGCGTCGTTCTTCGCGTTGAGGACCACGCACTCCAGGCCCGCCTCGCCGAGCTTGCGCGACAGGCGCTCGGACTCGGCCACGTCCAGCGTGCCGACCAGGATCGGGCGGCCCGTCTCGTGGATTTCCTTGATCTCGGCGACGACGGCCGCTTCCTTCTGCTCCAGCGTCGCGTACAGGCGGGGCGCCTCGTCCTCGCGGATCGTCTCCACGTTCGGCGGGATGACCAGCACTTCCAGCTGGTAGAAGTCGCGCAGCTGCTCGGCGACGGCCACCGCGGTGCCGGTCATGCCGCAGACCGTGGGGTAGCGGCTGAGCAGCGCCTGGACGGTGATCGAGTCCAGCACCTCGCCCGCGTCCGTGGTGGCCACGTTCTCCTTGGCCTCGACCGCGGCCTGGAGGCCGTCGGGCCAGCGCTGGAGCTTCGCGATCCGGCCCCTGGTGTCGTTGATCAGGTGCACCTTGCCGTCGCGGACGATGTAGTCCACGTCGCGGTGCAGCAGGACCTGCGCGTGCAGGGCCACGTTGACCTTGCTCAGCGTGGTCGAGACGTGCTCGTCGGAGTACAGGTCGATGCCGCCGAGCGCCCGTTCGACCAGCTCGCTGCCCGCGCCGGTGAGGTAGACGTTGCGCTCTTCGTCGTCGATCTCGAAGTGCAGGTCGCGGCGCAGCCGCTTGACCAGGTCGGCCAGCGCCGGGTCGACCGCCGGGCCCGCCGTGGAGCCGGCCAGGACCAGCGGCACGCGCGCCTCGTCCACCAGGACCGAGTCCGCCTCGTCGACGAGGGCGACCCGCGGCTTGGGCACGATCAGGTTGCCCTCGTCGGTGGCCAGCCGGTCGCGCAGCACGTCGAAGCCGATCTCCGAGACCGAGGCGTACATGACCTCGGCCTGGTAGGCGGCGCGGCGCTCCTCGGGCTTGGAGCTCTGGTTGATCCAGCCGACCTTCACGCCCATGAGGTCGTAGAGCGGGCCCATCCACTCGGCGTCGCGCTGGGCCAGGTAGTCGTTGACCGAGACCACGTGCACCTGGTCGCCGCGCAGCGCGAAGCCGGCCGCGGCGATGGCGCCGGAGAGCGTCTTGCCCTCACCGGTGGCCATCTCGACCACGTGGCCCTCCAGGAGGCCGAGGGCGCCGAGGATCTGCACGTCGAACGGGCGCAGGCCGAGCGCGCGGTCGGCGGCCTCGCGGCCGAGCGCGCACACCTCCACCAGCTCGGGGCGGCCGAAGTCCGACTTGTCGCGCAGCGCGGCGGCTGCGGCGGTCAGTTCCTCGTCGCTGAGCTTCTTCACGCGTTCGGCCTGCTCGTTGACCTCGTCGAGCAGCTTCCGGTAGGGCGTGAGGTCGGCGGAGCCGGGCTTCTGCGCGAACCGACGCATCCGCTGCTTGAACCGTCCCAGGAGAGTGGTCACGGCACGGCAACGTACGGCAAGCGCACAACGTTCCGCACGTCACCCGGTTGACAGTTCACTCCTGAGCTGCGTCGGCCGAGTCGGTCCAGTGCTCCGTCACGGTCCGTAGAAGTGCGGGCGGTGCCGCCGCCGAGCGGGCTAACTCGTCCGGTTCGGGGTGGCGGGGCTGCCGGAGCGCTCCCAATCGTGACTACTGGCCGATAGCCTCCGACTCCCAGGCGTGACCGCGTCTCGTAGGGGGCGACGTGCTGAAGCGATTCGTCAAGTTGCTCGACGACGTGCTCGCCGACGAAGGCTCGTGGGCGATCGTCAAAGCAGTCGTCGGTCTCATGTCGTTCGCGGTGCTCTTGGGCGCGATCCTGGGAAACACGGCCGTCAAAGCGGGCGCGCTCGTGGCGGCCGTTCTGGTGGTGCTCTCCCTCGGACTGCTCCTGCTGGCCGATCGCCGCGGCCTGGTGCGCGAAGTCGAGAAGCACAAGGGCCTCGTGTCCAAGTACTCGAAGATCGTGGCCGACGACCGGCACCCGTCATACGGGATAATCACCTGGGAAGCGCAGGTCACGGTCGAGCCCAACGGTGACGCGCGCAGGCAGGTGACCATCCGGGCGAAGGTGCTGAACGACCTGCGCGTCCTGCGCCTGGTCGAGGGGTGTGGCTGGCCCCAGCCCGCCAAGTACCGCCGCAAGGTCCGCGTCGAGGTGCGCAAGCTGCTGGTCGGCGACCTGCCCGGTGCGAGCCTGAGCACGACGGTGGCCTGGTTGAAGGACGGGCAGCTCGTCCTGATCGTGCACTTCCCGGAGCCGCCGAAGGTGGACAGCGAGATCACCATCACCGTGGAGTTCGTGTGGCCGGGCATGTGCGCCCCGTTGATGCGCGACCGGGAGCCGGACACCTTCACGGTGAGGTTCGCGACTCCCGTCGTCTACGCGCGGTACAAGGTCGCGCTGCCCCGGGGTTACGACGCGTATGTGGAACCAGTGGGTTTTGAGGAGGACGCCAACGGTTTCGCGGCGGGCCCGGCGAAAGGGGAGGACGGCCGACCGGTGTTCCTCTTCGAAGGGGTCGACCTGCCGGAGCACGAGAAACTGGGTATGCGACTCCAACTCAAAGGGCAGGGCGACCCCTCGTGAGGTAGCCCTGCCCTGGCGGGTGGCTGCGGCCGAACTCAGCCGTCATTCCCACTTTCCCCGCCGATGGATCCATATCCGATCAAAGCGGCCTCTTCCGTGTGGCGTTGCGAGGCAGAGGCTATTGCCATTCCGGGTGGAATCTCAAATCGTTGACACGTTCGTGTCAGACCTTGTGCGTCTCCCTCAGCCCGAGCACCGAGGCCAGCGTCACCACGCCCATGGCCAGCAGGAACGCCGACACCGAGAGCGACGTGCCGGTCGCCACCAGCAGCGCCGTCATGATGAACGGTGTGCCGCCGCTGACCAGGATCGACGCCAGCTGGTACGCCAGTGACGCGCCCGAGTACCGCACCCCGGGCTCGAACAGCTCCGCCAGGTACGCCGCCACCGGCCCGTAGACCAGGCTCGACCCGACACCGGACACGGCCAGCGCGACGAAGATCAGCCCCAGCGACGCGGTGTCGACCAGCCAGAAGTACGGGAACGCCCACACGATCATCGCCACCGCGCCCGCCACGATCAGCGGACGCCTGCCGTGCCGGTCCGACCAACGCCCGGCCAGCAGGATCACCGGCACGCTGACCAGCGACGACAGCAGCGTCACCACGAGCACCGAGTTCCGCGCCAACGCCAGCTCACGCGTCGCGTAGTCGAGCACGCCCGCGATGCTCACGTAGAACACCGCGTTGGACGCGAACATCAGCCCCGCGCCGAGCAGCACAGGCTTGCGGTGCGTCCGCAGCACCTCCCGCAACGGCGCGGGCGCCGGCCCGTCGCCGCGCCGTTCCTTGATCTCCCGGAACACCGGGCTGTCCTCCACCTTCAACTGGATGAACAGCACCACCGGGAAAAGCAGCGCGCTCGCCAGGAACGGCACCCGCCACCCCCACGTCGCGAACGACGCAGCAGGCACCGTCGCACCCACGACCAGGAACGCGACGTTGCCCAGGATCACGCCCAGCGGCACGCCCGCCTGCCCGAACGTCCCGGCGAACCCACGCCGGCCCGGCCCCGCGGTCTCCGTCAGCAGCAGCACGACGCCGCCCCACTGCCCGCCCACCGCGATGCCCTGCAGGAACCGCAGCGCCACGAGCAGCACCGGCGCCATCACGCCCAGCGTCGCGCTGGTCGGCAGCAACCCGATCAGGAACGTCGCCGCGGCCATCAGCGCCAGGCACGTCACCAGCGCGGGCTTGCGGCCGAACTTGTCGCCGACGTGCCCGAACACGAGCCCGCCGACCGGCCGGGCGATGAACCCGGCCCAGAACGTGCTGAACGACAGCAGCAGCCCGATCAGCGGCGACGCCTCGGGGAAGAACAACTTCGGGAACACCAGCGCCGCGGCGGTCGCGTAGATGAAGAAGTCGTACCACTCGAGCGACGAGCCGACGAGCCCGGCCGCCATGAGTTTGCGCAGCGTGCGCCGCTCGGGGGGAGCGGTCGTGACCATGTGCTTGTTCCCTTTCACCAGGTGTCCACGAACGGGCGTTTCTTGCCGACCCGGTCGGCACGCGGTGCGGCGTCCGGGGCGGTGAGCAGGGTGGTGATCCAGCGCCGCGTGTCCGCCGGGTCGATCACGTCGTCGATCTCGTAGGCGGACGCCACGTTGAGCGCCTTGCCGTGCTCGTAGGCGGCCGAGACCATCGCCTCGAACACCTCCTTGCGCTGCGCCGGGTCGTCGACGGCGTCCAGCTCCCGCCGGTACCCGAGCCGCACCGCGCCCTCCAGCCCCATCGGGCCGAACTCGCCGCTCGGCCACGACACCGCGAACAGCGGCACCTTCAAGCTGCCCGCCGCCATCGCCTGCGCGCCCAGCCCGTACGCCTTGCGCAGCGCCACGAACCCGAACGGCACGTCGAGGTTCGCGCCGGCCACGAGCATCCGGGTCAGGTGCCGCACGGTCGCGGTGCGCTCGGCGTCCGGCCCGACCATGAACCCCGGCGTGTCGCACAGCGACACCACCGGCAGGTCGAACGCGTCGCACAGCTGGAGGAACCGGGCGGCCTTGTCGGCGGAGTTCGCGTCGATCGCGCCGCCGAGGTGGCCGGGGTCGTTCGCGATCAGCCCCAGCGGCCTGCCCTCGACCCGGACCAGGGCGGTGACGATGCCGCGGCCGAACTCGCGCCGCAGCTCCAGCACCGAGCCGGTGTCGGCGAGCGTCTCCACCACGGTCCGCACGTCGTAGGCGCGGACCCGGTTCTCCGGCACGAGGTGCCGCAGCAGCCGCTGGTCGGGGCACTCCCAGGCGTCGGTTCGCGTCCCACCGGCGTGTCCCCGGAAGTACGACAGGTACTTCTTGGCCACCGCGACGGCCTCGGCCTCGTCGGACACGAGCACGTCGATCACACCGTTGGGCGCCTGCACGTCGACCGGCCCGATCTCCTCGGGCCGGAACACACCGAGCCCGCCGCCCTCGACCATCGCCGGGCCGCCCATGCCGATGGTCGCGTCACGGGTCGCGATGACCACGTCGCACGTGCCGAGCAGCACGGCGTTGCCGGCGAAGCAGCGGCCGGACGCGATGCCGACCAGCGGCACCAGTCCGGACATCTTGGCGAACAGGTGGAACGCCAGGCAGTCCAGCCCGCTGACGCCGCCGTGGTCGGTGTCGCCGGGCCGCCCGCCGCCACCCTCGGCGAACAGCACCACGGGCAGCCGCCGCTGCTCGGCCAGCTCGAACATCCGGTCCTTCTTGGCGTGGTTGCGCAGACCCTGCGTGCCCGCCATGACCGTGTAGTCGTAGGACATCGCGACGACCTGGCCGCCGTTCACCCGGCCGACGCCCGCCACCAGCCCGTCCGCGGGCGTGCGCTCGACCAGCTCGTCCAACGACCGGCGGCGGCGTTGCGCGGCGATGGCCAGCCCGCCGTACTCCACGAACTCCTCGCACAGGTCGGCGATGTTCTCCCGGACCGTGCGGCGGCCGGCCGCGTGCCGCTTCGCCTCCGCCTCGGGGCGGGAGAAGTCGTGGCGCGCCAACGTTTCCGCGAGGTCCGGCCGCACGTCGTCCAGGTCGACCTCGACGGCCTTCTCCTCGACGGCCGGGTCCACGCCCTCGGCCAGCAACGCCCCTTCCGCGACCGTGTCGCCGACCTCGACCAGCACCCGCGCGTCGCCGATCGGCACGACGTGCTGCATCTTCATCGCTTCCACGACGACCGTGCCGGACTCGATCGCGACGACCGTTCCCTGCACGGGAGCGCGCGCTCCGGTGTCCTCACGGGGCAGTGAATCGACCAGGCCGGTGTGCGCTTTCAGGACGTCCGGGTGGTCCAGGAGCCCGCGCAGGAAACCGATGTTGGTCCGCGCACCGTCCACGGTGAACTCGTCCAAGGCCCGGCGGGCCCGGCGCAGCGCGGTCTCCAGGTCGTCGGCGTGCACCACGACCTTCGCCAGCAACGGGTCGAAGCCGAGACCGGCCCGGTAGCCGACGGACGCGTGCGTGTCGACCCGCACGCCAGGTCCCGTTGGCGGGACGAACGCCGACAGCCGTCCCGCGGACGTCAGGCTCACCCGCAGTTGCAGCGCGCTGCCGCGTGGCATGTGGGTCAGGTCGGGCTCGACCTCGGCCGCGAGCAGCAGTTGCGCGCGCACCAGGTCCAGCCCGGTGACCTGCTCGGTGACGGTGTGCTCGACCTGCAACCGCGGGTTGGCCTCCAGGAACGCGAACCGGCCGTCCGGCGCGAGGAGGAACTCCACCGTGCCCAGCCCGGTGTACCGGACGGCGCGCGCGATCGTGGCCGCCGCGTCGTGCAGCGCGGACCGCAGGTCGGGGGAGAGGTCGGGCGCGGGCGCGACCTCGACCAGCTTCTGGTGCCTGAGCTGCAACGAGCAGTCGCGGTCGCCGAGCACCGTCGTGCCGACCAGCTGCACCTCGACGTGCCTCGCCGGTTCGAGCAGCTCTTCGACGAACACCGTGCCGTTGCCGAACGCGGCCAACGCCTCGGCCCGGCACCGCTCGACGGCGGCTTCGAGGTCGGCCAGGCGCCGCACCACGCGCACGCCCTTGCCGCCACCGCCGGCTACGGCCTTCACGACCACCGCGCCGTGGGTCTTGAAGAACTCCTCGAACCCGTCCTCGGCGCCCGCGAGGACCGGCACGCCGACCTCGGCGGCCAGGGCGCGGGCCCGGCTCTTGTCGCCGAGCAGCTCCAGCACTTCCGGCGGCGGTCCGACGAACGTCAGCCCGGCCTCGGCGCAGCGGCGGGCGAACCGGGCGTTCTCGGCCAGGAACCCGTAGCCGGGGTGCACCAGGTCGCACCCGTCGGCGGCGGCGAGGACGGCGTCCACGTCCAGGTAGGAGCCTCGCAGCCGGACGGCGCGGTCGGCGAACCGGCCGTGGGCGTCGTCGGAGTCGGTGACCAGGGCGACGGTCCGCCAGCCGAGGTCGGCGGCGGCGCGCAGCACCCGGACGGCGATCTCTCCCCGGTTGGCGACGAGCAGGGTGGGCACTTCAACCTCCTGAGCGACCGCTTAGTATGTGACCGCGGTCGCATACTGGCACCCGGGCTCGGCGTTCGTCCAGAGGGAACCGATGCGCCCTTCCGGGCGTCCTTGGGGAAACCCGAGCTCAAGGGCGTGACCCACAGCAGGCCAGGAGGCACTCACCGTGGTTTTCAAGAGGATGTTGCGCGCGTTCGGAGTCGGCGGTCCGTCGGTGGACACGGTGCTGACCAACCCGAACACCCGGCCCGGTGAGGCGCTGACCGGCGAGGTGCGCATCGCGGGCGGCGACCACCCCGCCGAGATCGACGAGGTCAAGCTGTCCCTCGTCACCCGGGTCGAGGTGGAGAGCGGCGACAACGAGCACAACCGCAACGTCGAGTTCGCGCGGGTCGTGGTCGGTCAGCGGATCAGCGTCGCGCCGGGGCAGAACCTCGTGCTGCCGTTCCAGTTCCCGGTGCCGTTGGAGACGCCGGTGACAGTCGTGCACGGGCAGCACCTGCACGGCATGACGATGGGTCTGCGCACGGAGCTGGAGGTGCGCGGCGCCGTCGACCCGGGCGACCTGGACCCGGTGGCCGTGCACCCGGTGCGCTCGCAGGAGCACGTGCTCAACGCGTTCGGCGCCCTGGGGTTCCGCTTCCAGCGCGCGGACAACGAGTCGGGGCGTATCCGCGGCGTGCCGCAGCAGCTGCCGTTCTACCAGGAGATCGAGTTCCTGCCGCCGGCGCAGTTCCTGGCCAAGATCAGCCAGCTGGAGCTGACCTTCGTCACCGACCCGCACCGGCTGTACGTGGTGCTGGAGGCGGACCGCCGGGGTGGGCTGTTCCGGGCGGGCGGCGACTCGTTCGGGCACTTCGCCATGTCCCACGATGAGGTGATCCGCACGGACTGGGCGGCGCTGCTGCACCAGTGGATGGACCAGGTCTCCGGCAGGCGATCTTCCCACGGTTTCGGCCACTAGGGCGGCTCGCGCGGACGTCGCCGCGGCGCGTGGACGGGGCTCGCCCGACCGCCGCTGGCGCTGCGGACGGCGTCTGCGGTGGGGATGATGACCGGTGAGGCCCTCGACGAGGTCGGGGACTTCTTCGAAGGCGACTAACCCGCAGGAGGCATCGTGGGCATCGGCGGTGTGATCAGCGCTCTGATCGTGGGTCTCATCATCGGTTTGCTGGGCAAGCTCATCGCGCCGGGCAAGCAGGCCATCCCCATCTGGCTGACGATCATCGTCGGCATCGTGGCGGCGTTCCTGGGCACGTTCATCGCCCGGGCGCTCGGCGTGGAGGACACGCCCGGCATCGACTGGATCGAGATCATCGTGCAGGTGATCATCGCCGCCATCGGCGTCAGCCTCGTCGCAGGGTTCTACGGCAAGAAATCCGTCCGCTAACCCCACCCCAACCCGCGTGTCGAACCTTCACGTCCCGCGTGTCGAACACTCGCGTCCCGCGTGTCGAACGTTCGCGACCTCCGAGTTCAACACTCAGACCACCTCGAGAGCACGTTCGCGCCCGCTGGGTCCGTCCTGAGCGTTGAATTCGGGGGTCCTGGGCGTTCGACACGCGGGACCTGAGGGTTCGACACGCGCGGGGTTTAGGGGGTGCGGACCATGCGCAGGACCAGGTCGGCGTAGAGGTCGCCGATCTCGGCCGGGGTGCGGCGGCTGGAAGGCTGGTACCAGCGGGCCACGTCGATGCACAGCGAGAGCACCGCCAGGGTCGCCCCACGCACGTCGGGCACGTCGAACACGCCCGCGGTCACGCCGGCGGAGATCATGTCCCGCACCGCCGCCTCGATCCGCCGTCGCAGCTCCACCACCTCGGCCAGGTGCTCGGGCGTCAACGCGCTCAACTCGTACTGCACGACCCGCGCCGTCGTGTGGTACTCCGCGTGCCACGACGCGAACGCCCGCACGGCCGCCGCCAGCCGCGCCACCGGGTCCACCTCGGACACGCCCGTCAGCACCGACAACGACGTCGCGTGCCCGATCCGCGAGATCTGGAACAGCAGTTCCTCTTTGGACCGGTAGTGGATGTACACCGCGGCGGGTGACATGCCGGCCTGCGCCGCGATGTCACGGGTCGTCGTCGCGTGGTACCCCCGCACCGAGAACGCGGCGACGGCGGCGATCAGCATCCGCCTGGCCGCCGGCGGCGTCACCGAGGACCACGTCTCATCCAGGAGCGCGAACTCACCACTGGTCGTCGTCACAGCCGGTCCTCCTTGACACGAACCCGAACGATACCGCAGGCTAAGCACACGCTTAGACCTAAGCAACCGCTTAGTATGGAGGAAACGAGAGTGCGCCGCTCGCTGTTCGAACCCGACCACGAAGCGTTCCGCGAGACCGCGCGGGCGTTCTGCGACCGCACCCTCACCCCGAACTACGAGCGGTTCGTGGAGCAACGCCACATCGACCGCGACGTGTGGCTCGAAGCGGGCAAGCAGGGACTGCTCGGCCTGGAGGTCCCCGAGGAGCACGGCGGCAGCGGCGCGAACGACTACCGGTTCAACGCCGTGCTGGGCGAGGAGCTGTCCAAGGTCAGCGCCGGCATGTCGTCCTGCCTGGGCATCCACGGCGACGTCGTCGCGCCCTACCTGGTCGACCTGTGCACCGAGGAGCAGAAGCAGCGCTGGCTGCCGAGGTTCTGCTCGGGCGAGATGACGACCGGCATCGGCATGACCGAGCCCTCCGGCGGCTCCGACCTGGCCGCGCTCAAGAGCAACGCCGTGAAGCAAGGCGACGACTGGATCCTCAACGGCTCCAAGACGTTCATCACCAACGGCTTCTCCGCCGACCTGATCGTGGTCGCCGCACGCACCAGCCCGGAGAAGAAGGCCAGGGGCATCACCCTGTTCGCCGTCGAGACCGGCATGAAGGGCTTCGAGCGCGGCCGCAAGCTGGACAAGGTCGGCCAGCCCGAGTCCGACACCGCCGAGCTGTTCTTCGAGGACGTGCGGATCCCGGCCGAGAACGTCATCGGCGAGGTCGACCAGGGCTTCATCTACATGATGGAACGGCTGCCGCAGGAACGCCTCGGCGGCGCGATCTCCAACCTGGCCCACGCCAAGCAGATCCTGCTCGAGACGATCGAGTACACCAAGGAGCGCAAGGCGTTCGGCCAGGCCATCGGCTCGTTCCAGCACAACAAGTTCACCCTCGCCGAGCTGGTCACCAGGATCGACGTGACGCAGGCGTTCCTGGACCAGTGCACCGACGCGCACACCCGCCGCGAGCTGACCGCCGTGGACGCGGCGAAGGCCAAGTGGTGGAGCGCGGACGTGCAGAACGACGTCATCGACGCCTGCGTGCAGCTGCACGGCGGCTACGGCTACATGACCGAGTACCGCGTGGCGCGCGCCTGGATGGATGCCCGGGTGACCCGGATCTGGGCCGGCTCCAACGAGATCATGAAGGAACTCATCGGCCGCGACCTCGGCCTCTAGACACAGGAGCACCGCCATGCCCGAGGCTGTCATCGTCGCCACCTCGCGCTCCCCGATCGGTCGGGCGCGCAAGGGTTCGCTGGTCGACCTGCGCCCGGACGACCTGGCCGCGCAGATCGTCGGGGCCGCGTTGGACCAGGTCCCGGAGTTGGACCGCGCCGAGATCACCGACCTGCACCTGGGGTGCGCCGAGCCGCAGGACGAGCACGGCCAGAACGTGGCCCGCCGCATCGCCGTCCAGCTCGGCCTGGACACCCTGCCCGGCACCACGGTCAACCGGTTCTGCGCGTCGTCCGTGCAGACCGCGCGCATGGCCTTCCACGCCATCAGGGCGGGCGAGGGGCACGCGTTCGTCAGCGCCGGCGTGGAGTGCGTCTCCCGCTACCGGCACGGCGACCCGCACTTCAACCCGCTGTTCGACGCGGCGCGCGAACGCACCCAGCGCACCGCCGAGACCAACGAGCCGTGGCACGACCCGCGCGAGGACGGCGAGCTGCCGGACTACTACATCGCGATGGGCCAGACCGCCGAGAACGTCGCCACCGCGCTCGGCATCAGCCGTCGTGACCAGGACGAGTTCGGCGTCCGCTCGCACAACCTGGCGGAGAAGGCCATCGCGGACGGCTTCTTCGCCCGCGAGATCACCCCGGTCACCCTCCCGGACGGCACGGTCGTCGCCACCGACGACGGTCCGCGCCGGGGCGTCACCTACGACGCCGTGTCGGCGCTCAACCCGTCGTTCCGTCCACAAGGGACCGTCACGCCCGGCAACTGCTGCCCCCTCAACGACGGTGCGGCGGCCGTGGTCGTGATGAGCGATGTGCGTGCCGAGGAGCTGGGCCTGACCCCGTTGGCGCGCATCGTGTCCACCGGCGTGTCCGGGCTCTCGCCCGAGATCATGGGGCTCGGCCCGGTCGACGCCACCAAGCAGGCGCTCGCGCACGCGAACCTGACCATCGGCGACATCGACCTGGTCGAGATCAACGAGGCGTTCGCGGTGCAGGTGCTGGGCAGCCAGCGCGCGCTCGGCATCGACATGGACAAGCTGAACGTGCACGGCGGCGCGATCGCGCTGGGCCACCCGTTCGGCTCCACGGGCGCCCGCATCATGACCACCCTGATCAACGGGATGCGCGCCCGTGACGCGCAGTTCGGGCTGGAGACGATGTGCGTCGGCGGCGGTCAGGGCATGGCGATCATCCTGGAGAGGTTGAGCTGAATGGGAATCCTGGACAAGTTCCGGCTGGACGGGCAGGTCGCGATCGTCACCGGCGCGTCGTCGGGCCTCGGTGTGGCGTTCGCCAAGGGTCTCGCCGAGGCGGGCGCGGACGTGGTGCTCGCCGCACGGCGGGTGGATCGGCTCAAGGACACCGCGCGGCTGGTGGAGAGCACCGGTCGCCGTGCGCTGATCGTGCAGGCGGACGTGGCGCAGCCGGACGACTGCCGTGAGGTGGCGCGTGCGGCGGCGGAGTTCGGCCCGGTGCACGTGCTGGTGAACAACGCGGGCGTGGCGTCGGCGGTGCCCGCGTCCCGGGAGACGCCCGAGCAGTTCCTCGGCGTCATGGACGTCAACCTCAACGGCGCCTACTGGATGGCGCAGGCGGCGGCGGCCGTGATGGCGAACGGCGGATCGATCGTCAACGTCTCCAGCGTGCTCGGCCTGGTCTCGGGTGGCCTGCCGCAGGCGGCCTACTCCGCGTCCAAGGCGGGTCTGCTCGGCCTGACCCGCGACCTGGCGCAGCAGTGGACCGGCCGCAAGGGCATCCGGGTCAACGCGCTCGCGCCCGGCTACTTCGCCTCCGAGATGACCGACCAGTACCCCGAGGGCTACCTCGAAGCGCACATCTCCCGGCTGCCATTGGGCCGCGTGGGCGACCCGGAGGAGCTGGCCGCGGCCGTCGTCTTCCTCGCGTCGGCGGCGGGCGGCTACACCACCGGCGCGACGTTCGTGGTCGACGGCGGCGTGACCCTCGGCGGCTGAGCTCCCGACTTGTAACCCACCGCGGCGGCGCGACGATCTAGCCTCGTAGGCAGGGGAGATCGCCGTCCGCACGGGGGAGTTCCGTGGTCGTGAAGAGCTCGACCGAAGAGCCCGCATTAGTCATCCTCGACCCGCCGAGATCGGTGTTCCGGCGCAAGCGCTTCCTGCTGCCGTTCGGCATCTCGGCGGGCATCGCCCTCGTCGGCGCCATCGTCCTGTTCGCCAACGGCGTCGCCGCGCTGCCGTTCCAGAGCATCACGATCGTCCGCGCGATGATGGCCTCGAAGGTCGAGTTCTTCTCCGACGACCAGGTCCGCCGCATCCTGCTGGCCAACGGGATCCAGGTCCACCTGACCGACTCCGGCGGCTCGCAGGAGATCCCCAGGACCGAGGAGGTCGCGGCGTTCGACTTCGTCATGCCCTCTGGCCAGGTCACGGCGCGGCAGATCCACGACAAGGTGGGCGGCACGCCGTTCTACCCCTTCACCACGCCACTGGTCGTCGCCGCGTTCCGCGACTACGCCGAAGCGCTGGACGCGCGAGGCGTGGCGGACCCGCAGCCGGGTGACGACGGGCTCTACTACTCGCTGAAGATGCAGGACTTCGTCGACCTCACCCTGGCGGGCACGACCTGGGCGCAGATCGAGGGCGGCGGGCTGAAGAACGGGAACCGGATCATCGCCCAGTCGCCGGACCCGTGCCGGGCGTACTCGGGCGCCGCCTACCTCGCGCTGGTGGCGTTCGCCGCCAACGGCCGCAACGTGCCGACCTCGGCCGACGCCAAGGCGGTCGGGGCGCGGATCAAGCCGCTGTTCGAGGTCGAGGGCCAGTTCGGCGCGGGCATCGGCCGCACGTTCTTCGGGCCGGACGGCCGCACGTTCGCCCCCGTCGGCGTCATCTACGAGCACCAGTACCTGGCCTACCAGATCCGCACCAAGGAGCGGACCGGGTCGGTCGACCGCGACCGCGTGCTGCTCTACCCCGACGCCCACCACCACGCCGAGCCGTGGCTGATCGCGTTCAGCGAGGCGGGGGAGAAGGTCGGCCGGCTGCTGAACGAGAACGCCGACCTGCAGCGGCGCGCGCTGGAGCTCGGCTTCCGCCTCGGCCGTGCGGGCAGCGCCTCGGTGGGCACCGTGCTGACCGAACGCGGCATCGAGGTGCCGGACCCGGGCGCGGGCGACACGGAGGCGTTCCTGCCCAAGTCCGAGGACCTGATGACGATGATCGCGGAGGTCGGCCGCTGCCCGGGCGGGGTGCCGCTGTGAGGGCTGCCCTGGCCGCGGCGCTGCTGGTCGCGGCGTTCCTCGCCGGCTGCGCCCCGGCCAGGCCCGACGCGGTCACGTTGACCGTGCTGGCCAGTTCGGAGCTGGCGGACCTCGCGCCCGTGCTGGCGGACCTGCGCCGGGACACCGGGGTGGAGCTGAAGCTGGACCGCCGGGGGACCGTGCGGGCGAGCGCGGAGCTGGCCGCGGGCGTGGACCACGACCTGGCGTGGCTGGCCACGAACCGGTACCTGAGGCTGACGGGCGCGGACCTGCCGCTGTCCGCCAGCACCATGCTGTCGCCGCTGGTGCTGGGTGTGAAGGCCAACAAGGCGGACGGGTTGCGCGACGCGTCGTGGGCCGACGTGGCGAGCCGCGCGGCGGCGGGGGAGCTGCGGTTCGGGATGGCCGACCCGAGGGTGTCCGGCAGCGGGATGGCGGCGTTGATCGGGGTGGCGACGGCCGCCGCGGGCACCGGTGCGGCGCTGCGCGCCGAGGACGTGACCTGCGACAAGCTCCAGGGCTTCCTGACCGGACGGGCGTTCGGCGCGGCCGGCGCGGCGGAGGTCGGTGACGAGTACGTGCGGCGGCAGGACGAGGTGGACGCCGTGGTCGCGTACGAGTCGACCGTGCTGTCGCTCAACGCGTCCGGGCAGCTGCGCGAGCCGTTGGCGGTCGTGTACCCGAGGGACGGCATCGTGCTGTCCGACTACCCGTTGATGCTGCTCAAGCCGGACAAGCGGGCCGCGTACGACCGGGTGGCGCAGTGGCTGCGCGCGCCGTCCGCCCAGCGCTCGATCATGGAACGCACGCACCGCAGGCCGGTGGATCCGCAGGTCGAGCGCACGGAGAAGCTGCGTGAGCCGATCGGCACCGGGCTGTACTTCCCCGGCACGCAGGAGGTCGTGGACACCCTCCTCGCCGCCTACGACCGGGCCGGTCAGGCAGCCCGGGTGGTGTTCGTGCTCGACCACTCGACGTCCATGGCGGGCGCGCGGATCGATGGGCTGCGGGAGGCGTTCGCGACGTTGAGCCGGGCGGGCGGGTTCGACCGGTTCCGGGTGGGGGAGACGGTCGTGCTCGTGCGGTTCGCGGGCGCCGTGATGGAGGAGCGTTCCGTCGTCATCGGAAGCGCTGCGGATCTGGAAGGGCTGGCCACCGCGTTGACGACGGCCGAACTGTCGGACAGCGGCACTGCGATCTGGTCGGCGATGGACCACGCCTACCGGATCGTCGGCGACGGCACGGTGGTGCTGATGACCGACGGCGAGAACAACGCGGGGATGAGCGCGGACGAGTTCCTGGCCGCGTGGCCGGACCCGCCGGCGCGCACGTACGCGATCCGGTTCGGCGAGGCCGACCCGGTGGAGCTGGACCGGGTGGCGCGGGCGACCGGCGGGCGCGTGGTCGACGCCGGCTCCGGGTCGCTGCTGGAGGCGGTGAAGGAGATCCGTGGCTGTCGATAGAGCGCTGTGGTGGTCGGTGTGGTGGCCGTGGGCGGTGCTGTGGATCGCGACCGCGCTGGCCCTCGTCGTGGCCCTCGGCGTCGGCGTGTGGGCGTGGCGGTCTCGGCACCGGTTCACGCCGTCGCGCGAGGTCCCCGGGCTGACCATCTACCTGCACGAGAAGTCCGTGATGGACCTCTACCAGGTCGGGCGGTACGGCGACGCGATGACCAAGGAGGTCGTGGACCGGGTCGGCGTCACCAAGGACGGCAAGATCGCGTTGAAGGGCCTCGACCTGGGCGTGGAGGGCGCGCGGACGTCCGGGCGCGAGGTGGTGAAGACCTACATCGAGCAGTACGAGCCGATCGCGGTGGTCGGCGTGCTGCTGGACGCGCTGGAGGCGGCGTCCGGTGTCGTGCACGTCGACCTGCGCGACCTGTCCGTGCGGCGGAACACGGCGTTGGAACAGCACCTGGAGCAGCACGTGGAGCAGCACGTGGAGCCGGTCGACGTGGTGCGGCTGCGGCGGATCGACTCGTACGTGTCGGTGAAGGGCGTGTTCCGGGTGGCGTCCGACGGCGACGGCACGACGGTGTTCCTCGCGCCGTTCGGCGACCCGGATGACCCCGAGGCGGGCCCGCAGGTGCGGGTGGAGTGCTACAACGCCGGGCTGCGCGACGACGTCGTGCCCGAGGGCGGCTTCCAGGCGCGGTGCCTCGGCAAGGTCCAGGCGTGGAAGGCGGATGCCCGGCAGCTGGTCATCCGGCCGATCGCGATGTTCCAGTGATCGGTCGTGCGATGCTTGGCGCATGGCATCGGTACCGGAGCGGCTGATCGACGCCGCGACGCGGTTGTTCGCCGCCAAGGGCTTCGACCGGGTCGCGGTGCAGGACATCGTGGACCTGGCGGGCGTCACCAAGGGCGCCATGTACCACTACTTCGGGTCCAAGGACGACCTGCTGCACGAGATCTACGGCAGCCTGCTGCGGATGCAGACCGAGCGGCTGGACCACTTCGCGTCCGGGTCCGCGCCGGTGGCCGAGCGGCTGCACGCGGCGGCGGTCGACGTCGTGGTCACGTCGGTGGACAACTTCGACCAGGCGCGCGTGTACTTCCGCTCGGCCGACCACCTGGCCGAGGACAAGCGGCGCGAGATGCGGGCGGAACGGCGGCGCTACCACGAGCGGTTCCGGTCGCTGGTGGAGGAGGGGCAGGCCGCCGGCGTGTTCCGCGCGGACGTGCCCGCGGACCTGACCGTGCACTACTTCTTCGGCACCGTCCACCACCTCGGCCAGTGGTACAGCGCCGACGGGCCGTTGTCGGCCAAGCAGGTCGGCCGGCACTTCGCGGACCTGCTGCTCGCGTCCCTGCGTCCCGTTTCGGAAGGTTCTTCGTGAAGTCCCACCTGCACCGCTACCTGCGGACCGCGCGTGAAGCGATGCTGTGGAAGCTGGAGGGCCTGTCGCCCTACGACGTGCGCCGCCCGTTGACGCCGACGGGGACGAACCTGTTGGGCCTGGTCAAGCACCTGGCGGGGGTCGAGGTCGGCTACTTCGGCGAGACGTTCGGCCGCCCGTTCCCCGAGCCGCTGCCGTGGGCGGGCTTCGACGACGAGCCCAATGTGGACATGTGGGCGACGGCGGAGGAGTCCCGTGAGGACGTCGTCTCCCTGTACCGCCGCGCCTGCGCGCACGCGGACGGGACGATCGAGGCGCTGGACCTGGACGCGCCGGGCACCGTCCCGTGGTGGCCGGAGGGCCGCAGCGCGGTCACCCTCCACTTCGTCCTCGTCCACATGATCGCCGAGACCAACCGGCACGCGGGCCACGCCGACATCGTCCGCGAGCTGATCGACGGCACGGCAGGCCTGCGCGCGGACAGCGACAACCTGCCCTCGGTGGACTGGGAGACCTACCACGCGAAGCTGGAACGCGTCGCCCGCGAGGCGCGGGACTGAGCGGTCAGCCCCGCAGCAGCCCGGTGATGCGCGCGTGCTCGGCCGCCATCTCCGGCGTGCCGAGGAAGTCGTCCAGCTCCGCCGACACCTGGTAGTCCACCTCGTTCAGGCTCGCGATCGCCAGGTCGGCCACGGCGTCGGGGTTCGGGTCGGCGAGGTAGTCGGCCCAGCGGTCCAGCGCTTCGAGGGCGAACGTGACCTGGGGATCCATGTCGCCGTCGGCGAGCGTGCCCGCGTCGATCCGGTCCAGCCAGGCGCGCAGCCGCTCGGGCGTGCTGCCGGCCGGGTCGGCGCAGGCCTCGGCGAACGCGTGCCGTGCGTCGTCGTCGAACTCCACCTCGGCCGCCGCGGGCAGTTCGTCGTCACCGGTCAACCGGGCGACCACCGCCGCAGCGAGCCGCCGCCGGCCACCCTCGTCGGCGGTCGCCACCGCCGCGCGGATCGCCTTCTCCACCTCGCCGTACTCCACGGCGTGATCCTAGGGACGCGACCGTCGCCACAGCACCGTTGCGCCACAGCTCGGCCAATAAGCCCCCGGCGTCGCATCTCATGGGCTACAGAGATCGCATGCCGATCTACTTGCGCGTCACGATGGCACTGTCGGCCGTGGTGACAGCGGTGTGCGCCGTGGTCCTGACGGTCGCGGTGCTCTCGGGCAACGCGACCGTGCAGCTGGAGCAACTGCGCACGTTCGACCGCACGGAGCTGTCCGACAAGGTGTTCGACCAGCTCCGCGAGCAGCACCCCGACTCCGGGATCACCGGGTGGAGCGGGGGCGACCACTCGGCGCCCTGTCCCGGTCACATCGCCATCAAGGAAGGCGTCACGTTCACCTGCACGTTCACGGACGACGGCAGGGAGCGGAAGGTGCGGGTGCACATCAAGGACACCTACAGCGGCGACTTGGAAGTCGGCCCGCCGTCACCGTGAGGTGGCACGGCACCCGTCGGGGGGGAGTGCCGTGCCCGCACGTCGGTCAGGCGGCGGCCGGGACCAGCAGGACCACGGTCTCGGCCACGCACCCGGGCTTCGGGTTGCCCTCGATCTCGACGGTCACCTTCACCACGGCCTGCTTGCCCTGAGCCGCGTCGGTGATCTCCGCCAGCTCGGCCCCGGCCCGCACCCGCGACCCGACGACCACCGGGCTCGGGAAGCGCACCTTGTTCAACCCGTAGTTCACGCCCATGGCCAGCCCTCGCACCGTGTAGATGTCCCTCACCAGCAACGGGATGAGCGACAACGTCAGGTAGCCGTGCGCGACCGGCGCGCCGAACGGGCCCGCGGCGGCCTTCTCCAGGTCCACGTGGATCCACTGGTGGTCGCCGGTGGCGTCGGCGAACAGGTTGATCTCCGCCTGCGTGATCTCGTGCCACTCGCCGTGGCCGAGGTGCTCGCCCTTGGCCGCCGCCAGCTCCTCCAGGTCAGCGAATACCCGCATCGTCAGTCCTTCGGTCCGCCGGCGACGTAGATGACCTGACCGGACACGAACCCGGCGCCCTCGCTGACCAGGAACGACGCCGTGTGCGCGATGTCCTCGGGCGTGCCGACGCGCTGGACCGGGATCGCCGCCGCCGCGCCCTTCTTGAAGTCCTCGAAGTCGACGCCCACCCGGGCCGCCGTCGCGGCGGTCATGTCGGTCGCGATGAACCCCGGCGCGATCGCGTTCACCGTCACGTTGAACTTGCCGAGCTCGATCGCCAACGTCTTGGTGAACCCCTGCAGGCCCGCCTTGGCGGCCGAGTAGTTCGCCTGGCCCCGGTTGCCCAGCGCCGACGTGCTGGACAGGTTGACGATGCGGCCCCACTTCGCCGCCGTCTGGAACTTCTGCACCGCCCGGCTCATCAGGAACGTGCCGCGCAGGTGGACGTTGATCACCGCGTCCCAGTCGTCGTCGGTCATCTTGAACAGCAGGTTGTCCCGCAGGATGCCCGCGTTGTTGACCAGCACGGTCGGCGCGCCGAGCTCGTCGGCCACCCGCTGCACGGCCGCGTCCACCGCCGCGCTGTCGCTGACGTCGACACCCACCGCCAACGCGGTCCCGCCGGAGGCCTTGATCTTCTCCACGGCCTCGGCGCAGCTGTCCTCGGCGAGGTCGAGCAGCGCGACGGCCATGCCGTCCTGCGCGAGCCGCGTGGCTACGGCGGCGCCGATGCCGCGTGCGGCACCGGTGACGATGGCCACCCGTGCGTCCGTCTCGGCCACGGTCAGTCCTCCTTGATCTGCGGGCCTAAGCAACCGCTTAGTAACCTACCGGCGACGTCGCCTTGACGCCAGAGCGCGTCAGGAGAACCATACCGACTGGTCGGAATGCCAGCCAGAGGAGGCGCGGTGGAGTTCTCGGGCAAGGTCGCACTGGTCACCGGTGCCGCGAACGGCATCGGCGCGGGGGTGGCACGCCGACTGGCCGCCGCCGGCGCGTCCGTCGTCGTCGCCGACGTGGACGACGCACGAGGCGAAGCCTTGGCCGAGGAGATCGGCGGCGTGTTCGCGCACTGCGACGTGCGCGATCCCCGGCACAACGAGGCGGCGGTCGCGACGGCCGCGGCGCGGTTCGGCGGGCTCGACATCGCCGTGCTCAACGCGGGTGTCGCCACCGGCTTCGGACTGGGTGACGACTTCGACGCCGAGCGGTACCGCACGGTCATGGGCATCAACCTCGACGGTGTGGTGTTCGGCGTGCACGCGGCGTTGCCCGAGCTGAAGAAGAGGGGCGGCGGGCGCATCGTCGCCACCGCCAGCATGGCAGGCCTGATGGCGATGCCCATGGACCCCCTCTACGGCGCGAACAAGGCCGCCGTCGTCGGCCTGGTGCGGGGCTTGGCGCCGGTGGCCGCCGCCGACGGCATCATCGTCAACGCGGTGTGCCCGTCGTTCGCCGACACCGCCATCATCACCGGCTTCAAGTCCGCCCTGGAGTCCGCGGGGATGCCGGTGATGAGCGTGGACGACGTGGTCGACGCGTTCGTCTCCGTGTTGCGCGACGGCGAACCAGGTGAATGCTGGTTCGTGCAGGCCGGACGTCCCAGCGCGCCGTTCACCTTCCCCAACCCGCCGGGCCCGCGCACCGCCACCGGTGAACGCGTGCGGCTCGACCACGACCCGATCGCCAAGGAGAACTGAGCACCGTGCGCGCCATCCAGATCACCGAGTTCGGCGGACCCGAGGTCCTCACCGAGGTCGAGCTGCCCGACCCCGTCGCGGGCGAGGGCGAACTGCTCGTCGACGTCAGCCGCGCGGGCCTCAACTACGCCGACACCCATCAAGCCGAGAACTCCTACCTGTCGAAGATGGAGCTGCCGCTGGTGCCCGGCGGCGAGGTCGTCGGCACGGCGGGCGACCGGCGCGTGGTGGGCCTCACCAACTTCGGCGGGTACGCGCAGAAGGCCGTGGTGCCCGAGGCGACCGCGTTCGACGTGCCGGACGGCGTGGACGACCTCACCGCGTTGAGCATGGTCGTGCAGGGTGCGACGGCCTGGCTGCTGCTGCGCCGCAGCGCCCACCTCGAGCCGGGGGAGAGCGTCGTCGTGCACGCCGCCGCCGGCGGGGTCGGGTCGCTGGCCGTGCAGCTGGCGAAGAAGTGGGGCGCGGGACGCGTCATCGCCACCGCGAGCACCGAGGACAAGCGCGCGCTGGCGCTGGAGCTGGGCGCGGACGTCGCGGTCGACTCCACCGCGGCGAACATGACCGATGCGCTGCGTGAGGCCAACGGCGGTCGGCGCGTCGACGTCGTGCTGGACATGACCGGCGGCGCGGTGACCGACCAGAGCATCGCCGCCCTGGCGCCGTTCGGGCGGCTCGCGTTCTACGGGATGGCGAGCCGGGAGCAGCCGACGCCGGTCGACCCGGGCCGACTCCTGGTCAAGTCCGCCGCCATCGCGGGCATGTGGCTGCCGCACGCGTTCAAGCTGCCCGGACGGGTCGTGCACCGGGCCATGGCCGAGCTGTTCGACCTGGTCCTGGCGGGCGACCTGCGGGCCGTGCCGGGCGGTGAGTACGGCCTGTCCGAGGTGCGCCGGGCGCACGAGGACCTGAGGGCCCGCCGCACCACCGGAAAACTCATTCTGGACCCGTCACGCTGAGGTCCCGCCCGGTTCGGTCTACGCGAATTCGGTCGTGGCGCCCTTGCGCAGCTGCGGGATCCGCTTGCTGAGCATCGAGAGGAGCTTCTCGGCCGCGTCGGGGCTCAGTGCCACGGTCGCGACGCGGTCGAAGCTGACTTCGTAGTCGCCGTCGGCGGTGATCGACTCGTCGAACACCGCCTCACCGGAGACCCTGAGGTAGACCGAGTGCTCGGTCGCGTCCGACTTGGCCTGCTGCTTCACCATCTGTGGACAACTCTCCTCTTGCTTGGTCGTACCCTATCTAGGCTATCTAGATAGGTTGTGGGCTGAAGCTACACAGAGAAACCTCGAGCTGTCTAGATGGGTTCTACGATGGAGTGATGGTGCAGAGGAAGCCGTGGGTGGAGATCGCAGAGGAACTCCGGCGGGAGATCCACCAAGGCGTCTACGGCCCCGGCGGGCGACTGCCTTCGGGAAGCGTCCTGATGAACCGCTTCGGGGTCGCCCGGCAGACTGTCCAGAACGCGATGGACCAACTCCGTGCCGAAGGGCTGGTGCTGAGCGTGGCCGGCAAAGGGTGGTTCGCCTCGGAGCGGAAGCCGATCGTCCGCCTTGCCCGCAACCGTCTGAGCAAGGCCGAGCGGACCGAGGGCCGCGGAACGTTCATGTCCGATGCGGCGGCAGGGAAGTGGCAGCCCGCTGTCACGGTGAAGGTCCGGCGGGAGCAAGCGCCCGAAGACGTCTGCTCCTACCTCGGGCTGGACTCGGGGTGTGAAGTTGTCGTGCGGGACCGGGTCATGCGTGCCGATGGCGAAGTGGTGCAGCTCGCCGTGTCTTACCTGCCCGTCGACGTCGCTGGTGGCACCCGGCTTGAAGAGGTCGACACCGGATCCGGTGGGACCTACGCACGACTGGAAGAGTCGGGCTTCGAGCTGACGCACTTCACCGAGGTGGTGTCGGCACGCTCACCGCGGCCCCGCGAGGCGGAACTCCTGCAGGTCCCGTTCGGGTTTCCCGTGATCCAGGTGATCCGGGTGGCCTTCGCGGGGGACCGCGCGGTGGAGGTCAACTACATGACGATGAGCAGCGATCGCTATCAGCTCGTGTACCAGATCGACGCCGATTGAGGTTGATCCGGTGGGCGTCGGGCAACCGGTCGAGCAGGCCCGCAACACCGGGAAGCTGGTCCTCGACCCGTCACGCCGAGGAAGGGTGCCGTCGCTCACGTTCGGGCGGCGGCACCCGTCCCGAGCAGGTCAGTCGCTCAGCTCGGCCAACGCGGCCTTGACCTTCGCGAGCTCGGCCTCCAGCTCCTCCATCCGCGTGCGGTGCTGGGCCCGGGCCGCCTCGATGACCTCGTCGATGCCGCCCGCGATGTCGTCGTGCAGCTCCTTGGCCGCCCGCGACACCGCCGCGGCGGAGATCGGCAGACCCTGCACGACCCGCTTGGTGCCGTGCACCAGGTCGGCCTGCCACTCGCCGTCGGCGGTCCCGGTCACGGTCAGCGTCAGCTCGACCGTGCGGGTCTTCTTCGCCGTCGACTTCGGCCGCTTCGCCGCGGGCTTGGCCTCCGCGGGCTGTTCGGGCTGCTCTGCCTGTGCCACGGGTGCGACCTCCTGCTGCACGGGTGCGGCGGGCGCCTCGGCGTCCACCGTCTCTTCCTGCTCCACGAGCGTGTCCGCCTGCACGTTCTCGTCGTCCTCTCTGCGCATCCGGCTCGACCCGGCGTGATCATAGAACACGTGTTCGATGGTGGGTCGATTGCCCCGCACAGCGTAGGGTGTCGGCCTTGTGAGCGGTTGGAGGGACTTCCCCGCTCGCCGGTTCTTGGACCGGTTGAGCGACGAACTCGGTATTGCGGCGGTGCTGGCGCCTGGCGTCCTGGCGCCGGGGGTGCTGGCGGCGATCGACCAGCACGGTGCGGCGGTGCGCGACATCCTCGCGTTCGGCGTGCCGGCGGCGGCGGTGGCCGGCGCGGTGCTGCTGGCCGGGTACGCCAAGGGCGTGCTCGACGAGGCGAAGGCGCAGGGCTGGGAGCCGCCGGCGATCGTGGACTGGGCGAACGCGGACTGGTTGACGCTGAGGCTGGCCTCCGTCTGCCACCTCGCCCGGCGCGACGAACCGGCGTTGGAAGGCTAGTCCGAGGCACCGCGCCAGGTCGCCCCCGAGCGGAGCGCTGATCGCGCGACGGCACCGGATCGTCGTGTCCACGTCACAGGCTCTGGAGGCTGCGGACGGTCGTCGTCATCCTGCCGGGGTCCGACTCGGCGTCGCTGTTCACCGAGTGCGCGTGGTCCCGCTCCTCCACGACGATGTAGTAGTGCTGGCCGTGGACGGTGACCTTCACCCGGCTGCTCGGGCGCGGGTGGATGTGGGCGACCGTTGCGACCTCCCGGTTCTCGCCGAAGACGCGGGACGTCCGGGTGGCGTCCGAGGCGGTCTCCAGGAGCTGTCGACCGGCCAGCAGGCGGGTGACCAGCACCTCGGTCAGGTAACCGCGGAGCTTGGCGGCGCTGAAGCCAGGTCCGGGGAGTCCGCCGAGCTCCCTGTAGACCTTCATGGCCGCCTCCGCCAGCGGGGTCGCCGCCGAGTCGACGAGCCAGGCCAGCAGGAGCCTCGCCTCGTCGTCGTTGAGGACGGTCATCACCACGTCCTGGATGCTCGCCTTGAGCAGGACGTCGAAGTGGTGCTTGTCGCCCTCCGCGACGACCTCCCGATCGAAGCCGTGGAAGCGGTACTTCGCCTCCTGGTGCAACTGCTGGGTGAACAGTGCCCGTACGTTCGCCCCGGCGGTCAGGTTCCCCGCGTTGTTGTGTTTGCTGCTCCAGTTCTCGTTGACGGCCCTCTGGAGTTTGACGGCCTCCGCCCTCGCCAAGGTGTACGCTTCGCGCTCCGTCGCGGAGGGCTTGAAGAAGTTCGTGAAATCCCCGGGTCGAAGCGGCGCCGGGGCCTGGGCCCCTCCCCGCCCCCTCCCCGCGGCGCCGCGACCGGCCGGCGCCCCTCCCCGTGCCCTGCCCGCGGCGGCGCCGCGACCGGCTGCGCCTCCTCCCTGCCCCGCCCCGGGCGCCGCCGGCGGGCGTGGTCCGCCCACCTTGACGTAGGGCGTGGAGACATTGCTCTGCGCGTTGGTGTTGGTGGTCGTCTTCGTCTGCTTCGCCAGCCGTGTGGCCGGTGCCGTCTGCTCCGGGTCCGATGACGGCGTGGGGTCCAGTTTGAACGGGTTCTCGTTCCCGTTTTCCGGCTTCTTCAAGCTCTTGTTGTACTGCTTGATGATCTCGCTGACGGTGAGGCCGGCGTTGCCGCCACCCCCGAATGCCTGCTTGAGCTTCTCCCTGGAGTCGAGGAGGTCTTCGTCCGCGTACCTGGCCGTCGGCAGCGGTCCGTAGACGAGTTCGATCGTGGGGGTGCCGCCCATCCGGTCCATCCCCTCGACCACCAGTTTCAGCACCGGCTGGTCGAGGTCGGGCGTCTTGGCCGGGGTGTGGGCGATCGACTCCTTGTTCTCCACCGTCCCGCTCAGGACGTCCAGGTAGGAGCCGGACAGCTCGATCTCCAGGCCGGTGATGTTCGGGTCGCTCAGGGTGGTCGGCTGGGTCCGAACCCCTGCGGCGCCCTGCCCGTACTCGTCGGCCCACGCGGCCACCAGCGCCGGGTTGACCTCCCGGCTCTGGAGGAGCTGCCGCAACCTGTTCGCGGAGCCGGGCGTGGGGTCGTTGACGACGGCCACCGGGTTCTGCCGGGCGAGGCGGATCTCGAAGAAGGTGACGAAGTCGGGGTCGTTCGCCACGTCGTGCTGGGCCAGCAGTTGGTTGAAGTCGTTCATCGTCATCCGCTGGACGACCGGTGCCCGCTGGACAGCGGGGTGGGCGTGCCCGGCGTGCGACTCGTGGCCGTGTGCGTGGCCGTGTGCGTCGGGTGCCGGGCGGGACATGACGCGGTGCGCCTCGGCCTCGGCGGCGCGCTCGTAGGAGTCGCCGGGGTCGGACACCGCGACGCCGTCCTCGCGCGTGGTGGTCGACACGGGGCCGCTGCGCTGCTGGATGACGTGGACCAGCTCGTGGGCCAGGGTGTGCCGGTCGCCGCCGCCGGAGCCGACGACCACGTGGTTGCCCGAGGTGTAGGCGTGGGCGCCCATCTCGGCCGCCGAGCGCTGGGCGGCGGTGTCGGTGTGCACGCGCACGTCGGAGAAGTCGGCGCCCAGCCGGGCCTCCATCTCGTCGCGGACCGGCGCGTCGAGGGGTCGGCCGGCGGAGCTCAGCACGTCGTGCACGGTGGAGCGCTGGACCGGGTGCTCCGGTTGCCCCCGCATCATCCTGGCGACGGCGGTGTTGCCGATCGTGCGTTGCAGGGCCACCAGCGCGGACGGCGCGAGTGCCTCCGAGGGTGCCTTGGTGCGGGCGACCGGTTCGGCGACCGGCTGCCCGCCGTGCTTGTGTTCGGGCTCCTGCGCGTGCATGGCTGCTCTCCGTGGGCCGTGGTGGATGCGGCTACCACGTGCCTACCTCGGTTCGGCGGCGAGTGGGAGAAGCGGGAGGCCGGCGGCGGGGCAAACAGTTGCCCTTGCGCACCCCGCGGTCGAACGGTTCGGCGAAGGGCGATCTTCGGCGGAGTCGGCTGTGGGGGACCGTCAGCCACGAGTCCGCGCCGGACATCACCGACGAGCCGCGCTGAACGCCGGTACCGGGCGTCGACGGTGTCCACGACCAGTACCAGCCGGTTGGGTCGCCGTCGTACCGGCCGAACGTCGGGCGGATTCGCTGACCAGCGGCGATGTGCCAACCCCGCGGTGTCGCCCTCCGCTCAGCCGCAGGTCGGGTTCGCCGCGTGTGCCAGCCTGGCCGCCGCCACCCGCCTCTCCACCCACTCCCACCCCTGACCCCCGCGAGAGTCCTACGTCCAAGCCTCGAGAGTCCTACGTTCAGAGGTCCTGAGTTCAACGCTCGACCGACCGGGCGGTCTGGCCGAGCGTTGAACTCAGGGGTGGTCCCGCCCGTCGAGCAGATCCGCCCGGTCCTTCTCCGTTGCTACGGCGACCCCCACCACTTCACGTGCGAACCCGCCACGTGCACCCGCCGCTTCACCCGCGAACCCACCAGGTCAGCGGCGAAGCGACAGTTCTTGTCGGTGGGTGCCGGCAGAATAAAAGCAGGGGTCCCCTTGGCGAGGACCCCTGCGTAGCGTCGATCCGTCCTCACGAGGGCCGGACCTCACGCGATGTCGTTACCGCTGCTCACCCGGCGGGTACTGGCCGGGGTGCGGTTGCACGGGCCGGGTCGGTTGGGCCTGCGGCATCGGCTGGCCCACCGGCGGCGTCGGCATGCTCGCCGCGTGAGCCGGGGTCTCGGTCATCCGGGTGGTCTGCTCGGCTGGCGACACGCCCTGCGCGGTCCGCTGCACGTCCTCACGGCCCCGCTGGTAGGCCTCGGCCTGCGCCTTCGCCTGCGGAGCCTCGTTCTCGGCCTTCGTCAGCCAACCCTCCCAGCGCTGCTGCATGGGCTTGATCAGACCACCGCCGACGCCGATGACCGCGATACCGCCGACCGTGGCCAGGATGGTGATCAGGATCGGGGTGGTGACGGTGGTGGCGACGCCGATCTGGTTCAGCGCCGCGATCACGCCGAGCGCGATGATGAACCACGAGGCGATCTTGCCGAGCGTCGGGCCGTAGGACAGCCCGCCGAGCGCGCGCGAGGTGATGTCCTGCACGGCACGCGCGATGGCGGCGGCGACCACGATGATCACGATCGCGACGATCGCCCTCGGCAGCCAGGCCACGATCTCGGTCAGCAGGGTGCTCACCGGGTTCGAGCCGAAGATCCCGAACGCGATCTGGAGCGCGATCAGCAGCACCGCGTAGTACACGATCTGCGAGACCAGCCCCGAGGCGTCGAACTTGGACCGCGCCATCGCGTCGCTGAGCCCACCGCGCTGCACGGCGCGGTCGAAGTGCAGGCGGGCCAGCAGCTTCTTCACCGCCGCCCGCAGCACCCGGGCGACGATCCACCCGATGAGCAGCACGACGAGGAATCCGACGAGTTTGGGCAGGAAGGTCACCACGTTGCGCAGGGCGTCACCGGTTGCGTCACCGATGCCTTGAGCCTGCACCGTCTGCGCGGCGAGCAGGGCTTTCATCGTCTTCGACCTCCTCGGTCGACCGGTTCGTCTCCAGCAACCGGTTACCCGAGGTGGCCATGTCAAACCTCTCGTCCTCCGACCGGGTGACGCCGGGCCAGGCGCACCACGATCGGCGGTATCCGCCCTGGTCAGACCTCGGGCGGCAGCCGGACCGCCCGGTCCACCTCCACGTGCGCGACGCCGGGCACGGCGCCGAGCCGGTCGCCCCCGCCGGGGACGACCGACCCGGTCACCACGCCCAACCCCTCCAGCACCTGCTCGACCACCATCCCGGCGTCACGCAGCGCCGCCACGACGGTGGGCAGGTCCGCCACGCTGCCGTCGGCGACCGAGACCACGACCTTGTCCACGGGCGCCTCCGTCAGGGGCTCAGGGAGCTTGCACCAATCCTGCACCCACATCCGTGGAAGGCAAGCCCAGTCGACGACCGGACTGCGCCAGCCTCGCCCACAGCTCCCACCCGCGCGCGTTGTGCTTCTCCGAGATGAGCGCCGCGACGCCCGCGACGTGCGGCGTGGCCATGCTCGTCCCCTGGATGCGCTTGTGCATGCCCAGGCCGCCGTCCTCCTTGTTCCAGCTGGAGTAGACGTCCACACCGGGGCCGACGATGTCGACCTGGCCGACGGTGTCGACCGTCCCGCAGGAGAAGAACGCGATCGCCCGCTGCACGTCCACCGCGCCGACGGAGAGGATCGACGGGCAGTTGGCCGGGTGGCCGACCGGCGCGACCTTGCCCGGCCGGCTGCTCTCGTTGCCGGCCGCCGCGATGATCAACGTGCCCTTCGCCAACGCGCGCATGGCGGCCTGCTCGAAGATCTGCGAGTGCGGCGTGCCCGGTCGCACGCTCGCGCCCAGCGACATCGAGACGACCGCGCAGCCGTTGGCGATGGCCCACTCGATGCCCGCCAGGATGCCGCTGTCGGTGCCGCTGCCCTGGTTCGACAGGACCTTGCCCGCGTAGATCTCGGCCTCGTACGCGACGCCGTAGCCGGGACCGCCGGTGGCGGCTTTGCGCGGGCCCGCGGCGGAACCGATGCAGTGCGTGCCGTGGCCGTGCGCGTCGTCCACCGTCTCGCCGGTGATGAACGACTGCGTCATCACGGTGCGGCCCGCGAAGTCCGGGTGCGCGACCGTGAAACCGGTGTCGAGCACGGCGACGCGCACGCCCTTGCCGGTGGCCGAGCTGATGTTCGCGCCGACGGCCTGCAAGCCCCACGTGAACACCGACTCGTCCACGGCGGGCGCCGCGGCCTGGTCGACGCCCGTGTCGGGCGGCGCGGTGTAGGCGTGCACGACCCGCTCGGCCTCGACCACGGAGATCGGGCCCGGCGCCTCGGCGGCCCGGGTCAGCTGCTGGACCTGGTCGGGCGTCGCGTTGACCACCGCGATGCCGAGGTCCTGGAAGATGACGCCATCGGCGGCGGCGACCTCGGCCCTGGTGGCCGAGTCCGCGGTGCTCGCGGCGCTGATCCCGGCGACCCGGTTCATCTCCCGCGCGCCGGCCGTGACCGATTTGTCGTCGAGGAGCACGAGGTAGCGGCCGGTCGTCTCGGCTTCCGTTGGTTGTGACATGACGACCCCCTTCGGGGATGGACGGCAGTCAGGTGTAACCCCGGATCACGTTCGGGCTCAATCGACCGGAAGAGTTGGCCGTGAACGCGAACGTGTTCGTCTGCCGTAGTGGAGCCGTCGGGACGCGAAGAGATACAGGTCAGGCAGTTGCCGGTGCGGGACCACGCTTTCGGGTGAACTTCCTGGCCAGCGGCTCCACCACGCGTGCCGCGACCGGTCCCAGCACGGCCATCAGCAGCACATAAGCCGTCGCCAGCGCCGCCAGCTGCTCGTCCACCGCGCCCGACGCCACCGTCAGCGACGCGATGACGATCGAGAACTCACCCCGCGCCACCAGCGCCGCGCCCGCCCGGGCCCGGCCCATCCGCCCGATGCCCTGCCGCCGCGCGGCCCACCACCCGGTGGCCACCTTCGTCAGCGTCGTCACCACGGCCAGCGCCACCGCGAGCGCCAGCACCGGCGGGATCGACGCCGGATCGGTGTTCAGGCCGAAGACCACGAAGAACATCGCCGCGAACAGGTCGCGCAACGGCTCCAGCATCCGCGTGGCGTTCTCCGCCGTCGACCCCGAGATCGCGATGCCGAGCAGGAACGCGCCCACCGCCGCGGACACCTGCAGCTCCGACGCCACACCGGCCACCAGCAGCGCCGCGCCGAGCACCTTGAGCAGGAACACCTCCGGGTCGGGGCTGTCCACCAGCGCCGACACGTACCGGCCGAACTTCAGCGCGATCACCAGCACGACCGTGATCGCGGCCAGCGAGATGCCCACCGCGGTCAGCCCGCCGACGAAGCTCACGCCCGCCAGCACGGCGGTCAGGATCGGCAGGTACACCGCCATCGCCAGGTCCTCGAACACCAGCACCGACAGCACCACCGGGGTCTCCCGGTTGCCCAGCCGACCGAGGTCGCCGAGGACCTTGGCGATGATCCCGGACGACGAGATGTAGGTGACGCCGCCCATGGCCAGCGCGCCGAGCGGTCCCCAGCCCAGGATCAACGCCGCGATCACGCCCGGCGTCGCGTTCAGCACGATGTCCATGAGCCCGGCCGTCCACGACCGCTTGAGGCCCGTCACCAGCTCGGCGGCCGAGTACTCCAGGCCGAGCAGGAGCAGCAGGAGGATGACGCCGATCTCGCTGGAGAGGTGCGTGAAGTCCTCGATGCCGTGCAACGGCACCAGGCCGCCCTGCCCGAAGGCCAGGCCGCCGATCAGGTAGAGCGGGATCGGGGAGATGCCGATCCGCCACGCCATCTTGCCGAGCAGGCCCAGCCCGAAGAAGACCGCGCCGAGTTGGATCAGCGCGAGTGCGGTGCTGTGCAAGGTGTTCAGCCACCGCCCAGCAGTTCGGCCGCGGCGCCGAGGCCGTCCGCCGTGCCGACCACGACGACGAGGTCGCCGCCCTGGAAGACGAAGTCGGGGCGCGGCGACGGGTGCACCGTGCCCGCGCGCACGACGGCCACGATGGACGCGCCGGTGCGGGTGCGCAGCTCGGTCTCGGCCAGCGGGCCGCCGTCGAACCGGGAGCCGGGCACGATCGGGAACTGCTTGGTGGAGATGCCCGCGACCTCGCGCTGCTGCTCCTGCAGGTGCGCGACGAGCTGCGGCGAGCCGAGCAGCCCGGCCAGGGTGCTCGCCTCGGCGGGCGTCAGCGCTATGGACGCCGTGCAGTCGTCCGGGTCGTCGAGGGACGAGACGATCAGCTCGAACTTGCCGTCACGGTGGGTGATCACCCCGATCCGGCGGCCCGCGCGGATCATGAAGTCCTGACGGGTGCCGATCCCCGGAAGCGGCGTCACCTCGACGTTCACACCATGTGATCCTAGCCGAGTGACAGGACTGGTTCGCCCGATCGATCGAGGCTGGGTCGTGCGCGACCGCGTGCCCGGGCCGGACGTCGACGAGTTCGCCGAGCCGGAGCGGATCGTCGCCGCGCTGGCCCGCGCCCGTCCCGGCACGCTGCTCGCCGTCCAACACCCGCACCGCACGCCCGCCGCGCTGGCCGCGGGGTCGAGCCTGCTCGACGCCCTGCCGCACGCCGTCGCGGAACTCGCCCACCTGCGGCGCAACGCCTACCGGGAGGTGCGGGACGTGGTCGCGCCGTACCGGGTGGACGGGCCGGACGGCACCGCGCACGGGCTGTTGTGCATGGTCGACCCGGCCGCGGTCGGGCACACCGAGGAGGTGTACCCGGACGTCGTCGCCGAACGCGCTCGCGTGCTGGCCGGCCTCGGCTGCGTGACGAGCGCGGCGATGCTGGTGCCCGTGGCCCGCGAGGTCCGGCTGACCCGGCTGGTGGCGGAGGTCGACGACGAGCCCGCCGTGTCCGTGGTCGATCCCGGCGGGCGGCGGCACTGGCTGTGGCTCGTGGGTCCGGGCGAACGGCAGGACGCGCTGGTGGAAGCGGCGGGCGAGCACCCCCTGATGGTGGCCGACGGCAACCACCGGGTGGCGGCGTCGGCCGGGCTGTCGGGACTGCTGGCGCTGGTCACGGCCGGTCCGGACCTGCGGATCGGGTCGATCCACCGTGCCGTGGCGGGTACCGGGCTGTCGCTGGCGGACATGGTGGTCGCGTGGCGGGCGCTCGGGCTGGTGGTGACGCCGGTCGACGCGGCGACGCGGCCGTCACCGGGCGTGGTGGTCGCGGTGGCCGGGTCGTCCGCGGTGCGCGTCGGGCTGCCGTCGGCCGGCGTGGACCACGCGTTCGTCGAGGCCGTGCTGCTGGACAAGGCGCTCGGGCTGGACCCGGAGAGCCCGCACGTGCGCCCGGTGACGGGTGACGTGCCCACCGAGGGGGTCGACGCCGTGCTGCTGATCGCGCCCGTGCCGCTGGCGGACGTGCTGGCCGTGCACGAGGCGGGCGGTCGGATGCCGCGCAAGAGCACCTACTTCACACCGAAGCCGCGCAGCGGGCTGCTGCTCGCGGACCTGGGCTAGTGGCCCTCTCAGTTTGACTGTGAGTGGCTATTTCCTGATGCCACTTCAGAGACCACGCTGGTGGCGTGTACGTGCCCGCTCACTTCGCGCCCGACGACGACTCCGTCCGTGACCTGCTCCGGCGGCACGGCGCGGCCGACCTGATCACCGCGACGGATCGTGGCCTGGTCGCCACGTTCCTGCCGTTCGTCCACGACGAGGGGGCGGGGGTGCTGCGAGGGCACCTGGCCCGCAACAACGAGCACTGGCGGCTTCCCGCGGTGGGGGAGGGGCTGGTCATCGTGCGCGGGCCGGACGCCTACGTCTCGCCGTCCTGGTACCCGGGCAAGGCCGAGCACGGGCGGGTCGTGCCCACGTGGAACTACATCACCGCGCACGTCTACGGGCAGGTCGCGTTCCACGACGACCCCGAGTGGGTCGGGCGGGTGGTGCGGGAGTTGACCGGGAAGCACGAAGCCGGTCGGGAGCGGCCCTGGGCGGTGGACGACCCGCCCGGGAAGTTCATCGCCGGGCAGCTGCGCGCCGTGGTGGGGGTCGAAGTGGCCATCACCCGGGTCGAGGCGAAGTGGAAGCTCAGCCAGAACCGGTCCGCGGTCGACGTCGACGGGGTGGTCGCCGGGCTGCGGGCCGAGGGCGACGAGGTCACGGCCGCCGCGGTCGACAGGGCACGGCGTCGCCCGGTTCCCGGTGAGTAGTCCGCAGGCTCCCGGGGAGTTGCCCGTCGGCGGGGGCGACGACTGGCCCTGATGCGGGTGTGACGGGCCGCACCAGGCACAATTGGGGGTCGACGACCGTCGTCGCGTTGAGGAGGAAACCCCGTGGAACACGGTGAGCTGCGTGGCGTGGTGGCCCTCGACGGGCCCTCCGGCACCGGCAAGTCCTCCGCGGCGCGCCGGCTCGCGGCCGCTCTCGGCGCGCGTTACCTCGACACCGGCGCGATGTACCGCGCGGTGACGTTGGCCGTGCTGCGCGCCGGCGTGGACCTCGCGGACGCGGTCGAGGTCGCCGAGGTCGCGAGCGCCGCGCTGGTCGTCCAGGGCACCGACCCGGACCGCTCGACCACGTTCCTCGACGGAGCGGACGTCGGCGCCGAGATCCGCGGCCCCGAGGTCACGCTGGCCGTGTCGCCGGTGTCGGCCGTGCCCGCGGTGCGCGAGCTGCTCGTCGCCGAGCAGCGCCGGATCATCGCGGAAGCCTTGGAGCAGGCGGGCGGCATCGTGGTGGAAGGCCGGGACATCGGCACCGCCGTCGTGCCCGACGCGCCGCTCAAGGTCTACCTGACGGCCGACGCCGAGGCCCGCGCCCAACGCCGCGCCAAGCAGGACAGCGCGTCCGGCCGCGAGTCCACGCTGGACGCCACGCTCGCCGACGTGCAGCGGCGTGACGCCTACGACTCGTCACGCGCGGTGTCGCCGTTGCGCGCCGCCGAGGACGCGGTCGTGCTCGACACGACGTCCCTCGACCTCCCGGGCACGCTGGCCGCGTTGCTGAACCTGGTGGACGCCAACGGGCTGCTGGCCCAGCCGAGCGGACGGGTTCGCGGGTGACCGGACAGCTCCCCGAGGGGTCGGCGCCCTGGCTGCACGACGTCGGCCGGTGGATCGGGCGCGCACCGCTGCGGGCACTGTTCCGCGTGCGGGCGCGCGGCGTGTCCCGGATACCGCTCGAAGGTCCCGTGGTCGTCGTGGCCAACCACAGCTCGATGGCGGACGGTCCGATCCTGTTCGGCCTCCTGCCCCGGCGCGTCGTTTTCTTGATCAAGCAGGAGATGTTCAAGGGCGTGGTGGGCACGCTGCTGCGCAAGATCGGCCAGCTGGCCGTGCGGCGCGGCGCGCCCGACCGGGCGCCGCTGCTCGCCGCGCAGCAGGTGCTGCGGGCCGGTGGCGTGGTGGGCGTGTTCCCCGAGGGCACCCGCGGCTCGGGCGACGTGGCCGAGGCGCAGGCGGGCGCGGCGTGGCTCGCCCGCTCGACCGGCGCGGTCGTCGTGGCCGTCGCGTGCCGGGGCACCCTGCGCCCGGCCGGAACCCGACGGCGGTTCCGGCCCGTGGTGGACGTGCTCGTGGGTGAGCCGTTCGAGCTGCCGAGCGACAAGGGTCGCCAGGCGCTCGTGAAGGCCACCGAGCAGGTCCGCGACCGCTTGGCCACGCTGGTGGCCGAGCTCGACAGTCAGCGAGGAGAAGTCAGATGACGGACTTGGACGGCACCTGGGCGGACGAGTCCGACTGGACCGCGTTCGACGAGACGGTGGAGGGCGAGGAGGGCGGCGCGCCGCCGATGCCCGTGCTGGCCGTGGTCGGCCGCCCGAACGTGGGCAAGTCGACCCTGGTCAACCGCATTATCGGCCGACGTGAGGCGGTCGTGCAGGACGTGCCCGGCGTGACCCGCGACCGGGTCGCCTACGACGCGCTGTGGAACGGCCGCAAGTTCACCGTCGTCGACACCGGCGGCTGGGAGCCCGACGCGGTCGGCATGATGGCCGCCGTCGCCGCGCAGGCGGAACTGGCCATGGCCACCGCGGACGCGATCCTGTTCGTGGTCGACGCCTCCGTCGGCGCGACCACCAACGACGAGGCCGCGGTCAAGCTGCTGCGCCGGTCGAAGCGACCCGTGCTGCTGGTCGCCAACAAGGTCGACGACGAGCGGCTGATGTCCGAGGTCGCGTCGCTGTGGTCGCTCGGCCTCGGCGAGCCGATCCCGGTGTCCGGCCTGCACGGCCGCGGTTCCGGCGACATGCTCGACGCGATCCTCAAGGCCCTGCCCGAGACGCCGCGCGAGACCTACGAGGCCGTCCGCGGCGGCCCGCGCCGGGTCGCGCTGGTCGGCCGGCCGAACGTCGGCAAGTCGTCCCTGCTCAACCGGCTGAGCGGGGAGGACCGCTCGGTCGTGCACGACGTCGCGGGCACCACCGTCGACCCGGTCGACTCGCTGGTCGAGCTGGACGACGAGGTGTGGCGGTTCGTCGACACCGCCGGGCTGCGCAAGCGGGTCAACTTCGCGTCCGGCGCCGAGTACTACGCGTCGCTGCGCACGAAGGCCGCGATCGAGTCCGCCGAGGTGGCGATCGTGCTGCTGGACGCGTCCGAGCCGATCAGCGAGCAGGACCTGCGGGTGCTGACGATGGTCGTGGAGTCGGGGCGTGCGTGCGTGCTGGCGTTCAACAAGTGGGACCTCGTGGACGAGGACCGGCGCCACGCGATGGTGCGCGAGCTGGAACGCGGGCTCGTCCGGGTGCCGTGGGCCGAGAAGGTGAACATCTCGGCGTTGACGGGACGCGCGGTGCGCAAGCTCGCGCCCGCGCTGCGGACCGCGTTGAACTCCTGGGACACCCGCGTGCCGACCGGCCGGCTCAACTCGTGGCTGAGCGACCTGATCGCCGCCACCCCGCCGCCGGTGCGCAGCGGCAAGCAGCCGAAGGTGCTGTTCGCCACCCAGGCCGCCACGCGTCCGCCGACGTTCGTGCTGTTCACGACCGGGTTCCTGGAGGCCGGGTACCGGCGGTTCATCGAACGCAAGCTGCGCGAGGAGTTCGACTTCCAGGGCAGCCCGGTGCGCATCTCGGTGCGCGTGCGGGAGAAGCGCGCGAAGAAGTGATCGGCCGGTCGGGGGCCGTTCGTCGCGGTGGGTTGCTCCGGCAGGCGGAATGCTGTTGCCTGTCGTCGTGCCGGTGCGATTGGTCCTCGCCGACGATGAAGCGCTGCTCCGTCGAGGGTTGAAGGTCCTGCTCGAAGCGGACGGCCGGGTCGAGGTCGTGGCGGAAGCCGCGGACGGCGCCGGCCTGCTGGAGGCCGTCCGCCGGTGCCGGCCGGACGTGGCGCTGGTCGACGTGCAGATGCCGGGCATGGACGGGCTGGCCGCGCTGCGGGCCCTGCTCGGCCGGCCCGACCCGCCCGCGCTGGCCGTGCTGACGACGTTCGACCTGGACGACTACGTGGCCACGGCGTTGGAGCTCGGCGCGCAGGGCTTCCTGCTCAAGGACGCCGAGCCGGACGCCCTGGTGCGCGCCGTGCTCGACCTGGCCGCCGGGGGAGCCGTGCTCGACCCCCGGATCACCGCCCGGCTGCTGCCCAGGATGCGTGCCGCCCGGTTGCGGCGGAGCCCGCGGCTCGACGGCCTGAGCGCGCGCGAGCGGCAGGTGCTCGACCTGCTGGCGAGCGGGCAGCCGAACAGTGCCATCGCCGGGGCGCTCGGCCTCAGCGAGGCGACGGTGAAGAGCTACGTGTCCACCGTGCTCACGAAGCTCGGCGTCGAGAACCGCGTCCAAGCCGCCCTCGTCGCGCACCAGGTGGGCACGTGGTGATCGTCCTGGAGGTCCTGGCCGTCGTGGTGCCCGCCGCGATGGTCCTGCTGGCCGACCACGTCCCGTACACGTGGTCGATCCCGACGGCGCTGGCGGCGTGCGCGCTGCTGCCGGTGCGCCGTTGGCAGCCGTCGGTCGCGGCGCTCGCGTGCCTGCCGGGGTTGGTCGGCGGCCTGGGCCTGCCGCCCACGGTCGTCGCCCTGTACCGCATCGGCCGCAAGTCCACCGTGCCGGTGATGATCACGTGGGTGGCGGTGGCCACCGTGCTGCCGGCCACCGTGGTGGTCGTCAGCCAGGGCCTGGCTCCCGGCGCGGCGCTCCTGACGTTCGCGTTCAGCCTGTTCGTGGCCGGTGCGCCCACCGCGCTCGGGGCCTTGATCACGACGAGGCGCGAGCTGACCGCGAGCCTCGCCGAGGCGTCCCGGGCCCGGACCGCCGAGGTGGAGGCCCGCGAGGACGGCGCGCGTGCGGCGGAACGTGCCCGGATCGCCCGTGAGATCCACGACGCCGTAGGTCATCACGCCACCCTCATCGCGGTCGAGTCGGCAGCCCTGGCCGCCACCACGGAGGACGCCGCGACCCGCGACACAGCGCTGCGCCTGCGTGCGTTGGCGAAGGAAGCGCTGGCCGAGATGCGCGCGGCACTGGGCCTCCTCAACACCGAGCCGAGCCCGGGCTTCGACGGCATCGAATCCCTCGTCGACCGCGCGCGTGCGGCCGGCCTGACCGTCCACTACGAAGACCGCAGCGAACATCCCCCACCACCCGCCACGGGCCGTGCGGCCTACCGCGTGGTTCAAGAAGCCCTGACCAACGTGACCAAACACGCACCCGACGCATCTGTCCACATTCGACTGTCCCAAAAGGATGGTCGGCTGCGGGTGACCGTGACCAACGACCGCCCATCGACCCCGGTGTCCCCGTCGTCCCCGCCGTCCTCGTCGGATCAGGGCGGCCACGGCCTGCACGGCCTGAAGGAACGCGTAACCCAGGCGGGTGGCACCCTGACCACCACGGCACGTGCCGACGGCGGCTTCGCGATCGACGCGACCCTGCCGGCCGGTCCGTCGAAAGTTGACGCAGATGACTCGACTTTTGGCGGTAGTGCACGAAACCCGGCGAACGCATAGTAGATCGTGAGGCGTCGACCAGGGGGAACGGCGAGGCCGAGGGGACCAGGGGCCCGCCATGTGCGGGCCCCTGCCGTTTTCGCAGGTGGGACGCCTGATCGAGCAACCCGGGGGGTCGCGTCGGGGGCTCGTTGCGAGTGCGCTAAGCTATGCGCGCACCCCACAACGGGGCGTGGCCGGGACGTGGCGCAGTTTGGTAGCGCACTTGACTGGGGGTCAAGGGGTCGCAGGTTCAAATCCTGTCGTCCCGACGGTCGAAGTATGGCGAAAGCCCAGGTCAGGGCCTTGGATCACTACGGTGAGACAAGGCCCTGGTTCTGTTTCCGGGCACGTCGTCTCACAATTTCTCACGAACGCTTGTACTGCTTCTTTCAGCCCAGCAGTTCACCGAGCTGGTCAGCCGCTTGGCGCAGGTGCTCGACGTTCGGGTGGATGTAGACCCGCTTGGTGAAGCTGAGGTCCGCGTGGCCTGCCCAGGCGCTCACGATCACGTCGGGTACGCCGGACGTCGCCAGGTACGTCAGACACGCATGCCGAGCGTCGTACGGTCGAACCTTCCGTACGGTGGCCTGCTCCATCAGCTTGTGGATCGCGCGCCGGAACCGGTCGGTCTTCCATGCCGTGCCCAGCTCGTCGACCAGAACGAACCCTGACCGGTCGTACAGCTCACCGGCCCTCATCGCCTCCGCTGCCTGCCTGGCCTTGAACGCCTTGAGCGCTGTATGCAGGGGCGTGGGCAGGGGCAGCTTGCGCTTGCCCTTCTCCGACTTCGGCCCCTTCTCCTCCACTTCACCCTCGACCAGCGTGCGCGTCAGCTCGACCGACAGCGTCCCGGCGTCGAGGTCAACAGCGCTCCACCTGAGTCCGCAGACCTCGGCGGGCCGCATCCCGATCAGCGCCAGGAGCACGGGCGCGTGGAGCCGGTGGTCGCGGATCGCGGCGAGGAACTGTCTCACCTCCGTCTCACTCCAGGGCACCCGCTGAGCCGCCGCAGCCGCCGCCTTGCGCCGCGCTTCACGCGGGATCTGCGTGTACTGAGCGACGTTGTGGACGACCAACCTGCGCCGCATCGCCACGTTCAGCGCCGACCTGAAGCGCCCAAGGGTGAGCTGCACGGACCTGACTCCGAGTCCGCTACCGACCTTGCCGCCGCGCTTCCGACCGGAGGTGAGCATCCAGCTCACCAGGTCATCCACGTCCTCCTCGGTGACGTTGTGCTTGCCGAAAATGTCGTCCGCCCAGGTCAGGCGGCGTGGTGGTACTCGTTGAGGATGCCGCCCAGTCGTTGCCGTCGGCGGATGTCGAGTCGGGTGACCGCCGCTTGATCGGTGGTCGGTTGTGGCAGCGTGTGTAGCGGTCGGGCGTTGGCGATGCCTTGGTGGGGTCGGTGGGTGTTGTAGAACTTCTCGTACTCGCGTAGCGCGTGGAGTAGGTGCCGTTGGTTCCAGATGAGGGTGCGGTCGATGAGTTCACGGCGGCAGCTGCGGATCCAGCGTTCCATGATCGCGTTCATCCGCGGGATCCGGACGCCGCTGAGGACGACCTTGATGCCCGCGTCGGCGAGGACGGTGTCGAGCAGGGCGGGGAACTTGCCGTCGCGGTCGCGGATCAGGAACCGCACGTGTCGGCCCTCGTCGTCGAGGTCCATGACGAGGTTTCTGGCGGCTTGGGTGACCCAGGAGGCGGTCGGGTGCGCGGTGGCGCCGAGGATCCTGATCCGGCGGCTGGTGTGCTCGATCGCCGCGAGCACGTATAGGCGGGCGCCGCTCAATGTGAAGGTCTCGAAGAAGTCGCAGGCCAGCAGGACGTCGGCCTGCGAGCGTAGGAAGGCCGACCAGGTCGTCGAGGCCCGCTCAGGTGCTGGGTCGATTCCGGCGTCCCGGAGGATCTGCCACACCGTGGATGCGGCGACCTTGATGCCGAGCACGAGGAGTTCGCCGTGGATGCGGCGGTAACCCCAGGTGGAATTCTCCCGTGCCAGGCGCAGCACCAGAAATCGGATCGAGCGGACGGTCCGCGGACGGCCCCGCCGCTTGGGGCGGGACTCGACTGTGTGGCGGTGGGAGAGGACGTTCCGGTGCCAGCGCAGGACCGTCTCCGGGCGCACCAGCAGTCGGAGTCGACGGAGGGCGTCGATCGGGAGTCTGTGCAGCAGTGCCGCTAGGAAGGTCCGGTCACCTGAGGAGAACCGTGGACGGGTGTTGCCCAGTTGGCGTTCCAGGACGGTGATCTGGTGCCGCAGCGCCAGGATCTCCACATCCTTGTCCCGGTCGTTCATGGGCAGCATGCGCAGTAGCGCGAACGCGTTGGTCACACTAAGGTAGGCCAGTCGGAGCAGCACGACCGACCATCATGCCGCGTCGATTGATGTCGCCGCAGACTACGACCATATCGATCATCCTTCGAGCACTTGTGCCGGGCACGCCTTCAACCTGCGTGGATGGGGTTTTCGGCAGGCACAGCGTTGCTGTCGACGAGGGACTCGTCTACTTGATTCGCACACATGTGTGCGACGTCCACACGGCCGCCACGGGCCGGCGGTGGGAGGATGTGTGGGAGGAAAATGGGAGAATCCATTGAGCCGCTACGGAACCGAGCTGCATCGAACGGCACTCAACGGCACCGCCGTCACCTGCTGATTCGGCGTTTCCGCAGGTCAGTTTATGATCGGGGCGCCCCTGGGGGTTGAGTTTGCAACATATCGGTTGGTCAAGTGGTCGTCTCTTCAGGCTTGACTGAAGGCGACTCGCAGTTTGCCGTATGACTATATCGCGCTGCTTGGATAATGCTGTTCTAGGTGCTTTTTGAAGGCGCTCGAGGTTCACAGGGCTGCGGAGAGTGGTGCGGATCTGGGCGTCGGTGATGCTGTGGGGGTCAGCCTGGTCGTCGACCAGGTACAGCAGCATGGCCTCTGCTTGCTCGGCGCGGGTGTCGGGGTTGAGGTGGGGTAGACCGGACTGGGTGTTGTAGCCGCCGGTGGGAGGCGGGTGCGGGCACCGGTTCACATGACCTGGTGCCCGCACCCGCTGCTTTCAGGGCCGTAAGTCCACAAAGGGCAGGACGACCGGGCTGGTCGTGGTCCAGTCGAGGACGGCGGTCTGATCGGCGTCACCGGTGATGACGTCGATAGTGTTGGGGTCGCGGGTGTCGGTGTCGCGGCTGGGCAGGTCGAAGCTCTGTTCGCCCGCGCCGCCGCCGAAGCGGAACTCCTTGGTTCACGGGAACCCGTTGTCCCAGTGCGCCTTGCTGTAGAGGGGGCGCACCAGGCCGATGCCCTCGCCGGGTTCGGCGTTGGAGTAGATCGACACCTGGTAGCCGGCGCCTGCGATGTCGAGCCCGAGGGCGGAGGCGGGCACGGTCACCACGATGTCGTGGGTGGCGGGCACCACCCGCAGTTCCGCGGTGGAGACCTTGCTCAGGGCCGGGTCGTAGACGCCGAGCGACAGGGGTTGATCGGCGTAACGGCCATCGGCGACGATCGCCCGCTGCCAGGTGCCGGCGGTCGCGGTGTTGGTGCAGGGCAGGCCGGGAGCGGTGGCCGTGGTCCGGGTGGGGTCGCGCAGCAGGACGTTGACCCGCTGCACGCTCATGCCGTTGCCACCCCACGGGTTGTTGATCGCGCCGGCCACGCGGGTGACGAACCGGACCCGGTCGCCGTCGCGGAACACCTCGAACCGGGTCAGGTCGAAGCTGTCCGGGCTGAACGCGCCATTGGTCGGGTAGACGTACGTCCCCGGCCCGTGGTCGTCTCCGGCCGGGTCGGTGAGCCCGCCGACGCGCTCGCCGTAGGACGGCACGGTGCGCCGCTCATACGCGGTGGAGCCGTCGCGGCCCACCGCCGCGACGCTGATCGTGTTGTCGATCCCGGTCAGCTCGACCTCGGTGCTGAACGCGCCACCGCTGACGGCGACCCGCTTCTTCGTCGGACCCACGCCCACGACCACGCTCGGGGCGTCGGTGGTGCCGTGCACCCGCACGGTCCGGTTGCCGGCGGTGGACAGGTCGTCGGGACCGGCCACGGTCAGCGCGGCGGTGGCGGCGGGGCCGGTGCGGTAGCGGTCGGCCACGACGGCGGGCGTCTCGACGGGCCTGCCGGCGGCGATGCCCTGCGCCAGCCGCACGTACTGCGCCATCGCCCACGCCAGCGGCGCGGCCGAGCCGGTGCCCTTGCCGAACACGTGCCCGTGCCAGGTGGGGTCGGGCTGGTCCCACACCTGCTCGGGGATCATCCGGCCGCTGTTCGCGGTCGCTTCCATCGTGCGCAGGCGGGGCAGGGCGTCGCGGCCGCGGGCCAGCTCGTACTCGCCGCGTTCCCCGGACAGCAGCGGCCACGGGCGGCCTATGCCGACCCCGGTCCACGGCGCGCCGTCGGGGTCGCCGGCGCGGTGGGCGAGGTCGGCGGCGGCGGTGAGCGCGGCGATCTGGGCGGCCAGGGTCGACGGCGAGTAGCCGCCGGTCTCCTCCCACCGTTCCTGCGGGGTCCTGGGACCGGCCTGGACGAGGAAGTCGGCGGCCTTGGCGATGTGGTCGCGGTAGAACGCGCGGTCGAACCGCCGGATCTGTCAGGCCAGCAGGATCGGGAAAGCGGTCTCGTCGAGCTGGACGTTGGTCTGGTCGGGGGTGCCGTCGACCTTGGAGTTCTGCGGGAAGCCGCCGTCGGGGCGCTGCTGGCGGGTGAACAGCCAGTCCACGGCCCGTCGGGCGGCGGCGGTGTCACCGGCGGCGAGCAGGGCGGAGACCTGGTGGTCATGTCGCGGGCCCACACGAAGTGGTAGCCGGTGCCGCCGCCGGAGGAGCCGTCGGCCGGGACGGCTTGGCCCCAAGGGATGGTCAGCGACGCGGAGAACGCGCCCGGGTGGGTCTTGTCCTCGTGCGCCTTGACCGCCATGACGGAGGCCCAGTACTGGTCGAGCAGGTCGCCGCGCAACTGCTTGGGCACAGCCTTGAGCGAGGCCGTGTAGAGATGCCAACCCAGCTGGTACCAGCGCTTGGTCACCTCGAACGGGCGGTGCAGGCTCGCGCGGGCGCTGATGAGCGCGGCCTGCTCGGTGCCCCCGAAGCCGATCGCAAGGATGGTGCGGGTGGCGCCGCCCCGGCCGGTCGGGCGCTGCGCGACCTGGGCGACGTTGCCGGGACCGGCTTGTGCGTACCGCGAGGTGAGCGCGAAGTTCGCGGTGAGGTCGGCGAGACCGTCGCTGGTGCCGACGTAGCCGGTGGAGGTGGAGGTGAAGCCGGTGCTGGACACCAGCGCACTGGCGACGGGGCGGTCGGGCAGGTGGGTGTCGACGGCGGTCAGCGCATCCCTGGTGGCGCGGCTGGTGTCGTGGCCCGAGTCGCCTGCCAGCTGTGGGTCGAACAGGGTGTAGAGCTTCAGGTCGGCGCCCTTGAGGGAGCGGAAGTCGACGTCGACGAGCACGGTCGCGCTGGCGGGGTCGGTGATGTAGGTCTTCGTGAGCGTCCAACGGCCCCCGGTGTCGGTGCTGGTCTGCCGGTAGGTCAGCGACTTCTGGTCGGCCAGGGCGGCGGTGCGGGTGGTGTCCCGGGTTTCCCCTTGGGTGAAGGACTTGCCGTCGGTGACGACGAACTCGAGGGAGCGGGAGTTGGGGGTGTCGGCGCTGGGGTAGTAGATCTCGCTGAGCGTGCCGCCGGTGAGGGTGAACCACACCTTCGACCCGGCGGTGGTGGAGGTGCCGATGCCCTCCTTGTCACCGGTGGTCCAGGTGGCTGACGCTCCGGGCGCACCGGGGAGCGACGGGTGGTTCGGGCGCGGCGGTGGCCGGTTGCGCCACGAGCAGGCAGGCGGCGGCGAGCGCGAGCGCTCTGCCGCGGTGGGGACGGGACGTGCGCATGGGTGCTCCTCGTTGAGCTTCCATCGGCGGTGATGGGCGTGCGGCATCGCCACGGCTGCTACCGCCGCGGAACGGGTTCGTGCGATGGGGATCAGGCGGTGCGCAGGGTCAGGGTGGCGAGCACGGTGCGCTGGATGGCCACGGCGGAGGCGCCGCGGGCCCAGAGCGTCGGGTCGTCGTTGATGAAGCGCAGGTCGATGGGGGAGGCCTCGGCGTGGCGGGCCTGGGCGATGCCCGCCCGCACGCGTGACTCGGCGACCTGGGCGAGGCGGATGCCCTCGCCGGTGAGGATGATCCGCTCGGGTTGGGCGATGTTGGCGACGGCCGCGATCAGCGTGCCGAACGCGTGCGCGGCGCGGCCGACGATCTGGTCGGCGATCTGGTTCCCGGCTTCGGCGAGGTCGAGCACCTCGTCGTAGGTGACGGACCTGCCCAGGGTCAGGGCGGCCTGTGACCGGATGGCATCGGTGGTGAGCAGGGATTTCACGCAGCCGCGGTGCCCTTCCGGGCAGACCGGGCCGAGCGGGTCGACGGGGAAGTGCCCGAGCAGGCCCAGGCCCGAGTCCGGGCCGCTGACGAGGTGGTCGTGGATCACGAGCCCGCCGCCGACACCGGCGCCGATGGTGAGCACGGCGAAGCTCTGCACGTCCCGGCCGTCGCCGAACCAGTGCTCGGCCTCCAGCAGGGCGTCGAGGTCGTTGGACACCACGGTCGGCCTGCCGGTGGCCTCGGCGACCGCCGCGCCCAGGTCTACCTCGCCCCAGTGCAGGAACACCGCCCGCTGCACGCGGGTGAAGTCCCGGACCACACCGCCGATGCCGATGCCGATCGCCGCGACCGGGCGTGCCTGGTCGTTCAGCGTGTCCACCAGTTCGGCGATCCTGGCCACGACCGCTTCCGGGCTCTGGTCGGTGATCTCGACGATGGCGCTGCCGAGGATGTCCGCGCGCAGGTTCGTCAGCACGCCGTAGGCGCGGAAGCCCGTGAGCTTGATGCCGATGAACCGCTGCACGTCCGGGTCGACGTCCAGCGGTTGCAGCGGTCGCCCGCCGCCGCGCAGGTTCGGCGTCTCCACCTCGCGCAGCAGGCCGGCGTCCATCAGCGGCTTGGTCAGCCGGGTCAGGCTCGCCGTCGACAGGCCCAGGCGGTCCGCCAGCTCCGAGCGGGCCAGCGGGCCGTGGAGCAGCACCTCCAGCGTCACGCGTCGGGCGGAGGGCAGCAGGGGTGCCCAGGGTGAGGCGGCGTCGAGCACCGTGCGCTCCTCGTCGAGGTCGGGGGTAACCGTGCCGCAATAGTACCGCGACGAAACTACCTGGCAAGGCCCTTCGCGTGACGAAAACGTGACTAGCTGCGGGTTGACGCGTTACAGTGACGTCGCCCTTAATGTTGCGACAAAGAAAACCCGGTAGGCGACGCCGCCGTCGCGACTCTGGAGGATCGACATGCGCAAGCACCCCCTACGGCTGGTCACCGCGGTGGCCGCCGCCTTGGCGCTGGTGATGACCGGGTGTTCGAGCGGAGGTGGCTCCGGTGACCCGAACACGCTCAAGGTGTGGTGGTGGGAGACCGACGACAGCGCGCTGTCGGCCGCCTGGAAGCAGGCCGTCTCGATCTTCGAGCAGGAGCACCCCGGCGTCACGGTCGAGCAGGAGCTCAAGACCTACGAGCAGATGCAGCAGTCCGGCCAACTCATCCTGGACTCCAAAGACACCCCTGACGTGCTGGAGTACCTGAAGGGCAACGCCACCGCCGGTGTCGTGGCCAAGGCGGGTCTGCTCACCGACCTGACCGAGGTCGCCACGACCCGCGGCTGGAGGCTGGACAACTCCGCCCAGGACGTCGGACTCTACGACGACAACGGGCTCATGGGGTCGGGCAAGCGGTACGGCATCACGAACTACGGCGAGTACGTCGGCGTCTGGTACAACCAGGACCTGTTCGCCCAGCACGACGTGCAGGTGCCGACGACCCTGGCCGAGTTCGAGAACGCGCTGAAGACCTTCGCCGACAAGGGCGTCACGCCGCTGGCGCTCGGCTCGGCCGACTACCCTGGCCCGCACCTGCTGTACTCGCTGGCACTGGCGCACATGGACGAGAAGTCCCTGGCCGCCTACCAGCGGTTCGAGGGTGACGTCGACTGGTCGGCCTGGGAGAAGGCCGCCACCACCATGCGCCAGTGGGTGGACAGGAAGTACATCAGCACCGACTCCACCGGCATCCCCGCCCAGGACGCGGGCAACGCGTTCATCGCGGGCCAGTACCCGATGTTCGTCTCCGGCACCTGGTGGGCCGGGCAGATCGCCGAGCAGCCCACGTTCAAGACCGGCCAGTTCCTCTTCCCGGGCAACGAGCTGCACCCGGGCTCCGGTGGCAACCTGTGGGTCGTGCCCGCGAAGGCGAAGAACAAGGACCTCGCCTACGACTTCCTGGAGATCACCCAGCGACCCGTGGTGCAGAACCTCCTGGCCGACAAGGGCGGCGTGCCGGTCGCGTCCGAGCCCGGTTCGGCCAGCTCGGCGATGGGCCTGCTGGTCGGCGACCGGTTCACCGAGCTGCTGTCCGGGGGCGAGGGCGGGTTGGCCCTGTACCCGGACTTCCCGGTGGCCGGGCTCAACGACGTCCTGGTCGCCAACACCACCAACCTCGTCGGCGGTGACGCGAGCCCGCAGCAGGTGGTCGAGGCGATCAAGACCGCCTACGACGCCGGGAAGCCGACCGCCTAGCACCGGTCGGGCCGAAAGGATCGCCATGTCCTCACTCAACACAGCCACGCACACCGTCGCGCCACGCCCGGCGCGCCAGGGCACGTCCGAACGCCGGGGCGGCTACTGGTGGTACATCCTGCCCGGCGCGGTCGGGTTCCTCGCCGTCGTCGCCGTGCCGTTCGGGATGAACCTCTGGTACAGCCTCACGTCCTTCCGTGGCGTGGGCGACCCGGTGTTCATCGGGTTCGAGAACTACCAGCGGTTGTTGGGCGACCCGCTGTTCTGGGCGTCGTTCCGGCACAGCGTGGCGTTCATCGTGGCCATGGCGATCCTCCCGACGGCCATCGGGGTGGTGGTCGCGGCCGTGCTGTTCAACTTCATCTCGCCGAAGTTCGGGTCGAAGGTCGCGAGCTTCCTGCGCGCCACCTACTACCTGCCGCAGATCCTGCCGATCGCGGTGGCGGGCGTGTTGTGGAAGTGGATGTACCAACCGCAGTACGGGATCATCAACTCGATCCTGCGGGGGCTCGGCCTCGACGGTCTGGCGCAGAACTGGCTCGGCGACTCGGACCTGGCCATCTACGCGGTGATGAACGTGCTGGTCTGGCTCCAGATCGGCTACACCGTGGTGGTGTTCATGGCCGGGCTGTCCCGGGTCGACCCGGCACTGTACGAGGCCGCCGAGCTGGACGGCGCGACCTGGTGGCAGCAGTTCCGCACCATCACGCTCAACCAGCTCCGGCCGGAGATCGCGGTCGTGCTGATCACCACGTCGGTGGCGGCGCTGAAGGTGTTCGCGCCGATCTTCGTGCTCACCCGCGGCGGGCCGGGCACCAGCACGATCGTGCCCGCCTACTTCTCGTTCTCCAACTTCTTCACCACCACCAAGGTCGGCTACGGCGCCGCGGTGGCGTCCGTGCTGGCGCTGATGATCTCGGTCGTCGCGGTCGCGCTGCTGCGCTACCAGACCCGCAACTCCGAAGGGTTCGAAGATGGCCGTGGGTAGCCTGGAGAAGACGGTCGTGAGCCCGGCAACGCCTCCCGCGCCCGTCGTGCGCAAGGCCAAGCGCCGCAAGCGTGGCGTCAGCGGCTGGGTGGTGCTCGCCCTGGTCGCCGGTGTCGGCCTGCTGATGCTGTTCCCGTTCTGGATCGCGGTCATCAACGCGTTCAAGCCCGCGCCCGACTACATCGCCAACGGGCCGGTCTCGCTGCCCACCGAGCTGGACTTCTCCGCCCTGGTCGACTTCTGGGGCGGCGTCGACTTCAACCGCAAGCTGCTCAACAGCGTCGTGATCAGCGGCAGCGTGGCCCTGATTGCGGTGGCGCTGAGCCTGCTGTCCGCGTTCGCCATCGGCATCGGCCGCATCCGCGGCCGGGTGTGGATCCTCGCGCTGTTCATGCTCGCGTTCACCATCCCGCAGGAAGCGCTGGTGTACCCGCTGTTCGTGCTCACCCGCGACCTCGGGCTCTACGACACCATGACCGGCGTCGTCATCATCCTGGCCGTGCTCCAGAGCGCGTTCGGCACCTACATGCTGTCCTCCGTGCTCGGCACCTTCCCACCGGAGGTGCTGGAAGCCGCCAGGCTCGACGGCGCCAGCCGCTTCCAGGTGCTGCGGCTCGTCGTCCTGCCGCTCACCAGGCCCACCATGGCGGTGCTGATGACGTTCTTCTTCATCTGGACCTGGAACGACTTCTTCCTGCCCCTGGTGCTGCTGCCCTCGGCGGACAACCAGACCGTCTCGGTCGCGCTGGGCGCGTTGAGCGGCCAGTACACCAGCGACCCCACCGCGCTGGCCGCCGCGTCGCTGGCGGGCATCCTGCCGGCACTGGTGTTCTTCCTGCTCTTCCAGCGCACGCTCATGCGCGGCGTGAACCTCGGCGCGGTCAAATAACCCACGAAGGACACCCATGACTCTCGACCAGACGGTCACCCCAACCGTGGACACAGCCCCGTGGTGGACCTCGGCCGTGGTCTACCAGGTCTACCCGCGCAGCTTCGCCGACTCCGACGGCGACGGCGTCGGCGACCTGCCCGGCCTGATCACCCGGCTGGACCACCTGGAACGGCTCGGCGTCGACGTGATCTGGCTGTCACCCGTCTACGCCTCCCCGCACGCCGACAACGGCTACGACATCTCCGACTACCAGGCCATCGACCCGGCGTTCGGCACGCTGGAGGACTTCGACCGCCTGCTCGCCGAGGTGCACGCCCGCGGCATGAAGCTGGTGATGGACCTGGTGGTCAACCACACCTCCGACGAGCACCCCTGGTTCGTGGAATCGCGCTCCAGCAGGGACAACCCGAAGCGCGACTGGTACTGGTGGCGCCCACCACGCGAGGGGTTCGAGGCCGGGCAGCCCGGTGCGGAGCCCACCAACTGGGAGTCGTTCTTCTCCGGCCCGACCTGGACCCCGGACGAGGCGACGGGGGAGTACTACCTGCACCTGTTCGCACCCCAACAGCCGGACCTGAACTGGGAGAACCCCGAGGTCCGCCAAGCCGTGTACGAGATGATGCGCTGGTGGCTGGACCAGGGCGTGGACGGCTTCCGCATGGACGTCATCAACCTCATCTCCAAGGACCCCGACCTGCCCGACGGCGCCACTACAGGCACCAGCGGCCTCGGTGACGGGTTCCCGCACTACGGCACCGGGCCGCGCATCCACGAATTCCTCCAGGAGATGCACCGCGAGGTGTTCGAGGGCCGGCCGGGTGAGCTGCTGACCGTGGGGGAGATGCCCGGCGTCACCTGGGCGGACGCCCGGCTGTTCACCGACCCGCGACGGCGCGAGCTGGACATGGTGTTCCAGTTCGAGCACGTCTCCCTCGACCACGGCCCCGGCGGCAAGTTCGACCCCAAACCGCTGGACCTGCGCGATCTCAAAGCCTCGCTGGGTCGGTGGCAGAAGGAGCTGGGCGAGGTCGGCTGGAACAGCCTGTACTGGAACAACCACGACCAGCCCCGCGTGGTGTCCCGCTACGGCGACGACGGCAAGCACTGGCGCGAATCCGCCACCGCGCTGGCCACTGTGCTTCACCTGCACCGCGGCACCCCGTACGTCTACCAGGGCGAAGAGCTGGGCATGACCAACGCGCCGTTCGCCGGCGTGCACGAGCTGCGCGACGTCGAATCGCTCAACCACTACGCCGAGGTCATCGCCGCCGGCGGTGAGCCGGAGTCGGTGCTGCGCGGCCTGCGCGCGATGGGCCGCGACAACGCCCGCACCCCCGTGCAGTGGGACGCGAGTCCCAACGCCGGATTCACCACCGGTGAGCCGTGGCTGCCGGTCAACCCCAACCACACCTGGCTCAACGCCCAAGCCCAGTACGACGACCCGAACTCCGTCTTCAATCACTACCGACGGCTCATCGAGCTCCGCCACGCACTTCCCGTGATCGCCCGCGGCGACTTCCGGATGCTCCTGGCCGACGAACCGTACCTCTACGCCTATGAAAGGACTCTGGACGACGATCGGCTGCTCGTCGTGGCCAACCTCAGCGGCGCACCGCAAACCGCCACCCTGGACGGCGAGTGGTCCGTCACCGACCTGCTGCTGTCCAACGTCGACGATCCTCTTGTCGTAAATGGTCGGATCGCCATGGAACCGTGGTCGGCACACGTTTTCCTACAATCAGTCCGTGGTGGACGGTAAACCCATGTCGGCCGACTGGAGCGCACTTCCTTTATTGACAAGGAAAATGTTGAACCGCTAGTCTGAAACCGAAGCGCTTCGCGCGCACTGCGCCTCGGAACCTTTCTCCCTTTTGTTCCGTGCACGTCGGCGCTTCCGCGTCCCTGTGAATCCAGAGTGACGCATCCCTTCCCAATGATGAGAAGAGGACTTCGCCATGCCCACAGCAAGAATGAGCCGACCGGCGGCACTCGCCGCCGGTCTCGCGCTCGCCCTGGTCGGCGCCGTAGTGCCGGCCGGGACGACGAGCGCGGGGGCACCCTCGGCCCAGGCCGCCGCCGTCTCCACCGCCGACAGCGAGCAGCTCAAGACGTGGTGGCACGACAACCACGAGTTCAACACCGGCAGCCCGGTGGCCAACGACAAGGTCAGGCGCTCGTCGTTCTACGACGTCCAGGTCGCCACCGCCGCGGCACCGGCGACCAGGTACGACTCGTTCGCGTACATGAGCATCCCGCGCAGCGGCAAGGGTAAGATCGGCTACACCAAGGAGGACGGCGCGGAGTTCTCCTCGTCGGCCAACCTGACGATGAGCTGGTCGACCTTCCAGTACGCCACCGACGTGTGGGTCGACGTCTCCCTGCACACCGGCCAGAGCATCTCCTCGGACGACCAGGTCAAGATCAAGCCCAGCAGCCTGAACTTCGCCAAGCAGCTCGTCGACGGCGACACCGTTCGCGTCAAGGTCCCTTACAGCGCGGCGGGCTACCGCTTCTCCGTCGAGTTCGACCCGCAGCTGTACACGGCGTACAACGACATGTCGGGCCCGGCCAACGACGCCGGCAAGCTCACCACCGCATCGGGCGGCGGCAACCGCGCCATCCACACCGAGCCCCGCAACTCCATGATGATCTTCGCCGAACCGACGCCCGCCGGGGCGGAGCGCGACCGGCTGATCCCCACCTCGGCTTCGGGCAGCACCTACTACCCGCCGCAGGGACAGGCCACCAACCTGAACACGATCAGCGAGGAGATCGTGTACTTCCGGCCCGGCACCTACTACATGACCTCGAAGTACCACGCGCTGCTGCCCAAGCAGGTCAAGTGGGTCTACCTGGCGCCCGGGGCGTACGTGAAGGGCGCCATCCGCTTCCCCGACGACAGCCAGGGCCTGTACCGGGTGACCGGCTACGGCGTCCTCTCCGGTGAGCAGTACGTCTACGAGGCGGACACCGCCAACAACTACGACCACCTCTCCGGTGCGTCCAACTGCCACTCCAGCTGCGTGAAGATGCTGCAGTTCGCCTCGGCGCAGGGTCGGCAGCAGCACCTGGACCTGCAGGGCGTGACCATCAACGAGCCCCCGTACCACTCGTTCGTCGTCTACGGCGACGAGCAGACCTTCAGCATGCGGGTCGAGAACTACAAGCAGGTCGGTTCCTGGTACTGGCAGACCGACGGCATCGAGCTCTACCGCGGCAGCACCATGAAGAACACGTTCTTCAACGCCAACGACGACGTGCTGAAGATGTACCACAGCGACGTCAACATCGATAACACCGTCATCTGGAAGAACGAGAACGGCCCCGTCATCCAGTGGGGCTGGACTCCCCGCAACATCGACAACGTGCGCGTCAGCAACACCCACGTCATCCACAACCGGATGTACTGGAAGGACGTCAAGTACAACACCTGCATCCTCAACTCCTCCTCGCACTGGGAGAACATGGGCTCGACCACCACGGCCAACCCCGGCACGTCGGTGAAGAACATGACCTTCGAGAACATCACCGTCGAAGGCATGACCAACTGCGCGATCCGCGTCTTCGCCCTGTCCAGCACCGAGAACATCCACGTCAAGAATCTCAAGATCGACGCCTGGAGCCACCTGGACCCCTCCTCCCAGGTCAGCCTCCTCAAGCGGTACAGCAACAGCAGCGGGCAGAAGGTGACCCTGGGCAACGAGACGCGTGACAGCCGCGGCCTGAAGCTGGAGAACTACACCGTCGGCGGCACCGTCATCGACAAGTCCGGCACCAACTGGGCCGCGGACAAGCTCGGCCGGATCGGCTTCGACGCCGAGACCTGGGACAACTGGAACGCCTGGGGTCCGGGCGGCAACAACCCCGGCCCCGGCCCGGGTACCGGCGGCGAGATCGTCAACGGCGCGACCGCCAAGTGCATCGACCGCGCGGGCGGCGGCACGGTGAACGGCACCGTCATCCAGCAGTGGACCTGCGCCGACTCGCCCTCCATGACCTGGGCGCTCGACGGGCAGCAACTGAAGTCCGGTGGCAAGTGCCTGGACGTCGAAGGCGGCGCCACCGCCAACGGCACCAAGGCCCACCTGTGGGACTGCGGCACCTGGGACAGCCAGAAGTGGGCCTTCCAGGCGAACGGCACCCTGAAGAACCTCAAGTCCGGCCGCTGCCTGGACGTCGAAGGCCAGAACACGGCCAACGGTACCCATCTGCACCTGTGGGACTGCGGCACCTGGAACAGCCAGAAGTGGACCCTCACCGGCTGACCGGCACCCCGCGGTGGCCGCCTGCACACCCGTACCCACCCGACCGGCGGCCACCGGCCTGTTCCCGTCCACAATCGACAAGCGATTCGCCGATGACAAGCGGATCGCCGTGGAACCGCGCCCGGAAAATAATTCCCCGAAAAGTCCGCCGATGAATGTCGGCATTGGTCTGATCGAGTAGCGCGCATTTTCCTCGTTGACAGTAAAAAGCTCGTCTCACTAACCTGAAGAAGCCGCCGCCACGGTGTTCCAGCCCCGGCGGGACACATTTCCCCCGGTGCTTCCTTCCGATCCTGACGGAGGCACACCCATGAAGAAATCAGCCAAGACGGCCTGGTCCGCCACCGGAGTCGCCGGTATCGCGTTGTCCGCGGCGTTCGTCGTGTCCTCGCTGCCCGCGAGCGCGAACGTCGTCGCGGTCACGTCCCCCGTGAGCGCGGGACCGGCGGCCCACGGCCAGCAGTACCCGGACGGGCCCTCCTCGGTGGACGGCTCGCCCCTGGAGCGGTGCCGCCGCGGCACGGACTACGCCGTGCCCGGTCGCAACCCCGTCCTGGACGAGCCGCTGAACACCGGCTTCAAGAGCAACGTCGGCCTGTCGGTCAAGGCCCAGCTCGAAGGCGGCACGTTCTACGGCAGCCGCAAGCTGATCTTCACCAACACCGGCAGCGCACCCGTGCACACCGACTGCCTGGTGCTGAAGTTCCGCGCCCCCTCGGGCTCGGTGGACCACCACTACCGGGCGTCCGTCCAGTACGGGCACCCCCAGCAGGACTACGTCGAGGTCCCGCGCGGCAACGGCGAGTCGCACTACATCATCCGGTTCGGGTTCCACGACGTCCCGCTGGCCGACCGCAACATCCCGGTCGGGCAGACGTGGACCTACGAGCTGGCCGGCTCCAACCAGGGCTCGATGAGCCTGGAAGCCACGCGCGACTCCGTCGAGGTCCTGGCGGACATGAACGTCGGCGGCAACAACTGGATCTCCCGGTACGGCACCAAGCGCCTGGGCAACTGACGCCAGGTGGGTGGCGGCCCCGCAACGACGCGGGGCCGCTGCCCGGTCATCCCGGGAGGATCCACGTGAAAACCCTTGCCTGCCTTGCCTTGGCCGTCGTGGTCTCCGCCGGATGCGCGTCCGGCGAACCCGACCACTCGCACCACCAGCACTACTCGATGACCGCGGAGGACGCCGCGCGGTTGCGCGGGGTCGCCACCACCTACCTCGGCCTGCTCTCGGGCGGCGACCCGACCACGGCGTGGGGCATGTGGACCGCCGACGCCCAGCAGCGCGACACACGAGAGGTGTTCGTCGACCGGCTCGCGCACTGCGAACCCGGAGTTCCCTACGAGGTGCTCGGCGTCGTCGCCGACGGGCCGGACCTCGCCCGGGTCGCCTGGCGGCACGGCGAGCGCACCGGCGAGCACCTGCTGCGCCTGCACGACGGCCAATGGCGCGTCGAGCCCGTCGACACCACCACCTGCGGTGCACCGTGACCGCCCGCGCGGTGACGCTGCTGCGCGGCTCGCTCGGCCTGGTGTTCGTGTGGTTCGGCGCCCTCAAGGTCGCCGACGTGACACCGGTCGCCGACCTGGTCGCCCGCACCGTGCCCTGGCTGGACCGCGACCTGCTGCTGGTCTCGCTCGGAACGGCGGAGATCGTGCTCGGCGCGGCACTGTGGCTCGGCCGTCGACTGCGCTGGGTCGCGGCGGTCGCCCTGGCCCACCTGCTGGGGACCTTCCTGGTGCTGGTGGTGCAGCCGCAGACGGCGTTCCAAGCGGGCAACCCGCTGCTGCTCACCACCGAGGGCGAGTTCGTCGTGAAGAACCTCGTTCTGATCACCGCGTGCCTGGTGCTCATGTCCACCGACCAGCCGCGGCAGACCGGGCATCTCCTCGACGTCGGGAATGACCACAACGAGGTGGAACATACGATCCGCGAACCGCACAGCGACGGTCGAAGCGACAGGGGAGCAGTCGAAGGCAACGCCGCCGACACCCCCACACCCGCTGCCGCACTCCCACCGTCGACCGCACCCGAGTCGACCGCGACTGCCCCGGCCAACCGCGCGCAGGGCGGGCAGCACGCAGAGGTCAAGGCGCAGAGCACCGTCACCGCTCCCGTCCTGTCTGACGGCTGATACGCCAACGGCAGCGCACTCATGGGTGCTGTCCAAGCGGATGAGACGCAGGAACGCCTCCGACCGTTACCGCCGCACCGATCGCGACCAGCCCCGCATCAACGCAACCGGCGTCGGAACGACGTGGAGCGCCTGACGCCGCAGCCGACGCCACCCACAGAACGCCCCCTCGTGGCCCGACTGCGCTGGGGGTGAGCGGGACCGCTCGGTGGCGGCCGGCTGGTCCCGCTCGTGCAGAAGCGGTGGCGTCGTCGGACATCGGCGACGCCACCGCCCGGAACACCGCCCCGGACATTCGGACGAAATCCTGCCGCCCCGCCATTCTCCGCCGCCGGTACCACTTCACACACGGAGGACACCGCATGCACACCGCATCACCCACAGCCCGACGCCGGACCGCCCTGCACCTCGCGCTGCTGCTGTCCCTCATCGCCTCGGCGCTGGCCTTCCAGCCGACCCGTGCCTCGGCCCACGGCACCGTCGTCGACCCGCCCACCCGCAACTACGGCTGCGCCACCCGCTGGAACGGCCCCGGCGCGCCGGGCATGCAGGAACAGGACTTCATGTGCTACCTGGCCTGGAACCAGAGCGCCGACGCCATGTGGAACTGGAACGCCCTGTACGCCAACAACCTGGGTGAGAACATCGAGAGCACCGTCCCGCACGGCCAGATCTGCAGCGCCGGGCGCTCGGAGGGCGGGCGCTACGCACCGATGGACAACCCCGGCCCCTGGAAGGCCACCAGGGTCGGCAGCACCTTTCCCGTCACCGTGCAGGACGTGGCCCGGCACGGCGCCGACTACCTGAAGATCTACCTCACCAAGCAGGGTTTCGACCCCACGAGCTCCATGATCGGCTGGAACGACCTGGACCTCGTCAAGCAGACCGGCCGGTACGGCTCCCAGTTCGAGTACAGGACCGACGTGTCCACCTCCGGCTACAGCGGACGACACGTCCTCGTCACGATCTGGAAGGCGTCGCACATGGACCAGAAGTACTTCCTGTGCAGCGACATCGACTTCGGCTGATTTCTGCAATGGCACCGTCCCGCGACGAGCGGGGCGGTGCCGCCCTCGTCAAGGATCCGCACGACGTGCGTCCGCCGGAGACGCCGGTCGCACCGTCGGTGGCAGCCTGCGAGGTGCCAAAAGTCGGCTTCGCAGCTCTGGCCTGCGGGTTGAACCGCCGCAGCTTTGACTGTCGATCAAGCGGTGTCGATGCTGCGGCTGTCGCAGCTACGGCCGTACTGCTCCCGGAGACGACTTTGGTTACTTGATTTGCGCTCAACTGCGCGATGTCCATGTGCGACGTTTGAGTTCTACTCGGTGGCTTTGGGATGGGCACCTGCGTACTGCACCCATACGGTGTGCTTGTCGGCGTCCAGCAGGTACCAGATGCGGTCACCCCCGGTGACCTCGATTTGCCAGCGGGGCAGGGTCTTCCCGTTGTGCGTGCCGTGGGCGAGGCTGCCTTTGAGTTGGTGGTGGCGGTTGGTCGGCTTGCCGGGACCCGGGCCTGGGTCGTTGCGCATGGTGTCCCAGGCGTGGCGCAGGTTGCCCGATGCTCGGGTTTCGAGGTCCTGCCAGCCCTTGACCGCCTCGGTGGTGCAGTAGCGGATGCGCCACTCGTCCCCGATGGTGGGCGGGGCGACCGGGTCGCCTTTCTTCGGACTCACGCGGTGGCTGCTCCCGGTGCGGGGACGTCACCGAGGTCTTCGCCGTCCTGGCGGAGGATCGCGAGGAGTCGTGGGTCGGCGTGGACTTCGGCGGTGTGCTGCCACTGGGTGATGAGTTGCGTGACCGGGGCCGGGGTGCCCAGCGAGTCGGCGGCTTGCAGGGTGTCGACGAGTTCGACGACGAATGCCTGCATGTCCTCGCGCGGCAGGAATCGTACCCAGGGGAAGGCCGTGGGCATCACGTCGGTCACCAGGTCCCGGACGCTCTCGCTGTGCTGCATCAGCGCCACGAAGAGGGCGGTGGTGGTCGAGACGACCTCGCGGACCTCCTGTGCCCTGCTGGCCGTGGTGAGGACCAGGTCCTCCTCGTCGCCGCGGCGGTGCACGAGCAGTGTCCGGCTCGGCGACTCCTGGAGCTTGCGGACGGAGTCGGCCGGCTTGTTCGACAGATCGCTGAAGTTGATCTCTGACGCAGCGATGGACATAGTTGCAAGGTACCTTAAAACTCGCAGTGGTGCCAGATTGTTGCGTCCGTAGCTGCGGAAGTGGCCGTCACGGCTCTGACCTGCTGCAGCGTGACCCTCGTTGATCGAGTTCGCTGGTGTGGTGGCCGTGGCGCTACAGCACCGGCGGCGCTGGTGAAGGCCGGCCGCTCGATGGGCGCACAAGTGTTCGATGTCCGCGGCCGTCGACATAAGCCCACCGTGGGAGGAGGGTGGGAGGAAATTGGGAGAATTCAAGATGAGTGAACAGGGATGAACTGTGGTGAGGTGCACCCAACTGGACTGTCGAGGCCTGCGGATTCAATATTTCCGCAGGTCGGAACAAGATCTGGGCAATTCTGGGGGTCAAGGGGTCGCAGGTTCAAATCCTGTCGTCCCGACGGTCTGAAGAAGCCCGCTCGATCTGGATGAAAGCCCAGGCCGGCGGGCTTTTTCGCGCGTCCGTTTCGATCTTGGGGCGATTGTCCACAGTGGTCTGTACTGGTCGGTAACTCGGTATTTGGGAGGATCGGTTTGCGTAGGGCGAAATGGGTCGCGTTGGCTAAAGCGAATCGTGTCCTCCGTTCGGGTGTTCTTCCTGGTCGCGGTCGGCGCGTGCGGTGGCGATGTCCAGGCGGTCCAAGCTGTCGATCTCATGGATCGCGCGCGCTGGCACCTGATCCGATGGACGCTGCTGGTGTGGTGTTGAGGCGGTGGTCCTCGGGCGGCGGTCGTCTGGATGGTCTTCAAGGATCATGTTCGGGTTACGGGGACCGGGTCGTGTGGGCTTGGACGGGCAGGCCGCGCAGGCGCACCGCAGCGGTCGTAGCGCTCCGAGGTCGTGGTGTTGGCCGGTGGCTACGAAAGGCTCGGCGGTAGCTGCGCAGGTTCGAATCCCCGGCAGGGCACACAGCAGATGGGAACAGCTCCGACCAGGGGTTACTTGATGGGACGGCTGGTCGTTGAGCACCTGTGGGGTTCCAAAAGTCAGCTACACGACCTGACCTGCGGTTAGGCGGCTGTGGGTTCGTACTCGTTGATGAGGCCGCCGAGGACTGGTCGGCGACGTATCGAGGTGCAGCGCGGCTCCGTGATCGGCTGGTCCGGTCGCGGTGGTGCGAGCTGTAGCGCCTGGTGGGGTCGGCGGTGGTTGTAGTGGGCCGCGTAGCGGTCCAGGACCGCTCGCAGGTGGTGTTCGTTGAGGATGAGTAGTCGGTCGGTGGCTTCGTGTCTGATGGTGCCGACGAACCGTTCGGCGTGGGCGTTGGCTCGCGGGCAGCGTGGTGGAATTTCATGACCTTGATGCCGGTGTCGGAGAAAGACAGCGTCGAACGAGGCGGTGAACTGGCCGGCCCGGTCCCGGATGAGGAACCGGAAGTCGTCGGCCCGATCGGCCAGGTCCATCAGCAGGTTGCGGGCCTGCTGGGTAGTCCAAGGACCATCGGGGTTGGTGGTGGCGCCGAGGATGTGGACGTAGCGGGTGGCGACTTCCATCACGAAGAACACGTACACGCGCTTGAGGGTGACGGCGCAGTCGACGTGGAAGAAGTCGCAGGCCAACATGCTCGCGGCCTGCGCCTGCAGGAACCGTCGCCAGGAGGTGTCGGTGTCGCGCTGGGGCGCGGGTGGTATCCGCAGGCGCTTGAGCACGCGGCGAACCGTTGACGCGGCTACCCGGTGGCCGAGCTTGAGCAGCTCACCTTGGATCCTGCGGTAGCCCCAGCCGGGTTCTCCCGGGCCATTCGTTCGGTCAACGCCACGACGGCGTCGTCGACCGGTGGGCGGCCGGTCCGGTGGGGGTAGGTCCACTTCTTCGCGACCAGGCGCCGGTGCCACCGCAGGATGGTGCCCGGTGTCACCACTCGGTGCTCGCGCAGCATATGGGGGAGTCGGCGCACCAGCGCGGCGAGTACGGCGCGATCGGCCCACTCCAGCCGTGGGCGTGGGCGGGGGTTGGCGCGGCGTAGTACGGCGACTTCGTGCCGCAGCACCAGCAGCTCCACGTCTTTGGTCGCCGATGACCGTCCGAGCAGGACCAACCACCCCGACGACCCGGACGAAGAACAGGTACAGCAGTCGTAGCGCCATGCCTCGCGATCATGCCTCTACGGCTCATGGTGCGCGATCGCCGCAGCTCAGCGCTCAGATGCAGAGTTCTGGAACCCCACAGGGCCGAGCTGGTCGTGATCGGCCACCGGCGCCTTCACGGTCTACCCCGTCTGGCCTGACCAGCCGGAATCCGTCCCTACGAGCGATCAGCACCCACCACCGGGCAGTGGAATCCGGCGGCAACCCGGCCGACAACGGGCCACCTCGACCACCCCGAACACCGAAAGGAGGGGTTGCAACAACCACCGACCACGGTCTCAAGTCAAGCCGTCACCCACGCGAAAGATCCGGGCTAATCTCCGCCGGATGCGTACGTGGATGGCCTAACCGCCATCGCTGTTGTCAACTGCGCGCCGAGATCGTCTGATTTTCGCTCCGCCATCATTGAGTGCTCGAATGATTTCCGGCCGTTCTCTTGGCTTCGTGCCCCGGAGAGCTAGCCACATGATCAGGACGCGGCCACCCGTCACGCCCAGGAGTGCGAAGACTCCGGTAACGCCGATGCTCGACCACATGGTCACCTCCTAGGTTGCTGTGGTTCCACGCTGTCGCGTCGTCGGTGAGCCGGCGGAGCGACCGATCAGGTCGCGGAAACTCAGCGTGTAGTGGCTGATGGAGCGTTTGCAACGTTTGTAGCGGAGTTGGGTCAGCGCCCTGCACCGCCAAGTTGCTATGACTACGCTCCGTGTTCCTGGGGCACCCTGGCCCTGTCGTACTCCCTGGTGAGTGCTGGGTTTCCGCAAAATTCGGGATGGAATTTCCTACGTAGAGTGATCTCACAAGGTCAGTCGGTATGAGTGCCGTAGGTCAGCCGACCTTCCGGACCTGCGGATACCACTACGTGAGTCGAGTGCAAGCGTTGACTGCGACCTTGGCCACACTCCCAGATGTTGGCCAGCAGCGGAGCTTCCCAGGTGACCACGTGGTGTGGGTGGACGACCTAGTCATCGACGGTCCGCCGAGTCGGACGGCGCGGAGGTCGCGGCGTGCCGTCGTGGAGTGCGCGGATGATCTCCGGCGGCTCTCTGGGCTTCGTCCCGCGAAGTGAGAGCCAAATGATCAAAACGCGACCGCCTGTGATTGCGAGAAGCGCAAAACTCCGGTAACTCCGGCGCTAGACCACAGGGGCACCTCCTGATCACTGTAGGAAAACTGCGCCGTGCGTTGAAGTGCTTCGGGCTTGCCGTAAGTCAATCTGGGTATAAGTACGCAAGTTGGGACAACGCCGCGAGAGGGTCCGACGGCCGTCAGGTCGGCGGAGCTGCGGTTAACCTGCGAAAACAGGTGCTTTGTCTTGACTGACGTCCATGTGAACCTCCCTGAATTTGATGTCTACAACGGTGATGCCTATATGCTCACTAGGTCAAGCCGATCCCGATAAAACAGGTGGCGGAGACCACGCACACCACCCGCAGGGTTGAACGCCGAAATCTGGTCCTTGCTGGTCAGCCGGGTGTCCGACGTCTTTTAAGGACCCGTCCGGCGAGGCGGGGAAGGAGGTCCAACCGTGCCGCCACGCCAACGTGGCGCGACGGGCGTCAAGGGGAGGGAGGTTCTGTCCAGGCCTGGGTCGGGTGGGCTGTGACTGCGGTGATGTGCAGGCGTCGGGTGCCGCAACGCCGTGGCGGTTGCCGCGGGCAACACGGCTTCCGACGAGTCCTTGTCGCTGCGACGCCTCGGTGGGACGTGCGGAGACCCGGCCAACACCGCCGAGGTCGTCGCCGCGGGCACCGGCCAGCCCGACCGGATCGCCGCGGCGGCCAAGTCGCTCGAGCCCGCAGGGAAACCCACGCTGCTCAGTGGCATCCTCGCGGCCATCGACGACTTTTCCCGCCCGTATCCGTTCCGCGGGCGACAGAGCAATCGGATCGTGGTCGTCTCCAGACATTCCGCCGACGCCTGCTCGACTGATCAGGACGCTGCCAACTCGGCCATACGCGAACGCCTCGACGGGTCAGGGGTCGACCTCGACTTCCGCTTCGTCGGCTACCGGGTGCCGCGCGGGAACGTGGGTTTGATGCGGTGATTGAGCGGGTGACCTGCTCGGCGAGGTCTCGATGAAGGCACGCTGCTGGTAATAGCCGGCGGTGGCCGCGGGGACGTCGTGTGGTGTGGGTATCGGCAGCGACAACAGCGAGCGGAAGGGGAGTCGTCCACCGATCACCGACGCTGCCGAGGACTGGGCACAGATCCGGGTATCCGGCGGCTTGGTCCTGACCTTCGAGCACGAGGCCATCCACGAACCGCTCGCTTGGCAGTCGGTCGCTGGTCGTCAGCCGATGCAGGCCCGCTTGGGCATCGAGGTAGACGACCTGCCCGCCGCCTGGGCACAGGGCACGGGCGCGGTCCTGGCGGAGCAACCTCCGCAAGACGACGTCCGGGTAATGCTCGATCCGGTGGGCCATCCGTTCTGCCTGTTGGGCTGGCCACTGGGTGGTGAGCGCGCCGCAACCGTGGCCGCCGTTCGGTTCACTTTCAGTCCGGCGTTCGGCTACCGACTCGCAGGCGGGGCGACAAAGCGTGCGGTACGCCCAATCCTCTGGGCAGAGGCCCGCTGTCCCGGGAGGCACTGTTGAGGTGTGCCTGCCGACAACTCCATCCATGCAGGTAGAGGACATATGAGCCCAAGAGACGTCAAGCGCTCACGGGGACGGCTGCCATCCGCAGTGCCGTCGGCTGACGCGGCATGATGACCGGCTGTGCTGCTCCGACTGGCCTACCTCGGCGTGACCAACGCCTTCGCGTTGCTGCGCCTGCTGCCCCTGAGCGATCGGGACAAGGACGTGGAGATCCTGGTGCTGCGGCACCAAATCACGATCCTGGAACGCGAACTGGGCAAGAGCCGTCCGCGGTTCTCGCCCGGCGACCGGGCGTTCCTCGCGGCACTGCTGCACTCACTTCCCGTCGACACGCTTCGTCGGCTCCGACTGCTGGTGCGCCCGGAGACAGTCCTGCGGTGGCACCGAGACCTCCTCGCCCGCCGCCACGCAGCCAGATCCCGTCCCAAACGGCCCGGCCGACCACGAACCATCCGCTCGATCCGACTACTGGTGCTGCGCCTGGCACGAGAGAACCCTGCCTGGGGCTACCGCCGCATCCACGGCGAACTCCTCGTGCTCGGGATCAAAATCGCTGCGTCCACCGTCTGGCAGATCCTCCAGAACGCCGGGATCGACCCGGCACCCGAACGCACCACGACAACTTGGGCGGCCTTCCTCCGCTCACAAGCCGACGCACTCCTGGCCTGCGACTTCTTCGAGACCTTCACCCTGAGCGGCACCCGCCTGTACGTACTCGCGGTCATCGAACACGCCAGCCGCAGGATCCGCATCCTCGGCGCCACCGCACCCCACCGCCTCCTGGGTCACCCAGGGTCATTGCGTTGTGGGGTAGCTGCTGGTCACAGCGGTGATCAGTTCGTGTGGTCGGCGGTTGGCGCGTCGGAGTGCTCGGGCGATGTTGGTGTCGCCGTTGGTGCGGTGCCAGCCGATCGCGGTGTTGCGCAGGGTGGCGATGACGG
>NZ_JBFAFR010000041.1:0-63125 GCF_040639675.1 Actinosynnema sp. NPDC023794 | reverse complement strand
GGGGGCGCCCCCCCCCCCCCCCGCCCCCGCCCCGGGGGCGGGTGGCCCGGCCCCCCCCCCCCCCCCCCGGCCCCGGTCGTGGTCTTGAGGGCGTCCACCCGGAGCCGCCGTTGACGGTCTCCGAGTTGTCGATGCCGCCCACGTCACCTGCGCCGCCGCCGCTACCGCGGCCGCCGACCCACCGGAGGAACCCGCACCGCCGGTGCTGCTGATGCCGACGCCGCCGGCGGTCCCGCGGGGGTGCCCGCCGTGCCGTCGGCTTGTTACCCCGGACCCCGGTGGTGTCATCTCCGCATCGACTGCGAGGCGGAGCGCGCACCGGGGTTTTGTCTATTCGGAGCGGTATCGCCGATCGCGCCGATCGATCGGAGGTCAATCGGTCTCGATTTGTCGTCCGGTGCGAGATGCCGCCCGACCGGGGTCATCGGTCGAGTGCCGCCCGTGTGCACCCAGTGAGTCGTCCGGTTGACGTGCGAACCGTTCGTCCATTCGGGCGACGCAGCGCCAATCTTTGCTGCAACAGGAGTAACGTTCTGTGTAACACCCCAGACCTCGGTGACGTGATCCGGGCCGCATGAGCGGTTCGCATCACGAGCCGAGGTTTTTCGCGTGTGGAGGACGTGGGCACCGGCAGCCGCGCCGGGCTGTGGGCGTGCGATTCGCGCCAAGTCGGTTTTCGCCAGCGCATCACGCTGTGCGAATCATCGCAAACAACGTGTCAAGGAAATGAACATGAGAATCCTGCAGAGTCGGATCCGTCGAGGAGTCGTCGCCACGCTGGCCGGCGTCTTCGCCGTCCCGTTCTTATGGGCGGTCAGCCCCCTGACGGCTCACGCCGCTGTCAACTGCGTCGTGAGCGCCGGCGTGACCCAGACCGACACCGTCGTCACCGGGACTCCGGGGAACGACACGATCGACTGCGGCGGCACGAACCCCGCCAAGACGATCAACGGCAACGGTGGCAATGACACCATCACCGGTTCGGACTTCAACGACACGATCAACGGTGGCGACGGGAACGACACCCTCACCGGCGGCACCGGCGCCGACACCCTCACCGGCGGCCTGGGCATCGACACCATCTCGGGAAGCGCCGGGAACGACACGCTCATCGGCGCGTCCAACGACGGCAGCCAGGACAGCCTCGACGGCGGCCTCGGCACCGACACCTGCCAGGGACCCGCGCCGGACCCCGACATCCACGCGAGCTGCGAGAACACGAGCACCCCGCCAGGATCGGGGCCGGGCTCGGGCACGGGTAACGCGACCGAGCTGTGCGTCGCGACCGGTGGCGTGCTCACCCTCACCGTGAACCCGGTGGGCTACGCCTGCGTGTTCAACCCGCTCGGGTCCACCGACCGGCGCGTTTCCGAGGCCCGTGCCATCTGCACCGGAGCCGGTGGAACCTTCGTGAACCTGCTCCCCTTGAGCTACTCCTGCCTCCTGCCGACCATGCCGTGACCACTCGCACCACCGGTCGATCCAGTGGCTCGTCGCCCGGCTCCGGCTGGGTGACGAGCCACGCGTTGGTCGCACCGAGGTAGGTCGGTCGGAGCGGTAGAGCCGGTCATCGTGCCCCTCTGATCGATGCCGCGGCACGCGTGCGCCGGCTGCGGCGGACTCCGACTGTTGCAGGTGCACAGGTTTGGTGCTGGCTATGCCCGTACGTTGGCGACGTGGCGCGAGACGTTCCTGGCCAACGTCGGCGATGTGTACGAGCTTGGTTACGACGACACCTTCTGCCGCATGTGGGAGTTCTACCTCCCCTACTGTGAGGCGGGCTTCCGCAGCGGCGACCTGGACGGCGTCCAGGTCGCGTTCGAGCGGGTGTTAACGCAAGCACCGCGAACGGCGTCCGGAGAACAGCGGGTAGGAGGCGTCGCGGGCCTGCGGCTGACGACCGGGAACGCACTGCGGCTCCTCGACCGGTTGCGCGGTGCGAGCTCGACTTCCCGATCCGCTGTCGAGCCCGACGCCGGTTGTGGTCATCGGGTGCCGGGTGGGTAGCATCGACGCGATGCGCAGGTCGGGGTTCGTGGACGACACACGTGGGTTGGGGGTTCACGACCACGTGTGTTGGCGCTACGACGACGTGCGGGAGTTCCGGGCTCGCGCCCGCGAATTCCTGGCCGACGGGCTGGAGCAGGGTTACCGCGTCTGCTACGTGGCCCCCGGTGACGCGGAAGCGCTGGTGGAGGATCTGCGGGGCATCGACGGCCTCGGTCGGGCGTTGCGGGAGGGCGCGGCCCAGGTCGTCTCGGTGGACGCGACGTACGCGATCGACGCGGTGGTCGAGCCCGAGGCGCAGGTGCGCGCCTACGCCGCAGCCACCGAGGCCGCCGTGACCGACGGGTTCGCCGGGCTGCGGGTGGTGGCCGAGGCGACCCCGCTGGTCCGCACCCCGCGGCAGCTCGCCGCCTTCACCCGTTACGAGCACCTGATGGACCACTACATGGCCGACCACCCGTTCTCCGCGATGTGCGCCTACTCCGTCGCCGAGGTCGGCGACTCGGCGTTCGCGCAGCTGGCGTGCCTGCACCCGAACACCAACGCGCAGTGGCCCGGTTTCCGGCTGCACGCCGCGGGCGATCACGTCACCGCCCTGGGCGGCGAGGTGGACACCGCCACCGGCGACCTGTTCGCCCAAGCGCTGGACCGCGTCGACCTGCGCCTTCGGGACGGAGAGCTGGTGCTCGACGCCACCGGGCTGACCTTCCTCGACCACGGCGGTCTGCTGCGCCTGGCCAACCACGCGGCCCACCGCGGCGCGCCCCTGGCGATCCGTGCCTCCTGGCCGGGTCTGGGTCGCCTCGTGGAGCTGCTCGAGCTGCCCGACGTGCGCGTGGACCAGGTCGCATGAGCGCCCCGGTGGTGCCGTCGCCGGGAGGATTCGTCCACCCCGCCCTGTTCTACGGCTCCGACGAGGAGTACCTGGGCGCACTCGTGCCCTTCCTCACCGAGGGGTTGGCCGAAGCGCAACCCGCCGCCGTGGCGGTACCCGGTGCGAGGCTGAGGTTGTTGCGCGAAGCCCTGGGCGCAGCCGCGGACAACGTGCTGATGCTGGACATGGAAGTGGCCGGCCGCAACCCCGGCCGGATCATCGCGACCGTGCTGCGACGCTTCGCCGACGCCCACCGCTCCGGGCGCGTGCGCATCGTCGGCGAGCCGATCTGGGCCGGCCGCACCGAGCTCGAGTACCCCGCCTGCGCACAGCACGAAGCGCTGATCAACCCGGCCTTCGCCGGACGCGACGTCACCATTGTCTGTCCCTACGACACCCGCGCCCTCGACGAGCGCGTGCTCACCGACGCCCTGGCCACGCACCCCACGGTGTGGGAGGCCACCGGGCGCTACGACAGCGACCACTACGCCCCCGACGCCGTGGTGGACCGCTACAACCAACCGCTGACAGCCGCCCCGGACGCCGTCGACCTCCCCGTCACGGCCACCACCGGACTCCGCGACGTCCGTCGGCTCGTCGCCGACCAGGCGCGGCAGTCGGGACTGGACGCCGAGCGGACCGCCGACCTCGAACTCATCGCCACCGAGTTGGTGGTCAACAGCCTCCGACACACCGGCGCCGGGTGCCGGGTGCGGATCTGGCGGGACGGGGAGCACTTGATCTGCGCGGTCGAGGACCACGGGCGCCTGACTGACCCCTTGGCCGGTCGTCGCCCACCCGAACCAGGTCGGTACGGGGGCCGCGGCCTGCTGCTGGTCAACCAACTCGCCGACCTCGTGCGCACCCACACCAGCACCCGCGGCACCACCGTCACCACGTTCCTGCGCTTGGACCGGTGACCTGCACGGGGACGACGCTCGTCGGAGATGCCGTCCGCACGAACCAGGCGTGGTCGTGCTGTCCGTCGCCAGTCGATCGGCCGGTCACCGATCCTCCCGAAATTCGTGACCGCGCTACGAAAAATGCGGTCAGTGGACATGGGATTGATTGACGATCTTGTGCCTGCTGGGCGTGGAATGGCCCGCTGAGAGCCGGTGCGGCTGTCGCGTCGAGTCGCCATCGACCGTGGCAGCGCTCGGCCGTGTCGCGTGGTCGGGGTTCCCGTAGGGAGGATGCGTGGAAACCGCTGTGTGGCGGCGCGGATCGCCCTGGTGACACTTCACCGCGCGAACACCACGATTGTGACGGGTCGGATCTCCGGCCTTCGATTACCCGACGACTCACCGTCGCAATTGTGAGACGGTTCTCGAGGAGGAGTCATGAACGTCCCTATCCGCATCAGGGCGCTGATCGCGGCCGTGCTGATGGCCGCAGGTATCTCCGCGGTCGCGGCCTTACCGGCGAGCGCGGCGCCGAATTCGGTCTGCGCGCTCAACCAGCCGGCATCCGCCACGCGCAGCTTCGCGCACCCCGGCAACAACACGTCGGCCTGGGCCAGCCCGTTCGGTCACGTGCCGGACGACATCTTCCGGTTCACCGCGACGGGCAGCACCCAGATCCAACCGGTCTTCGGCGCGTGGAAGCCGCCGTCCGGCGACGTCAACGACATCGCCTGGCCTGACCAGGGCTACTGGCCGCGGACCGGCGTGCCGAAGTTCGCGCTGCTGATGCGCATCACGTCGGGCACCGCCCATTGGGTGACCTCCGCCAACCACGCGCACGACCCGGCCGTCGTCGCCGGCAGCAGACTGGAACCCTTCAAGTGGTACTACGCCGGCGCGGTGAGCGACTGCGTGAAGCTGGAGAACCCGGCGGCGTCCTCGTTCCAGTTCGTCGTCAACGACGCCAACGTGTTCGACAACTCCGGTGGACCCACGGTCACCGCCCGGCAGTGGTGGTGACGGGAAGCACGTCGAGTCCCGGTCGGCCCTGCGCCGGCCGGGCCCGCCCGCGCCACGTGGGAAGCCCGAGCTAGAGGTCGGCGATCGGCAGGCGGGCGGTGACGGCGGTGCCGCGTGACGGCGTGCCCTCGGCGGTCAGTTCCCCGCCGAGGGCGGCGACCCGGTCGTGGAGGTGTTGCAGCCCACCGTCCGGGTCGAGGCGGACGCCGCCGTTGCCGTTGTCCCGCACCACTACCAGCGCGCTGCCGTGGTCCTCGCCGACGTGGACGGTGACCGCGGTCGCGGTGGCGTGCTTGACCGCGTTGGTGAGGCATTCGGCGATGATGAAGTACGCGGTCGCCTCCACCGTGGACGGCCACCCGGCACAGCGGACGTCCACCACCGCGGGGATCGGGCAGGTGTCGCACAGTTCCTCGACCGCGGCGGCCAGTCCGTGGTTGGCCAGCGTCGCGGGGTAGAGACCGCGGACCAGGCGCCGCATCTCCGAGATGGTGGCGGACAACCGGGCGTGCGCGCGTCGCAGGTCGCCCTGCGCGGCGTCCGGGTCCCGACCTTCCGCGATGTGGTGCTCAGCGTTGTCGATCATGGTGAGCACCGAGAAGAGCATGTTCTGGATGCTGTCGTGCAGATCGCGCTCGATCCTGCGGCGCTCGTACAGCGCGGTGGTGACGAGCCGCTGCCGGGAGCGCGCGACCTCGAGGGCCTGCCGTGACGCCACAGCCTCCAACCGCAACGCCTCGACGGCGATGCCCACCGAGTTGAGTGCCGCCGTCACCACCGGATCGGACTCCCGCCACACGTCGTGCAGACGGATGAGCGCCACCCGCCGTCCCTGCCAGCGCACGGGCCGGTCGACCCGGCCCGGCTCCGGCGACGGCGCCACGACCGCACGTCCGTGGACATCCCGGCACACGTCGCCCTCGGTGAGGTAGAGCATCAGCTCGGGGTCGTCCAGCACCTGCCGCAACGTCGTCTGGAGCCCGGACAGGCTCGCCGTGCGCGGATCGCCGTCCGCGTCGACGTGGCCGGGTTCGGCTCGCGGGTCCCGGTCGGCGAGCAGACGCCGGATCACCCGCCACCCCTGCTGCCTCCTGAGCACGGGGATCACCAGCAACGCGATCAGCACCAGGTCGAGCGCGACCGCGGTGAACGCCAGCCGCCCGCTGGTCGGCAGCGGGCTGAACGACGAGACCGTGACGGTGAAGCCCAGCACGGCCGCGACGACGACGTAGGCCCAGATCGGCTGGGCGCCACGCCGGTGCGCCGGGCGGGTGCGCAACCACCGGAACAGCACGATCGCGAACATCCCGGCGATGAGCACGGCCAACGCCGTCGTACCGATCGCCTCGGCGGTGGTGCCCGGCCGACCGCCGGGTTCGTCCCACCAGGGCTGGCGCGGCGTCAGCCCGGGGTCCGCCCAGAGCCGCAGGCTCTGCGTGCCGACCGCGCCGAGGTAGCCCAGCACCACGAGCGCCCTTGATGTGCGTCGGCCGACGAACGGCTGCGCCCACGACATGGCGAGGTGGCCGAGCACGGCGACCCAGACGAACGACGTGCTGAACGCCGCCGCGTAGACCACCGGTGAGTCGACCGTGGTCAACACGCTGATGTAGTAGGCGATGCCCGCGACGACGACGAGTCGCCCGTGGCGGTGCAACCGCGGCCGACGGATCACCGCGAGGCCCAACGCGGTGGTCAAGACGCCCCACACCGACAGGGGCGCGGTCAGCCACCACGGCTTGGTGGACACGGCCCAGGACCACCCCGCCCCGGCGCCGGCCACCGCCAGCACGAGAGCCGAGCCGGCCAGGACGCCCGCCGTGCGGGCGTCGGGGATCACGTCGCGGAAAGTCACCCAGGAAGTGTCACCCGCCGCGCCGCGGGTCCACGCCACTACTGCGCAGGTACGTCAGCACCGCGAGCACCCGGACGTTGACCTCTGGCCGCTCGGGTTCGGACAACGACGGCAGCCCCAGCTTCTGGGTGATGGACGTGAGGTGCCGTTCGATCGCGCTGACGGTGATGCCCAGCGCCTGCGCGATGCCGAGGTTCGACCGGCCGTGCGCCACCAGTTCCAGCACTCGCCGTTCGTGCGCGGTGAGGTTCTCCAGCGGGTCGCGCGTGCGCTGCCGCGTCAGCAACCGGTCGATCAGCCACGGGTCGACGACGACCTCCCCGGCGGCCACCCGGCCCGCCGCCTCGATCAGGTACGACAGCCGACCGGTGCGCTCCTTCATGAGGTACCCGACGCCCCGCGACTCCTCCTCCAACGAGAGCAGCCGTTCGGCGATGCTCGGTGTTCCTTCCTGCGACATGAGCAGGATGCCCACGCCGGGATGCCGGCGCCGGACGGCGGCGGCGATCTGCATCCCCTCGTCGGAGTAGGTGGGAGGCAGTCGGATGTCGGCCAGCACCACGTCCGGAACGGTCTCGTCGATCACGGCCACGGCGCCGTCCACGTCACCCGCCCGCCCGACCACGTCCACGCCCCGGCCTTGCAGGGACTCGGCCAGGGTGTCGAGGAACAGGCCGCTGTCCTCCACGATCACGACCCGCACGGAACCTCCCGTGATCATCCGCGTTGCTCGTGAGGCTAACCGCTCACCGCACCCGGACCAGTGGGGTTTTCCGATGGTAGATGCGGCCGAGTCCACGCGACGTCGGCCGGCCCGGCATGGTGGCCGGACGTGCTGCTCCGACTGGCCTGTCTGGGTGTGGCCGACGCCGGCTGCGCGGCGTGGAGATCGGCTCGGGCTCGCTCGGTACATGCGTGGTGCGTGCCGCCGAAGCGGGTGACGATCGGGATCCACCCCGTCACGTACGCCTCGAACGCGACAGCCTGGCCGGGATCGATCTCGTAGCGCAGATGACAAGTGATCACGTGGGAGTTTCCTTCTGGCCCAGTGGGCGCCGGTCGCGGGCGGCACCGTCCCCAGCAGTCACTCCGGGGTGCTGACGCGGCTTGCCGACGCCGGGGCAAGGAGTCCGGCGAGGAGTGCGCCGAACTCCTCGGGCGCTTCCAGCACCACCATGTGGCCCGTGCGGGGAAGCTCGGTGTAACTGGCAGCGGCGGACAGGGCCCAGGCAGGCACGTCCCACCCCGCACGTGAGCGGGCCCCGGCGACCAGGTGGACCGGGACGCGCTCGAACACGTCCCGCAGCAGCTGCTGGTAGTCGGGTCCAGCGGTGTACTCGACGACAGCACGAGCCATGGCGTGGATGGTCGAAGCGGGCTGGTAGGCCAGGGCTTGTGTCGCAGAGCGGAGGTGCTCCCCGGTCGGCTCGATGCCTCCCGCGCGCAGCCACCGCCCGGGATCGGCACGGTCGGCTTGCACGATCTGCTCCACCTCGGTGGCGGTCTTGGCTGCCAGCTGCCGCGACCAGAAAGCGTCCGCGAGACTGAAGTTGCCCTCGACGCTGACCAGCGTTGCGGTCCGCTCCGGGAACCGGTGGGCGAACGCGGCGGCGATCACGCCGCCGACCGAATGCCCGACCAGGTGGACGCGACCGCCCGGCAGCGCCTGGTCAACGGCCGCACGCAGGTATTCCACCTGCATGTCGATGGTGATAGAGCCGGGCTCGGCCCGGGCATCGGCCCCGTAACCGTGCAAGTCGGGGCAGATGGTGGGCGCCGGATGGAGCGGCGCGAGGGCGCGTGGGTCGGCGAATGAGCCGATCAGGCCATGGATGAAGATCACTGGAAGCACGGGATGTCACCTTCTCACGGGCTGCCGGGGCTCGTCCACCACGGTCACCGGAGATGCCGTCTTCATGGTCGGAGGGCTGCCTGGCGGTGGTAGCGGCTTGCGCGGGCGTGGGCTCGGTGGCAGCGGCGCCGGGTCGACCCGTGCTGCCGGTGCGTCGAGGACAGGTCGGACGACGGATGTCGTGTCTGGGCGCTGGATCTCGTTGCGGTCAGCGGGATCAGCGCGCCAGTACCGCCGTCCGGCCACCCGCACCAGGGTGGCCAACGTGACCCAGGTGGGGCGAGAAGCAGCGGTGGAACGCCGACTCGCCGGTGCGGCGGTGGCGGCGGACCGACAGCCATCGAGCGTGTAACGCTTGCCGACGCCGGTGCGACCTCGGGTTGTCAGGCACCCGAGCCGGGCGCAGAGGGGATATGTGTGGAAGAGCTGGCGGGTCCGTTACGGTGGTGGTCGTCGGTGTCCCGGCGTGGACGGTACGTCCACATGGTGGTCGTCGGACCGCGCAAATCCGGCAAGTCGACGTTCTTCGGCCGCCGTGCCGCGCGTGGCGAGGTCGTGCTGTGGGACGTCCGGCGCGTGGCCCGGGCTCGGTCGCGGCAGGCGGTGTGGGCGGACCTGTTCTCCGCCTTGGGCATCGGGTCGATGGGCGAGCGGCCGGTCGAGGACCTGGCGGACCACTTGGACGGGCTCGACCGGGGACCGGTGCTGGTGGTCGACCACTGGGACGAGGCCGTCGACGGACGGCAGACGCAGGTGCCCGACCACTGCTACGAGGTGCTGGACGAGCTGAGCCGGTTCTGCCTCGGGCAGGCGATGACCCGGCAGCCCGGTGAGGCGTGCCTGGGCATGGTCCTGCTGACCTCGCTCCCGGCACCGTCCGATGTGGAGTACTTCACGCGAGCGGTGCAGAGGCCGACCTTCGAGCGACTGTCCAAGCTCATCACCAGGTTGTTCGTCACGGAGCCCTTCCCGCCGTTGGACAAGGACGACGCCGTGCGCGTGGTGGTCGCCGAAGGCGTTCCGGCCGCGTCGGCCGGTGAGGTCGCCGACGCGTGCGGCGGCTGGATGTGGTTGCTGTGCGAGTCGGCGGCCGCGGCGAAGGCCCATGGGGGTTGGACGGCCGCGGCGGTCGAGCACGTGCGCGCCAAGCGGTTGCCCGCGTTGTTGGCCGAGGGCGTGGTGAAGTGGCTGGCGGCGCGGCCGGAGGTGCTGGGTGAGCCGCTGGACTACCTGGCGCGGGAGTTGGCGGCGGGCCGTCCACCCGTCGAGCTGGGCGTGCCTCACGCGTTCGACGACGCGGCGCGGGTCGCTCCGCTGATCCGGCACCTGCTGACCAGGACGTTCCTCGTCGTCGACACCGAGAACGTGCGGATTCCGTTCCAGCGGCACGCCGAGGTCGAGCCGGGCGGCTACGCCGGCGGCGTCGACCACTTCCTCCAGCGCTGGGTCAGCGCCTGGCTGAGCGCGTTGCGCGACCGGCACGGGATCGACCCCGACGACGTGTGGCTGATCGGGCGCTCGCCCGAACGCATCGACTCCACCGTGGGCCCGGGCACGCCGGGACAGCGGATCGGGTTGTCCAAGCCTTTGCGGGACAAGGCGAAACGCGGTGACGGCAGCGACGACAACCTGTTGACCGCGAAGATCACCCAGATGGCGGCCCGCAACCCGATGTCGTCGTTCGTGCTGGCCACCGGGGACGCCGACGCGCCCTTCGTGCTCGACCTGCTCGGGCTGCTCGACCAAGTCGTGGTCTGCGCGCCCTGGCGTGCCTCGGACAAGTTGCGCCGGAGGATGTCCGACCCCGGCCGGTTGCGGGAGAACACGTTCCCGAGGCGCAGACCTCGCGAGGTCACCGAGCACGAGCTGCGCGCGGCGAGAGCGCGGCACGACCGGAGGCCGTGACGTGGTCGAGCGCGATCACCTGGCGGTCGTGCTGCCGGGCAGGATCTTCGGCGCCGTCCGACCGGTGACCGTCGTGGTCGGTCAGGCGGTGGCGATCGCCGCCGAGATGGAGGACTCGCGGCTGGTCGTGGTCAACGGGGCCCTCCCCGCGTTGCGACGGGCGTTCCCCGTCGGCGATCCCGCTGATCCGGCTCGTCTGCTGGACTGGGTGCGCGGTCTCCCGCGACCGACGTCGGTCGCGGGTCAGTGGACCGTGCGCTCGGCCACCCGCACGGTGACCGCACGGGTGCGCGCACCCGACGACCTCGTGCTGATCCCGGGCAGTTCGCCGTGGTCGGTCGAGGACCCACCCGACACCGTCGCCGTCACGGTCGACGGGGTGGCGGTCGAGTACCACTGCGCGACGGCCCGATCCCCGCGGGACGCGGTCCTCGACCTGGTCGACCTGCTGCTGCCGTTGGCCAGGCAGTCACCGCGGACGGTCGTGGTGGTGGACCGGCTCCTGGCCGGGCAGCCCCTGTCCAGGTTGGAGGGGGGCGCGACCGGGTACCGGTCCCACACCGTGAACCACAAGCGGGCCATGACGGCCGTGTCGCTGGACGACCGGGACGTGGTGCTGTGGGACCGCCACGCCGCAGGTGGCTCCGTGCACCTCGTCGACGCCGAGTCCGACCGGCTCGCGCACGCGGTCGTGCGCACGAAGGCGGACGCTGCGGTCGTCCCGATCGGCCAGGTCCTGCGGATGGCCGACGACCTCGCCGAGCCCGTGCCCGCGGACCCGTCGACACCGCTGGCCGTGCTCGGGCAGGACGGCCGGTGGTTCACGGTGCCCGCCACCGTCGGGCACGACGAGCACCGCTGGACGGTGACGGCCGACACCTCGACCGCGCCCGGTCGACCGGTGCGGCGGCTGGTCCTCCAGGCGGCCGGGCGGAGCCTGGTCTACGACGTCGGGCCGAACCTCGACCTGCGTGACGCCATCGAGCGGCTGCACCGCGTCACGGAGGGCCTGGGCGCCACGCGCCCGCAGGCGCCCACGGAACAACCAGGCCCCCGGTACCTGATCGTCGACTCGCTCGCGACAGCGGTCGAACGCACCCGGAACGGCGCGATCGAGTGGCTGGGCGAGAGCCGCGACCCGGTGGACCGCGACGCGGTCGACCACGTCATGCGCGAGGTGCTGCGGTCGCGTCCGGACTCGGCCCACGCGCCGACGCTGGTCGACGCGCTGAGCCGCGTCGGCGTCCGGGACCTGGAAGCCCGTCACTACGGCTCGCAGGCGGTGGCCCTGCTCGTCGTGGAGCGGGAGCTGGACAAGATGTTCACGGGGTCCAAGACGTTCAGCGTCGAGGTGTTCGCCCGTGCGCTGACCGCCTACCTGGTCGCGGTGAACAGCGCGTCGTTCGAAACTTGGCCGTGGACGTGGCAGCGCATCGTCCGGTACGTCCGGGAGTACCTGCTGGGCACGCGGCTCGCGGCGGGACGGGTGCACACCCTGCCGGCCAAGGAGATCGGCGGCCCGCGGAAGAAGCGCTGGGAGCAGCTGGCCAACCAGATCCCGTGGATCAGGTGGCTGGGCACCGAGGACCAGGACCCGCCGGGCGGGGTGCGGCTGCGGCCGGCGGACCTGGTCGACACGTTCGCGCTGCTGCGGCCACGCCAGGTGCCCGTGTTCGTGGGCAAAGAGCGCCGGTACTCGCCCGACACCGGCGTGCGGATCGCGCCCGTGCCGCGTCGCTTCCACCGGCTGTACTGCCGCGGCAGCGGCGTGGCGGAAGTGGCGCTGGACGCGTTGGCGGACACGCTGAGCACGCTGCTCAACGACAGCTCCCAGACGGCGCGCGCCGTCCAAGCGCTGGCACTGCCCGCCGAGCTGGCGGCCGAGATCCAGGCCAGGACCGACGCGGCGGCCGAGCGGCTGACCACACCGGACCGATTGCTGGCCATCCGCGTGGACGACAACGGGTCGGCGCGTGTCGTCGTGGTGAACCTGTCGGTCCACCACGCCTTGGAACTGCGACTCGACGACGTGCCGCTGCGGTTGCCCCCCTTCGCCGTGGAGCAACCGGGAGCGTTCGGCTACTGCACCCGGCCGCGCCGGATCGACCGCGGCAGCACGCTGGTCGTCGGTGACGTCCGAGTGCCCCTGGACGTCGAACGCGCGCCGTTGACCGAAGGCGCCAACGTCACCTTGGCCGCGCTGCCCGCGGACCTGTTCCGCGGGCGTGACGAGCAGCTGGCGAGGTTGCGGCGGGCGATCACCGGCGCCGGCCCGCGTGCCGGCAGCCTGATCCACGGGACCCGGCGGGCCGGGAAGTCGGCGCTGGCGTACCGGGTGGGCCAGGACCACCGGCTGCGCGGGTACCTGTGGATCGACCTGGGCAACGCCTCGGAGTCGGCGAGAACCGACTTCCGCGCGTGGAACCACGCGATGTGCCGGGAGATCGCGCGGCAGGCACGCCGACGTCTCGGCATCGACCTCGACGGCGACGGCACGGACTTCATCAACCTGCTCGCCGACCTGGACGAGCGGCTCGACGGCGGCGCCCCGGTTGTGGTGGTCCTGGACGAGCTGGACATGCTGCTGCTGCCGGAGCAGGGCAGCGCCGGCCGCCGTGCCGCGGGCCGACTCGGCAACCTCGCCTGGCAGAACCTGGTCCTGATCGGCACGGTCCAGCGCTTCCACCGGTCGGTCCACGAGTTCAAGAACTGGTCGTCCATCGAGTGCCCGGCCGACCTGTCGTGGTCGGACGGCGTCACGTACTTCTTCGGTCCTCTGACCGATCCCACCACCGGCCCGCGCGTGGAGTGGTTGCGGCGCGCGGGCGTCACGCCGGAGGAGTACACCAACCAGATCGTGCCGTTGATCGGGCTGCGGCCCTACTTCTGGGCACAGCTGCGGGACAGGCTGGAGGGTCACATCGGCGGTGATCGCGAGTCACGGCTCGTGGACGGGACCGCGTTGCGCACGCACCTCCAGGCCCTGGTCACCGGGGATCCGCACCTGAACGCGGTCATCGACCGCGGATCGGGCCTGGACGCGGACGAGCAACGTCGCCGGGACCTGTTCAGCGACGACGAACGGCGGATCCTGGTGAGGTTCGCGTCGATGCCGGTGAAGAGGTCGGACCTGGTGCTGTCCGAGGCGGTGGAGGCCGGTGGGGAGGACGCGGTCAAGGAACTCGTCGACCGTGCCTACCTCAGGCTCGTCGACAACGGCACGAGGCTCAGGGTGGCGGTGCCCGTCTACCACGCCTTCCTGCGGGCGAGGGTGTCGGACCTGCTGGCGGTTCTCGACGAACGCGGTCGTTGACGAGCAGCTCCCGACCGGCCACCTCGCTCCGGAGTGGTTGATGTCCAGGTAGGCGCACCGGATCACGCCGGTGCGGTTCCAGGCCGACGAGCCCCGGTCGTCGAGGCTGAAGTCGCGCAGGTCGGGGGACCGGCTCTGGAAGCGCGCCGTCCTGCCCTGTCCGTCGGCGCGCTCACGCGGGTGTCGTCCTCCAGCGGGGCCGGAGGCGACGTCGGGCCGAACGCCGTTCAGCTCAGCGCGGCTGCGGCGTACCGACCGGCCGGGCGCGGTAGGCCGTAGTGCTCGCGCAGCGTGCGGCCGGTGTACTCGGTGCGGAACAGCCCGCGGGCCCGCAGCAGCGGCACGACGTGGTCCACGAAGTCCTCCAGTCCCGACGGCAGCAGGGGCGCCATCACGTTGAAGCCGTCCGCCGCGCCCGTGGTGAACCACAGCTCGATGTGGTCGGCGATCTGCTCGGGCGTGCCGGCGACGACCTGGTGCCCGCGTCCGCCGCCGAGGCGGCCGAGGAGTCGGCGCAACGTGAGCCGCTCCCGCCGTGCCAGGTCGCGCACCAGCTCGAACCGGCTCTTCGCGCCGTTGACGCGGCTGACCGGAGGGAACTCCGGCAGCCGCTCGTCCAGCGGGTGGTCGGTCAGGTCCAGGCCGATCAGCTCGCCGAGCTGCCGGACCGCCCGCACCGGGATGATCAACCTGTCGAGCTCGTCGGCCAGTCCCCGCGCCTCGGCCTCGGTGCCGCCGAGCACCGGGACGATCCCGGGCAGCACCTTGACGCCGTCGGCGTCACGTCCCCGGGCCCTGGCGCGGCGCTTGAGGTCGGCGTAGAACGCGGTCGCGTCGCCGTGCGTCTGGTGGGCGGTGAACACCGCCTCCGCCCACGCCGACGCGAACGCCCGGCCGTCCTCGCTCGACCCGGCCTGCACCAGCAGCGGGTGCCCCTGCGGGCTGCGCACCGCGTTCAGCGGCCCGCGCACGGAGAAGAACCGGCCCTTGTGGTTGATCTCGTGCACCTTGGCGTCCTCGGCGAACACACCGGATTCCCGGTCCACGACCAGCGCGTCGTCCTCCCACGAGTCCCACAGCGCGGTGACCACGTCGAGGAACTCGTCGGCCCGCCGGTAGCGCTCGGCGTGCTCGGCGTTGACCTCGCGGTTGAAGTTCTGCGCCGACCGGTCGCCCGCCGTGGTCACGATGTTCCACCCGGCCCGCCCACCGCTGATGTGGTCGAGCGAGGAGAACAGCCGCGCCAGGTTGTACGGTTCGCTGAACCCGGTCGACGCGGTCGCGATCAGCCCGATGCGGTCGGTGGCCTGCGAGATCGCGGTCAGCAGCGTGATCGGCTCGAACCGGTTGGCGGCGGTGTGCCGCACGTCGCCCCAGATCTGCACGCCGTCGGCGAGGAACACCGAGTCGAACGTCCCGCGCTCGGCGGTCCGCGCCAGGTGCTGGAAGTGCGCCACGTCGTCGAGGGCGCGCGGGTCGGTGCGGGGGTGCCGCCAGGCGGCTTCGTGGTGGCCGACGCCCATGAGGAACGCGTTGAGGTGGAGCTCGCGTGCGGACAACTTCAGACTCCCAATCGGATCGGGTTGCGGAGGTCGAGCGGGTCGGCGTAGATCGCGTCGAGCTGGACGGCGCCGGCCGCCACGCCGAGGACGTCCAGGCCGAAGCTGCTCGGCAGCACGGCCGAGGGCGATGGGCACGCCCGCGAAGTCGCGGCCACCTCGGCGCGCAACGCGTCCGCGCACTCGGGCAGCCGGGTGACGCCCAGCTCGGTGACCACGACGACGTCGGGGTTCACGATGTCGAACAGCAGCGCCGCGGCGCGGGCGACGATCCTGGCGCGCTCGACCAGCAGTGCGGTGGCCGCGGCGTTCCGGGCCGCGGCGGCGTCACCCAGATCGGTGATCGACGGCCGGGGAATCACGCCCGCCCGGTAGGCGCGCCACGCCCACGCGCGGTCGGACACGGTGGCTTCCAGGCACCCGGTTCGGCCGCACGGGCACTCGATCGCCGGGTCGCCCAGCGCCAGGTGCGCGACACCGCCCGCCGCCGACCGCGCGCCGCGGTGCGTGCCGCCGCCGGTGATGATCGCCGCGTCCACCACGTTGCCGACGAACAGGTGCACCAGCGACTCGTGGTGACCTGCGGCGCCGAACAGCTGCTCGGCCCTGGCCAACGCCCGCGCGTGGCTGTCCACCAGCACCGGCAGCCCGGTGCGCGCCGCGAGCAGGTCGCGCACCGGCACGTCCCGCCAGCCCAGCGAGGCGTGCTCGACCAGCACACCGGCCTCGGTGTCGACCCACCCGCCGGCGGCCACACCCAGGCCGAGCGGCACCTGTCCCGGCAGGTGCTCGGCGTGCATCCGCACCAAGCGGTCGGCGGCGGTCTCCAGCACCTCCTCGTGGTCGTCGGGGTCGCGGTGCGGCACCCGCAGCCTGGCCCTGACACGGCCGCGCAGGTCCAGCAACGCCAGCGTGCAGAACTCGTGGGCGATGTGGATCCCCGCCACCAGGTGGCGACCGGTCTCCACGTCCACCGGCGTGTGCGGGCGGCCCACACCCCCGTACGGCAGGGAGCCCGCCACCTCGGTGAGCAGGCCGAGGCCGGCCAGCGCCGCGCAGTTGCGCGTCACCGCCGCCGGGCTCAGGCCGGTCAGCCGGGCGATCGTGGTGCGCGCGACCGGTCCGTGCCGCAGCACGGCGCCCAACAACGCCGACGCCGCCGTGCCGCGAGGGTTCACGAGATCAGCGGCGGGCCGGTCGGGGACAGCGCGGGGCCCACCGCCCGTGCCGCACCCGGGGTGCGCCCGTGACCCCACCCGATGTCACGGCGGTAGCTGCCCAGCAGCCCCGTCCGCCGCAGGTGCTCCTCGTCGTGGGCGAACGACTCCGCCGGCAACGGGTGGGTGTGCGGCGCCACGAACAACGCGTCGGTCGGGCAGTTCGCCTCGCACTGGAAGCAGGTCTGGCAGTCCTGCTGCCTGCTGATCACCGGGACGCCGTCCGCGCCCCGGTCGAACACGTTGGTGGGGCACACCGCGACGCACTTGTCGCAGGTGACGCACTGCGCGGCCGACACCAGCTCGATCACGCCGCCACCTCCTGCGGACGGGCCCACACCTCGTCCAAGCCACCCGAGGTGATCCGGAAGTGCTGGGCGGGGTCCAGTTCGGGGAAGTCGAGCCGCTTGGCCATGCCCCGGCTCTCGCTGCGCACCAGCGCCGAGCCGTACATCCACCGGGCGTGCGCGGCCATCGCTGCGGCCTGGCGCGCCCGCACCGCGTCCGGGCCTTCGGCGCGCAGACCGGAGCGCAGCGCCGACCACGTGGCGTCGAGCTGCCCCAACGCGGTGCGCAGCACGTCACCGTGCCGCAGGTAGTTCTTGTCGTACGGCAGCACCTCGGCCTGCACGGCGCTCACCACGTCGGCGGACGACACCGACGACGTCGTGCCGGTCGGGCGCAGCCCCGCACCACCGGCGGCGCGGACGCGGCGTCCCGAAGCGGACGTGCCGAGTGCACGGGCGAACCGTGCCGCCGCTCGCCCCGACCACGACCCGGACGAGATCGCCCACGCCGCGTTGTGGCTGCCGCCGCCGGTGAACCCGCCGCAGATCAGCTCCCGGGTCGCCGCGTCACCGGCCGCGTACAGGCCCGGCACGGTGGTCGCGCACCCGTCGTCCACGATCCGGATGCCGCCGGTGCCGCGCACCGTGCCCTCGGCCAGCAGGGTCACCGCGAACGGCTGGGTGAACGGATCGATGCCCAACCGGTCGAAGGTCAGGAAGAAGTTCGGCTGCGCCAGCCGCATCGCCCGGCGGGCGGTCTCGTCGGCGCGGTCCAGCTTGCAGAACACCTTCTCCGAGGCCAGCAGCGTCCGCGCGATCACCGAACGGCCGCGCTGGCTGCCCGCGCCGTCGAGCACCGAGCCGTCCGCCTGGTAGAACGTCGCGTAGTTGTAGAACGCGGTCTTGGTGACCGATGTGTGCTCGGGCGCGATGCCGTAGGCGTTGGAGAACTCCATGCCGGACAGCTCGGCGCCGACCTCGGCGGCGAACAGCGCGCCGTCACCGGTGTTGACGTTGCACCCCAACGCCTTGCTGAGGAACGCGCAGCCGCCCGTCGCCAGCACCACCGCGCCGGCCCGCACCCGGAACGCCCGGTCGGCCTGCCGCTGGTAGCCCGCCGCACCCGCCACCGCGCCGTCGTCCGTGGTGAGCAGCTCGGTGACGGGGCTGTGGTCGAGGACCCGGACCCCGGCCCGGCGCACGCGGATGCGCTGCCGCCGCATGTACTCCGGCCCTTGGAGGCCGTTGCGCAGCGGCTGCCCGTCCGGGCCGACCGGGAACGGGTAGCGCGCCACCTCGGCCAGCTCGTTGATCCGGTCGTAGGTCTCGTCCAGGACCCGGGCCATCCAGCGGCGGTCGGCCAGGTACCCGCCCAGCGCCTCCCGGCTCGCCATGGCCCGCTCTCGCGCTCCGGGCTCCGGCGGCACGTACCACACGCCGGTGCCGCCGGACGCCGTCGCGCCGCTGGTGCCGCAATACCCCTTGTCTGCCAGCACCACCGCGGCGCCCTCCTCGGCCGCCTTGAGCGCGGCCCACGTCGCGGCGGGCCCACCGCCGACGACCAGCACGTCCGCGTCGAGTTCGAGCGTCATGCGAAGCTCCTTTCCGTACTCCAGGGGATCAGGAACCGACGGGAACACGCCAGGACGTGAACCGGCGCTCCAGCGCTACCAGCAACTGGTTGAACACCACGCCGATGGCCGAGATCGTGATGATGCCCGCGTACATCCGGGGGATGGCGAAGTTGAACTGCGAGGCGTTGATCAGGTAGCCGAGCCCGGCCTTGGCGCCCACCATCTCAGCGGCCACCAGCACCAGGATCGACACCGCGCCGGCCAACCGGATGCCGGTGAACACCGTGGGCACCGCGGCGGGCAGGATCACCTTCTGGAAGAGCCGGAACCCGGAGAGGTCCACCGACCGGGCCAGCCGCAGCAGGGTCGGGTCGACACCGCGCACCGCGCTGATCGTGTTGAGCAGGATCGGCCAGGTGCACGCGTAGAACACGATGGCGATCTTCGACGTCTCGCCGATGCCGAGCAGCAGCACGAACACGGGCAGCAAGGCCAGCGCCGCCGTGTTGCGGAAGACCTCCAGCAGCGGCCCGAGCAGCGACGCCACCGACTTGTACCAGCCGATCAACAGGCCCAGCGGCACGGCCACCGCCACCGCGAGGCCGAACCCGGACAGCGACCGGGCCAGGCTCGCCCCGGTGTTGTCCAGCAGTTGCCCGTCCGCGGCCAGGCGCCACCACGCGTCGAGCACGGTGGAGAACGGCGGCAGGAACGTGTCGTCGACCAGGCCCAGCCGGGGCGCGGTCTCCCACACCGCGAGCAGCAGCGCGATCGCCACGACCTTGCCGGCCGACGTCACCAGGGCGTCGACCACCCGGCGCGGGATCGACGGCCCGCTCACCCCGTCCCGGCCGGCCGGCCCCTCCTCGTCCGCGGACGGTCGTGACTCCAGCAGCGCGGTCATACCGCCGCCACCTCCTTCTCCTGTTGCTGTGCGCGGAAGACCTCGTCGTGCAGCAGCTCCCAGATCCGGTGCCGGTAGCGCGTGAACCCGGTGCTGGAGCGCAGGTCGGCCTGGTCGGTGCGGTCACCGAGCTCGATCGGGACCACCTCCTTGACCCGGCCGGGCCGCGAGGTCAGCACCGCGACCCGCTGGCCCAGGTAGACCGCCTCGTCGATGGAGTGCGTGATGAACACGACCGTCTTGCCGGTGCGCCGCCAGATGCGCAGCAGCTCGTCCTGCAGGGACTCGCGGGTCTGCGCGTCCAGGGCCGCGAACGGCTCGTCCATCAGCAGCACGGTCGGGTCGTAGGCCAGGCTGCGGGCGATCGCGACGCGCTGCCGCATACCGCCCGAGAGCTGGTGCGGGTGCCGGTCCTCGAAACCCCCCAGCCCCACCAGGTCCAGGAACTCGCGAGCTCGTCCGGACCGCTCCCGGCGTGGCACACCGGCCGCCTCCAGCCCGAACTCGACGTTGCCCTGCGCGGTGCGCCAGGGCAGCAGCGCGTACTGCTGGAACACCACGCCCCGGTCCAGGCCGGGCCCGGTGATCGGGGCGCCCTCCAGCAGCACCTGGCCCTCGCTCGGCTCGGTCAGCCCACCGAGCAGGTCCAGCAACGTGGACTTGCCGCAGCCGCTCGGCCCGACCAGGACCAGGAACTCGCCGCGCTCCACGTCCAGGTCGACACCCCGCACGGCGGTGAACTCGGTGCGCCGCCGGGTCGCGCGGTCGCGGACCACGAACCGCTTGCTCACGTCGCGGAAGCTGATGTGGGTGCTCATGCCGCCAACCCGTTGAACTCGTTGGTGTAGAGGTCGGCGAGCGCGACCTGGTCCTTGGTGATCTCGCCGCGATCGGCGAGCCAGTCGACCCAGAGCGTCAGCTCCTTGTCCACGATCCGGCCGCCCCTCTCGGCGACACCGGTGGACTTCCAGTACCGCAGCGCGGCCGGGTCCTCGTTGCGCCCGCGCTTGGTGAGGATGTCGACCTTGCGCGCCACCACCTCGTCGCGCGGCGTCGTGCGGCTCCACTCGATGGCCTTCGCGACGCCGCTGACGAAGGTCCGCACGGTGTTCGGGTTGTCCCTCAGGAACTTCTCGGTGAACACGTACGTGCCCGCGGTGAACGCGCCCAGTAGGTCGAAGTCGGAGAACAGCTTGCGCAGACCGCCCTTCTCCAACGCCTTGTCGCGCAGGATGCCGCCCAGCACGCCGACCTCGATCTGGTCCTGCCGCACGGACTGCTCGATGTTGACCGGCGGCACCGCGATCGGCTCCACCTTCTTGATCTCGTCGGGCGACAGGCCGTTGCGCTTGAGGTAGATGCCGAGCATGGCCTCGTGGTGCGCGCCCAGGGTGTTCATCCCGACCTTCTTGCCGATCAGGTCGCGTGCGGAGGAGATCGGGCTGTCCTCCAGCACGTAGAAGCCGCTGAAGGCCGCCTCGTCGGAGCCGTAGTAGCCGATCACCGACTTGATCGGGGCGCCGGCGGCCTTGAGCTTGACCACCGCGCCGTTGAACGCGCCGCCGAAGTCGACCTGGCCGGTGGCGGCGGACTGGATGTCCTGCGGGCCGCTGGTGGTGTTGCCGACCCACTCCAGCGTCACGTCGCCGAGGTGACCGAGGTCGGCGGCGAGTTCGGGCAGGGTCACGTCACCCGCCCAGCCCTGGTAGCGCAGCGTCTTGGTCTCGACGCCGCCACCGGCGCCCGCGGTGGAGCAGCCGACCGCGGCCGCCGTCAGGCCGAGGAGGGTGAGGCCGAGGAAGTTCCGTCGCGTGCTGATCACGGCGAATCCTTTGTCGGAGAAAACGGGCAGGCCGAATCACCGGGCATCGGCGCCCGTGGGGTGGAAAAGGAAGGGGGGTCAGCGACCGGCGCGACAGAGGGCACCGGCTTGCCGTCGGAGATCGACGTGCCGGCGAGAGGTGAGGTTGACGGCTTGGCTCACGTGCCAGAGCCTCACACCGAGGTCAGGTGGGGTCAACGGGCTCGGCGACCGTCCCACATCATGGATGTCGGCCGTCCGCCGAGCTGGACATCGGCCACTTTCTTGCGCAGCGCAAGGAAGTGCCGAGCCGGTCGCCGACGTCAACCGCGTCCGCGTGCTGGGACGACTTAATTCACCACCGTGCAATGTTGTGCCCGCTCCGCCCGGCTGTCCATCGTGAAGTGCGAACGCATTCCCACGAGAGGACATCGACGATGACCGCACAGCTTTCCGACACGATCACCGTCCACCAGCTCGGCGCGGGCATCGGCGCGCGGGTCGACGGCGTCCGGCTGGGCGGCGACCTGTCCGAGGGCGACGTCGCGACCGTCCGGGACGCGCTGCTGGCGAACAAGGTGGTGTTCTTCCGCGGCCAGGAGCACTTGGACGACGCCGGCCAGCTCGCCTTCGCCCGGCTGCTCGGCGAGCCGACGCTGGCCCACCCGACCGTCAAGGGCCGCGAGCACACCAACGTGCTGCCGATCGACTCCGACTACGGCAAGGCCAACAGCTGGCACACCGACGTCACGTTCGTCGACCGCGTGCCCGCGATCAGCATCCTGCGCGCGGTCGAGCTGCCACCGTACGGTGGCAACACGGTGTGGGCCAACACCGCGCGCGCCTACGAGGAGCTGCCGCCGGCGCTGAAGGCGTTGGCGGACCGGCTGTGGGCGGTGCACAGCAACGTCTACGACTACGCCGGGCACGTGGACTCGACCCGCATCGGCGGGGTGGACGTGAAGGAGGAGTCCTACCGCGAGGAGTTCCAGTCCCAGCGCTACGAGACCGAGCACCCCGTGGTGCGCGTGCACCCGGAGACCGGCGAGCGGGCACTGCTGCTCGGCCACTTCGTCAAGCGGGTCGTGGGTCTGACGAGCGCCGAGTCGCACACCGTCTACCGCCTGTTCCAGGACCGGGTGACCCGGCTGGAGAACACCGTGCGCTGGCAGTGGGCCGACGGCGACGTGGCGATCTGGGACAACCGCGCCACCCAGCACTACGGCGTCGCCGACTACGACGACGCACGTCGTCGCCTGCACCGCGTCACCATCGCAGGCGACGTCCCCGTCAGCGTGGACGGCGGCACGAGCACCACGGTCGTCGGCGACGCAGCCCACTTCTCCGCGCTCTGACCCGGCCGTCCCCCGTGGTGGGGGGAGATGCGTCACCGTGGAGAAGCAGTTCCGACCACCTGGGTCACCCGGTGGTCGTCCGCACGTCCGCACGTCCGCACGTCCGCGCGGAGGTCGTCGGGGACGACCACCGCGACCGCGACGCCCCACCGGCGTGCGGGTGCGGATCGCGACGGCGCACCGGTGCGGTGGTCGGGTCGTTGTGCGCTGGACCTGGACGGGCAGCGGGCGGCCGACCGGGATGCCCACCACCTGGGTGGCGACCCGACCGACCGGGTCGGCCAGGCGGACGGTGACGCGGACCGGGTCCGAGACGGCTGGTCGACGGAACCGCAGCGCCGGCGGCGTGGTCCCGCCCGCGGGCGCGCCGCGGACGAACAGCGGCACCGGGCCGGCGGGCGGAGCGTGCACGTCCCCTTCCACCGCGGTGTGCAAAGTGGACTCCACCCGCGCGGCAGGCGTCGTCGCGGAGTAGTCGGCAACGGCCCGGTCGCGGGCTCTTGGCACGTCGGCCCGCATTACCAGCGACAGCCGCGTTCCCGACAGCTTCAGGATGACGATGCCCTTCTGCGCATTGGTCGGTTCCTGCTACCGGGGTCCGTCGTTTGCTCGGGTTCGGTGACGGCGTGCAGCAGGCGTTGGATGCGTGCGGCCTCGTTCGCACGGTGTTGGTTCCGGTAGAGGCGAAGTGCCTGATCCCAGGCGTGCCGGGCTTGGTCGCGGTTGCCGAGGGAGGCGTGGGTCTGACCGAGGTAGTCGAGGGTGCCGGCTTCGTAGTAGGTGTGGCCGATGGTGCGGCACAGGACGAGGGCTTGTTGGTAGTAGTCCAAGGCGTCGTCGAGGTGACCCGTGAGGTGGGCGAGGTAGCCGAGGCTGTCCAACGTATCGGCCTCGGCCTCGCGGTGGTTGTGCCGGCGGCACAGCGCCAGCGCCGCTTCGCAGTAAGCACGGGCTTCGTCGTAGTGGCCCAGCCGGGTCGAGTACCGGCCCATCATGTTCAGCGTGATGGCCTCCCCGATGGGTTGGTCGAGGGCTCGATAGAGGCGCAAGGCGCCGGCGGCGTGCTCGAAGGCTCGTTGGTCTTTCCCCTGCCGTTCCGATGCCCGCGCGAGGGCCCGTTGGGCGTGTGCTTGAGATCGCACGTCGGCGGCGTCCTGGGCCATCCGCAGAGCGAGGGAGAGGTGGCCGAGTGCGTCGGCGTGCCGGCCCACGCGGGAGCATGCCTCACCGAGGAGCACTCGTATCAGGAGAAGGACTGCCGGATCGTCCTGGTGCTGTGCGGCAGCCAGCCCGACCTGCCACGCGGCGACGTCGTCGTGCGCGTGCCCCCGTTGGAAGTGGAAGCTCGTCAGCGTCCAGGCCAGTTGCCAGGCCGCCTTGTGCCGGCCTTGGGCGGCCGCCAGTTGTTGGACGGCCAGCACACACGGGTGCTCGGTTTCGAACCAAGCCAGTGCTGCCGCGCGGTTGGACGGGGAGCGCGGAAGGCAGTCGGGGTGAGGAGGGGCGACGTCAATCGGAGGACGGTGTGGGTTGAGGAGTTGTTCGGCGGCATGGGCGGTGTGCAGGTAGAAGTCGATCAGCCTTCGCAGCGCCGTCTCCAGGTCGTCGGGGGACTGGTCGCGGGTGGCGTGGGCCCTGGCGGACAGGCGGATCAGGTCGTGCAGCCGGTAGCGCCCGGGCACTGGTTGGGTCACCAGGTGCGAGGTCTCCAACTCCCGCAACAGCCCTCGTGTTCTGGCCGGCGGCAGTCCGATCAGCGAGGCGGTGGCGTGCAGGCTGATGTCGGGTCCCGGCGCCAGGCCCAGCAGTCCGAACACGGTGGCCGCGTCGACCGGCAGAGCTTCGTAGGACCAGGAGAACACCGCCCGTAGGTCCAGCGAGATCTCGCCTGCTTCCAGACCGTCCAGTCGGGTCGCGCTGTCACGCAGCTCCTCGGCCAGCACCGCCAAGGGGAAGTGGGGGTGCATGGTGGCACGGGCCGCGACGATGCCCAGCGCCAGTGGCAGCCCTGCGCAACACCGCATCAACTCGGCCACCGCGTCCGGCTCGGCCGCCACCCGATCGGCACCGAGGCAGTCGACCAGCAACTGGTGGGCTTCGGCCTCGGGAAGCATGGCCAAGTCCAGTGACCACGCACCGTGTGCGGTGCTCAAGCCGGCCAGGTGACGGCGGCTTGTCACCAGCACGGTGCACGTGGAGCTCCCCGGGAGCAGCGAGACGACCTGGGCGGTGTCGCGGGCGTTGTCCAGCACGATCAACATCCGCCGGCCCGCGACCAGACTGCGGTACAACCCGACCTGGGCGTTCAGGTCGACCGGGATTCCGGCTGGGTCGACACCGAGCGCGTCCAGGAAGCCTCGCACGGCCTCGGCAGGCCGCATCGGCTCCGCAGAAGGGGTGAATCCGCGTAGATCCACGAACAGCTGTCCGTCAGGAAACCGGTCGGCATGCTGATGGGCCCAGTGCAAGGCCAACCAGGTCTTCCCGATGCCTCCGACGCCACCGAGTGCCGATATCACCATCGTCGCACCAGTCTCGACCGCGTCGTCCAGGGCGGCGGTGAGCAGGTTCAACTCCTCAACCCGGCCGGTGAACCGTCTCGGCGCGGCTGGGAGCTGTCGAGGAACCGGGGTGGCGTGGAGCGGAGCGTGCAGGTGGACGTCACCGACGACGGTGCCGGTTTGCAGCACATGGCCGCCGACATCTCCGGTGATCGCGTTGTGGACCGTCGACTGCGCGGGTTGCGGATCGTGGTTGCCGGGCGAGTGGTCCATTGCGATCTTCCTCATCTCGGCCAGGTCGTATAGCACACGGTAGTAAGGCGATCACTCCTTGCACAGAGGGAGGGCGGGTGGCGGCGGTCGAGGCAGTGGCCGGGACCGGGCAGCACGAGCGTGCCTCGGACACCTGGCCGAGCCCGACGTCGGGCGGACCCTGCGCGAACAGCCCGATGCCGTTGGCCGATCAGCAGGTGCCGCTGGAGCCCTGGTGCCTGTCCGACACCGACTCGCGGCCTCCGCACCCCGGCTGTCGTGGTCGACAGGGGCCGTGAGGCGTCATCGGCGGTCGACGACCAGGGCTTCCACCACCGGGACGATGCGCAGCGTGTCGTTGGCGGGCACCGCAGTCTGACGGGTCTCACCGCCCACGACCCAGTCCACCACCAGGGAGAAGCGGCAGTCGCACGTCTTCGCGCGGAAGTTGACCGCGAAGTGCTCCGGCTCGCCCTTCCTCACCTGGTACGGGAAGTCGGGCGCCGGTGGCGCAGGGGCGCCTTCCACACGTGGTGCGAGTTCGGCCGGCAGGTGGACCACCTCGGGGTCGGGCGCGTCCAGGTCCACCTCCAAGCCGCGTGCCTCGACGCGGGACGGCAAGCAGCCGACCGTGACGAACTCGCCGGAGGTCGGCGCGGGCAGGCGATCGTGCACCTCGACGCGCACACCCGTGATGACGACCTCCTGCTCGCTCTCGTTCTGCGCGGTCATGGACAGCACGACGCCGGGGCTGTGACCCTGGACGCCACCGTCCCGGACGTACTGGTAGTAGCACTTGCCGCCCATTCGCCACGAAACCGTCAGCGATGCCGGCGGGGCCTGGGGCGTCGACGGCTGTTCTTGCTGCCACAGCAGCATGCCGGCCAGCACCACGACGACGCCGACGATCGCTCCGACCACTGTCGCCCTTCCGGCGGCGTGGACGCGCACGCCGCCGACGATGGTGCCCGCCTGGACCACCGGTCCACCGGCGTGCCCGCTGAGCTCGTTGTGGCCGCCGGCCGTGCCGCCGCCGTCAGCCGGATCGGGTGCCGGATCGTCGGACATGCGGACGATTTTGCCGAGCCGCTGTGAGCGCGGAGGACGGCAGGACCGCACGTCGCCCGATCGGGGTAAGGCACGTGGTCAGGTGGTTCGAGCGCTTTGAGGACGGCGAACGCTGCTGATCGTCGGGCGCGAGGCGGTACGCGATGCGCGGTCCACCCGCTCCGGACTGGTCAGCGGGTGGGCCGGTGTGGCGCTTGCGCTGCACCGCACCACCGCGGACGATCGGCTGTTCGCACGCGGTATGCGGCTGCTGGGCGGGGAACTCGCCTACGCCGTGCCCCTGCCGGGCGGCGGCGTGGGCTCCCGCGTCGCCCGCGACGACCGGCGCGTCCACCCCGCGGAGTCCCCACGCCCGTCGACGTCGACCTCACCGCCACCGAGGTGCTGTCGCGGTGCCCGGACGCGTGCACGGCCCGGTTCACGGTGTGTTCCCAGGGCCGGCAGGCCTTGTGACGACACTGGCCGACGTCGGCAGGCGGCTCGCCGGCCCGGCCTCGTGGACGCCGCGCTGACCAGCGCCCGCGGCCTGTTCCGGTACGCGGTGCCGCGCGGAAGCGGAGCGGGCCGGCTGGGCGAGCCGGGTCAGCGGATCTCCACCGACCTGTGGTCGGGCGGAGCCGGCCTCCTGAATCCACTGACCGCCACGTCCCGTCGGGGTCAGGTGCCTTCCTGGTTCGTGGTCAGGAGGCGGGCGAGCCAGTCGGTGCGGGTTCGGCGGGCAGTGGTCGAGATGCGTGCTTGCGGGTAGAGGGCGTCGAAGCCGTGGAAGCCGCCTGACCAGACGTGGAGTTCGGCTTGGCCGCCGGCGGTCCAGATGCGGGTGGCGTAGTCGGTGGCCTCGTCGCGGAAGACCTCCGCGGAGCCGGTGTCGACGTAGGTGGGCGGGAGGCCCGAGAGGTCGTCGGCAAGTGCGGGTGAGACGTAAGCGGGCACCTCGTCGCCGCTGAGGTCACCGAGGAGGGCGCGCCAGCCGAACGCGTTCATCTCGCCGGTCCACACGCCGGGCACGCCGGAGTACTGGCGGCTGGAGGTGCTGGTGTTGCGGTGGTCGAGCATGGGGCAGATCAACACCTGCGCGGCGATCGCCGCGGTGCCGAGGTCGCGTGCCAGCAAGGTGAGGCCGGCGGCCAGGCCGCCACCCGCGCTGGCGCCGGCGACGATGATCCGGGCGGGGTCGACGCCGAGTTCGGCGGCGTGCTCGGCGACCCAGAGCAGTCCCTGGTGGCAGTCGCCGACGGGGGTGGTGCCGGTGGCCTCCGGTGCGAGCCGGTACTCCGCGGAGACGACGACCGCGCCGAACTCGTCGAGCCACTCCAGCGGGATGTCGATCTGCGAGAAGCGGTCGCCCATGACCATTCCGCCACCGTGCATCCAGTACACGCAGGGGGCGTCGGGGGCGCGGTGCGCGGGGCTGAAGATCGACAGGTGGATCGGGGTGCCGTCCTCGGCCGGCACGGTGGTCTCGCGCCGGTCGACCTGCCGGTGGGCGAGGAGCGGTTCGAGGGGTGTCGAGGGGGCCTGGCGCAGGTGCGCCAGGACTTCCCGGTCGAGCCGGGGCACCAGGGGCATGCCGGTCAGCAGTTCGCGCAGCTCGGGGTCCAGGGCGGGGCGGGCGGTCGTCATGTCGTCGCCTTTCGTGGCTGTTGCCGGAGGGGTGGACGGGAAGCGGGCCGCATCACCGGGGTAGGAAGGCGGCCTTGCCGCGGACCGGGACCTGGTCGGCGTACTCGGGCTCCCCGGCAAGCAGTCCGCCGATCCGGGCCACGATCGCCTGGGCGGTCTCGCCGGCGAAGACCCGGTGGTGGTCCTCCTCGCTGGTCCAGCCCTCGATGACGTGGACGACGTCGGGATCGGACGCGGAGCGGGAGACCAGGTAGACGACGCAGTGCTCGCTCGCGCCGGGGCTCCCCTCGTCCAAGCCGGTCAGCAGGAGGTCGACCAGCTGGTCACCCAGGCCGGGTGCGGCGGTCAGGGTGGCGCTGAAGCCGTAGGTGGCGATCATCATCTTCCTCTCGAGCGGGGGAGTGGTGTGCCACCATTCAACCCCGCCTGATCTGCGTAAACGTAGAATTATCCTCTCCATGACTTGCACGATCCTCCCGACTTCGGAAGCTGTGAGCTGGAGGGTGCTGCAATGGGCTCATGTGCCTCGAAGAGCTCCGCGCCCTGCTGGCCCGCCACGCCGGACCCGACTGGACCACCGCCATCGACGGCGTCCTCATCTCGAAGGTCGACCGGCCCGACCCGCCGGCGCCCTCGATGTCCGGCACGGTCCTCGCGGTCATCGCCCAGGGCGCGAAACGCCTCGCCCTGGGCGACCGGATCTACGAGTACGGCCCCGGGCAGTACCTGGTCGCCTCCGTGGACCTGCCCGTCACCGGGCAGTTCACCCGCGCGGACCCCGAGGAGCCGGCGCTCGGCTTCGGCCTCGTGCTGGAACCCTCCGCCGTCGCCGAACTGCTGCTGCAGGCCGGCCCCGGGGACCTCCCGCGCGCCGGTGAGGGCATCCCGTCGGGGATCGCCGTCAGCGACGCTTCCGCCGAGCTGATCGACGCGGTGGTGCGGATGCTGCGCCTGCTCGACGAGCCCTGCGACCGGGCCGTGCTGGCGCCGCTGGTCAAACGCGAGATCCTGTGGCGCCTGATCACCGGCGAGCAGGGGGCGACGGTTCGCCAGCTCGGGCTGGCCGACAGCGGCCTCAGCCACATCTCACGGGCCGTGCGCTGGATCCGCCAGCACTACGCGCAGCCCTTCCGGGTCGAGGACGTGGCGCGCATGTCCGGTATGAGCACCTCCGCGTTCTACCGCAACTTCCAGGCGGTGACCGCGATGAGCCCCATCCAGTTCCAGAAGCAGATCCGGTTGCAGGAGGCCCGGCTGTTGCTCGCCACCCACCCGGGCGATGTCACGGCGGTCGGCCGGCGGGTCGGCTACGACAACCCGTCGCAGTTCAGCCGGGAGTACCGCCGCCGGTTCGGCGAGCCCCCGAGCCGGGACGCGGCCCGCCTGCGGGAGGTCGGGCGCACTCCGGCGGGCGTGCCGGCCTGATCGAGGCGGAACCGGAACCAGTGGAGGATCGTGCAAGACGAAGGGACGATAGTTCTATCGTTTCAGCAGGTCAGGCCGGTTGAATGGGATCACTGCTTCTTCTTCGGCGAAGAAGGAGTCGGACTTGCCGAATCCCACCAGATCGCACGGAGCACCCCATGAAGACGGTCTTGATCACCGGCACCTCCTCCGGCTACGGGCGGGAGACCGCCCTCCACTTCCATGCGCGGGGGTGGAACGTCATCGCGACGATGCGCACCCCGCGTCCGGACGTCCTGCCCCGGTCGGACCGGCTCCGCGTCGTCGGGCTCGACGTGACCGAGCCCCGGAGCATCGCCGCCGCGTTCGACGCGGTGGGGCCCGTTGACGTCCTGGTCAACAACGCGGGCATCCCGTCGATCAGCGTGTTCGAGGGCACCCCCATGTCCCGCGTGCGGGAGGTGTTCGAGACCAACACGTTCGGCGTGATGGCGATGACCCAGGCGGTGCTGCCCCAGTTCCGCGAGCGCGGCTCCGGCGTGGTGGTCAACGTGACTTCCAGCGTGGTGCTGGGCCACATGCCGCTTTCCGCCGTCTACAAGGCGAGCAAGATGGCCGTCGAGGGGTTCACCGCGTCGCTCGCGCTCGAACTCGCGCCCTTCGGAGTGCGGGCGAAGGCGGTCGAGCCGGGCGCCTGCCTGACGACGAACTTCGCCGCCAGGGCGACGAACGGCGCCTCGCTGGACGAACTGGTCCCGGCGCCCTACGAGCCGTGGGCGAAGAAGGCCATGGCCGCCTTCACGAGCCAGGACATGTTCACTCAGGAGAGCGATGTCGCCGAGGCGGTGTGGCTGGCCGCGCACGACACGACCGGCCAACTGCGGTTCCCGGCCGGTCCCGACGCCCTCTGGCTCGCCCAGGCGAAGTGATCGTCCAGCGAGCGAGGTGACGCGGGAACGACCGATCACGGGGCGGCCGGACCCCGCCACCCCCCGCCTCCACCGCCGTCCCAGTCGAGGCCGTGCCGGTTCCGGAACGACCCCACTCCGGGCAACATTCCGCCCGGAGTGGCACCGCAGAGAAACTGTCTCGACCGCCGGCGGGCGAGCCGTCCGATCGAGGGTTCCGCTGCTTGGGCGCCCGACCCACGCGGTACGGCGTTTTCAGCCGTTGTAGACCGTGATCTATCCGCTGATGAACGTCGTGCGGGTCGGTCCTCGCCGACCGTGAAGGTCACTGTCTCGTACCGCTGAGCCACAAGCCGCATTCGTGCGGACGGGTTGCGCCCTGATCGAGATCGAATGCGCGCATGGACGTGAGCGTGGCCGATGCGCCCCACTTGTCGCAGATCGCCGTGGCGATCAACTCGGTGGTGGTGCAGGCAGGCGGCGACGTGACCGTGCAGGCTCCCGTCCCCGACATGGCAGCTGTGCCGCCAAGGGCGGACGTGTCTCACGTGCCCGTGGTGACCGGCGCTCTCGTCGGCCGGGTCGACGAGTTGGAGCTCCTGGACGCGGCGGTGTTCGGGGCGGAACGGGCGGTGGTCGGGGTTCACGGTCTGGGCGGGGTGGGCAAGAGCACGCTGGTCGCCCGGTACGTCCAGGACAACCTCGGTCGGTTCCCCTTCGTGTGGTGGATGACGGCGGACTCGCCCGCCGCGATCGAGGTCGGGCTCGCGGAGCTGGCCTGCGTGTTGGCGCCCGAGGTCCACCACCTGCCCCTGGTGCAGCGGACGGAGCTGGGGCTGCGATGGCTGGCGACCCACCCGGACTGGCTGCTCGTGCTCGACAACCTCTCCGGTCCGCGTGACCTGGTGGACCTGTTGGCGAAGGTGCGGACGGGAAGGGTGATCGCCACGAGCAGGCGCGCCGGCGGGTGGTCCGTGCTGACCGGGGGAGTCGACGTGGAGGTGCTGGGCACGAGGGCCGCCACCGACCTGCTGACCAGGACCGCGCGGGCCGGTGGACCGGACGCGGACCTGACCGGCGCCGAGCGGCTGTGCGAGGAGCTCGGCCGGCTGCCACTGGCGATCGAGCAGGCCGGGGCCTACATCGCCCAGACCCGCATCACACCCGACGCTTACCTCGGTCTGCTCGCCCGCTCACCGGCGCGCATGTTCACCAGGACCGGCGAGGACGGCGACCCGCGGCGCACGATGGCGCGGGTCTGGCACATCACGCTCGACCAGCTCGCCGACACACCGCTGGCCGGTGCGCTGTTGCGGCAGTTGGCCTGGTACGCGCCGGACGCCATCCCCGAAGGGCTGTGCGCCCTCGCGGGGGAGGAACCGGACGTGCTGGAGGCGTTGGGCCGCCTGGGCGCGTACAGCATGATCACCCGCCGCGACCACACCATCGGGGTCCACCGCCTCGTCCAGGCCGTGACCCGCACACCCGACTCGGCCGACCCGCACCGTCGCCCTGACGACATCGCCGCCGCCCGCGATGCCGCCACCGGCGCACTCGCCGCGGCGGTCCTCAACCGGTCACCCGACGCACCGGCAGACCACCCGGTGTTCGAGGCCGTACGACCCCACGCCCAGGTCTTGCTCGACCACACGACACCCGATACCGACAGCGGTGCCACGGTGCTGGTGCTCAACCAGCTGGGCCTCTACCTCCGGGACCAGGGCAAGGCCGCCACCGCGGTCGACCAGCTCGCCAGGGCCGCGCGGAGCAGCGAACGACTCCACGGCGCCACCCGGCCCACCATGATCGCCCGCAACAACCTGGCGACCGCGTACGTCTCCGCGGGCAGGTTCGACGAGGCGATCTCGTTGCACGAGCAGACCTTGAAGGACAGGGAAGAGGTGCTCGGGCCCGATCACCCCGACACGCTGGGCAGCCGCAGCAACCTCGCCATGACCTACCAGTTCGCCGGGGACACTCGACGTGCGATCCCGCTGCACGAGCAGACGCTCACCGACCGCGAACGAATCCTGGGCCTGGATCACCCGGACACTCTGCTGGTGCGGGGAAACCTGGCCAGTGCGTACCACGAACTGGGTGACCTCGGACGGGCGATCCCGTTGTTCGAGGCGGTCGCCGCCGACCACGAGCGGGTGTCGGGCCCGGATCACCGGAACACCTTGGACGCGCGCAACAACCTGGCCAGCGCCTACGACGCCGCCGGCGACACCGCCCGCGCAATCCCCCTCTACGCGGCGACCCTCGCCGGGCTGGAGGGACTGCTGGGCGCCGAACACCCGGACTCCCTGCGGCTGCGGAACAACCTGGCCCTGGCACACGAGACGGTCGGCGACTTCGACCGCGCGATCCGGCTGTTGGCGAGCGTGCTGGAGGATCGCGTCCGGGTACTGGGGGCGGACCACTACGACACGCTCATGGCGCGCAACAACCTCGCGAAGGCCTACGGGAACGCCGATGACGTCGACCAGGCGATCCGACTCTACGAAGCCGCGTTGGTCGACTTCGAGCGGGTCCTCGGGCCGGACAGCCCGGACACGTTGATCGTGCGCGGCAACCTCGCCAACGCGTACCGGAACGCGGGCGACTTCGACCGCGCGGTCGCACTCAACGAGACGACCCTCGCCGACCGCGTGCGCCGACTCGGTCCCGACCACCCGGACACGCTGATGTCCCGCAACAACCTGGGCAGCGCCTACCAGGACTCGGGCGACGTCGACCACGCGCGGCAGATCTACGAGGGGGCGCTGGACGACTTCGTGCGCGTGTTGGGCCCCGACCACCCGGACACGCTCACGTTGCGGAACAACCTGGCGAGCGCCCACTGGTTCACCGGAGCTCGCGACCAGGCGTGGGCGCAGTTCGACGCCGTCTTCGCAGCGCGGGAACGACTGCTGGGCCCCGACCACCCGGACACGCTGATGTCGAAGCACAACCTCGCCAGGGCTCACGAGTGGCGGGGAGACCTCGACCGGGCGCTCTCGCTGTTCGAAGCGACGTTCGCCGCGCAGGAACGCGTTCTCGGCCCCGACCACAGCGCCACGCTGAGGACCCGATTCCGCTTGGCCGGAGCACTGGAATCCGCTGGTGACCTGGAACGGGCCCGGTCGCTGTACGAAGCCGTGCTGCGCGATTGCCGGCGCGCGCTCGGCCAGGACCACGCTCTCACCACCCTGGTCCAGGCGAGCCTGGCCACCGCACGCGGACTCTTGAGTTGACCGGGCCGCACGGGAACCACTTCGAGGGAGACAACTCCGGGTTCCTCATCCAAGCCCACGACGTGGACGGCGGGATCCACGTCCACCCTCCGCGCCTCGGGCCGGTCGCCGTGGTCAGGGCAGTCGCACGGACGGGTACCGGGTTCGTCGGGCGGGACGATGAGATCGCCCACCTGCTCACCAGCCTCGCCCCTGGTGGAGTGTCGACTCCCATCGTCGTCACCGCGGTGGCCGGCATGGGTGGCGTGGGGAAGACCGCCCTGGCGATGCACGTCGCGGCGACCGCGCACCAGTGGGACCGGTTCTCCGGCGGCGCGTTCGTGGTCGACCTTCAGGGATACCGCCCTGACGGAGGAGTGAGGCCGGAGGCGGTGTTCGGGCCGCTGCTGCGCCACCTGGGTGTGCCGTCGGACGAACTGCCGGTGGACCCGGGCGAGCAGGCAGCTGTCTACGACCAGGTCATGCGTGACTTGGACCGGCGTGGCAAGTCCGTGCTCCTCGTGCTGGACAACGCCTCCAGCGCGGAGCAGTTGCGCGGGTTGCTGCCCACCGGCGTCCACCGCGCGATCGTGACGACTCGCGACACACTCGACCTGCCTGGCGCACGACACCTCGAACTCGACGTCATGTCCGAGACCGACGCGATCGCGTTGCTGGCCGAGGTCGTGGCCGAGCACAGTCCTGGAGACACTCGGACCACTGCCTCCGACGGCGCCGCACGGCTGGTGCGGGTGTGCGGACGACTGCCGCTGGCAGTGCGGATCGCGGCCGGCCTCCTGTCGGACGAACCAGGTCTCACCTGTGATCACTTGGCCGACCAACTGCACCAGGCCACGATCGAGGCGTTCGCCCGCGGTGAAACGACCGTGGCCGCGGTGTTCGCCTTGTCCGTGGACCGGATGCGCGTCCGCGCACCGCAAGCGGTGCACCTGCTCTACCTGCTGGCCATCAGCCCCGGCCTGGACATCGGAACCGAGGCAGCCGCCGCCCTGGAGGACGCCTCGACGGCGCAGGTGCTCGTGCGGCTGCGGACACTGCGCCAGGCCCACCTGCTCGGCCACGCCGACGGCCGGTGGCGCCTGCACGACCTCATCCGCCGATATGCCACGACGGTGGACGTTGTGCCGGACGACCCGACGGCCGCACTCCTGCGCCTCGGCAAGTACTACGTCGACCACGCGTTCGCTGCGGCGACTCGACTGGGGCCCGTCGAACGTCGCCGAGGCGATGGCCCGTTCGCTGACGACGCTGAGGCGACGGCGTGGCTGGATGTGGAACACGGCAACCTCGTCGCCACCGTGACCATGCACGCCGACTACGGTTTTCATGCGCTGACCTACGGCATGGCCGGCGTCATCCTGCACCAGCTCGGGATCGGTCACCAGGTTCCCAGGCGCGTTGCGGTCGCCGATCGGGTCGCGGTCGCCCGCCTTGCCCGCGGGGCGGCGGACCACCTGGATGACCCACTGCTGATCCCTCACGCGTGCTTGAACCTGGGCGAGGCACTGCGCGATGCGCGGCGGTTCGACGAGGCAGAGGCTGTGTACCGGGAGGCGGTCGACCGGTACCGCCGCGCAGGTGTCCGTGACAACGAGGCCGAGGCTTGGCATGGTCTGGGCAAGAACCTGTACGAGGCACGCCGGTTCACCGAGGCCGAGAACGCCTATCAACGGGCTCTCAAACTGTACGACAAGCGTGGCCGACGGCTGTTCGCCAAGCGCGACCCGGAAGCGAGGGCACTGAGCGACTCACAGCTGGCCAACGTGTTGTACAGCCTCGGCTCCGTACAACACGACTTGCAGCAGACGGACAGGGCGATCGCCACCTTGCGACGGTCGATCACGCTCTACCGGGAGCTCGGAAGCAGACAGGCCGAGGGCGGCAGTTGGAGCGCGCTCGGGTTGGCACTGTGCGACCTGGGCCAGTTCGACGAGGCGCTGGCCGCCCACGAACAGGCCCGGATCCTGCTCGACGGTGCTCCCGACCGTGAACGCGAGGCCGCGGCCTGGAACAACCTGGGATCGGCCTTGCAGACGGCCGGGCGCCCCGCTGACGCGGTCATCGCCCACCAACGGGCCGCCGACCTGTACCGCGACACCGGGAATCCGGTGCGCAAGGCCATGGCGTGGGACAACCTGGGGCTTGCGCTCCAGGGCGTCGGCCGGTACGCCGAGGCCATCACCGTGCACCGAGTAGCCCGCGACCTCTTCGCGGAAGGCGACGACGAGTTCCGACAAGCGATGGCCTGCACCCACCTGGGCTCCGCCTTCGATGACGCCGGTTTGGCGGACGATGCCGTCGATTCCTACCAGGACGCGGCGACCCTCTACCGCCGCAGCGGCGACAGGGCCAAGGAAGGGGAGACGCTGGTCGGGCTCGCGTACGCGTTGCGGAACGCGGGTGATGCCAAGAAGGCCGACGAGTGCTTGGAGGTCGCGTTGACAGACTTCGCCGACAGCTTGGACCAGAGGGCTTGGGCCTTTGCCGTGTACCTCCGGGACTTCGCACCCGGGCGTCCACGCGCAGCCGAACGAGAGAAGTACCAGCGTCCTTGACGGCCGGGCCGTGCCGGGAACGGCTGACAGGGATCTCGGCCACGCCGATCCGGCCTGCTTGCGCGGGTTGCGGACGCGGTGGCGGGCGTAGTCGTAGTCCAGACTGTGCGGGTGCAGCATGGGGCGGCCAGGGTGAGGACGGTGGCGACCGTCTTGCCCGCGATCCGTCCGGGTACGGCGGCGGAGCTGCCGAAGGCGTTGGACGCCTTCTCGCGCAAGGCGGTCGGGAGGTCGATCGACAGTCGCCAGGACGCCGCTCCGGCGACCAACGCGGCCGGGCTCGTGGTCGACAGCTCGCTGGTCGTACCGCCGGCGTCGGAAGTCCTTGTACACCAGCGCGTTCTCCGGCTACCGCGGTGGGCACACCTCCAGGAACGCCACTCCGGGCAGGTGGCGCGCCCATTCGTCGGCGGTGAGGGTGCGTCGAGCGGTGGCGCATAGTGCCGCGGGGACGTCCTTGGCGGTGCGGACCTCCCAGAACCGGGTGGCCGCGTCCTCGCCGGCGCTGGCCAGGGTCGTGCCGTCCGGGCTGAACGCCACCGCGCGGACGGGCTGCCGGTGTCGGACGTGCGGTCCGTTGACCTGCTTGCGCGCCGCCACGTTCCACAGCCGGACCGAGTTGTCCCCGCCGCCGCTGGCCAGCGTCCGGCCGTCCGGGTGGAACGCCAGGGAGTACACCGCGCCGGAGTGCCCCACCATCGGATCGCCGGCCGCCCGCCGGCCGGCGACGTCCCACACCCGGATCGCGCCGTCGTCGCCGGCGCTGGCCAGGGTCGTGCCGTCCGGGCTGAACGTCAGGGCCCCGACCGGGCCGGTGTGGCCCTTGAGCACGTCACCGACCGGGCTTCTCGTGCCGGTGTCCCAGAGCCGGACCTCGCCCTGGCGGTTGCCCGTGGCGAGGAGCAACCCGTCGGGGCTGAACGCCACCGCGTACGTGGTGTGCCCGGTGTCGACGGCGCCGAGCCGCGTGCGGTCCTTGGGGTCCCAGAACGTGACCTGAGTCCGGCTGTCGTCCTCGTCGACCTTGCCCGTTGCCAACCGGCCCTCTCCTGCTGTGACGAGCAGGTGGCCGTCCGGGCTGAACGCCGCGGCGCGGACCAGCGACAGGTCGGCGGCCAGCGGCTCCGCGCGCGGGACGCGGTTGGCGTGGTCCCACAGCACGGTGCCGGCGAGCCCATCGCCCATGCCGCCGGCGGCCACGGTGGCACCGTCGGGGCTGAACGCCACCGCCAGCACCGGTGTGCGGTCGGGGGTCGGCAGGTCGGTCAGGGCCCGCCGTTGAGCCACGTCCCAGAGCATGAGCGTGCGGGGCGGCCCGGGCGGTGGCAGTCGCGTGCCGAGCGGGTAGTAGAACTGCACCGCCTGGCCGCCGCCGATCACGACGAACCGACCGCGGTCGACGTAGCACACCCCCCAGCCGCTGTGGCCGCACGCTTCCATGCTCCCGTGGTCGCCTGCGGTCTCGCCGTTGTCGCCGCCGGTCACCAGGGTCTTGCCGTCCGGGCTGAACGCGAGCGCGTACAGCATGCCGGAGTGCTCGATCGCCGGGTGGCCGAGTTGGAGGAGCTCGGCCACGTTCCACAGCCGCGTCGTGCCGTCCCGGGCGCCGCTGGCGAGCGTCCGGCCGTCCGGGCTGAACGCCACCGACGTGACGGCGCGGGTGTGACCGTTCAGCGGCTCGCCGAGCGGGTTGCGGCTGCGGACGTCCCAGAGGCGAACGGTGCCGTCCTCGCTGCCGGCCGCGAACACGCGCCCGTCGGCGCTGAAGGCGAACGACTGCGCCAGGGACGTGCGGTCGGGTCTGGTGTGTCCGGTCAGGGACGCGCCGATCGGCCGGCGGGTCGCGGTGTCCCAGAACCGGATCGTGCCGTCCGCGCCTCCGGTGGCGAAGAGGGCCCCGTCCGGACTGAAGACGATCACAGGGCCGACCAGGCTCGCCTTGTCGCCGGGGTGGGCGGGTAGTGGTTCCCCGAGCGCGGTGCCGGTCGCGGTGTCCCAGGACCGCACCGCGCCGTCCGAGCCGAGCGCCGCGAACGAGCCACCGCTGGGGTGGAAGGCGACCGACGGCCGCACCGAGTTGCGCTGGTAGGGGTCGATCTGCGGCACTCCGACGGTGTGGACCGCCTTCTCGCTCGCGATGTCCCACACCGTCACCTCGTGGCCGGGATCACCGAGCACGAGTCGCGTGCCGTCCGGGCTGAACGCCGCACTGACCGAGCCGTTCGACCACGGTGAGGTCGTGTCGTCCTGACGGGGCTCGGCCAGCAGCGCACCGGTTCCGAGGTCCCACAACCGCGCGGACGGTCCGGGGCCCGCCGTGAGCAACGTCCTGCCGTCCGGACTCACCTGCACGACCTGCGTGGCGCCCTCGTCGTCGGTGGCGGTCCCGCCGACCTGCCGCAGTGTGGAGGTGTCCCACACCCGGACGTGTTCGCCGCCGGTCACCAGGCGCTTGCCGTCCGGGCTGAACGCGACAGCCTCGACGGGTCCGCCGGCAGCGACCCTCCCCACACCGGGACGTGCGGCCGCCTGCACCATCGCCGCTTCCGCCTCCGGGGTCCCGGCTACCCGCCACGCGGCCAGTGCGAGCAGCCGCGACAGCTCCGGATCGCTGTCCTCCATCAGCTCGCTCTTCGCCGCCACGGCCCGCGACAACGCCTGTCGTCCCTGCTCGATCGCCTCCTGCTGCTGGAGGATGGTCCGTGCGCCCAGCCCGAGCACAGCCACGAGCAGCACCGTCAGCGCAGCTGCGACCCCGCGGCGCACCCACGTCGCGACCCGGTGACGCCGCACGTCCTCGCTGTCCAACTCCTCCTTGGCCTTGCCGTGCACCGCGGCCGCCAACGTCGCGACGTCGACCCGGAACCGGCTGTGCCGCAATGACAACTCCGGTTCGTCCCGGGCCCAGGAGAGGTCGACCCACAGCGGCTCGGCGGAGAACCACCCCCGCAACGCCTCCGGCAACGCCGTGGTCCGGTCCCAGTCGAAGTCCCCGGCGGAGTCGTCCCACACGATCTCCCCGCCGGTCAGCGCGATGAGGAATGTGCCCTGCTCGCGCTCCGCACGCCAGTACTCGACCTCACGCCCCACCCACGGTGACCTCGCGGCCTCGGGCGAGGCCAGCAGGATGAAGAACCGGGACTCGCGCAGCGCCTTGTCGATGGTGTCCCACAGGTCCGGGTTGGCGGCGAGGCTCTCCTGGTCCCGGAAGACCCGCAGGGCCCATACCTGGTTCCACCGCCGCGCCAACCGGTGCAGCCCTCGACGCAGGAACGGAGCGATCCGCTGGTCCGCCGCGTGGCTGTAGGACATGAACGCGTCGTAACGCATGCCGGATCATCCCCCCGCTTTCGCGCCCTTGGCCCACGCTAGCGAGCGCACTCGTCCTGCGGATCCCCTCTTCGGGTATGCCTGTGGCGCAGCGGGGATGACATCTCCGACAAGCGGAAACCGGAAACGGCGACCTGTTTTCCGCAGAAGGGCGGACGCCTCACCTGAACTCCCACCGGTGGTTCGGAGGCTTCCGGGCGTGGCCCGACAGGGCCGGGACGTCCGCGGCACCACCGAAGAACCGGCGGGCCGTACCGGTGGCCGTCACCGGCACACGCGTGGCGTTCTCGCGGCGTGTGCCGGTGACGGCCGTCCCTCGCGATCAGAAGTTCTTCTTGGCCACCGTCCAAGGCACCCTGGACGCCAGTCCGGACGGTTGCAGGATGTAGTCGCGGGCGATCTGGTTGCCGTTCAGGACCATGTCGAGGAACTGCACGACCGCGGTCACCGCGTCGGCCATCTGGTTACCGGTGATGAAGCCGCCGTGCCCTGCTTGGGGGTTCTCGGCCAAGACGGTGGGGACGGTGGTCAGGTTGTAGTTGGCCCTGGTGTTCTCGTAGGCGATGTCGGAGGGACCCCCGTCCATGTACAGCACCGGAGCGTGCAGCTTGGTCAGCTCGGAGCGCGGGTAGCCGAACGAGCCGTCGGCGAAGAGCCCGCTGTTCACCGAGACGGTCGCGTCGACCCGGCGGTCCTGGGCGGCGATCAGGGCCTCCAGGCCGCCGCACGAATGGCCCGCGGTGGCCATCCTGGTCAGGTCGAGCCGCTGTGACAACGCCGCGCCGGAGCGGTTCTGCTCGCGTTCGGCCCAGGTCAGGGCGTCGGTCAGCAGCGAGGGAATGGGGGAACCGCTGGGCAGGCCGTTGGGCGAGCCGTTGGCGGAACCGATGTCCACCACGGCGAAGCCCTTCGCCGCGATGGCGGTCAGCAGCCGCGTGACCTCGCTGTTGTTGGTGTGCGCGCAGGCGCCGTTGCCGAAGGCCAGCACGGGGAGGGGACGGCCGACGGCCTGCGGGTCGGAGGGTCGGAACACGGTGAAGCGGTTGTCGCCGTACGCGCCCTCACGGGTGACCTGGAAGTTGTTCTCGACCATGGGACGTCCCGGCTGGGGCGTCGTGGTGGTGGTGGTCGTCGGGTCGGTCCCGCCGATCCGGACGAGTTGCCACTGCTGGTTGGCGCCGCCCCAGTCGCTGTACTGCACGACGTTGCCGCCGTCGGCGGTGGACGCGCCCTGGACCTCGACCGCCTTGTTGCTGTTGCGGTTGATCAGGCGGATGTGGCCGCCGTCGGAGTCGGCCAGGCGGAACTGCTGGTTGGAGCTGTTGTTGTCGGCCCACTGCACGATGGCGCCGCCGTCCGCGGTGGAGTAGTTGTGGACGTCCAGGACCTTGCCCGACAGCCGGGACTTCACCCGGTAGTAGCCGTTGCCCGAATCCACGAACTGCCACTGCTGGTTGGTGCCGTCGCTGCGGGTCCACTGGGTGATGCGGGCGCCGTCGCCGGTGGCGAAGTTGTAGACGTCCAAAGCCTTGCCGCTGTTGCGGTTGACCAACGCGTACCACGCGGTCGTGTCGACGGTGGCGGCCGACGCGGGCGCGGCGCCGAGCGCCGTGACCAGTCCGCCGACCAGCACGGCGACGACAGCGGTCACGCCGGCCAGGCGACGTCCGGGTGCTCGTGGGACAGCGGTGGGCGGGTGGCCCGATCCGGCCATGGGTGTGCTCCTCTTCATCGAGGTCGGGGCAGGGTTGGCCGCGGCGCGGGCAGCGTCCACCGAGGACCGCGTGCGCCGGGTGTTCCGTCGCGCTCGCCGCGCGAACGACGATTACGTCAGCGTGGGTGATACGAGGGCCGAGAACAGGCGCACGGGCTGAAGCGCCGCTGTCGCGGGTGCCGGTCGCATTCATCAGACTGTGGAGGACGTCTCGCAGGCGGTCAAGATGCGCCGAAAATGTTTCGACTGGTCAACGGGTCGATGGTCGGCCGAATTGTCGAATGCTAAAAGCGCTGCGAATTCTTCAGCTCGCACGAGCGCCTGCGCGGCGGCCCGGGTCGCGCTGCGAGGCGAGCCACGCGCCGGCCGGGTGGGCCTTGGCCGCCGCCGGCGACCGGGAGGAGGCCGCGGCGATGCCGAAGCGGGAGCGTGCCGAGTCCGACGAGCACGGTGCGGTGCGGCTGTGCGACGAGACCGCGCATGGGCTGCTCGACCTCGGCGTGTACGCGCTCGGGACGTCGATCAGACGAGGTCGACGTCCTCGTCGTCGACCTCGTTGTCCCGGTCCGGCAGCACGGTGGCGAGGTAGGAGCGCAGCGCGGCGGTGGTGCCGACGTCGCGGCCCGCGTTCTCGGACAGGAACCAGCGGTGGACCAGGACCTCGTGGAACAGCTCCGCCGGGGCCAGCACGCCGAGCAGGTCGGGCGGCACGGCGGCGACCACCGGGTCGTAGACCTCGTTGCGCCACAGGTGGCCTGCGGTCGTCTCGGGGACGGGCGCGCCGTCGCGCTGCTCCAGGTAGGCGCGGAACGAGCGCAGGTCGTTGAGCAGGCGCCTGGCCTGGCCCTCCTGCACCTCCAGGCCGGTGAGCTTGAACAGCTCGCGGCGGCTCTGGCCGATCTCGGCGACCCGGATGTCCACCCGCAGCCGCGCGCCGCTGTCCGAGGTGACCAGTTCGACCTCGTCGACGTCGAAGCCGAGGTCGTTGAGCCGGCGGAGGCGTTCGGCGACCCGGTAGCGCTGCTCGTCGAGCTGGAAGAACTCCTCGCGGGTCACCTCCTCCCACAGCGCGGCGTACCGCCGGGGCACGCTGTCGGCGACCTCGATCGGGTCGATGTCGGAGGGCAGCAGGCCGCCGGCTTCGAGGTCCATCAGCTCGCCGCCGATGCGCTCACGGGCCAGGTCCACGTCGTAGGTCCGCTGGCCGGCGGACAGCTGCGGGTGGCGCTCGACGGTCTCGGCGTCGACCAGGTAGGCGGCCAGGTTGCCCGCGTCCAGCCGGAACAGCGTGTTCGACAGCGAGCAGTCGCCCCAGAACGTGCCGGACAGGTGCAGCCGGACCAGCAGTCCGACCAGCACGTCCACGAGGCGGTCCGCCGAGTGCTCGACGCGCGGGCTGGAGAACAGGTAGCGGTAGGACATGGAGTGGTCGAGGTAGCGGGTGACCAGGATGGCCTGCTGGTCGTCCGGGCGGTCGACGCACAGCCCGAGCACCGACACCGAGGGCATGCCTTCCCGCTCCAGGTCGCCGAGTATCGAGTACTCGTGCCGGGCCAGCGGTTCGGCGATCTCCTTGAGCGCGTACACGCGGCCCTCGCTGGCGACGAACCGCACCACGTGCCGCGAGATGCCGCGTTGGGGAACGGTCAGCAGCAGCTTCTCGTCCCACTCCTCCAGGGGCTGGGCCCAGGGCAGCGAGAGCAGTCCACCGGCCTCGCTGGCGGGTGGGCGGAAGAGGAATCGCATGTGCTCCCCGGGGCTGGTGCGCGGACGACGCTGAAACTACCTCGTCACGGCGCCGTCGAGCCACGCGATGTGTCCTGGTCGTCACGATCAAGAACGCACCTGGCGGCTCGGCGTCCGGTGGGGCGGATACTGCCGGGTGTGGAGGCTGCCGGGGTGGAACCGATCGACGGACGGACGCGGGTCGGGTTGGTGGGGGTCGGCACCATCGCCCGGACGCACCTGGAGGTGCTGGCGGAACGGCCCGACGTGGACTTGGTGTTCACCGTCGACCCGCACGCCGAGCCGCCGGTGTTCCGGGGCGTGACCCCCGGGCACTACCGGGACCTCGACGACGCGCTGGCGGCGCACCGACCGCACCTGGTGGTGATCGCCACGCCGGCGGACTCGCACGCCGACCTCGCCACGTCGGTGTTGACCGGCTCCGACGCACGGGTGCTGGTGGAGAAGCCGCTGGTGCCGGACCTGGCGTCGGTGGACCGGCTGGGCGGCGTGGACGGCTCGCACGACCGGCTGTTCACCGCGCACCACTTCGCGTTCTCGCCCGAGGTGGAGTGGGCGGCGGACCTGGTGGCCGCGCACCCGGAGTGGGGGCCGGTCACCGCGATCACCTCCGCGTTCAACGACCCGTACGTGCTCAAGGGCGAGCAGGCGTTCACGTCCTACCTCTCGGCGTGGACGGACTCGGGCATCAACCAGCTCACCGTGCTGGCCCGGTTGGTGCAGGTCACGGCGGTGACGTCGCTCCGGGACGAGCGCACGAGCTGCTGGGCCGCGGCCTCGTTCCGGTCCCGTGGCGCGGTCGGCACGGCCCGGTTGCACACCAGCTGGCGCACCGGCGCGAGCAGCAAGTCCACCGCGTTCACCTGCGGTGACGTGGAGGTGTGGCTGGACCACACGGCGATGACCGCGTTCGCGTACCGGGGCGGGGAGCTGCTGGCCGAGCACGGCGGTGACGGCCGGACGCCGCGCAAGATCGCGCACTACCGCCCGTTGTACGCGAGCCTGCTGTCCGAGCGGCCGGACCCGATCCTCGGTTTCACCGCCGCCACCACCCTGACCAGCCTGCACGCCACCGCCGGCCGCCTCGGACCGGGGACGTCCGCCTGACCGCGCGGCGCGTCGTGATCCGAGGGCGCCGGCGCCGGCGCCGCGGCGGACCGACGGTGGCGCGTGGTCCGCGATGAGATCCGGCCGGCCACGCTCGGGGACCACGACTTCGAGTGACCGCCTGCCGTCTACATTGGCCCGCATGATCTTCGGGATCGCGGCGCTCGTGCCCGCCCTGTTCTTCGTGATCGGCGTGATCCGGGACCGGCGGCGGCTCGGCAACGCCGTGTGGCTCGGCGTGACGCTGGTGTTCCTGCTGCTGTGGCTGGTGTTCCGGGCCTCGGCGAACGGCGGCTGGTCGGCCGTCGTCGTGGGGTACGCGTTCGTGGTCGTGCTGCTGGGGCTGGGGTTCGTGCTGCCGACCGCGTTGGTCGCGAACGGCGTGCTGATGCTGCGCCGCGAGGGTTTCGGCTTGGCGAACCTGCTCTCGCTGCTCGCCGGGCTCGCGATCTTCGGCCTGGTGGCGGCGTTCGGCTTCGCCACGGCGCACACCGGACCGGCGGTCGACGCGGTGATCGGGTCGTTGCTGATCGTCGCGGCCTACGTCGCGTTCCTGTTCGTCAGCCTGCTGCTGTACTCGGTCGTGTACGGCAGCGTCGGCCGCCGCACGGGCTTCGATGCGGTGATCGTGCTCGGCGCGGGCCTGATCGGCGACCGCGTGCCGCCGCTGCTGGCCGCACGGCTGGACCGCGGCCTGCGCCTGTACCGCCGCGAGGTGGACGCGGGCCGCACGCCGCTGCTCGTCGTCTCGGGCGGGCAGGGGCCGGACGAGGCGGTGTCCGAGGCGGCGGCGATGCGCGACTACCTGCTGCGCCGCGGCGTGCCGGACGAGCTGATCGTGCTGGAGGACCGGGCGACGACGACCGAGCAGAACCTGCGGTACAGCGCGCGGCTGCTCGCCGAACGTTCCTGGACCGGCCGGGCGGTCGCGGTGACCAACAACTTCCACGTCTTCCGCGCCGCCGTGCTGGCCCGCAGGCTGCGGTTGCGCATGCAGATCATCGGCGCGCCGACGGCGTGGTACTTCCTGCCCAGCGCGTTCCTGCGGGAGTTCGCCGCGCTGCTGGCCCAGAACCCGCTCGTCCACAGCGTCACGTGCGGCCTGCTGGTCGGCCTGCACCTGCTGCTGACCCTGTCCTGATGCCGGGCCCGGACGACCCTCACACCCGGACGGCGAGCGAGGCCGTGCAGCCGGGAGGTGACGTCGCCGGTCACGTCGGCCAGTTGCTCGTCGTGGCCGTCGCGGAACACGGTGTCGTCGGCCAGGGAGGTGCGCACCAGGTCGCGCACGCTGAGCACGTTCGGGCCGTTGGACCCGTCGCCGGGGTACGGGCCGGCGGTTTCCTGCGGATCCCGTCGCCGCACTCGGCCGGCGCGGACGTTGTGGTGGTCGTGGTGCCGCCGGTGGCGCACGCGGTGAGCGAGGCGAGCCCCACGCCGCCGAACAGCGTGAGGGCCGCCTGCGGCTCAACGTGGCCAGGTCGAAGGCGAGGCCGCGGTCGTGGATGGGGGTCGTGCCGTCCACGATGAGCGCGGTTCCTGTGCTTCGTCCGTGAAGTTCCTGCGGGGTCCTCAGCGGAGGTGGTCGGCGAACCAGGAGACGATCAGCTCGATGGTGTCGGCGAGCCCGGCCCGGTCCCACTCGTGCCCGACGCCGGGGTGCAGCACGAGCCGCGCCGGTTTGCCCAGCTCACGCAGCCTGCGGTACATCCGCTCGGACTCCGCCGGGTCGACCCTGGTGTCGTTCTCGCCGTGCATGATCAGCACGGGCGCGGTGAGCCGGTCGGCGTGCTCGAGCGGGCTGCGCTCGGTGAGGACGGCCACGTCGGCCGGGTCGTCGGGGTCGCCGATCCAGTCCGCCGCCCGCCTGCGCCAGGTCGGCGGGAACGACCGGATGTCGTTGAGCAGGTCCGACGAGCCGCACTCGCTCACCCCGGCCCGCCACAGGTGCGGCAGCCTGGTCAGGCACGACAGGGCGGCGAACCCGCCGTACGACGCGCCGTGCACGCCCAGCCGCGTCGGGTCGGCCCACGGCACGTCGTCCAGCAGCCGCACCGACGCCTCCAGGTCGGCCAGGTCGCCGCCGCCCCAGTCGCGGTAGATCAGCCGCTGGTAGCGCATCCCGTAGCCGGACGAGCCGCGGATGTTGGGCGCGAGCACGCCGATCCCGCGTGCCAGCAGCGCCTGCACGAGCGGGTCGAACCCCGGCTTCGCCTGGAACTCCGGTCCACCGTGGACGGTCACCACCACCGGCGCCCGGTGCTCCGCTCCAGCCGATGCCGGTCGGTAGAGCAGGCACGGCACGGTTTCGCCGTCCGCGCTGGTCGCGTGGACGAGGGTCGGGGGCACGACCGCGTCCGGCAGCCGTGCGCCGCAGTCGGTGAGCTGCCTGGCCCCGCCCCGGTCGAGGTCCACCAGGAACAGGTCGGTCGCGCCGTCCGGCCGGCCGAGCTGCACCAGCAGGTCGCCGGACGCGGTGAACCGCGGCGCGAAGCCGTCGAAGCCGAACTCGGCGACCGCGACACCGCGTGGGAGCCCGGTGACGTCGGAGGGTGGTCCGCCGACCTGCGCCCACCGAAGCCGGGTGCAGCCGTTCTCGTTGACGCCCCACGCCAGCCGCGTGCCGTCCGGGGAGAGGGCGGCGCCCTCCACATCGGCCTCCGGGGTGTCGATCCAGGTCAGCCCGCCGTCCAGGGACAGCGTGGCGAGGCCGAGGAAGTCACGGCCCTGGGTCGTGCACAGGTAGAGGCCCGACGAGTCGGGCAGCCACGCGACCGGGTGGTACTTCGCCGGACCCTCGTGCGGGGTGAGCAGCCGGACCTCGTCGGTGGCCAGGTCGCACGCGAACAGGTCCTGCTCCGTGTTCTGGTGCAGCCGCACCACGAGCAGCAGCCGTGAGTCGGGGGAGAAGCCCATCGGCAGGTAGCGGTCGTCGCCGTGCAGCACGATCCGCTCGTCGCCGGTGCGCAGGTCGCGCACCAGCACGTCGAACACCTCGCGGTCACGCGCGTTGCTCGCGTAGGCGAGCAGCGCCCCGTCCGGGCTGTACGGCCGTCCGGTGCTGCCGTACGGCGTGCCGATCTCGCACCGCACGCCCTCCTCGGCGACCAGCCACTCCACCTCGCCCGTCGCGGGGTCGACCTCGGCCAGCCGGTGGTCCTCGCCGCCGTCCGGGTCGGTCAGCACCAGCAGCCGCGCGCCGTCCGGCCGCCAGGTGCACCGGCGGACCGACCCGGCCACCTCCACGTGACGCGGGGTGCCGCCGCCCAGCGGCGACACCCGGGGTTGCGGGCGGCCGGAGGCGTCGCTCACGTACACGACGGACTTGCCGTCCGGGCTCGGCTCCGCGCCGGCCAGCCACTCGAAGTCGGTCCAGGTCACCGTCCCACCTCCGCGATCGCGTGCTGCACGGTGGCGGCGGCGACGATTCCCCGCCGGAACCAGCGCAGGTCCAGGTTCTCGTTGGGCGCGTGGTTGGCCTCGTCCACGTTGGCCAGCGGCAGGCCGTAGCACGGCACGTCCCACGCGTCGGTGAACGCGGCGATCGGCAGGCTGCCGCCGAGCGCGGGCACGAGCAGCGGCGGTTCGCCCAACCCGGCCTCCGCGCCGGTCAGGACCGCGTTCGTCCACCGGGTCTCCGGCAGCGTCCGGGACGGTTGCATCGCGGCGCCCTCGACCAGTTCCACGTCCGGCGCGTGGACGGCCAGGTGTGCCCTGAGGGCGGCGAACACCGCTTCCGCCCGTTGCCCGCCGACGAGCCGCATGTCGCACCGCGCCACCGCCCGGTTCGGGATGACGGTGCGGTGTTCCGGGGTGTCCTCGCAGCTCAGCGAGTTGATCGTGAACGTGGGCGCGGCCAGTCGGCGGCTGAACCCGAGGTCGGCGGGCGGTTCCATCGCGGTGACGCCGATGCCCGCCAGGGTGGCGGGCACGTCGACCGGCAGCCGGTCCAGCGCGTCGCGTTCGCCGGGGGTCAGCGGGACGACGTCCTCGGTGACGCCTTCGACCAGGATCCGGCCGTCGGGTGACCGCATGGTCCCGAGGGCGTGCACCAGCCGCCACGCGGGGTTCGGCGCGACACCGCCCCAGTTGCCGGAGTGCAGCACGCCGGACGCGCCCGAGGTCCGCAACTCGAACGTGACGACGCCGCGCACGCCGAGCACCACCGCGGCGCGACCGGACTCGTGCACCGGGCCGTCGCTCCACACCACCAGGTCCGGCCGGTCGATCCTCCCCAGCACGGACGCCAGGTGCGGGCTGCCGATCTCCTCTTCACCGTCGAGCAGCACGGTCACCCGGCACGGCAGGCCGCCGGTCAGCTCCCGCAACGCCCGCAGGCCGAGCAGTTGGGCCAGGTGCTGGCCCTTGTTGTCGCCGGCGCCGCGGCCGTAGATCCGGCCGTCGCGGAAGTCGGGCGTGAACGGCGGGGTGACCCACTCGTGCGGCGGCCCGGGTGGCTGCACGTCGTAGTGGCCGTAGACCAGCACGTGGGGCGCGCCGGGCGGGCCGGGCGCGGTGCCCAGCAGGGCGGGCCAGCCGTCGGTCTCGCCGATCTCGGGCTGGAAGCCGTTGCGGCGCAACAGCTCCGCTCCGTGGACGGCCGCGTCCGCCATGCCTTCGCCCGTGCGGCTGATGCTCGGTCGGGCGACCCACTCGGCCAGCTCGGCCAGCAGTTCGCCGTCCCGTTCGCGCACCCACTCGCCGACTCGCCGCGCCAGTCCGTCCACGCCACCCCCTCAGTGATTTCACGAAGTGCAATCGATATCAGTGAACCAAACCACTGGCGGGCGCGGCAAGGACGGGTGGGTTAGCCTCTGCGGCGTGCCGGCCCCGCCTGATCACCCCGCCCGTGACGCGACGGTCGAGGAGCTGAAGGTGCTCGCGCACCCGTTGCGCTGGCGCATCCTGCGGTTGTGCTGGGACCGGGCGTTGACGAACAAGGAGCTGTCGGACCGGCTCGGCGTCGCGCCGGCGACCGTGCTGCGGCACGTGCGGGCGTTGGTGAAGCGGGACTTCCTGGCCGCCGACCCGGTGCGCAGCGGCGCGCGCGGCGCGTTGGAACGGCCGTACCGGTCGACCGGTCGGACGTGGCGGCTGGGGTTGGTCGACGTCGAGGGCGAGGGCTTGGTCCAGCGGGTGGACCTGGCGATGCTCGCCGCGCACCGGGCCGAGGTGCTGGAGGCCGGGCCGGACGCCAACCGGGACAGCGCGAGGGGTGTGCTGCGCCTGGGCGCGGCGTCCCAGGCGGAGCTCAACGCCCGGTTGGCCGCGTTGATCACCGAGTTCGTCGAGCGTGACGAAGAGGTCGGGGAGCCGTTGAGCTACCTGTGGTCGCTGGTGGCGCGTCCGGAGCGGTGAAACTCCACCTCCTCGACGTCGTCGCTCCCCACGCGGGACGGACCCGGCGCCGCGCTTCCCTGTGGCGCTCCGGCCCGCTGTCCGAGCAGCACGCCGGACAGCACGAGCAGCAGCCCCAGGACTTGGTGCCCGCCCAGCGACTCGGCCGCCGGCAGCAGACCGAGCACGACCCCGGTGACCGGGTTCAGCAGGCCGATCAACCCCACCGTGCCCGCGTCCAGGTGGCGCAGACCGGTGAACCAGGCGACGAACGCGACCGCCGTGGCGACCACGGACACGAACGCGAAGCCGAGCAGGGTGGCGCCGGTGAGCGGCGGGGGAGCGCCCTCGACCACGAACGCGGACACGACGAGCACCGCGCCGCCCGCGACGAGCTGCCACGACGTCACCAGCAGCACGTCCACGCCGGCGCCCCAGCGCTTCGTCAGGACGTGCCCGAACGCGGACAGCGCCATCGCGGCGACCGACACGACGACCCCGAGCGGGTCGGCGGCGTCCACGCCCGAGGCGAGCATGAGCACCACGCCGACGACGCCGGTGAGCGCGCCGAGCACGAGCGATCGCCACCACCACGGGCCACGAGGGCGTTTGCGGCACAAGAGGAGGAGCAGCACGCCGGCGGGGAGCACGCGCAGCACCGCTCCCCACAGCGGGTGGTCGGCGGGCAGGAAGTGGTGCGTGACGTAGTACGTCGAGCCCCACGCGACCGGTGCGATCGCGGTGACCAGGCCCCACCGGATAGTTTCCACGGAAGACAGTATAGCTTCCGTGGAAGCTATACTGGGTGTCGTGGAACTCGACCGCATCGCCCGGATCCAGGCCGAATGGGCCCGGGAACGGCCGGACCTCGACGTCGCGCCCCAGGGCGTCATCGGCAGGCTGCACCGCCTCGCGGCCGTGCTGGCCGAGCAGTTGGCCGTCGTGTACCGGCGGCACGGGCTCGGCGAGGGGGAGTTCGACGTGCTCGCCGCACTGCGCCGGGCGGGCGCGCCGTACGAGCGCGCGCCGGGAGAGCTGGCCCAGCACACGATGGTGACCACGGGCGCGATCACCAAGCGCATCGACCGGCTGGAGCGGGACGGCCTGGTGACGCGGAGGCCGGGGCAGGACGACGCCAGGCGGCGCGTGGTCGCGTTGACCGACGCGGGCAAGCGCGTGATCGACCAGGCGTTCACCGAGCACATGGCCAACGAGCGGCGGCTGCTCGACGCCCTCGACGACGACGACGCCGGGCGGTTGGAGCAGATCCTCACCACGTGGCTGGCCCGGTTCGAACCGCCGCGCTGACCCTCGCCGCGCTCGCCTGGTAGTGCTCGCAGTTGTTCGCCCGGTCGTTTGCCCGTACGCACGTCGGGTAGTCGGACGGAACCGAAGTGGTTTCCGCGAGGCAACGGGAGTCGACATGTCCAGACCCGGCACAGCGACGACACGCACACCGGTCCAACTGGCGGCGACGGTGGTGGGCGCGGTGTTCCTCGTGGTCGGGATCGCCGGGTTCATCCCCGGCATCACCACCGACTACGACACGATCCAGTTCGCGGGGCACGAGTCGCAGGCCAAGCTCTTCGGCGTGTTCGCCGTGTCGATCCTGCACAACGTCGTGCACCTGGCGTTCGGCGTCCTCGGCCTGGTGATGGCCAAGACGATGCGCAACGCGTTCCTGTACCTCGTCGCGGGTGGTGTCGTCTACCTGCTGCTGTGGTTGTACGGGCTCCTCGTCGACCACGACAGCTCGGCCAACTTCGTGCCGGTGAACACCGCCGACAACTGGCTGCACCTGTTGTTGGGCCTCGGCATGATCGCGCTCGGCTTCGCGTTGGGTCGCCCGGCTCGTCCGACCCGCGCCGCCGGGACCGGGTGACCCGGGGGACGTGGCGAGCGTGGCCGCGGAGTCCGAGTCAGGGTCTGGGTCCGAGTCCGGGGCCGAGGACACGCCGACCCGGGGCCTCCAGCGGTACGTGCGGGCCGTCGCGGTCGAGTTGGGGTTGGCGGGCGAGTGCTGGCGCGCCAACCCCGGCCCGCCCGCGACGGCGTGCCTGGAGGTGGACGGGAACCTGCCGTCGTTCCCGGACCGGGACTTCGCCCTGCTGTGGGACGAGGAGTACGGCTGGGCCGCCGCCGTCCGCGCCCGGCCGGCCGAGCCGCCCGTGGTGATCACCTACCGGGGCGGGGACGTGCTGCCGCCGGCGCCGGAGGTGGCCGCGTACGTGGCGGCGCTGAGGCGTGGCGACCACCCCGGCGACCCGAGGCCGATCCGACTGCGCGCGTACGGCACGCCGGACGACCTGACCGACCGCCTGCGCGCCTACCGGCCGTGACCTCGGGTGGCGGTGCGGGCAGGCGTCCGTCCTGGTGTGGGTGTGTGCAAGCGTTCGCTCCTGGTGGGGATCGGCGTGGCTAGCCGTCGGTGAGCGAGGACTCCAGCGTCTCCGGTCGGCCGGTGGCCTGGCGGTACACGCGGGCCGTCTCGGTGGCGATCCGGGTCGTGCTGTACCTGGCCTCGACGCGGTCGGTGGCGGCGATGCCGTAGGCGTCGCGGCGGGCGTCGTCGGAGAGCAGGGGGCGCAGCGCGCGGGCCAGCGCCCGCGGGTCGTCCGGTGGCACGAGGAGGCCCGTGACGCCGTCCACGACGATGTCCGTCGCCCCGCCGACGTTCGCGGCCACCACCGGCACGCCGCACGCCATCGCCTCGAGCGGCGTGACGGCGGCGCAGTCCGAACCGGCGCAGACCACCACGTCGGCGGACCGCAGCAACGCGGGCATCGCCACCTGCGGCACGCGGCCGACCAGCCGGACCCGGTCGCCGACGCCCGACGCGCGCGAGTGCTCGCGCAGCCTGCGCACCTCCTCCGGCCGACCGCCCACGACCACGAGTTCCGTGTCCCACACCGCCCGCAACGCCGTGATCACGTCCTCGGCACCGACCGCCGGCGAGACCAGCCGGTGCGACAACGGCCGGTTCAGCCGTGGCCCGTCCGGCTTGAACCGCTCGACGTCCACCCCCGGAGGCACGACGGCCAGCCGCGCTCGCGGCACGCCCATGTGCACCAAGTGCGTCTTCTCGTCCGTGCACAGGGCCATGACCCGGCTCGCCTCACGCCCGATCAGCCGCTCGGTGGACACCCGTGCCTCCGGCACGCCCTCGTCGCCCGCCTGCTGCGCCACCACGCCCAACGAGTGGAACGTCTGCACCACCGGCACGTCCAGACCGTTGGCGGCCAGCACCGACGCCACGCCCGACGTCCAGTAGTGGGCGTGCACGACGTCCGGCGGGTCGGCCCGCCACTGCGAGCGCAGGAACCGGGTGAACTCGTCCAGGTGAGGTAGCAACTCGTCCGGGTGAACCGGGCTCGGTGGCCCCGCCGTCACGTGCACCACGTCGTAACCGAGCCGGGTGCGCACCTCGTCGGGCGGTCGAGGGGAGTCACGCCGGGTGTGCACCGTGACCTCGTGCCCGTCCGCGACCAGTGCCGCCGACAGCTCGGCGACGTGGACGTCCTGACCGCCCTCCTCGGCGTCACCGAGCACGGGCAGCGGGCTCGCGTGCGCCGAGACGACCGCGATTCTCATGGGTTCCTCCAGCCGGCAGTGCGGCTCGCGCCAGACCAAGGCTGTCGTCTCAACCCGGATCGCACGCTACAAGCAACCCCCGACCCCTGCCACTCAGCGCGACCACGTCCGGGTGGTCGGTGGTGTTGTCGGGTGTGGTTGGCGGCGTGGTCGGCGGGTATGGCACAGGGCGACCGACCGACGAAGGAGGGGCCATGGCCACCGGGGAGACCGGATTCGACGACGTCAGCTACGACCTGATCTCCGTGCAGTACCACGCGCTCAAGGCGGGGCACGACTACGGCCAGTACGTCCGGGACGCGGAGAACGCGGGCAAGCAGGAGATCGCGGCCTTCTTCCGCCGCGTGATGGAAGAGGATTCGGCGCGCGCCAAGCAGTGCCACGAGTTCCTCAAGGAGTTGGCCACGAGCGGTGACGCGGGCCCGGCCCTGACTTGAGCCGAGCCCGCGGGTAGTAGGTTCCGCGCCATGCGGGTAGTCGTGCTGTCGGACACCCACGCGCCCCGGCGGTGGAAGTCGTGTCCTCCGGAAGTGGCGGAACACCTGCGCCGCGCGGACGTCATCCTGCACGCCGGTGACGTCTGCGTGGCGCCTGTGCTGGACGAGCTGGCGCAGTACGCGCCGGTGATCGCGGTGTGCGGCAACAACGACGGGCCGGACGTGGTCGAGTGGGGCGCGCCCGAGACCGTCGAAGTCGACCTCGCCGGGCTGCGCGTCGCGATGATCCACGACAGCGGCCAGGCGACCGGACGCGTCGCGCGGATGCGCCGCCGGTTCCCGGAGGCGGACCTGGTGGTGTTCGGCCACTCCCACATCCCGATGGACGTCACCGGTGAGGGGCTGGGTGGTGTGCGCGTGTTCAACCCGGGCTCACCCACCGACCGCCGCGGCCAGCCGCACGGCACTGTCGGGTTGCTCGACATCGAGGGCGGGGAGCTGCTGTCGGCGAGGATCGTGCCGGTGACGTGAGGTGGGAGGCGGTGGCGGGCCTCGGTGGGGTTGTTCCGGTTCGTTGTGGTGCGGCGGGGTCTGGTGGTCTCGGTGTCGGTGAGTGGTCTTCGTGCCTGGGGTGGGGGTGGTGGATCACTCGACTGGGCGAAGGGGGCGGATGCCGTAGCCGATGTGGCCGAAGGTCCGCACGTGCTCGTCAGGGGTCCTCGATCACGATCCGGTTCGGGCGATCAGCATTCCGCCCGGCACTTCGTCGTCGGGGCCGATGAGGACTTGCGCCTCGACGGTGAAGCCGGCGTCACGCAGCCAGCCGGCGACTCGCTCGACCGGGCGGCGGTGGACGCGGACCGACATCGGGTGGCCGCCGTAGCCCTCGGTCTTGAGGCGGTCGCGGTCGCCCACGTGGAAGCCGAGCATGACGACGCCGCCCGGCCGCAGCACGCGGTGGAAGTGGGTGAAGACCGCGGGGATCTCGTGGTCCGGGACGTGGATGATCGAGTAGAACGCCAGGACGCCGCCGACCGAGCCGTCGGCCAGGTCGAGGTCGGTCATGGAACCGACGTGGAAGCGCAGGTCGGGGTGGTGGTGGCCGGCGAGTTCGACCATCCGGGGTGAGAGGTCGATGCCGAAGGCGTCCAGGCCGAGGCCGTGGAGGTGGGACGTGATGAGGCCCGGTCCGCAGCCGATGTCGGCGACCGGTCCGCCGACCTCGCGGGCGGCCTCGGCGAACATCGCCAGGACGCCGCGCAGCAGTGGCGTCTTCGCCAACGCCTCACGCGTGATGTCGAGGTAGCTGTCGGCCACCGTGTCGTAGGAAATCCTGGTGTCGGTCAGCCAGCCGTCTGCGCTCACCGTGGTGAGGTTAACGGCGGCGGTGTGCGCGGTGGGTCAGGGGAGGAGCTTGAACGGGGGTTCCAGCCGGGGATCGCTCCACCGCAGCGCGGCGGCGCAGGTCGCGCCGTCCAGTCGGCGGACGGTCAGGGTGAGTTCGCGCAGTGGCTGCCGCACCTCGATGTCCAGGTCGGCGGTGGGGTTCTCGGCGGTCAACGTCCCGCTGGTGCGGTCGCCGGCGACGACGGTCCACTCGACGCGGCTGTCGGGGCAGTCGGTGTGCTCGTGGACGAGCGTGCCGGTGATGGTCCCGATGTCCTCACGGCCGGGTTCCCACGTCGTGGTGACGGCGCGTTCACCGGACAACCGCCACAGGTAGTACGACGTGTCGGAGCAGTTCTTCATCCCGGCTTCGTCGAAGGCGCACGGGTGCTCGAACGAGTCCTGCGCCGGGACGTCGCCGCCGACGTGGGTCATCGAGACTGGAGCGGTCCACATCGCTGTCGCGAGGCCCACCCACGCGAGCACCACCCAGGCAGCGAACTTCACCATGTCGCCTCCCCACGACCCGCGCCGTGGTCAGTGTCGGGCAGCGCAGCGCGACAGGGCAAGCGTCGCGGGGGTGGTTTGCCTGTGGTCAGTGGCTCGGTGAAGATTGGGCCGGTGCGAGTCGACCTTCACGTCTGGGAGCTGGCTGCGGTGGGTTGTCGGTCGGTCGATCGCGTGGACGCCTCGTGACCCGGGTCGGGTTGGGGACCATCGCCCGGGAGTGGGGGCGGATCGGGTGCGTCGGGTTCGGTGGGCCGCCCGCGCACATCGCGTTGTTGCGGGACCTGTGCGTGACCCGCCGGGGATGGCTGTCCGATCGCGAGTTCGAGGATGGCATCGCGGTCACCAACCTGTTGCCCGGGCCCGCTTCGACGCAGCTCGCGATCCTGTGCGCGTGGCGGTTGCGCGGCGCGGCGGGCGCGGTGATCGGTGGGGTTTGCTTCATCGTGCCGGGGTTGTTGTTGATCCTGGCGTTGGCCGTGCTGTTCCTGGCCGACGACGCCCCCGCGTGGGTGACGGGCGCGGCGGCGGGAGCGGGGGCGGCGGTGCCGGCGGTGGCGTTGCACGCGGCGTGGGGGTTGATCCCGGGCAGCTACCGGCGGGTCGGCACGGCGTGGGCGGCACGGGGGCGTTGGGCGTCCTACCTGGTGGTGGGTGCGGTGGCGGCGGCGGTGACCGGGCCGTGGTTGGTGCTCGTGCTGGTCGCGGCCGGGCTGGTGGAGGTCGCGGCCCGGACGCCGTCCGGTCGTGCCGCGAACTGGCCCGTGGTCCTGGCCCTGCCCGCCGCCGGGGGAGGGCTGGGCGCGTTGACGTGGGTGGCGGCCAAGGTCGGCGCGCTGTCGTACGGCGGCGGTTTCGTGATCATCCCGTTGATGCGGCAGGACGCCGTGCACACGTACGGGTGGATGACCGACGCGCAGTTCCTCAACGCGGTGGCGCTCGGGCAGATCACCCCGGGACCGGTCGTGCAGACGGTCGCGGTCGTCGGGTACGCCGCCGCCGGGCTCGGCGGCGGGCTGCTGGCCGCGTTCGTGGCGTTCGCGCCGTCGTTCGTGATGGTCATCGCGGGCGGTCCGAGGTTGCAGCGCCTGCGGGACGACGACCGGGCCCAGGCGTTCCTCACCGGCGCGGGCGCCGCCGCCATCGGCGCGATCGCGGGCTCCACCGTGCCGCTGGCCTGGTCGCTGCACGAGCCGTGGCAGTTCGTGCTGCTGGGTCTCGCCGTGCTGTGGCTGCTGGCCCTGCGCCGGGGCGTGGTGAGCGCCCTGGTCGCCGCCGGTGTGGTCGGCGCCCTGGTCCCGCTGTTCTGAAGCGGGACCAGGGCGCCGACGGCACTCAGTCCATCGCCGCGCGCAACGACGCCGGACGCATGTCGGTCCACACCTTGTCGACGTGCGCCGAGCACTCGTCCTTGGTGCCCCTGGTGCCCTCGAACCGCCACCCGGCGGGCACGTCGTGGTGCGCGGGCCACAACGAGTACTGGCCCTCGTCGTTGACCAGGACCTGGTAGGTGATGTCGTCCCTCATGCCTCGTTCTCCTCCTGTGCTCTCGCATACCCGCGCAGAGTCGGGCTGACCGTGACGAAAACCGTGATCAACAAAATGCCCGCCGCGCACACCACGACGGCGGCGCGGGCCGACAGCGCCTGGGTCAGCACACCGCCGACCAGCGGACCGGCCGCGCCCGCGCCGCCCACGACGACACCCATCACGCCGCTGAGCCGTCCGCGCAGCTCGTCGGGCGTGAGCAGCAGCTGGTGGGTGCTGATCGTGGTGTTGGCGGTCGGCGCCAGGAAGCTCATCAGGGCGAACAGCACCCCGATCAGGTAAGCCGACTCGACCGCCAACGCGCACGGCACCAGCAGGGTCAGCACCCAGAACACCGACGCGATCGACCGGTGCGGCCCGAGCACGCGGTGCAGCCACGGCGCGGCCAGGGCGCCGAGCACCCCGCCGACGCCGAGCATCGCCGCCATCACGCCGATCTCGCCGAACGACGCGCCCCGGCCCTCCACCAGCACGATGACGACCACGTAGAACGCGGTGAAGAACAGGTTCAGCACCACCGCGCACAACGCCGTCACCCGGATCTCGCGCCTGCCCCACACCCACCGCAGGCCCTCGCCGATCGACCGCAGCAGGTGCGGGTGCGACTCGACCGGCGCGGACGGCGGCACCCGCAGGAACAGCAGCGCCACGAACGCCACCACGTGCGTGACCAGGTCCACCAGGAACGGCAGCCACCGGGCGACGGCCAGCAGCACGCCGCCCAGCGCCGTGCCCGCCATCTGCCCCAACGACGACCGCGCGCTGTTCATCGCCACGGCCGTGGCCAGCTGCGAGTCCGGCACGAGCCGGGGCAGGCACGCGTCCTCGGCGGGTTCGAACAACGCCCGGCACACGCCGAGCACCGCGGCGACCGCCATGACGTGCGGGATCGTGACCGCGTCGGCCCAGATCGCCACCACGAGGCCGCCCAGGGCGACCACCTGGGCGGCTTCGCAGCACAGCATGATCCGGCGGCGGTCCCACCGGTCGACCAGCGCGCCCGCCGGCAGCCCGACCAGCAGCTGCGCGGTGGCGTCCACGGTCAGCACGAGCCCGGACAGCACCGGCGACTCGGTCAGGAACAGCACCAGCAGCGGCAGGGCCAGCATGGAGGCGCTGAACCCCACCTCGGCCAGCGCCTGACCGCCCCACAGCAGCGTGTAGTTCCGGTTGCGCGCCAACGACGTCGTCACAGCGCACCCCGGCAGTCCGCGGCGATCGCCCGCAACGCGGCGGCGAAGTCGGCGGCCACCGCCCCGATCTCCGCGCCCGAGTGCGCCGACGCGTGGTAGTACCAGGTGAAGCCCAGCGTCTTCCCGGCCTCGCCGACCACGTCGAGCACGTGGTCGGCCGTGTCGGACGGGTCGTGGTCCGCGCCGACCGACGGAAGCACCGCCCGGTACAGGCCGGCCGACTCGGCCGCGCCCCCGGAAGACTGGCCCGAGCCGAACTGGCCGAGGTAGTTGAACGACACCTCGGGCCGCCCTCCGTCGGGCACCAGGCCGTGCTGCCGCAGCGCCCCGTACCCGAACCCGTTGCCGGGCACGGCCCGCAGCTGCCGCCGCACGGCCTTCACCCGGTCGCGCCAGCTGCCGTCCGGCACCTCCAACACCACCGGGAACACCGCGGTGAACCAGCCGACGGTCCGCGAGAGGTCCACGTCGAGCACGTCCTCGCGCCCGTGGCCCTCCAGGTCCACCGCCACCCGCGACGATCCCGTCCACCGGGACAACGCCCACGCCAGCGCGGCCAGCAGCACGTCGTTGATCCGCGTCCGGTAGGCGGCGGGCGCGCCGCGCAGCAACGCGTCCGTGTCCTCCTCGGACAGCTCCACGGTCACCGCCTCGGGCGTCCCGGACGGCGTCGGGAACGGCGGGAACGACCGGGTCCAGTGCTCGACCTCGTCGTCCAGCCCGCCGCCGAGCACGTGGGCCTCCAGCCGCCGCGACCACTCCCGGTACGAGGTGGTCTTGGCGCCGAGGTCCTCGTCCCGGTAGGCGGTCTCCAGGTCGTCCAGCAGGATCCGCCACGACACCCCGTCGACCACCAGGTGGTGGGCGACCAGCAGCAACAGCGGCTGTTCGGCCTGGAACAGCACGGCCCTGAACAACGGCCCGGTGGCCAGGTCGAACGACGCGTGCACCTCGTCGGCGACCTCCTCCAGCCGCTCGACACCGTCCACGACGGTCAGCACGTCGACGTCACCCACGTCGTCGTTGTGCTGCCGCCACACCCCGTCGACCGACGTGAACCGCAGCCGCAACGCGTCGTGGTGCGCCACCAGCACGCCCAACGCCCGCCGCAACGCCGCCACGTCCACCGCCGGGGCCAGCTCCACCAGGTGCGACTGGTTGAAGTGGTGCGGGTTGCGCCGCCCGGAGGTCAGGAACCAGTGCTGGATCGGCGTCAACGGCACCTCGCCCACCACCGGCGCGGCGTCGGCCGACGAGGCGACCTCCACCGCGACGTGCGGGGCGAGGGCCGCCACGGTCTGGTGCACGAACAGGTCGCGGGTGGCGAACCGGTACCCGGCCTGCCGCGCCCGCGCCACCACCTGCATGCTCAGGATCGAGTCGCCGCCGAGGGTGAAGAAGTTGTCCTGCGCGCCGACCCGGGGCAGGTCGAGCACGTCCGCCCAGACCGCCGCCAGCGCCTCCTCGACCGGCCCGGACGGCGCGACGTACCCGGCGCCGAGGAGCGCGCCGAAGTCCGGCTCGGGCAGCTTCGCCCGGTCCACCTTGCCGTTGGGGCTGATCGGCAGCGCGTCCACCGGCACGAACGCCGACGGCACCAGGTAGTCCGGCAGCGACTCGCCCAGGTACTCCCGGAGCTTCGCCACCTCGCCCACGACGTACGCGACGAGCCGCTTGTGGCCCCGCGCGTCGGCCCGCGCCACCACGACCGCCTCACGCACGTCCGGGTGCGCCAGCAAGGCCGTCTCGATCTCGCCGAGCTCGATCCGGAACCCGCGGATCTTCACCTGCTCGTCGACCCGGCCGACGAACTCCAGCACGCCGTGCGCGTTCCACCGCACCACGTCGCCCGTGCGGTACATGCGGGACCCCGGCGGGCCGTACGGGTTCGCCAGGAACCGCGACGCGGTCAGCCCCGGCCGGTCCAGGTACCCGCGCGCCAACCCGACACCGGACACGTACAGCTCACCGGCCACCCCGACCGGCACGGGCTGCAACTCGCCGTCCAGCACGTGCGCCCGCGTGCCGGGGACCGGCCGGCCGATCGGCGGCACGCCGCCGGGCTCCAGCGGCTCGCTCCACGACGTGACCACGGTGGACTCGGTCGGCCCGTAGGCGTTGATCATGCGGCGGCCGGGGGCCCACTTCGCCACCAGGTCGGGCGGGCAGGCGTCACCACCGACGATCAGGGTGCGGAAGGTCGGCAGCTCGACGTCGGGCACGGTGGCCAGCGCGACCGGCGGGATCAGCGCGTGGGTCACGCCGAACGCCTGGACCACCTCGGCGAGCTGGTCGCCGAGCAGCGGCCCGGGCGGCGGCACGACCAGCGCCGCGCCGGCGGGCAGGGCCATGCACAGCTCCAGCACCGACGCGTCGAAGCTGGGCGAGGAGAACTCCAGCACCCGGTCGCCCGGCGTCACCTGGAAGTGCTCGATCTCGGCCGCCGCGAACGTGGCCAGACCGGCGTGCGACACCACCACGCCCTTCGGTCGCCCGGTCGACCCGGACGTGTAGATCACGTACGCCGGGTGCTCCGGCCGCACCGCCACACCGAGGTCGGTGTCGGGTTGACCGGACACGTCGACCGGACCGTCCAGCACGACCAGCGGCCGGGCGTCGTCGAGCATGAACGCGATCCGCTCGGCCGGGTACTCCGGGTCGACCGGCAGGAACGCGGCGCCGGCCTTGAGCACCGCCAGCTCCGCCACCAGCAGGTCGACCGAGCGGGGCAGCCGCAGCGCGACGATCCGCTCCGGGCCCGCGCCGAGCCCGACCAGGTGGTGCGCCAACCGGTTCGCGCGGGCGTTCAGCTCGGCGTAGGTCACGTCGGCCGCACCTGTCAGCGCCAGCGCGTCCGGTGTGCGCGCGACCTGCGCCTCGACCAGCTCGACGAAGCCGGGACCGTCGACGGCGGGACCGGTCGATCCCCACGCCGACAGCAGCTCCCGCTCGGCCTCCGGCAGCACCGGCAACGCCCACAGCGGACGGTCCGGGTCGGCCGCGATGCCGGCCAGCAGCACGCCGAGGTGCTCGACCAGCCTCTCGACCGTGCCCGCGTCGAACAGGTCGGTGTTGTACTCGACCGACCCGTGCAGCCCGCCGTCGTCGGCCTCGGTGAACTCCACCGTCACGTCGAAGCTGCTGCTCACCGTGGGCTGCTCGACGTCCTGCGCGTCCAGGCCGGGGAAGCCCGGCGCCTGCGGCGCGTTCTGCAACGCCACCACGGCCTGGAACAGCGGCGTGCGGCTGGTGTCGCGGTCGGGCTGCACCGCGTCGACCACGCGCTCGAACGGCACGTCCTGGTGCGCGAACGCGTCCAGCACGGTCTCCCGCGTGCGGGCCAGGAACTCCGGGAACGTCGCCGCCGGCTCGACCCGCGCCCGCAGCGTCACCGTGTTGACGAAGAACCCGACCAGGTCCTGCGTCTCCGGCCGGTCGCGACCGGACGCCACCGTGCCGACCGCGAAGTCGTCCTGCCCCGACCACCGGTGGAACAGCACCTCGCAGGCCGCCACCAGCGCCATGAACAACGTGCCGTCCACGGCCCGCGCCAGCTCGCGCAGCCGTGCCGCGACCGCCGCGGGCACCGCGAACCCGGTCTGCGCGCCCGCCGTGGTCTGCACGGGCGGCCGCGGCCGGTCCGTCGGCAGCTCCAAGGCGGGCACGCCGGCCAGCTGGTCGCGCCAGTAGTCCAGCTGCGCGTCCAGCGGCTGCGCCCGTTGCCAGGCCGCGAAATCGCCGTACCGGACGGGCAGCGGCGGCAGCTCCTCGCCGCCGTACAGCGCGGCCAGGTCGGACATCAGCACACCGCCGGACCAGCCGTCGGTGACGATGTGGTGCATCGTCAGCGCCAGCACGTGGTCGTCGGGTCCGCACCGCACCAGCGCCGGCCGGAACAACGGCCCCTCGGCCAGGTCGAACGGCTCCAGCGCGGGCATCTCGTCCACCACCGGCAGGCTGACGTCCGCCGGCCGCACCACGGCGATCGGCAGCCCATCCACCGCCGGGAACGTGGTCCGCAGCGACTCGTGCCGCTCGACGAGCGCCGTCAACGCCCGCTCCAGCCGCGGCACGTCCAGCGCACCGCGCAGCCGCACGGCCAGCGGCGTCACGTACTCGGTGCCGCCGGGCTGGAACTGGTCCAGGAACCACAACCGCTGCTGCGCGAACGACAGCGGCGCGTCACCGTCGACGCGCGTGATCTCGCGGCCGACCGGGGCGGACCCGGACAGCCGGGCCGCCAGCGCCGCCGCGGTCGGGTGGTCGAACAGGTCGCGCGGCGAGACGTCGAACGACGACCGCAGCCGCGACACCACCCGGATGCTGGAGATCGAGTCGCCGCCGAGGGTGAAGAAGTTGTCCTCCGCGCCCACTTCGGCCAGGCCGAGCACGTCGGCCCACACGTCCGCGACCAGGCGCTCGGCCTCGGTGCGCGGCGCGACGAACCCGCCCGCCGCCGACGCCTCCCGTTCCGGCGCGGGCAGCGCGGCCCGGTCCAGCTTGCCGTTGGCGTTGAGCGGCAACCGCTCCAGCGCCACGTACGCGGTCGGCACCATGTAGTCCGGCAACGACCGCTCGACGTGCTCGCGCAACCCGGCGGCCACCGCCGTGCCGGCGGGCACGTAGTAGGCGACCAGCCGGTCCTCCCGCACGATCACCGCGACCTGCGCCACGGCCTCGTGCGCCGCCAGCACCGCCTCGATCTCGCCCAGCTCGATGCGGAACCCGCGGATCTTCACCTGCTGGTCCGCGCGCCCGAAGTACTCCAGCCGGCCGTCGACCCACCGGGCCAGGTCGCCGGTGCGGTACATCCGCGTTCCCGGCGGGCCGAACGGGTCGGCCGGGAACCGCTGCGCGGTCAGGCCCGGCCGGTCGAGGTAGCCGCGCGCCACACCCGGACCGGCGACGAACATCTCGCCGACCACTCCGGGCGCGACGGGCTGCAACTCGTCGTCGAGCACGTAGACCCGCAGGTCGGGGATGGGCACGCCGATCGAGCCGTCGGCGGGCGTCCAGGTGACGTGGACGGTGGTCTCGGTGATCCCGTACATGTTGACCAACGCGCCGGACCCGCGCCACGCGGACACCTTGCGCATGTCCAGCGCCTCGCCGCCGAAGATCACGTACCGGACGTCGAGGTCGGGAGCCTCCTCCAGCAGCTGGTAGAACGCCGACGGCGTCTGGTTGAGCACCGTGACGCCTTCGTCGGCGACCAGCCGGGCGAAGTCGCGCGGCGATCGCGAGGTCTCGTAGGGCA
>NZ_JBFAFR010000040.1:0-72697 GCF_040639675.1 Actinosynnema sp. NPDC023794 | reverse complement strand
CGGCGGAGATGTCGCCGCCGGGCCCCGGCCACGGCAGGAACGCGGTCGGCTCGACGTCACGCGGCTCCAGGCCGCACGAGACCGGTGCGCTGTGCGCAGCCCGTGCGCTCCCCGGATCTCGGGGCGGTGTCAGGCCACCGCGACCTCGACCGGGTGCACGCCCGGCCCTTCCGCGCTGACCGACGCCTGCCCGTTGCCCGACCGGTGCAGCGCGCGGATGGTCCACGTGCCCGGCGCGGCGAAGAACCGGAAGTCGCCGTCGGCCGAGGACACGACCTCGGCGGTGAACTCGCCCGAGGCGTCGAGCAGGCGCACGAACGCGCCGCCGACCGGTGCGCCCTCGGACCGGACCTTGCCGGACAGCACGACCTCGTTCGCGCCGACCTGGATGTCGACGCCCTGCTCGGGCGCGCCGCAACCGTCCAGACTCATGATCAGGCCTCCTTGCCGCTGCCGAGCTCGACCGGCACGCCGACGAGCGAGCCGTACTCGGTCCAGGAACCGTCGTAGTTCTTCACGTCCTCGTGGCCGAGCAGCTCGTGCAGCGCGAACCACGTGTGCGACGAGCGCTCGCCGATGCGGCAGTAGGCGATCGTCTTGCGGGAGCCGTCGAAACCGGCCTCGCCGTAGATCTCGGCCAGCTCCTCGTTCGACCGGAACGTGCCGTCCTCGTTGGCCGCCTTGCTCCACGGCACGTTGATCGCGCTGGGGATGTGGCCGGCGCGCTGCGCCTGCTCCTGCGGCAGGTGGGCGGGCGCGAGCAGCTTGCCCGAGAACTCGTCGGGCGAGCGCACGTCGACCAGGTTCTTGTTGCCGATCGCGTCGACGACCTCGTCGCGGAACGCGCGGATCGCCAGGTTCTGCTCCTGGGCGGTGTAGCTGGTCGCCGGGCGCTCGACCTGCTCCTTGTCCAGCGGGCGGCCGTCGAGCTCCCACTTCTTGCGCCCGCCGTCGAGCAGCTTCACGGCGTCGTGGCCGTAGAGCTTGAAGTACCAGTAGGCGTAGGCGGCGAACCAGTTGTTGTTGCCGCCGTACAGGATGACCGTGTCGTCGTTGGAGATGCCCTTGGCGGACAGCAGCTTCTCGAAGCCCGCGCGGTCGACGAAGTCGCGCCGCACCGGGTCCTGGAGCTCGTTCCTCCAGTCGATCTTCACCGCGCCCGGGATGTGGCCGCCGTCGTAGGCGGTGGTGTCCTCGTCCACCTCCACGAACACCACACCGGGCGCGCTGAGGTTCTCCTCGGACCAAGCGGCCGAGACCAGGACGTCTTCACGGCTCATCGAGCTGCTCCAATTTCTTCGTTCTTGCTGCGACTTCTGTCACTGGGGTCGGGCGAGGGCGGGTGCGTAGCGGCGCAGGAGCAGGAAGAGCTCGCAGCCCAGGCACAGGCCGACCGCGGCGTTGAGCAGCGCGGCGACCAGTGCGGCGGACGTGGCGACGACTCCGAGCGCGGTGAAGCCGGTGGTGTAGCCGATCGTGCCGATGAGCGCGAAGACGAACCCGACGCCCTGCGCGAACCGCAGCGGGGCGGCTTCCTCGCGCTCGGTCGTCGGCTTGATCCTCGGCTGCACGGCGAACCGGTAGACGTGGCCCCACGGGTTGAGCTTGAGCGAGATGAACGCGCACATCGCGAACAGCACGGTCTGGGCCGCGAGCAGCCGCCACGAGCCGGTCAGCAGGACGACCGCCAGGATGGCGGTGGTGATCCAGGCGCTGAACCGGGGGCCGCGCGGGTCGACCGGCGCGTCCTTGGTGGCGGTGGCACTCGAAGGCATGGCGACCTCCTGACGGTGGACAAGACTGGTAGTCCGTCTCAGGCGGTGTTAGGGCAGGCGCGCACAGCCGTCAAGGGCGTGCGGGCCGCCGGTAACCGCCCGGTCAGCGCGCCGCGCGACACAGGCTGCTGCGCACGCGGCACAGGTCCACCGCGAGTCGCTTGGTCAGCAGCGTGGTCATGGGTTCGAGACTAGCCGGTCGTCCCTGCTGTCGGGAGTGGTGTCCAAACCGTGGGAATACCCGGGTTCACCCGATCGGTCCTGGCAGGTGTGGGCGCAAAGCCGCAATGAGGCGGTCCGGCTTCGGGACGCCACCGACCCGGAGCAGTTCCGCGCCCGAGGCGTCCAGCGCCACCGTGGTCGGTGCGCGCAGCACCCCGAGGTCGGCGGCGACCTCCGGCAGGTCGGTCACGTCCAGCTCGACGTGCCGCAGCCCGGCGGTGCGGCCGGCGAGGTCCTCGAGCACCGCGCGGGTCTGCCGGCAGTTCGCGCAGGTCGTCGTGGAGAGCTGCACCAACGTCACCGGGACGCCCGGGTCGAGCAGGTCGCGCACGGGCGCGGGCAGGCCCCGGTGCGGTTTCGCCGCGCGCACGCGCCCGTCCCGGGCGCGCGCCGCCGCGGCGATCACCGCGACGACCGCGACCGCGCCGAGCAGCGCCCACACACCGGTCATCAGCTGCCGCCCTGGTCCAGGAGGATGTCGTTGATCGCGCCTTCCACGGTGAACGCCCCGCTCTCCACCTTGACCGCGGTCGGCGTCACCGTGAAGGGCAGCGCGCCGGGGTCGATGGTCACGCTCAACGCCTCGCGCACCACGCCGAGCACGGCGTCCAGCCCGTCCAGCGCCATGTCGTCCAGCTCGACGTCGTTCACGGCGATCATCACCTGGCCGTTGACCAGCGACACCGTGCCGTACGCGGTGATGCGGAGGTCGCGGCCGGCGACGGTGGTCTTGCCCGACAGCTTCACCGCCGCGACCGTCGGGTCCGGCGCCTGCCCGTCGGTCACCTTGGTGCGCTTGTCCGGGTCGATCGCCAGGTCGGTGAACGGCGTGATCTGGTTGACCAGCCGGCTCAGGTCGTTGACCTTGATCTTGACGCTGCCCCTGACCTGGTCGATCCGCGCGTCGCGGGTGTTGCCGGCCAGCAGGTCCGACAGGCCGATCCGGGTGTGCTTGAGGTTCGCCCGGATCTCCAGGTCCCGCAGCTGGTCGCGCACGGGCACGCCGGTGGCGCTGATCTCGATGTCGCGGTAGTCGCCGCCGATCGCCTGCGTGATGAACGGGAAGCCGTTGATCCGGACCGACGGGTCCTCGCTGAGCCCGAACTTCTCCCGCATCTTCTGCGCGACCTGGTACTCGCCGACCGCGGCGAGCGCGAAGTCGGCGGCGACCAGCAGCGCGCCCACGACGAGCGCGGCGATGATCAGCTTGCGCCCGCGAGTGGAACGGCGGCGGTTCGTGTCGGTCGCGGTCATCGCCTGCCCTTTGTCCGGTCCGTGTGGTGCTGCGAGGTGCGTTCGTCCAACCAGGTCGCGATCCGGTCTACCAGAGCGGGCGTCATCGACGACTCGGCGTGCCGCACGCCCGGCTCCAGCCACAGCTCGGCGCCGCCGCCCGCGGCCCGGTGCAGCGCGACGGCGTGCGCCGGGCCGAAGTAGTGGTCCTGCTCACCGTGCACGATGAGCAGTGGGGTCGGGGTGATGCGGTGCACCACCTCCAGCGGGCTCTCCGGCGTGGTCCGCCACGGCGGGCCGAGGCGCACGCCGAGCGCGCGGGCGGCGAGCCTGCCGTGCGGCTGTTCGAGCAGCCAGTGCACCCGGCGCATCGCCACCGTGTCGCGCACCCACCAGCGCGAGGGCGCGCTGACGGCCGCCACGGCGTCCGGCCGGTCGTCGTGCAGGCCCGCGTGGCGCAGGGCGACGGACGCCCCCATGGAGAAGCCGACGGTCACCACCCGCTGGTACCCGAGTTCCCGGGCGAGCGACACCCCGGCCGCGAGGTCGTGGATTTCGTCACCGCCGACGCTGGACCGCCCGCCGGAGCGGCCGTGGCCCCGGAAGTCCAGCGCGACGACCCCGCCGTGCCTCGCGAACCGGTGCAACACGCGTGACACGAACGGTTTGCGAACGTGATTCGTGAAGCCGTGACCCACCACGAATGCGAGATCCGTCACGGACGGTGTTGATCTCACATGCACACCGTGCAGGCGGACGGCGTCATGTGACATGGATGTAACAGGCGTGACGCTTGTGGAAACAACTGTGACTCTGACCTGCTGACCTGGGTCTTTCGTGGTGTGCACCGGTATTGTCTCCGTCATCCGCAGGCAACGGGGCCCGGTCACCGTACTTCGCCTGTGCCTGGTCGGTGACCAAGCACCGGCCGAACGAGAGGGCGCCGCGATGAGTATCGATGTGCTGCTGCTGACCACCGACTCCGACCCCGAGGCGGTTCTCCCCGCGCTGTCGCTCCTCCCGCACGAGGTCCGGCCGCTGCGCCCGGAGGTCTCGGCGCTGCTGGAAGCCGGTCCGCACGACATCGTCCTGGTCGACGCCAGGACCGACCTGGTCGCCGCGCGCAGCCTGTGCAGGTTGCTCGACTCCAGCGGCGTGGACGTGCCGGTGGTGGCGGTCGTCACCGAGGGCGGTCTGGTCGCGGTCAACTCCGACTGGAGCGTGGACGAGATCCTGCTCCCGACCTCCGGGCCCGCCGAGGTGGACGCCCGGCTGCGCCTGGTGCGCTCCCGGCGCGGCACCACGCAGCCCGGCGGCGACGGCTCGATCCAGCTCGGCGAGCTGGTCATCGACGAGGCGACGTACACGGCCCGCCTGCGCGGCCGCCCGCTCGACCTGACCTACAAGGAGTTCGAGCTCCTCAAGTACCTGGCGCAGCACGCGGGCCGCGTGTTCACCCGCGCGCAGCTGCTGCAGGAGGTCTGGGGCTACGACTTCTTCGGCGGCACGCGGACGGTGGACGTGCACGTCCGGCGCCTGCGCGCCAAGCTGGGCCCCGAGCACGAGTCCCTCATCGGCACCGTGCGCAACGTGGGCTACAAGTTCGTGCGGCCCCCGCGCCCGGGCAGCGCCCGGCGCGTCGAGCACCACGTCGACGCGCCGGAGACGACCGTCGACGACGCCGAGCTGATGTTCAGGGCGTAAGCGCCCGAGCACGGCGTCCGAGTAGGTTCTCCGCGTGGATCTGACCTGGTTCGAGAGGTTGTCCCCCGAGCAGGCCGACGAGGTCTCCGGTCTGCTCGGGGCCGCGGAGGCCGCCGACGGTGTCGCGCCCGTCGGCGAAGCCGTGACCCTGCGCCTGCGCCCCGACGCGCGCGGCAGTCGTCACCTGCTCGTCCGCGACGGCGAGGCCCTCGTCGGCTACCTGCACCTGGACGTCTTCGGCGACTCCGACGGCAACGAGGTCGCCGAGCTGGCCGTGCACCCCGACCACCGCCGTCGCGGGCACGGCGCCGCGCTGGTCGGAGCCGTGGCCGACCGCGCCAAGCCCCTGCGGGTCTGGTCGCACGGCGGGCACCCCGGCGCCGCGGCGCTCGCCGCCAAGCTCGGCTACCGCAAGGTCCGCGAGCTGCTGCGCCTGCGCCGCCCGCTGGACGCCGACCTGCCCGAACCCGTGCTGCCCGCCGGCGTGGCGCTGCGCTCGTTCGTGCCGGGCCGGGACGAGGCGGCCGTCGTCTACGTCAACCACCGCGCGTTCGCCTGGCACCCCGAGCAGGGCGCGATGAGCATCGAGGACGTGCGGGAGAAGGAAGAGCAGCCGTGGTTCGACCCGGCCGGCTTCCTGCTCGCGGTCGACGACGACGGGCGGCTGCTCGGCTTCCACTGGACCAAGGCGCACACCGCCGAGCTCGGCGAGGTGTACGTGGTCGGCGTCGACCCGGACGCGCAGGGCGGTGGCCTCGGCAAGGCGATCACCCTCGCGGGTCTCGCGCACCTGCGCGCGGCCGGGCTCACCGACGTGATGCTGTACGTCGAATCCGACAACGCGGCGGCGTTGGCCGTGTACGACCGGTTGGGTTTCACGCGCTGGGACTCGGACGTCCAATACGCCCGGTAGTGACAAACCCATCACGCCATGCAAACGTGCAGGTCACGGGACACCCAAAAGGCGGTGTACTCGGTCACTTCCCGTATGGTGTTCACCCGTCGTTCACCTTCTCCTGGGCACCTGTCCACCCTCGCTACCTACCGTCCGTGTCGAGCGGCGGGGCTTCGCCGCGAAACCCGCTTCCGTAGCTGGAGGACTCCCAGGTGAAGACCAAGCGACACGGCGCCGTACTCGGCCTGATCGCGGCCGGTGCGCTTCTGCTCACCGCGTGTGGCAGCGACAACAACGCCCCCGGCACGGGTTCGACGTCGGCGGCCGGCGACTCGTCGGTCCCCGTCGAGTGCGGTGGCAAGTCGAAGCTGAGCGCCGAGGGCTCTTCCGCGCAGCAGAACGCGATCGCCACGTTCATCCAGGCCTACCAGGCGAAGTGCCCGGGCTCCGACCTCGCCTACAACGCCTCCGGCTCCGGCGCGGGCGTCAAGCAGTTCAACGCGGGCCAGGTCGACTTCGGCGGCTCCGACTCGCCGCTGTCGGAGAGCAAGGGCGAGGTCGCCGCGGCGGCCGAGCGCTGCGAGGGCAACCCGGCGTGGAACCTGCCGCTGGTCTTCGGCCCGGTCGCGCTGGGCTACAAGCTCGAGGGCGTCAAGGACCTGGTCCTCAACGGCGAGGTGACCGCCAAGATCTTCAACGGCGGCATCAAGAAGTGGAACGACCCGGCCATCGCGGCGCTGAACAGCGGCGCGTCGCTGCCGGACAAGGACATCAAGGTCGTCTACCGCTCGGACGAGTCCGGCACGACGGACAACTTCCAGAAGTACCTGACCGTCGCCTCCAAGGGCGCGTGGACCCAGGGTGACGGCAAGCAGTTCAAGGGCGGTGTCGGCGAGGCCAAGGAGAAGTCCGCCGGTGTCGCGCAGGCCGCGGGCTCCGTCGACGGCGCCATCACCTACGTCGAGCTGTCGTTCGCGCAGGACAACAAGCTGTCCCTGGCCAAGATCGACAACGGCTCCGGCCCGGTCGAGCTGACCAACGAGACGGTCGGCAAGGCCATCGACGGCGCCACCATCAAGGGCACCGGCAACGACCTGGTCCTCGACCTGAACTCGATCTACGGCTCCACCACCGCGGGCGCCTACCCGCTGCTGCTGGCCACCTACGAGATCGTCTGCTCCAAGGGCTACGACGCCGACACCGCGAAGGCCGTCAAGGCGTTCCTCACGGTCGCGGCCACGACCGGCCAGGAAGGTCTGGCGGACGCGGGTTACGCTCCGCTGCCGAAGGCCTTCCAGGACAAGCTGCTGACCGCCATCAAGGCCATCGCCTGACCAGGCCGGCACACTTCCCGGGAACGCCATTGCGATGAACGACCGCACAGTGGCCCCACGCCCCGCGGGCACCGGTTCGACCGGTGCCCGTGCGGGCGTTCCGGCTGCCCGACCCGACTCGGAGGCTCCGATTCCCCCGACCACGGAAGCCGACCAGCAGACCCACGTCCGGCCGGGTGACCGGATCTTCGCAGGCCTGGCCACGGGGTCGGGCATCTTCATCGTGGTCCTGATCGCGGCGATCGGCGTCTTCCTGCTGCTCCAGGCCATCCCCTCGCTCGCGCTGGACAAGGTCAACTTCCTGACCAGCCGCGAGTGGTCCACCGGCGACGTCAACGACATGCGCTACGGCATCCTCGACCTGCTCCTGGTCACCGTGGTGTCGTCCGCGTTCGCGCTGATCATCGCGATGCCGATCGCCCTGGGCATCGCCCTGTTCCTCACCCAGTACGCGCCGCGCCGGCTCGCCCGGCCGTTCGCCTACGTCATCGACCTGCTCGCCGCCGTGCCGTCGATCATCTTCGGCCTGTGGGGCCTGCTCGTGCTCGGCCCGGTGCTCACCCCGATCGGCGAGTGGCTGACCTCCACCCTCGGCTGGATCCCGCTGTTCGCCGAGGGCAACGTCAGCATCGAGCTCGGCGGCACCATCTTCACCGCAGGCATCGTGCTGGCCGTGATGATCCTGCCGATCATCACCGCGGTCAGCCGCGAGGTGTTCGACCGCACGCCGGTCACCCACGTGGAGGGCGCCATCGCGCTCGGCGCCACCAAGTGGGAGGTCGTGCGCACCACCGTGCTGCCGTTCGGCAAGGCCGGTTACGTCAGCGCCTCCATGCTCGGCCTCGGTCGCGCCCTCGGCGAGACGATCGCGTTGACGATCATCCTCAGCGGCACGGGCGCCGCGTTCGCGTGGAGCCTGTTCGACGGCGGCGCGACGTTCGCGTCCAAGATCGCGCTGGCCGCGCCCGAGTTCAACGACCCGCGCACGGCGGGCGCCTACATCGCCGCCGGCCTGGTGCTGTTCGTCCTCACCTTCGGCGTCAACGCCCTCGCCCGGTCCATCGTCGCCGGTCACAAGGAGTACGAATGACGACCGACACGGCGGACCTGAACCGCCTCGCCACGCCACCGACGTTCCAGAGCGTCAGCGGCGCGCGCAAGTTCAAGAACGGCGTCGCCACCGCCCTGGTGTACGGGGCGTTCCTCGTCGCGATCGTGCCGCTGATCTGGGTGCTGTGGGTGGTGATCCAGCGCGGTTTCCCGGTCGTGCTCGACGGCGACTGGTGGCAGAAGTCGCTGTCCGGCCTGCTGGGCCGCCAACAAGGCGGCGGCGTCTACCACGCGATCTACGGCACGCTGGTGCAGGGCCTGGTGTGCGGTGTGCTGTCCGTGCCGATCGGCCTGTTCGTCGGCGTGTACCTGGTGGAGTACGGCGGCCGGTCCAAGCTGTCCCGGGCCACCACGTTCATGGTCGACATCCTCACGGGTGTGCCGTCCATCGTGGCCGCGCTGTTCGTCTACACGCTGTGGATCACCTACTTCGGCTTCGGTCGCAGCGGTTTCGCGGTGTCGCTGGCGCTGGTGCTGCTCATGGTGCCGGTGATCGTGCGGACCACCGAGGAGATGCTCAAGATCGTGCCGGACGAGCTGCGTGAGGCGTCCTACGCGCTCGGCATCCCCAAGTGGAAGACGATCGTGAAGGTCGTCATCCCGACGGCGCTGTCCGGCATCATCACCGGCATCATGCTGGCGCTGGCCCGCGTCATGGGCGAGACCGCGCCGGTGCTCGTGCTGGCCGCGTACGCGCCGTACATCAACTACAACCTGTTCGACGGGCCGATGGCGTCGCTGCCGCTGCTCATGACGTCGGAGCGGAACAACCCGACGCAGGCCGGTTTCGAGCGGATCTGGGGTGCGGCGATCACCCTGGTCATCATCATCACGCTGTTCAACCTGCTGGCTACCGTGATCTCGCGGTGGCTGGCTCCGAAGACGAAGTGAGCGGGCGGTCATGGCCAAGCGCATCGACGTGAAAGACCTCAACCTGTACTACGGCAAGTTCCACGCCGTGGACGGTGTCTCGCTCGCCGTGCCGCCGAAGAACGTGACGGCGTTCATCGGCCCGTCCGGTTGCGGGAAGTCCACCGTGCTGCGGTCGTTGAACCGCATGCACGAGGTGGCGCCCGGGGCTCGGGTGGAGGGCACCGTGCTGCTGGACGGCGAGGACATCTACGCGTCCTCCGTCGACCCGGTGCAGGTGCGCCGGACCATCGGCATGGTGTTCCAGCGCCCCAACCCGTTCCCGACGATGTCCATCCGGGACAACGTGGTGGCGGGCCTGAAGCTCGCGGGCGAGCGGAACAAGAAGAAGCTCGACGAGGTGGCCGAGCGGTCGTTGCGCGGGGCGAACCTGTGGAACGAGGTGAAGGACCGCCTCGACCGGCCCGGCGGCGGCCTGTCCGGTGGTCAGCAGCAGCGGCTGTGCATCGCGCGGGCGATCGCCGTGCAGCCGGACGTGCTGCTGATGGACGAGCCGTGCTCGGCGCTGGACCCCATCTCCACTCTCGCGATCGAGGACCTGATCACGGAGTTGAAGAAGGAGTACACGATCGTCATCGTGACCCACAACATGCAGCAGGCGGCGCGGGTCAGCGACCAGACCGCGTTCTTCAACCTGCTGGGCGTCGGTCAGCCGGGTCGGCTGATCGAGGTGGACGACACGGAGAAGATCTTCTCCAACCCGAGCCAGAAGGCCACGGAGGACTACATCTCCGGCCGTTTCGGCTGATCACCGCCTTGGCTCCCGGAAGCCCTCCCACCAGCGGCGGGAGGGCTTCCGCGCGTTCGGGTGACAGGGGAACCACGGGCTCGCCCCAGCCGTCAAAATCGAGACACGGTCGCCCGTTCGGGGGTACCGTGACCGTTGGGATCGGCAGACTCGCAGGGGGTAACCGTGGCGGCGGAAGGTGCGTTGAGCGCACAGTCCATGCAGGCTATGACGGCCAACATGGTGGGGCTGAAGCAGGCCGCCGAGTCGGGCTCGTTCGCCATCAGCCAGGAAGGCGCCGAGGCCTACTTGAAGGCGATCGACAACGCCCAGCAGGACCTGCGCAAGATGGACTCCTACATGATCAAGCTGTCCCAGGAGACCAAGCTCGGCACCAGTCCTGACGGCACCGCCATGGCCCGCTACAACCAGGAGAGTGTCCAGGGTGGGGCGGGCACGACCGGCATCATCCCTGCCATGGAACAGTTGAAGTCCGCGTTGGAAGAGGCCCGGCTGGCGCTGCAGAAGGCGATCGAGAACTATCGCGAGGTCGACAGCTCGAACGCGAGCACCTACAAACGCTACTGAGGGTGGAAGTCAGTTGATCAAGGGATTGTCGACTCGCGTCGTGCTGGCGCTGACGGTGTTGGGCGCGGTTGCAACCGGCTGCACGACCGGGGGAACCGCCACGCCGGGACCAACCGGGTCCACGTCCACGGAGCGGACGTCGGAGACGACCACGAGCGCGAAGCCGTCCACCGGCAGTGACACGTTGGCCGACTTCGACCCTTGTGCAGTACTCAACTCGGTCGCTGCACAGCTGAACTTGACCGAGATCGAGGAAGAGGGCGGGGACACGTGTCTCGCGAACTACTCCTCGACCGTGTCGTTCTCGCTGGCGGCGCACCCCGAACTCGGCATCGAGGACACCGTCGGCGGCACCGAGAAGTCGGACATCCCGGTCGGCTCCCGCAAGGGCAAGCTCGTCAAGTCGCCGACGACCAAGGCTTCGTGCCTGGTCGCCGTCGAGGTGACGCCGACGTCCAGGGTGGACGTGGGTGCCTCCGCGAACGCGTCGCTTGACGAAGCCTGCGCCGCCGCCACCGCGGTCGCCACCGCCATCGAACCGAAGCTGCCGAAATAACCCAGAGGGGGGAGAACGTCGTGACGCCGCCGAACTCGCAGCCGCCGTCCAACTCGCTGCCGCCGCAGAGCAGCAACCAGGCCACCCAGGTCACCTACGCCGGGCAGACCGAGGCTGAACTGCGCGCCGAGTACGAGCGCGAACGCGCCGCCAACCCGGGGATCTTCGGCGCCATCACGACGCTCGACGACTACCTGCGCTACAAGCAGCAGTCGGCGCAGTACCAGTCCACGCAGGAGCAGCAGCTCGAGCAGGTGGTGGAGAACTACCGGCCGCCGCTGTCGCCGCCCGGCTCCCACTACATGGGCTACGACCACAAGGCCCTCAAGGACATGGTCACCACGAACATGACCCCGAGCACGGCCAACGAGCAGGGCGAGGCCTGGACCAAGCTCGGCAACACGCTGGCCGAGCTGCAGTCCAACCTGAGCAGCGCCACGGCCGCCAGCAAGGGGGCCTGGCAGGGCGCGGCGGCCGAGTCGGCGCAGGGCTACTTCACCAACGTCGCCACCTGGTCCGGCAACGCCGCCCAGGGCGCGCAGCTCACCGGCAACAAGCTGTACGCCCAGAGCCAGGCGGCCGAGTCGGCGAAGAACGCGATGCCCGAGCCGGTCGAGTTCAGCACCGCCGACGCCTACAAGATGTTCTTCGCCGAGCCCAACCCGTTCAAGTGGGCCGAGACGATCGACCAGATCGAGCAGAAGTTCGAGGAGAAGCAGCAGGCCCACGAACGTGCGGCCGAGGTCATGACGACCATGTCCACGAGCTTCCAGGAGTCGGGCTCGACCATGCCCGCCTTCTCGGCGCCACCGCCCATGGAGGGCTCCGGCGGCGGCGACCCCGGCCAGCCCGGCACGGGCCAGATCGGCGGCCGGCAGACCGTCCCCAGCGGCACCGGGACGGGCACGGGCACCGGGACGGGCGACTTCAGCCTGCCCGGCGGTGGCGGAACCGGCGGTGGCAACACCAACCAGTCCGGCTGGAACGGTCCCGGCGGCACCACGACGCTGCCCGGGCCCGGTGGCGGTGGCGGTGGCAACACCAACATCCCCGGTCCTGGCCCCGGCCCCTACCCGCCCGGCATCTACCCGCCCGGTCCCGGTCCCGGTCCCGGTCCCGGGCCCAACCGGCCCCCGATGCCGCCCGGCGGACGTCCCAACCCGAACGTTCCCGGCGGTGGCGGTAACCGCGGGCCCGGTGGTGGCCCCGGAGGCGGTGGCACGGGCCGCGGCCCCGGCGGTGGTCCCGGCGGCATGACCGCGGCCGGTCGCGGCGGCATGGGCGGCATGGGCGGCTTCGGCCCCGGCGGCAGCGCGGGCACGCTCGGCGAGGCCGGCCGGACCGGCGCCGGTGGCTTCGGTCCCGGCGGCAGCGGTGGTCTCGGCGGCGCGGGCGCGGCGGGTCGCGGTGGTCCCGGCGGCATGGGCGCCGGCATGGGCGCGGGCGCCGGTGGCGCCCGCGGCCAGGGCGACGAGGACAAGGAGCACAAGGCCGCGTCCTACCTGGTGGAGACCGAGGACGTCTTCGGCGACGGCACCATGGTCGCTCCGCCGGTCATCGGCGGGTGAGCGTGTTCTCGTTCGCCCTGTCCCACGCGGCGGCCGACATGCTCTGGGAGGACCTGAGGCTCGGCAGCCGTCCCTACCCGTTCGAATTCCCCTACCTCGGGCAGACGGTCGACGAGCGGCGCGGCATCCGCAACGCCGTCTACCGCGACCTGGAGTCGCGCGGCCTGGCCCAGCGCGGCCGGGTCGCGCCCGAGGTGGAGGAAGCGCTCACCCTGCTGGTCCGCTTCGACTACAGCCTCAACGCGGTCGCCTCGCTCGACGCGCGCAACGTCGAGCGCCAGCTGCTGGCGCGCGGCGGCGCGGCCGGTGAGAGCGCGGCGCTCGCGGTGATGGACGACCGGCAGATCAAGGTCGACCTGATGCGGGCGCCCGCGTTGCTGCGCACGATCGTGGACCTCGTCCCGCCGTCCAGGCCGGGCCCCGGCCAGTCGATCACGGTGCCGATACCGACGTCCGCGCCGCCACCGCCGCGCCGCGACGACGACTTCGGCAACGCCACGTTCACCCAGACCATGGCGCCGCGCTCGACCGCGGGCACGCAGGTCCGCGCGCTGGAAGCGGTGTTCGAACGCCCCCGGCTGCGCGCCGGCCAGTTCGGCGTCACGGTGCGCGGCAGGCACGGCCGGGAGCAGCGCGCGCCGCAGATCGCGTGGTTCGACAACGACCAGGGCCGCTACATGTCGCAGACGCGGCAGGGGCAGGACGGCCAGAAGTGGCTCACCCACGCCCCCGCCGACAACGCGCGCATCGCCGGCCAGCTGGCGCAGGAGCTGAACGGCCTGCTCGCCTGACGCTCAGGAACCGTCGCCGTGGTAGCCGGGCATCCGCCCGGTGACCACGAAGACGGTGCGCTTGGCCACCGACACCGCGTGGTCGGCGAAGCGCTCGTAGAACCGGCCGAGCAGCGTCGTGTCGACCGCGGACGGCACGCCGTGCGCCCAGTCCTTGTCCATGATCACGGTGAACAGGTGGCGGTGCAGGTCGTCCATCGCGTCGTCGGCGTCCTCCAACGACCGCGCCCGCTGCACGTCCTGCGTGCGGATGATGTGGGTCGCCTCGCGCGCCAGCTCGACCGCGATGCGGCCCATCTCGGCGAAGTACGGCCGCACCGTGTCCGGCAGCACCGGGTTCGGGTGCCTGCGCCGCGCGGCCTTGGCCACGTGCAGCGCGAGGTCGCCCATCCGCTCCACGCTCTCGGCCGCGTGGATCACCGCGAGCACGATGCGCAGGTCGGTCGCGACCGGCGCCTGCAACGCCAGCAGGGCGTACGCCTGCTCCTCGATGTCGGCGCGCACGTCGTCGATCTTGGCGTCGTCACCGATCACCTGCTCGGCGAGGGCTAGGTCCGCCCCGAGCAGGGAAGCGGTCGCGCGCTCCATCGCGTCGCCTGCCATGCCGCACATGTCGGCGAGCTGGTCGGCGAGTTGTCCGAGCTGGTCGTGGTAGGCCTCACGCATGGGCGTCAGCCTACGGCCAGGTCATCGCGGTAGCGACCCGCCCCGGTGAACCCGGGGTGAACCCAAGACGTCCAGTCCTCTAGGCGCAGGGGTCCTTCCCCGCGTTGACCACGTCCAGGTCCTCGGGCGGCGCCGCCTTGCCCGGATCGGTGCCCGCCGGCTGCGGGGCCCGGACCTCCTCGTCCCAACCGGGCCCGATCAGCAGCTGCACCGAGCCGCCCATGTTCGCCTGGAACTGCAACGTCGCGCCGGGCACCGAGGACAGCAGCGTCGTCGCCGCGTCCTCCGCGCCGATCCCGTACAGGATCACGGTCTTCTCGGCGGGCGGCGCGTCCCCGGGGATGACGACGTCGTAGCCGAGCTCCCGCAACGCCAAGGTGGTCCGGCGGGACGCGCCGTCGTTGTCCGGGTCGCCGTTGCGCACCTGGACCTTCAGTCCCTTGTGGTCGATGACCTTGCCCTGCTTCGGGCCGGCCGGCGGCGTGGAGGTCTGCGTCGCGCCCTGGGCGGCCTGGTTCGGGTCGGTCGCCGTGGTGTCCGGGGTCTCCTCAGGCAGCGGCGTGCCGTCGATGATCGCCTGGAACAACGCCCTGGTTTCCTCTTCCTTCAACAACTCCAGGTTGTCGTCGTTGGACTTCGTGGCGCCTTCGGACGTCTTGTGCGGGACCGTGACGAACGTGACCCGGCCGGCTTCCAGGCTCTGCAACGACTGCGCCAGCGTCAGCATGTCGTTCACGCCGATGTTCTGGCCGACGGTGGACGCGGCGAACGCGTTGAGGAAGGCGTTGAGCTTGCCCGGGTTCAGCAGGATCTCCGACGACAACGCCTTGCGCAGCAACGACGACAAGAACTTCTGCTGCCGCGTCACGCGGTCGTAGTCGCCGAGCACCTCGCCGTCGACCTTGCGGGCGCGCACGTAGTCCAGCGCCTTGTCGCCGTTGACCTCGAACTTGCCCGCCTTGTCGAAGATCACGCCGAGCTCGTCGTCGTCCATCGGCCTCGGCACGCACACCGGGACGGTGCCGATGGCGTCGACCATACCCTTGAAGCCGTTGAAGTCGACGCTGATGAAGTGGTTGATCTCCAGGCCGGTCAGCTCCGTCATGAACGCGCTGACGCACTTCGGGCCGCCGATCGCGTACGGCTCGTTGGCCTTCACGTCCTCCTCGGCCTCGAGCGTCTCACCGGTGTACTCGCCGGTGTCGGGGTTCCACCTCTCGCACTTGGGCCGCTTGATGAGGAGGTCACGCGGCACGGAGACGACGACCATGCGCTTACGGTCGGCCGGGATGTGCGCGAGCATCAGCACGTCCGAGCGCGCGCCCGCGGTGTCCTCGGAGTTCGGGTCGCCGACGCCGTCCTGCGGCTTCGCGCCGGCGCGGGTGTCCGAGCCGACGATGAGGAAGTTCTCGTCACCGAGCTGCTTCTCCGCCTCGTGCACCGCCGCGGAGTTCGTGTTCAGCGCGTCGATCTCGGTGAACTTGCTGTCGATGTAGAACATCGCGCCCCAGCCGAGGCCGGTGGACACGAACACCAGCACGGCGGCGGCCAGCGCGACGACCTTGACCGCGCGCACGATCTTGCTGTGCTTGGCCGTGCGGCCGCCGCGGCGCGGGCCGTCGTCGTGGGGGTCGTCGACCGGCGAGGCGTACTCGGTGGCGTCCTCGTCGTGCTCGGCCTTCCACGGCATGAGCTTCTGGCGGCGTTCCTTGCGCAGGCGCTCCTGCTCGGCCAGCTCGTCGTGGACGGCGGAGAAGCGGGCCAGCGTGTGGTCGACCTCGCGACGCTTCTTGACGTCGTCGCTGATGGCCTCCATCTCCGTGGTGAGGCTGGCCGGGTCGATGGCCTCGCGCGGCTCCGGGCCCGCGTTGAGGCGGGCGGCGATGACGGGCGGCGCCTGGTCGGGCGCGGCGGCGGGGCCGTCGTCGGCGAACCTCCGGCCGGGCACGTCGCCGACCGGGCGCGGTCCGCTGCCGTCCTCCGCGAGCCGGCGCGGTCCGCTGCCGTCGACCGGCACGACCGGTGGGCCGTCGGCGAGGCGGCGGGGTCCGCTGCCCTCGGGACGGCGGTTCGGGTCTTCGCCGGGCGGGGCGGGCGCCGGGCGGCGCGGGTCGACGGCCGGGTCGGGTCGGCGGCCGGGGTGGGGCGCCCCGGTCAGGTCGTGCGGGCCGCTGCCGTCGGCGAGGCGACGGGGTCCGTCGGCCGGCAGGCCGGGGCGGGGACGCTGGCCGGTGTGCTCGCCGGGACGCGGCCCGTCCGCGAGGCGCCTCCCGACGCCTTCGGCCGGGGCGCCTTCGGCGGCGCGGCGTCCGGGCGGTCCTGCTTCCTCGGGCCGCGGGCGCGGGCCGCTGCCGTCCGCCAGGCGACGAGGCGCGTCGGGCGCCGGCGGCGGGTTGCCGTCCGCCGAACGCCGTGGCGCGCCTGGCGCGAGGTCTTCGGGTCGCGGGCGTGGTCCGCCGCCGTCGGCGAGGCGGCGGGGTGCGTCGGGTGCGAGCCCTTCGGGCCGGGGGCGTGGTCCGCTGCCGTCGGTCAGGCGGCGGGGTGCGTCGGGGGCCAGGTCTTCGGGACGAGGGACGTTGCCGTCGGGCCGGGGCCGTGGTCCGCTGCCGTCGGGGAGCCGTCGACCCGGCGCGGCGCCGGGGAGGTCTGGGCGCGGGCGTTGGCCGGTGCTCTCGGCGCGTCGTGGCCCGGCCGGGTCCTGCGGGCGGCCGTTGGCGGGAAAGCGCGTTCCCGGCTCGCCGGGAGGTGCGGGGCGCGGGGCGGCCGGACGCCCCGGGCCGACGTCGTCCGGTCGGCCGGCGTAGCCGTTCGCGGGTCCGCCGGACGGCGGGGGCGCGGGACGGCCGGGACGTGCCTGGCCCGGCTCGTCGGGACGGCGTCGGGCGCCGGTGTCCTCCGGCACCACGGGACGCGGCGTCCGCGTGCCGGTGCCGTCGTTGGCGGCGAAGAAGTCGTTCGGGGGCGGTGCGGTGGGGCGGCGGCCGGCGGCCGGCGGTGCGCCGTTGGTCGGCCTGGGCCGGGTACCGGTGTCCTCGGGTGGCGGTGGCGCGTAGTCCACCGGCGGCGCCTGCCTGCGCGGCGGCTCCGGCGCGGCGCGGCGGCCGGCGCCCTCGGGGGCGTGCCTGCCGTTCTGGGGCGGCGTGGGTCTGCGGGGCGGCTCTGGCTCGGGCGCGGCGCGCCTGCCGGTGTCCGACGGACCGGGCGGGACGGGGCGTGGGATGTTCGTGCGGCTGTGCTGTTCCAGCAGGTCGGACACGCTCAGCCCGCCATCGTCCAGCGACCTGCGGCGACGGCCGGTCGGCTGGTCCTCCTGAGGGGCCTGGTCACCTCCGGGTCCGGGGCCGCCACGGCGGGGCTCGTCGGGCACCCGGTCTCCCTTCAGCTTCGGTCATTAGTCGGTCGTCATCACGAGTTGACGACAGCAAGGACACATTGGTTGCACCAACGGCGTGTCACTTGCCTTGGCGATACTACGGATGACGGCCAGTCCTGACGACCACTCCCGGTGATACAGGGGGCGGCAGTACTCGGTTGCGCGCAGCAGACTACGTCCGAAAGGGTGAGTGACGGTCAGGTGTCAGTAACCGGCGACCCGCGATTCGGCTATACCTCGTCGCCCGGAAGCGGCACCCGCCAGGAGGACGCGGCCGTTCTCGCGGTAGGCGACGGCGTTCCGTCCTGACTGCTTGGCGGTGTAGAGCAAGCTGTCCGCGCGCAGGAGTTGCTGCTCCGGGGCGACCGGCGGACGGCTCGGCGCGCCGGCCGGTGTCGGCTCATAGGCCAATCCGATGCTGACGGTCACTCGCAAACCGGGCGCGAGGGAAGCCCAGGCGTGACGCTCGACACGCAGCCGGGCCGACTCGGCGATCTCCACGGCCGGCGCGGGCTCGACGTCGGGCAGCACGAGGACGAACTCCTCGCCGCCGTAGCGGGCGCAGAAACCGCCCTCCGGCAGCTCCTCCTGCAACAGCTCGACCACGCGCTGCAACACCCGATCACCCAAGAGGTGCCCGAACGTGTCATTCACCTGCTTGAACCAGTCCAGGTCGATCAACGCGATGGCGAGGCCCGCCGCGGTGGAGCCGCGCTCGGCGACCATGTGGAGCAGTCGCTCGTCCAGGTACCTGCGGTTGTAGCTGTCGGTGAGGCTGTCGCGCAGGCTCTGCTCGCGCGCCTCGGCGTGCTCGCGGCGCAGCCGGTCGACCTCCCGGCGCAGCTGCTCGGGCACCTGCGGCGGGTCGTCCTGGTCGGCGTAGACCAGGTCGAACGCGGAGCGCAGGTGCTGGTAGGCCTGCCGCCACTGGCCTCGGGAGGCGAGCAGCGCGGCGATCGACTCGTGCAGTTGCACCAGGCCGGTGCCCTCGCTCTCGGACGCGGGCATGCCTCCTCCGGTCCGGCCGTCGCAGTCGGACTCCGCGACTTCAGGTCGTAGTGCGGTCATCGCGCTCACCTCCCTCCTTGCCAAGGTGTCGTCTGATCCGAGGCGACGCTTGAGCGGGCGGGACACGTCATAGAGGGATTTCCCTCGACTGGCTGACCGTGCACTGCTCCGAACTAGTGGCATTCGGTGATCGAAAGGCCGCGAAGTTCACCGAGCGTGGTCAACCGGGTCGGCGTCACCTCAATTGACGCACGGGGCGAAGCCGTAGGCCTTGCCGTTGAGCAGCACGACGTGCTGCGAGCCGATCTGGCTGCCGATCTCGGAGCCGTCCTGCACGACGGTCAGCGTGACCGCGACGACCAGCACCACGCCGCGCGGGTGCTCGTCCTCGCCGGGCGGCGCCCACGCCGGGTCCAGGCGCAGCGTCGACATGGTCGGCTGCACCTTGATCGTGCCCGCGGGCAGCTCGCAGTCCTCGTCGCGGAAGTCCGGGTGCTGGGTGTCCTTGAGCAGGTCGCGCTGCTCGGTCGTGCCCTGCCCGCCCGCCTCGTTGAGGTCGGCGAAGTAGCCGGACACGAGTTCCCGCTCCACGTCGGTGACCTGGAGCGGGCGGGCGGCGCCGGTGATCGCCGAACCGCAACCGGCCAGCAGGAGGGCACACGCCAGCGCCGTCGCGGCGCGCGCCACGTCAGCCACCCGAGTGCAGTTCGTCGGCGCCGACGGGCACGGTGGCGTCCTCGGGGTCGTCCAGCCAGCCCTCGGGCAGCACGACCTTGCCGGGCGAGCCCTGCCTGCCGCGCGGCTCGTCGGCGTTGTCCGGGAACTCCAGCGCCGGGTCGAGCCTGCCGACCAGGTCGTCCAGCTCGGCGAGGGTGGAGACCATGGCGAGGTTGCGCCGCAGCTCCGCGCCGACCGGGAAGCCCTTCAGGTACCAGGCCACGTGCTTGCGCAGGTCGCGCAGGCCCTTGTCCTCGCCGAGGAAGTCCGCGAGCAGCACGCCGTGCCGGCGCAGGATGTCGGCGACCTGGCCGAGCCGCGGCCCCGGTGGGACGGGTTCGCCCCGGAACGCCGCCTGCAACTCGCCGAACAGCCACGGCCGGCCGAGGCAGCCGCGGCCGACGACGACGCCGTCGCAACCGGTCCGGGCGACCATGTCCAGGGCGTCCCGAGCGCTGAAGATGTCGCCGTTGCCGAGCACGGGGATGCTGGTCACGGCCTCCTTCAGGCGGGCGATGGCGGACCAGTCGGCCTTGCCGGAGTAGCGCTGGGACGCGGTGCGCGCGTGCAGGGCGACCGCCTGCGCGCCCTCGTCCTCGGCGATGCGGCCCGCGTCGAGGTAGGTGAGGTGCTCGTCGTCGATGCCGATGCGGAACTTGACCGTCACCGGCACGCCGGCGGGCTCGGCGGCGCGCACCGCGGCGCGCACGATCTGCCGGAACAGCTGCCGCTTGTACGGCAGGGCCGCGCCGCCGCCCTTGCGCGTCACCTTGGGCACCGGGCAGCCGAAGTTCATGTCGATGTGGTCGGCCCGGTCCTCGTCCACGATGATCCTCGCGGCTTCGGACATCGACTTCGGGTCGACGCCGTAGAGCTGCATCGAGCGGGGGCTCTCGCCCTCGCCGAACGTGATCATCTGCATCGTCTTGGCGTCGCGTTCGACGATCGCCCGTGCGGTGATCATCTCGCAGACGTAGAGCGACGTGGGACTGCCGAACTCGCGGCACAACTGGCGGAAGGCCACGTTGGTGATGCCCGCCATGGGTGCGAGCACGACGGCGGGATCGACCGGGTAGCGGCCGATCTTCAGGGGCTTGGTGGCGTGCAAGGCGGTGGACATCGCCGTCCATTGTCGCCCAGCGCTGGTAGTGGTGGGTGCCACATCACCGAATCGCCCTCACCCGCCACGCCTGCTCCAGCGCCAGGACGTGCCCGGTCGTGGAGGTGATGTCGGCGTCCGCGCCGGCACGGGCACGCAGTCCGGGCACCTCGGCGGTGTACCGGCGGTGGGTCGACGCGTCGGGCCAGAACGTGGCGACGAGGTGGCGGTTCGCGGACAGTCGCGCGACCACGCCGCCGAGCACGCCCGCCGTCGCCATCGCCGGCGCCCACACCTCCCGCTGGACGTCGGTGAAGTGCTCCTCCGCGCCCGCGGCGAGCAGGCAGTCCGCGACGCGCAGCACCGGGCCGTCGATCGCCTCGGCCACGGTCGCCGCCGTGCCGGGCAGGGTGAGGACCGTCTCACCGACCGCGACCGCGATGCCCCGGTAGCCGCTCGCGTCGGCGATCGCGTCGTGCCGGTCGCGCAGGAACACCTCGTGGCTTGCGGCGTCCGCCCAGAGAGCGAGCACGTGCGCGCGGCCCGTTCGCGGGTCCCAGCCGCCGACCTGCCCGAGCAGCCCGGGCTGGTCGCCGATGACCGTCCACCTCGCTTGAGCGGCGCTGAACACGTCGCGCGATGCCGTCGGCACGTCACAGGTGATCCACTTGGCGAGCACGGGCGCCTCCGTCCGTCGAGGTCGTCATCCTGCGACCTCCTCCGCGCTGGAGGTCAAGCTCGCGGGGGCAGCAGCTCCAGCGCCCAGTCGTTGCACCGCATCCACCGGCCCGGCGGGTACTCGAAGTCGGCTTCACCGAGCAGGGTGAAGCCCGCCTTGCGGCACACCGCGTTGGACGCCGGGTGGTCCACCGCCGGGAACGCGTGCGCCCACCCGTGCGTGCCTTCCGCCCGTGCGGCCACCACCGTCGCCCGCGCCGCCGCCGAGGCCACCCCGCGCCCCTGGAACTCGGGCAACACGCTCCACCCGACCTCCCAGACCAGGTCGTCCCGCCACGACCTCTGCCAGAACCCGACGCTGCCCGCGGCCACGCCGTCCACCTCGACGCGGAACATCCGACCGTCGCCGACCTCGAGGTAGCGCCGGTGCCGGTCGACGACCCGGGCGTCGGGCTCGGGGCCGCCGAGGTGGCTGGTCAGCTCGGGCGCGTTGAGTCGGCGCAGCAGCGAGAGGTCGCCCTCGGACCACGGCTGGAGCGCGATGTTCGCGGTCATGGGGGCAGGGTGCCGGCGGGGCACGACAGTTCCGCGGGAGTTCGGTCAGAACGGCACGGTGAGGCAGCCGAGCCGGGCGCCCGCCGTGCCGGCGTGACCGGGTCCGGTGTGGGTGTGCTCCTCGTGCAGCACGACCGAGCCCGGCCTACGTTCGCCGAACTGCCACGCGACCCGCGTCATCGCCTCGCCCCGACCGTGCGCGTCGGTGGTGAAGTCGAGCCAGATCTCGTTGCGCGGGTTGGCGAACGCCGGGTCCGTAGCCCCACCCTGGACGTGCTGGTAGTGCGGCCCGGCGTCGGTCGGCATCGGCCCGCAGGGGTTCACGTGCGCGTGCGCGCCGTACTCGCGGTCAGGCAGCAGACCACTGGTGCGCAGCAGCACGACCGTCCCACCATCCCGCGGCACGACCACCACCTCCGCCCGCGCTCCGGCGGGCACGCGGGAGTCGTAGCTGGTCAGTTCCCCGGACGCGGTTATAACCGAGGCCGTGAGCGCGAGTGCCGCAGCGAGGTACATGGCACCTACTTAGCGCCCACCCGGGGCCAACGCCAGCACGATCACCCGTTCCGGTGGAGTCCACCCACATTCGCATTCCGGGGTGAAGTGCAATGGAAATGGTGGGCCGCCAGGGACTCGAACCCTGAACCCGAAGGTTGTGGATCTTACCTACTCGTCGTCTGTCGACAGCTTCCACTACCCGCCACTACCTGCAAGGTTCGCAGCTGCGAACGTCCATTGCAGACGATCGAACGCCATCGCTTGTTGTCGTTTGTCGGGGGTAGCTGAGGGCTTTGACTTGGTCGTCACGCGTGTCGATGAGCTGTGAGCGCGCTCCCTCTGATGGAGTCCACATTGGACGAGCGATGGTGGCCCGCCAGGTCAACACCGCGCTCGCCCGGTCATACCCTATAGGCTTGCGCCGACTTCAAGTCGAGAGCGACACAGGAGGTGTAAAGTGAGCAAAGCTTCACTCGACCCCTCCAACCCGAAGGTCGTTCACCAGATTGCGAACGCTGTCGCCGGCAGTCTGGCACTTCAGGCCGGACACGACATACACGTCTATTGCCATGTGCATGTGACGTCACCCCTCTTCAAAAAACCCACACAGATCGGCATTGGTACACGGTGTGATTATCACCTGACCAGCCGTTGACTAGCGTTGCGACCTGCGCACCACCACAGTCTTGCGTGGGGTGATCTTGCAAATCGTCCGGCATTGGTTCAGTTGGGCCAGCTATCGGTCGGGCGCGCTGCGCCGGCTACGGACCGTCGATCTACCGCACAAGCCACTCCCAGTAGCCCTGAGCGTTGGACACCTTCGTAGCGTCGTCAGGTAGGTAGACCTCGACGGCTCCGGCGTACTTTTTGTCAGGCAGCCAGTCCTCGTCGCCGAACCCCATGCGGCTGCCCTCTGGCGCACACTTCCAATAGGTGGACGGGTTGATCCTTCCGCCGGTGACGCCGTTCGCACTGATGGCCGTGAACTGTGTGAAGAGGCTGGATGGCAGGTCCGAGACATCGTAGGTACTACCCGTCTGCACCTCGATCCACAACAACTTGCGCGTCGTGCCACTGGGCGGGGGATCACCCTCGTAGCCGCCAGTGCAGTCCGACATCTTGCCGATGGTGAATTTCAGAGCACAGTCGGCCGCTGCGCATCCACCGCTTGCTTGCTCGCCGAGTCGGAACAGACTTGTCTTCGGAGTAGTCGACGTGGGTGGTGACGTCGTCACTCGCGTCGTAATGGTAGTACTGGTCGTGGTCGACGTTCCTGTGGACGTATTACTTGAGGTTAGTTCACCTTCGGAACAGCTGGCAAGGACAGCTAGCATCAGACCTGCAAGCGTAAGACGAGTGCGCATAGTGGCAAACCTCCGAGTCAGATCGGAAGTCGTGAACAATCGCCAATCCGTTAGCCGGTCACCACTTGCGTTCGCTTGGTAACAGTGCGTTGCCTCAAGTGTTCAAAGGCCATCATACTGCCGGTAACCAGCAGCCTCGCGACCCTCGACATTGTCGAGGTCGACCCTGATCGCGTGTGGTGCTGACAGGTGCTGCCGGTAGCGGTGGTTGCGGTCAGTCGAGCATAAATTCTCCCGCTTTCCCAGACGCTCTGGCCTGGCTAACTGCCGTCGCAGACCGGTGTAAGGTAACCCCACTCTCCGTTCCGGCCCTCTATCACTGCTTCCTGCGGCGAACCCGGATCTGTGACAGAGAATCCCACCGGCCAGTTCCTATTGGTCGTTTCAACTACATCGATTCGAACTCGTGCGTTGTCGAACACGGTGGGCCCTTTGAAAATTACCCTGTCGAACCTGACGTCCCCCTCGAACGTCGCCCTGCCGAACATGGCGACGCCTTCGAACGTCGTTCCGTCGAACCCGGCGTCCCCCGTGAACATCACCTCGACAAATCCGGCGACCCTCTCGAACGTCACCCCCACGAATCCGGCGAACGCTTCGAATGCCGCCCTACTGAACCCGCCGAATCCTCGAAACGTAGCCCCGTCGAACACGGCGTCCCCAATGAATTTCGCCCCGCCGAACCCCGCGGCCCCCATGAATTTTGCCCCACCGAAGCCGCCGAACCCTTCGAATGTCGCCTCGTCGAATCCGGCGTTTCCCTGAAATGTTGCCCCGTCGAACCCGCCGATTCCGCCGAACGTAGCCCCGCCGAACACGGCATTCTCCTCAAACGTCGCCCCGTCGAATCCGGCGTTTCCCTGAAACGTCGCCCCGTCGAACCCGCCGAACCCGCCGAACGTAGCCCCGCCGAACACGGCATTCTGCTCAAACGTCGCTCCATTGAACCCGGTCAGCCCGCCGAACGTCACCTCGTCGAACCTGGCGACTCTCTTGAACGTCGTTCCGTCGAACCCGGCGTCCCCCATGAACGTCACCTCATCGATCACGGCGATCCCCTCGAACATTACTCCGACGAACGCAGCATCCCCCTCGAACTTCGCCCCGGCGAACATGGCACCTCCCTCAAACGTCATGCCGATGAACCCGGCACCCCTCTCGAACTTCGCCCCGTCGAATTGAGCCGTCCCGACACGGCATCCATGAAGATCAAGCGCGATAAGTGTTGCCCCGGTGAGGTCAAGGTTGATGTGTTCCCAGAAGGTATCCGCCGGGTGGCCAGCGTCATACTGTGGGTGAAGATGCTCCGTGATGATGCGTTGCGCAGTAAGCCGTACCTCACGCTCCTGTATACGCCGTTCATTCTCGTCGCGATCCACGATCGGCTCCGCATTCCCGTCAACTGCTGACGTTTTCCACTGCTGCGGGACTATCAGCGCCTTGGCCGCTGTGGACTCGGCAGGCACGGCATCAAGGGCAATCGGCGACTGGAAAGGCATCCGAAGGTAGGAGCACAACACGTTTACAATGGTCTGGCGCTGGTCTGGCGCATTCTGCGCCAGGCGTTCAAGCGCGTACATCCCACCGAGGCGCACCGGTGCCTTCTCCGAGCCAAGCTGCTCCACCGCCTTGGTGTACAGCTCCGTAACCCGCCGCTCGGCAGCGTCCTGCTCCTGGTGCGCTTGGTCTGCGTCCTTCTGCCGCAGCGCTATCTCTGTGGCCTGCTGCCTCCGGGCCGCCAACCACAAAGCCGCGACTCCTCCAGTGCCCACCACGATGGTTCCGGCGGTCCTGATCGCGTCCAAGCGCGCCTTGTCGGCCTCGGTGCCAGCACCGTAGGACCGCAGTAGAGCCGCCGCCAGACCTGCGCCGACCACCACCAAAAGCACGCCGAACCAGACGATGGTCTTGGTGGACAGGACCTTGTAGGCAGGTCGGTCCCGCTGCTCTCCCATGAGAAGAGGATCGTCGGTCGACTACATGCAGTTACAACGGGGTTCTTGATCCGATAGAGGGGTTTCGCGCCATCCCGTCGACCTGGCGAAGCCCTATCACGGTTGCCGAGGGCCTGCGACATACCGGTCAGCTGGCGGCCGACGTGCCAGGCTCGCAGGCCCTCGGCAACCGTGATAGCCCTCTGGGAGGTCGACGGGATGGCGCGAACCCCGGCCCACGCTGGCACGCATGCGTGCGCTGCCCTCCGGCCATCCTGGAGACCTGCCGCGCGGCGAGCGCATCTTTGATCTTTTGCGGACGCCTTCGGGGGTCGCTGGCCGTTCCTCGGCGACGACGGGACCGGCGCCCTTCCTCGGCGGCGCGCCGGCGGGCCGCCAGGCCCGCTTGGGCGCGTCCGTACTACTGGGGCGTCGGTCCTTCGGCGTCGGCCTAGCACCAACGGCTAGCGGCCCCCGAAGGGGGCCGCCTTGATGAAGAAAAGAAACTCTGAACACGCAGCATGTAGGTGGAGCCCGATAGAGTGTTCACATGGAGCCTAGTGACGCGTTGCGATCTATCGAGACCGCGCTACGACTAGCCATTCGACAAATATTTGATGGCGATGAGTGGCTTGCGGTAACCGGTGCACCTGACAAGGAAAAACTGGTCGAGCGACAACAGGAAGAGCAGCGAAGGCGCGATGGCACGGTAGTTTCGTCCGACCTGCTTGACTACGTTGAGACGTATCACCTCACTGGCCTTGTTTCGAAGAACTGGGAGAAGTTCAAACCTATCTTCGATGACAAAGGTAGGACCGACGCCTTCTTTGGGATTATCATGGATGTGCGAAACTCGGTTGCGCACAGCCGCGACTTGGTGACTCATGAACGAGAACTCATATCAGGTATAGCCGGCATGATCAGGAATCAGGTCTCGCTGTTCCGGAGTAAGGCAAATTCTTCTGCTGTTTATTATCCGCTGATCGAAAGCGTCAAAGATGGCTTCGGTCTCGAAGGAGTGTACGGACATCGCTCACACGGAGGGCCGCGAGTCGAAGTTGGCGACGAACTGACATTCAGTGGTTCAGCATTCGGCGCTCGCGGTAAATCGGTGCGATGGAGGCTTCTGAAGTATCGAAGCTCGTACCTTGTCGATGTCTTGGAGCACGAAGTTCCCGTCGGCGACCAGGTTACATTTAGCTACACGGTAGTGGAAGATGACGTATCCGAACACTTCACCCTGGTCGTCCACATCCTTGCTGAGTCGCGCTTTCACCGTCATCGAGATGACATGGGTGTCCCAAGTCATGACGATTCCCGCATGTTCACTTATGCCGTGAATCCACCGATGGGAGAGTAGGTGGCACTAATTCGGGCGCACCCCCACTGGGGGATAGTTGGACGATGTAATATTAACAAAGTTGCACTATAAAGATTGACTAGCGGAGTGAAATTGTTTGCTGCAGTAGTGTTTGACGTGGGTGAGACGTTGTTGGACGACTCGCGGGAGTGGGGTGCTTGGGCGGACTGGGTTGGGGTGTCTCGGCATACGTTCTCGACGGTGCTGGGTGCGGTGACGGCGGCGGGGCGGGATAACGCGGAGACGTTCCAGTACTTCCGGCCTGGGTTTGATGTGGCCCGTGAGCGGCGGTTGCGGGAGGAGGCTGGGGTTGGGGAGCGCATCGAGGAGAGCGACCTGTACCTGGATGTGCGGGCTGGGTTGGCACGGTTGCAGGAGCTTGGGGTGTGGGTTGGGGTTGCGGGGAACCAGACTGCTCGGGTGGCTGAGTTGCTGCGTGGGTTGAAGTTGCCGGTGGATGGGTTGGCGACGTCTGGTGAGTGGGGTGTGGCCAAGCCTGCGGCGGAGTTCTTCGAGCGGGTGGTGGAGATGACGCCTGCGGCGGTGGCTGGTGAGGTGCTGTACGTCGGTGATCACCGGGACAACGATGTTGTGGCGGCGAAGGCGGCTGGGTTGCGTACCGCGTTGATCCGGCGTGGGCCGTGGGGGTACCTGTGGGCGGATGACCCGTTGGTGCGTCGGGATGCCGATTGGGTGATCGACTCACTGCACGATCTGCCGGAGCTCCTGGCGAGCGGCTGAGACGTAGCCGCTCAGCGAGCGCCCGCCCAAGCGGCCAGGTCGAGTAGGCCGGAGCTGAGTGACGGGTGGGTGCGCAGCAATACCGACAGGGCTTGGCGGACCTGTGGGTGGGCGCGGACGTGTTCGGGTGCGGCTTGGCGGGCGGCCTGCAGGCACAGGTAGGCGTCTTCGTGGCGTCCGAGGTCGAGTTGGGCGCGGGCCAGGTCGATGTAGTAGTGCGAGCGGCGCTCGGCGGGTAGTTCGGCTGGCGGGTGCCAGGTGGACGCTCGTTGGATGCCTGCTGCGTCGCGCAGCTCGGCGGCAACGGCCAGCTCGTGGATGCGGAGAGACGCCGGGCCGAAGGCGGTGCCGTGGTAGATGCCTTCGGGTGTGGCGTGGGCGGCGTAGCGGGCGGTAAGGAGGTGGTCGGCGGCGATGTCGGCTTTGCCTGCTCGGGCGGCGACGACTGCGGCTCGCATGTGGAGTGCGCCGAAGGCGGCTGCGGTAGGTGCCTGTTTCAGGTCGCGGGTGGGGAGTTGGTCCGCGGCGTGGTCGAGGGCGCGGGCGGCGGTGTGGAGGTCGCCGCTGGCGAAGAACGTTTCGGTGCGCACGTAGGCGACTGCTGCGGGCAGTAGCGGGTTGTCGGACTCGTTGGCTGTCGCGCGCATGAGGTCGATGAGGCGGGCCGACAGGTCGAAGTATCGGTACTTGTAGGCCACGCCGTCGGCGGCGCGTAGGGCCAGGGTCAGCAGGGACGCGACGTGACGGCGGTCTGCTGGATCGAGGAGTTGGCGGGCTCGGGCCAGTTCGCCGATCAGGGCGGGTAGGTGGCGGACGAGTTCGCCGTAGCGGGCTTCGAGGCGGTGCTCGTTCATTCGGGCGACGTCGGCGGCCAGCTCGGGAAGGCTTCGGGTGGGGCCGTCGTCGGGTAGGTCGAGGATGTCGAGGGCGCGGCGTAGGCGCGGGATGCCCACTTGCACGATGTCCAGCTCTTGAACGGGCTGGGGTGGTGGCTGGTCTACCGGCGCCCATGACTGGTGAGGCGAGTAGACCGGGCTCGGGTCGACGGTGCGGCTCGCGTACAGGTTGCGGACGTCGTGGACTTCGCGCGCGGTGCCGTCGAACCAGCGGAGATGACGCGGGACGTGGAGGGCGTCGCACCAGCGTTCGAGGCGATCGAGGTCGGTGACCGGGCGGCGGGAGCGTTCGACTTCGCTGATGCGGCCCTGGGTGAGGTCGAGCCAGGCGGCGAGGGTGGCTTGTGGGACGGTCGGGTTCTGGGCTTGGCGGTAGGCGCGGAAGACCTGGCCGATGTTGCGGGACTCGAACGCCTCGCGGATGGTGGGCTTGGCCCAGAACTCCGGCGGCAGCGTCGTGGCGTGGAGTGTAGAAGCCGCGGTGCATCGGCCACAGCGTTCGCCCCGGTTGTCACTGGCCAGCAAGGTGTCACACGTGCGGCAGCGTCGTTTGGACGTGGTCACGTGATCGTTCACCCCCTGGTCGAGCTGTGCTTACTTCGGAGTGTAACTCGCCGATTACCGGGCTGACCTGCGGTTAGTGGTGACGGCGATATCCGATCAGTCATTGGTATGGGATCGGTCTTCCTTCCGCGTGAATCTGGTCGAGCAAGTCCCAGGTGTACACGGAGGTCGAACCGATGGGGATGTACTTGCTCCTCCAGCCGGAGGAGGACGCCGAGTCGGCGTTGGTGGAACGGGCACAGGGGCATCCGTCCCTGGTGATCACGTCCGGTGACGCGCGGCTGACGGTGCAGATCGCCGGACGCGAGGGCGGGGCGCAGCTCGCGATCAGCTTCGCGCGTGAGCTGGCCGAGTCGGCTACGCAGTTCGCCGACCGGTGCGAAGCCCTCACCCAGCTCGCGCCGCTGGACTTCGAGCACTTGAGTGCCTTGGTGGGCACGACGCCCGACGAGGTGAACGCGCTGACGGTTCCCGTCAGCGACGACGCGAAGGAAGCCGGCCGGTGAGTGAGGTCGACGGCTTGAAGCCGTTGTGTGGTGAAGCGGAGTTCGCGGCACTGTTGGAGATGATGGCGGTGACGTCCGCGCCGCGGGTGTTCGCGGTGGTGCAGGAGTTCGGTGAACGCCTGGACGGCTGGGTCGTCGGGTGGGGCTTCGCCTTCGAGGACCGTGCGGAGGTCTTCGCGGTTCACGACCACTCCCGCATGAGTCTGGGCAAGCCGGAGAACGCACTGCACCTGTTCAGCAGCGCGCGCAATGAGTTGAGGGCGCGGCTGGTGTGGCTGCCCGACGTCGGTGAACGTCCGGAGGCGGCGGAGGTGGCTACCTGCTCGGTGTAGCGGTCCGGGTCCGGGGTTCGGCGGGAACGGCGAACTTCGGGCCTCTTCACCACTTTGGACGACCGATTCCGCTGCCGGACTGGTGCGCCGCCATGCTCGTGGAAAGGCGCTCGAAGGCGTTGAGTCTCGGCGGTCCGATCTCCTCCAGTTCGACCGGCACGATCCGTGAAGCAACCAACGTCCGCAATCGTGCATGGAAGCCGTTCATCACCCGAACCGGCTACGAATGGGTGACTTTCCGAACCTTTCGGCGGACGGTCACGACGCTGCTCGATGAGGCCGGCTTGACGGCGAGGCAGATCGCGGACCTGCTCGGTCACTCCCGGCCGTCGATGACGCAGGACGTCTACATGGGCCGCCGGTCACCCGGTCGTGCGGCGGCGGACGCGCTCGGGGCGGTCATCCCGTAAGTGAGGGGTAAATGAGGGCTTCGAAGTAGCTCGGCCTCCGACAGATCGTCGTGACCAGCGAGTCTGGTGGGCCGCCAGGGACTCGAACCCTGAACCCGAAGATTAAAAGTCTCCTGCTCTGCCAATTGAGCTAGCAGCCCGTGGCCGACAGCTTACCGAGACCGGGGCTCCCGGTGAGCCAGGTGGTCGACCGGGTGGTGTGGGTGGCGTCACGTTCCGCCGCGCACCGCGCGCAGAAGTGCTGGTCAGGGGGTTGGCGGTGCGTCCGGGCGCCGCACGCGGACTACGGTGGGGACGTGCGGGTGGCTACGTGGAACGTGAACTCGGTCAAGCAGCGGGTGCCGCGGTTGTTGCCGTGGCTCGACCAGAGGCAGCCCGATGTGGTCTGCCTGCAGGAGACGAAACTCGCGGACGACGCGTTCGCGGCCCTGCTCGGTGACGAGTTGTCCGGCCGAGGGTACGAGGTGGCGGCGCACGGCGAAGGCCGGTGGAACGGTGTCGCGATCCTGTCGCGGGTCGGGTTGGACGACGTGGTCGACGGCCTCGCCGACGGGCCCGGGTTCCCGCACCCCGAAGCGCGGGCGGTGGCGGCCACCTGCGGTGGGGTGCGGGTGCACTCCGTCTACGTGCCCAACGGGCGGACGCCGGACTCCGACCACTACCACTACAAGCTGGCCTGGCTGGCGGCGTTGCGGGACGTGGTGGCGGCCGGGCCGCGGGACGCCCTGGTCTGCGGCGACGTCAACATCGCGCCCGCCGACGCGGACGTGTTCGACCCGGCGGCCTACGTGGGCCACACGCACGTGACCGAGCCCGAACGGGAGGCGCTGGCGGCGCTGCGGGCGATCGGGCTGCACGACGTGGTCCGCGACCGGTGGCCGGACGAGCGGGTCTTCACCTACTGGGACTACCGCGCCGGCATGTTCCACCAGGACCTCGGCATGCGCATCGACCTCGTCCTGGCGTCCGGCCCGGTCGCCGCGCGGGTCGAGGCCGCCTGGGTCGACCGGCACGCCCGCAAGGGCACCGGGCCGAGCGACCACGCCCCCGTGATCGTCGACCTGGACGAAGCGCCCGACGGCGACATCGGCCCGGTCGTGCCGCCACCGTCCGCGCCGCGCACCCGCAAGGCGGTGAAGCTCCCGCAGTCCTAACCCGCGAACGCCAACGCCACCCGCAGACCCGCGTCGCGCACACCGGTGAACCGGCGCATCCGGGCCAGCCGGTTGAGCTGGAGCGACCGCGCGGCCAGCCGTTGCGTCACCCGGCGGCGCTTCGAGTCGTACGACCGCAACCCCGCGTCGACGTCATCACCCGCCAGGCACTCCGCCAGCACCACACCGTCGATGATCGCCTGGCACGCGCCCTGCCCGAGGTCCGGTGTCATGGCGTGCGCGGCGTCGCCGAGCAGCGCCACCCTCCCGGAGGTGTAGCTCGGCAACGGCGACAGGAACAGCAGCTCGTGCCGCAGCACGTCGGTGGCCGAAGCGAGCACGCGCGGGATCGGGTCGTGCCAGTCCGCGAACTGCGAGAGGTCCGACCCCATCGCGTACCAGTTGGTGCGCCCGTCGGCCTGTGGCGTGAGGCCGAACTTGCCGCCACGCCCCCACGTCTCGCCGCCCGCGTCGACCGGGATGTCCACGGTGCCGCGCCAACCGACCGCCCCCGACCGGCGGACCGATGCGTCGAACAGCTCGCCGCGCACCGCGCTGTGGATGCCGTCCGCGCCGACGACCACGTCGTAGCCGGCGCAGTCCGCCAAGCCCGCCGGCGTGCCGAACCGGACCACCCCGTCCGGCAACGCCCCCGCGAGCACGCCCAGCAACGCCGGCCGCGTCAGCAGGTGCACCGAACTCGCCGCGATGGTCCCGATCACCGTCCCGTCCGGCTTCCGCACCACCCCGTCCGCCTGCCGCCGCCCGACGCGCCGGGCCGCGTCGCCCAACCCCAACCGGTCCAACGCCGCCACCGCGTCGGGCCAGATCCCGAGCCCCGTGCCGACGTCCGGCAACGCCGCCGAACGCTCGAACACGTCCACCTCCCACCCGTGCCGCCGCATCCCGATGGCCGCGGCCAGGCCGCCGACCCCTCCACCGATCACCGCTGCGCGCCGAAGTCCCATGCGGCACACCGTACTACAGCTGTAGTGACAAACACTACGGGTGTAGTGTGCTGGTCGATGACCAGGCAACAGCAAGTGCTCGACGCCGCGATCCGCGTCCTCGGCACGGGCGGCATGCGCCAGCTCACCCACCGCGCCGTCGACACCGAAGCCGGCCTGCCGCAGGGCTCCACGTCCAACCACTTCCGCACCCGCGACACGTTGATCGGCGCCGTCCTGGGCCGCCTCCTCGAGCACGAGACCGCGCTGTGGGCGAGCGTGGCCGGCGACGTCGCCACCCCCGAGGCCTTCGCCGACGCCGTCGGCGCGCTGGTCGAGCGCCTGGCCGAGGACCGCGTCCTCACGCTCGCGCGCCACGCGCTGTTCGTCGAAGTCGCCCAACGCCCCGAACTGCGCGGCGACGTGGACAGGGCCCACCGCGAGATCGGGAGCTGGGCCCTGCCCCTGATCGCCGGCCTCGGCGCGGCCGACCCTCCCGCCGACCTGGCCCTGCTCCTGGCCGTGATCGACGGCTTGCTGGCCAACCAGCTCGCGAACCCGAACCCACGCTTCGACCCCGCCGCGGCGCTGCGCACGGTGCTCCGGGGGGTCCTCGCGGGCTGACCGCTCCGCCATCATGTGCGCCGACCCACGACCCGAGGAGCGGCGACGGTGACCGACCACGTGACGCAGGCGTACCTGGACGACGAGAGCCTGCACGGGGTGATGGGCCGGCTCGACCTGCCGCCGCACCTGCGCGCCGCCTACGCGCACCGGCTGGTCGACCGGCCGTTCTTCCTGGAGGAGTACACCGCGCACCGCGTCGCGGCGGACGTGATGGATTTCTTCGAGCTCCTCTTCTCCTTGCCGCGCAAGGTGTTCGACGGCAGCTTCACCCGGTTCGCGGACGCCCTGGGCATCCCGCCCGAGGAAGCCGCGATCATGGGCTCCGACCGCCCGCCGATGCACGGTCGCGCGGACATCCACCGGGTCGGCGACGGGTTCCGGCTGCTGGGGATCAACGCGGGCACGCAGGTCGACGGCCCGGACCTCGGCGAACTGGCCCGCGTCATCCACGAGGACCCCGGTTTCCAGCCGTTCGTGCGCGAGCACGAGCTGGCCTGCTACAACCCGATCGAGAAGCTGCTCGACGCCGTCGGTCGCGACCGCACCGTTGCGTTCCTCGCGGAGGGCGGGATGCCCCTGGGTTTCGCGAGCTTCAAGGAGACGTGCGCCCGGCTGGGCGTCGACGTGCTGCTCGGCGAGCTGCACGAGGTGACCGAGCGCAACGGCTTCCTGCACCTGCGCGGCACGAAGCTGGACGTGGTGGTGCGGTACTTCTCCGCCGCGCAAGCCGTGGGTCACGCGGACGTCCTGGCCAAGGGCCACAAGACCGAGCTCCACACGCCGTTGTCGAGTTGCTACTACGGCAGCAGGTCGACCCTCGCCCTGTTGTCCGAGCACCGCGAGGTGCTGACCGACGACGACAAGGCGCTGGTGGACCGGCTGGTGCCGTGGACGCGTCACGTGCGGGACGTGCCGCGCGACCGGCTGCGCGCGGACCGGGAGAAGCTGACCGTCAAGGCGGTGGGCGTGCACCCCGGCTGGCTCATGACCGACAGGGAATGGGTCGAGCTGCTGGACGACCTGGCCGGACAGCCTTGCGTCGTGCAGGAACGCGTGCGGCCGACGCCCGACGTCGTGCCCGGCGACGACCGGCCGTGGCTGACGACGTGGGGTTGGTTCGTGACCGACCAGGGCTTCGCGGGCATGGGCGTTCGGACTGCGCCGTTCGCCGACGGCGGCGTGGTCGGCCACGCGGGCGACCCGTCGACCAAGGTGTCCGGCCTGCTCGTGTACTGACCGGGGTGGTCCGACCGCGTTGAGTCATTCCCCGCGGTTCCCCGCCGAAAACGGGTTAAGGTCCCGCGAAAGGGGGGTACATGGGGGAGTTCTTCGCGGCGTCGCTGGGATTCCCGGTCGCCCCGCTCAGCGTCCTGCTGGTGATCGTGGTGGCCTTCTGGCTGCTGGTCGCCTTCGGCGCGGCGGACGCGGACTGGGTCGAGCTCGACGTCGGTGGCGTGCCGGCGACCCTCGGCGTCTCCCTGCTGATCGCGGTGTCCTGGTTCGCTTGCCTGTCGGGCGTCGTCGTCCTCGAACCGGCTTCGGTGCTCGCGGGCACCGGCGTGCTCGGCGGGTCGCTCGCCGTCGGCCTGGTGCTGACGCGGCTGGCGATGACGCCGTTGAAGCGGCTGTTCCCGGCCGACCCGCCCGCCTCGCGCCTGGACTTCATCGGCCGCACCTGCGTCATCCGCACGGGCCGCGTCACGCAGACCTTCGGTCAGGCGGAAGTCACCGCCGCGGACGGCTCGTCGGCCGTCGTGCAGGTGCGCCAACCGGGCACGGACGCGCTCACCGCGGGCACCACCGCACTCATCTTCGACTACGACGTGGACGGCGAGTTCTTCTGGGTCGCGTCCCTCGAAATCGGACACGACCCGACTCTCACACGGGGGGACCACTGATGGACGTCATCACCACCGGCTTCGGCATTCTCGTCGCCGTCGTCCTGGTCGTCGTCATCGGCCTGCTGATCCTGATCAGCCGCCTGTTCCGCAAGATCGACCAGGGCAAGGCGCTGATCATCTCCAAGGTGCGCAAGGTGGACGTCACGTTCACCGGCGCCGTGGTGCTGCCGGTGCTGCACCGCGCGGAGATCATGGACATCTCGGTGAAGACCATCGAGATCCGCCGCGCCGGCCAGGAAGGCCTGATCTGCCAGGACAACATCCGCGCCGACATCCGGATCACGTTCTTCGTGCGGGTCAACAAGACCGTCGAGGACGTCATCAAGGTCGCCCAGGCCATCGGCACCGCGCGGGCGAGCGACGAGCAGACGCTCCAGGAGCTGTTCAACGCCAAGTTCTCCGAGGCGTTGAAGACGGTCGGCAAGCAGCTCGACTTCATCGACCTCTACACCAAGCGCGACGAGTTCCGCGACCGGATCATCCAGGTCATCGGCACCGACCTCAACGGCTACAGCCTCGAGGACGCGGCGATCGACTACCTCGAGCAGACGCCGATGGCGCAGCTCAACCCGTCGAACATCCTCGACGCGCAGGGCATCCGCAAGATCACCGAGCTGACCGCGATCGAGCACGTCCGGACGAACGAGTTCACCCGGCACGAGGAGAAGGAGATCACGCGCCAGAACGTCGAGGCGCGCGAGGCGATCCTGGAGCTGGAGCGCCGCCAGGCGGACGCGGAGATCAAGCAGAAGCGCGAGGTCGAGACGATGCGGGCCCGCGAGGAGGCGGAGATCGCCAAGGTGCAGGCCGAGGAACGCCTCAAGTCGAACACCGCGCACATCCGCACGGACGAGCAGCTGGGCATCCAGAGCGAGAACAAGGCGCGCGAGATCGCGGTGGCGGAGAAGAACCGCGAACGCGTGATCGCGATCGAGACCGAGCGCATCGAGAAGGACCGGATGCTGGAGGTCATCGGCCGGGAGCGGGAGACCGAGCTGTCCCGCATCGCCGCGGACAAGGAGCTGGAGGCCGAGAAGCGGTCCATCGCCGAGGTGGTGCGCGAGCGCATCGCGGTGGAGAAGACCGTGGCCGAGCAGGAGGAGATCATCAAGCGGCTGCGCGTGGTCGAGGAGGCCGAGCGGCACCGCCAGACCGTGGTGATCAGGGCCGAGGCCGAGGCGCAGGAAGGCCTGGTCAAGGACATCAAGGCGGCCGAGGCCGCGGAGCAGGCCGCGAAGTTCAAGGCACGCGAGGAACTGCTGCTCGCCGAGACGCGGCAGCAGGCCGCCGAGCTGGACACCCGCGCCATGATCCGGCTCGCCGAGGGCAAGCAGGCGGAGGCGGCGGCGGCCGGTCTCGCCGACGTGCAGGTGCGCGAGCGCGACGCGGAGGCGATCGAGAAGGTCGGCCGCGCCGAGGCCGTGGTGGAGAAGGAGAAGGCGCTCGTCGAGGCGCTCGCGATCCGCGAGAAGCTGAAGGGCGAGGCCGAGGGCCTGGCCGACAAGGCGGGCGCTATGGCCGCGCTGGACGACGCCACCCGCGAGCACGAGGAGTACCGGCTGCGGCTGGAGGCCGACAAGGAGGTCCGGCTGGCCGGGCTCGGCGTGCAGCGGCAGGTGGCCGAGTCGCAGGCGCTGGTGCTCGCCGCGGGCCTGGAGAAGGCCGACATCGACATCGTCGGCGGCGACAGCGTGTTCTTCGACCGGATCGTCGGCGCCATCACGATGGGCAAGCAGGTCGACGGGTTCGTCGGGCACTCCGAGGTCGCGCAGACCCTCGCCGGGCCGTGGCTGAACGGGTCGGCGAGCTTCACCGACGACATCGGCAGGCTGCTCGGCTCGATCAGCACCGGTGACGTGAAGAACCTGACGGTGTCCGCCCTGCTGCTCAAGCTGATCAACTCCGGTGGGCCGGACGAGGGCAAGCTGCGCGAGCTGCTGGCCGCCGCGCAGCGCCTCGGCGTGGCCGAGCGGCCGGTCGCCTCGCTGTCGTGACGGCGCCAGTGGAGGCGGCGCCCGCGGCGACGTTGGAAGCGGGCACCTACGAGGTGCTGCGGGCCCGGCTGGCCGAGCAGGCCGCCGGGCTCGCCCGCCGGGCGGAAGCGCTCAACGCGCGCCGGCTGGAGGCGTTCGGCAGTGCCGAGCTGACGTTGCTGGGCACCGAGCGCATCCGCACCGAGCACAACTGCGTGCCGCGTGACGTGGTGCAGGTCGCCGGGCTCATGCTGTTCGGCTACAACGTCTTCATCGGCCTCAAGCCGGAGACGACGGTCGACGACGTGTTCTCGCTGCACCGCTTCACCCGCGACGGCGACGCGTTCCGGTTCGAGGACGCCACCTCCGGCGATCCGGCCGACGACGAGCTGCCCGGCCTGCTGCGCGACCCGCAGTTCGAGCGCGACTTCGCCGAGCTGTACCGGTACTACCGCGACACCAGGCTGATCCAGCTGCGCCGGGTCGAGGGCCGGTTGCTGGCGGTGTTCCAGACCGGCGCCCGCATCGGCGACATCCGGGTGCTGCGCTGGCAGGTCGACGTGGACGGCACGGTGAAGTACCTGGACAACCGGGGCGAGCGCGACCACGTGTTCCCGCCCTCGCACGACTTCGAGTGGGTCGTGACCGGCCGCGAGCACCACGTGCTCGGCCGGCACCCGCACATCTCGATCGAGGACGAGGTGTTCGTCGAGACCATCGGCGGCGACCTCACGATCAAGGTGGAGAACAACACCGAGACCGGCGAGGGCGTCTACACCGAGCCGGTGGACGAGCCGCTGCAGTCGCTGGCCGACGGCGAGGTGCAGTACGCGCGGGTCGGCTCGCTGATCCTGCTGCGCATCCGCCCGTACAACGAGACCGCGTGGCGGCACCTGGTGTTCAACACGCGCACCCGGTCCGTGGTGCGGCTCGACGGCATCGGCCAGGCGTGCCAGCGGCTGCCCGAGGACCAGGGCCTGATCTTCCCCGGCGGCTACTACCTGGCCACGGGCGTGAACAAGACCTTCGACACCCCGGTGGACGAGCTGGAGTTCGAGCGGGTCATCCGCTCCACCAACGGCGAGGACGTGCTGTACGTCTTCCACGCCCGCCGCGACGGCCGGTCGCTGCTGCTGCCGTACAACGTGATCCGCAAGGAAGTGGCGAACCCGCTGTCGTGCCACGGGTACTCGCTGTTCGACGACGGCACGCTGGTCGTCTTCCGCGCGATGAGCGACGAGCCGACCCGCGTGCACCCGATGCAGGTGTGGCAGACGCCGTACCTGTCCGACGCCTACGCCGCCGCGCAGCCCGTCGGCACGGGACCGCTGGAGCGGGTCGGGAACGCCGACCTGGTGCGCGGCATCTCCGACTGCCTGTCGGTGAGCCGGATGGTCGGCGAGATGGCGCCGTCCGTGCCGGTGTTCGAGGACCTGATCTCCTCGTGCACCAGGGTGTTCGACGCCTACCACTGGCTCGGCGAGCCGGAGCTGGAAGACCTGCGCACGCCGTTGACGCAGGTCCGGGCGACGGCCGAGCAGGTGCTGGACGAGTTCGAGACCGTGCAGGCGCTGACCGACCAGGCGGCGACGGCGGTGGCCGAGGCGGACGCGCGGATCGCCTCGATCCTCCGCCGGGTGCGCGGAGAGGTGCCGACGACCGCCGACGCGTGGGTGCGGCAGCTGGCCGACCTTCGGCAGGCGCAGGGGCACCTGGTGACGTTGAAGGAGATGCGGTACGCCGACGTGGCGCGCATCGACGCCCTGGTGGCGTCGCTGGACGACGAGCTGGGCGGCACGGCGCGGCGCGCGGTCGAGCACCTGCGGCGTGACGACGCGCTCGCGGGCTACCACGAGCAGGTCGAGGCGCTGGTCGGCGCGGCGGACGCGATCGGCACGGTCGCCGAGGCCGAGCCGGTGGTCGAGGAGCTGGCGCAGCGGCAGCGCGGCCTGGAGGTGCTGACCGAGGTCGTCGGCTCGCTCGACATCGCCGACGCCACCGTGCGCACGTCGATCCTGGAGCGCATCGGCGAGGTGCTCGGCGGGCTGAACCGGGCACGGGCCACTGTGGACGGTCGCAGGCGTGCCCTGCTGGCCACCGAGGGCCGGGCCGAGTTCGCCGCCGAGTTCGCGCTGCTCGGCCAGGCGATCACCGGCGCGCTGGCGGTGGCGGACACGCCGCAGCGGTGCGACGAGCAGTTGGGTCGGCTGCTGCTGCAGCTGGAGAACCTGGAGTCGCGGTTCGGCGAGTTCGACGACTTCCTGACCCGGCTCGGCGACAAGCGGACCGACGTCTACGAGGCGTTCTCGTCGCGCAAGCAGGCGTTGCTGGACGACCGGGCCCGGCGCGCCGACCGGCTCGCGTCCTCCGCCGACCGGATCCTCGTCAGCGTGACGAGGCGGGTCGCGTCGCTGGCGTCGCTGGACGAGGTCAACACGTACTTCGCGTCCGACCCGATGGTGGCGAAGATCCGCTCGGTGGCCGAGGAGCTGCGGACGCTCGGCGACCAGGTGCGGGCCGAGGAGCTGGACGGCCGGGTGCTGGCCGCGCGGCAGGAGGCGGGCCGCTCGCTGCGCGACCGGCTGGACCTGTTCGACGGCGAGACGATCCGGCTCGGCAGGCACCGGTTCGCGGTGAACACCCAGCCCGTCGACCTGACGCTGGTGCCGAAGGACGGCGAGCTCGCGTTCGCCATCACCGGCACCGACTTCCGCTCGCCCGTGCGCGACCCCGCGTTCGCGGACACCAGGCCGTTCTGGGACCAGTTGCTGGTGTCGGAGACGGCCGAGGTGTACCGGGCCGAGCACCTGGCCACGTCGATCCTGGCCACGCACCCGTTGGACGGGCTGCACGCCGCCGTCACCGAGGACCGGTTGCCGGACCTGGTGCGGCAGGTGGCCGAGTCGCGGCTGGACGAGGGCTACGAGCGCGGCGTGCACGACCACGACGCGGCACGGATCCTCGACGTGGTGCTGCGGCTGCACGCGGGCGCGGGTGTGCTGCGGTACCCGCCGTCCGCGCGTGCGGCGGCGCAGCTGTTCTGGGCTTCGGCGGACGAGGCCGACCGGGCCCTGATCGAGCGGCGGGCGGCGTCGCTGGGTCGGGCGCGGGAGGCGTTCGGGCACACGGCGGCGATCGACGAGCTGTGCGCCGAGCTGTCCGGGGCGGCCGGTGACCCGTTGGCCGGCGAGTACCTGTTCGAGGAGCTGTGCAGCGCGCCGTTCGGGTTCGCGACGAGCGCAGGAGCGCGCGCTCTGGTGGACGCGTTCCACCGGGCGTTGGGCGGGCGCAAGGAGTTCGACGAGGACCTGCGGGCGTTCAGCGACCTGGACGTGCGGCGGCGTTTGGTGGAGGGCTGGTACGAGGCGTTCCTGGGCGGCAGAGCCGACCCCGACCTGCCGGAAGCGGTGGCGCTGGAGCTGTGCCGGGACCTGCCGCGGCACGAGTCGTCGGCGCAGCTGACGGCCACCGCGGACGGCCTGCTCGGCACGCACCCGCGGATCGCCGACCGCGAGCTGGAGATCCGGCTGGACGAGCTGCTGACCCGCACGCGCCGGTTCCGCGAGGAACGCGTGCCCGCCTACCGGGCCTACCAGCGTCGGCGCAACGAGGTCGTGGCCGCCGAGCGCGCGCGCCTGCGCCTGGACGAGTTCCAGCCGAAGGTGATGAGCGCGTTCGTGCGCAACCGGCTGCTCGACGAGGTGTACCTGCCCCTGATCGGCGACAACCTCGCCAAGCAGCTCGGCGCGGCGGGCGACTCGAAGCGCACCGACCAGATGGGCCTGCTGCTGCTCATCTCACCGCCCGGCTACGGCAAGACCACGTTGATGGAGTACGTGGCCAACCGGCTCGGGCTGGTGTTCGTCAAGGTCAACGGCCCGTCGCTGGGCCACGACGTGACGTCGGTCGACCCGGCGGACGCGCCGAACGCCACCGCGCGGCAGGAGGTCGAGAAGATCTCGTTCGCGCTGGAGGCGGGCAATAACGTGCTGCTGTACCTGGACGACATCCAGCACACGTCGCCGGAGCTGCTGCAGAAGTTCATCTCGCTGTGCGACGCGCAGCGGCGGATGGAAGGCGTGTGGGACGGCGGCACGCGCACCTACGACCTGCGCGGCAAGCGGTTCGCGGTGTGCATGGCGGGCAACCCGTACACCGAGTCGGGGCGGCGGTTCCGGATCCCCGACATGCTCGCCAACCGCGCCGACGTGTGGAACCTGGGCGACGTGCTGTCCGGGCGCGAGGACCTGTTCGCGTTGAGCTACATCGAGAACGCGCTGACGTCGAACCCGGTGCTCGCGCCGCTGTCGACCCGGGACCGGGGCGACGTGGAGCTGCTCGTGCGGATGGCGCGGGGCGAGGACGTGCGGGCCGACCGGCTCGCGCACGCGTACTCGTCGGTCGAGCTGGAGCAGGTGCTGTCCGTGCTGCGCAAGCTGCTGCGCGTGCAGGAGGTCGTGCTGGCGAACAACCAGGCGTACATCGCCTCGGCCGCCCAGTCCGACGCCTCGCGCGTCGAGCCGCCGTTCCAGCTCCAGGGCTCCTACCGGAACATGAACAAGCTGGCGGAGAAGGTCGTGCCGGTGATGAACGACGCCGAGCTGGCCGCCGTGATCGACGACCACTACGCGGGCGAAGCCCAGACGCTGACCTCGGGCGCCGAGGCGAACCTGCTGAAGCTGGCCGAGCTGCGCGGCACGCTGACGCGGGCCCAGGCGGCCCGCTGGTCGGAGGTCAAGGAGTCCTACGTCCGCGCCCAGGCCCTGGGCGGCTCCACCGACGACCCGACCACCCGCACCGTCGGCGCCCTCTCGCTGCTGACGGACCGCGTCGGCACCGCCCTGGACCGCCTGGCCGACCGCTGAACTCACCGCCGCTGAACGTAGGACTCTCGCGAGAGTCCTACGTTCAGAACGCGCGTGTCGTACGTTCAGGTCCCGCGTGTCCTGCGTTCAGGACCCCCGAGTTCAACGCCCAGGTCGGCGCGGACCGTCAGTCGGCACGTTCGCAGGCGATCCCGTCATGGTCCCGGTCGAGGTAGTGGCGGTCCCAGCCGACCACCTCGATGCGCGTGATGCCCTGCTCGTACAGCCACTGGCACGGCCGCGACACACCGCGCGGGAACCGCCACGGCACGCAAGCGCCGTCGGTCACGTACGAGTGGTCGCAGTTGTCGCCCCACGACGGACGCGTGGACGTCGTGCTCGACGGCGGGCTGGACGACGGAGGCGGCTCGGACGTCGTCGTCACGGGGACGGTGCTGACCGTGGTGATCGGCGGCGCGGGCCGCTGCGCGGGCGGCAGGACCACCACGGGAACCGTCGTCGACCGCGCGATCTCCAGCGTGGTCGTGTACGTGGCGCTGAGCACGCCGGGCTCCACCGGGCTCAGGTGCACCTGGCGCGCGTCGACCGGCCGCGGCTCGTTCACCGTGAGCGCCAGCGTCACGAGAGCACCCGTCGCCAGTAACAGCGCCACGCCGGCGAAGGCGACACTCCTGCCACTGCTCATCCCAACACCCGTTCCAGGCTCCGCGGTGTCACGTGGAATCGTCCCCACCGCTGAAGGCGTTACGCCCCAGCCTGTTCCGGCAGGTCGCGAGGGGTGACGGAAACGGCACGCCATGACACGATCGAGTGGTGGACGTCGGGATGCTCGGGCCGGGAACCGTCACCTGGCAGCTGCACGCCGACCCCGCCATGTGGGTCGCCGGCATCACGAGCCTCTACCTCCAGGCGCTGCACCCGCGCGCCGTCGCGGCCGTCGTGCAGAACTCCGCCTTCCAGCAGGACCCGATCGGCCGCCTCCTGCGGACCGCGGACTTCGTCGGCACGGTCAGCTACGGCTCCACCGAAGAGGTCGAACGGGCCGCGGCACGCGTCCGGGGCGTGCACCGCACCCTGCGCGCCAAGGACGCCGCCGGCCGGAGCTTCCGCATCGACGACCCCGAGCTGCTGCTGTGGGTGCACTGCGCCGAGGTGCACAGCTTCCTCACCGTCCTGCGGCGGGCCGGCTACCGCCTCACCGACGCCCAGGCCGACCGCTACTACACCGAGCAACGCCGCACCGCCGCCCTCGTCGGCCTGCACGAGGACGAGGTGCCCGGCAGCGCCGGGGAGATGGCCGAGTACTTCGCCGCCACGCTGCTCGAGCTCAAGCGCACCCCGGACTCCGAAGTGGTGTACCGGTTCCTGCACCGCCCGCCCCTGGACGGCGTGCTGCGCCTCAGCCTGGACGCCTACGAGCCGCTGCTCGGCCACCTCGCGTACTCCGTGCTGCCCCCGTGGGCCGTCGCCCTGCACGGCCACCGCCCGTACCCCGAGCCCGCCGCCACGGCCCTGCTGCGGGCCGTCCGGGCCGCCGCGCTCATGGTGCCCGCACCGATCCGCTGGGGCGTGCCCGAAGGTCACGTGAACAAAGCGATACGGCGGCTTGGCCTGCGTGTTGCGCCGAGGCGAGCGCTCCTCCCGTCCTAGCCGGGAGTAGGCGGACTCACATCGCGGATTGGTCCGTACGGCGTAGTGGCATGGACCACTGCGACTTTTATCGCATCTGGAGGTCCGCTCGGTTTGCTTAGCATGGCCAACGTCCGGCGCGTCGATCCGCGCCGCTCCCCCGAGCACCCCGAGAGGTTCGCACCTCATGCTGTTCCGACGACTGCTGCCCGCGACCGCGCTGGTCGCGGCCCTCTCCCTGATCGCCGCGTGTGGCGGCGCGAGCGACGACACCCTGGCAGGCAAGGCCGACGACGGCGAGCTGACCATCGGCATCCGGTTCGACCAGCCGGGCCTCGGCCAGCGCAGGCTCGACGGCAAGTACGTCGGCTTCGACGTGGACGTCGCCAAGTACGTGGCCGCCCAGCTCGGCGTCGACGAATCCGGCATCACGTGGCGCGAAGCGCGCTCCGCCGACCGCGAGAAGCTGATCGCCGGCGGCGAGGTGGACTTCGTCGTCGCCACCTACTCGATCACGGACAAGCGCAAGGAGCAGGTGTCCTTCGCCGGCCCGTACTTCGAGACCGGCCAGGGCGTGCTCGTCCGCTTCACCGACGACGAGATCAGCGGCCCCGAGACGCTCAACGGCAAGAAGCTGTGCTCGGTCACCGGCTCGACGTCCGCGCAGAAGGTGAAGGAGCAGTTCGCCCAGGACGTGCAGCTGGTCGAGTACGGCCAGTACTCCGACTGCGTCGTCGCCCTGCTCGCGGCCAACGTCGACGCGGTCACCACCGACGAGGTGATCCTCGCCGGGTACGTGGCGGAGAACCCCGAGCTGCTCAAGCTGGTCGGCGCGCCGTTCACCACCGAGCGGTACGGCATCGGCCTGGCCAAGGGCGACACCAAGGGCCGGTCGGACGTCAGCGCCGCCATCGAGAAGATGGTCGGCTCCGGCGAGTGGCGGTCCGCGCTGGAGCGCAACATCGGTCAGGCCGACGTGCAACTGCCGGAACCACCCAAGGTGACGGAGAAGTAGCTGTCCGGTGGACCAATGACTTCGGGGGTGTAGTGCTGGGCGTCACCAACCGATACGCTCAGCCACGCAGGCCGTGGTTTCTGTGTTCGTGTCTCACGCTCGCGGAACGACACGCGGGCGTGCCGTCCCCACCCTGAGCGGTGGGGGAAACGCCCCGGGACGGCCGGGGCTGCACGGTGCAGCCCCAAGCTTTCCTGCGATGGAGGCAGGTACATGGCACTGGGCACTGTCAAGTGGTTCAACTCCGAGAAGGGCTTCGGCTTCATCGCCCAGGAGAACGGCGGGCCGGACGTCTTCGTGCACTACTCGGAAATCCAGGGCCAGGGATTCCGCACCCTGGAGGAGAACCAGCGGGTCGAGTTCGAGATCGGCCAGGGCACCAAGGGTCCGCAGGCCCAGAACGTGCGCAAGGTCTGATCGCGGCAGGTCGTTCCGATTCACCTCTTCCGCACCAACGGCGCAGGCCCCCGACCGGGATGGTCGGGGGCCTGTTCGCGTTCGGGCCCGGCTTCGGGTGCCGGGGCGTTTCGTCGTCGGGCGCGGGTCGCTGCTGGTAGCCGCGCTGGGCTAGTAGCCGCGCTGGCGGGCTTCCCACTCCAGCCGCTGCATGACCCACTCGGTGGCCAGCGCCTGGGGAGACGTCTGCCGCTCGGCGGCCAGTTCCTTCAGCTGCTCGTTCGCCATCAGCTGGAGGCGGAGCTGGTAGACCTGCGCGGTGCCGAAGCTCGTGCCGGCCGTCGTCTCCGGGTCCGTCGTCTCCGGGGCGAGGGCGGCCAGGTACGACTCCAGCTCCTCGTCGGCGGGCACGGCTTCTTCCTGTTCACGCGCGGGCGGGCGATGCCGGCCCGACTTCGACCGTCCAAGGGATCCAAGAGGCACGGCGACACGATAACGGTTGGATTGCGGAACCGGCCACACTGTGGCCTGGGTCACAGATGTGTGCATGGAGAGGCCCCCGCGCCAGGGGGAGGAACGCGGGGGCCGGAGGGGATCTCCACAGGCGCTGACCGGGGGTGTGTCAGCAATTCGGATTGTTGCACGCGCACGTGGGCCTGGGGAGTGGGTTGGGCCGAAATCTTCAGGTAGTCGATGGCTCGAACCCTGTGCTCAGCCCGTTTTCGCCCGTTGGCCGCGCCTGGGGTGCTACCCCTTGGGGGTATCGGACTCGTCCGGTGGCGCTTCGAGGTTGGTGATCTCGCCCTCCAGTCGCTGCACCAGGTCCTCCAGCCCCGCGAGCATCCCGTCGAGCTGGCTCATCTTGTCGCTCATCAGCCGGTCGATGTCCGCCTCGATCGCCGACAGCGACAGGCTGCCGAACAGCTCCTGCGGGTTCGCCGCCGCCGGTTGCGGCTCGTCGGCCCCGGCGGCGCCGGGCTCGCCCGCCGCGGGTCCCGGCTCGTCGGTTTCGGGCTCGCCTGCGGGCGGCGGCGTGGTGATCGCGTCGTCCGTCGCCGCTGGTTCCGGCGTCTGCCCCGGTACCGGTTCGGTCATGGGTTGCACCCTCCTCGTTCGCGTCAAGCACATCACGCGCCGCTTGACACCAAGTGGCCTACACGGAAAGTGACGCTGCGTCGCCCCTGAATCACTCTCCGGGGGGCTGCGGTGGTTCGATGGGCTCGCTTAGCCTCGCGCCAACCTCAAGTCGGGGAGGCGTCATGAGCGGGTCTCTAGAAGTGCGTCAGTTCCTGTGGAACCAGGACGAGACGATGTCCAGGCCGGGCGGCGGTGGGGTGCCTGCCCAGCGAACCGGTGAACCGTCGAGGATCTCGGACGAGCAGGTGCACCGGGCTCGGCTGTCGGTGGCGCGCGGCGCCACCAGTGCCGAGGACTGCCGGTTGCTGCTCGACATGCTCGGGCTGTCACCGGGCGAGGACGGGGGCGTGCCGCCCGTGCAGCGGTAGGACGACGAAGTCGCGGCCCCTTCGGGACTCGTCCGAAGGGGCCCGGCCACGCCCAGATGGTGCCGCGCGCCCGTCGAACGGCGGTGGAATCGCAGGTCAACACCATGTGCCACCCCCGTTTTGGAGGTGTGGACCCTCGTGCCCTATGCTTACGATGCTTCCACCGGACAGCGTGGAGGGCCTGGGAAAGAAGGTGGCCCAAGGGCTGCCGGAGGAACTGGGTCCCCATCGTCTAGCGGCCTAGGACCCCGCCCTTTCAAGGCGGTAGCGCGGGTTCGAATCCCGTTGGGGGCACGCAGTACAAGTGCAGTACAGTGACGATCGGCAAGATGAAGTAGTGCGCAAGGCCCAGTGGCGCAGTTGGTTAGCGCGTCGCCCTGTCACGGCGAAGGTCGCGGGTTCGAGTCCCGTCTGGGTCGCAAGGCAGTTCGGCCGGTTGGTCGATCCGCTACCTGGCCAGGTAGCTCAGTTGGTACGAGCGACCGCCTGAAAAGCGGTAGGTCGGCGGTTCGACCCCGCCCCTGGCCACCAGAACGTCAGAGAAAAGCCCCTCCGCTCACCGCGAGGGGCTTTTCTCATTTTCCGGCGGTGAATCGGATGACCGCCAGTGCCTGATCGTCGTGCACTTTCGGCCGGGGCCACTTCGTGCGATCCGCGTCACCCTCTTCGGCCGCGCGGATCTCGTCCAGCACGGTTTCCGGGCCCTTTTCCGACGTGATGCGCAACACGGTCCGCCAGTCCGCGAACAAGCCGTAGTCGTCCACGCCGCAGGACACGCCGTCGGTCGCCATCAGCACCGCGCGGACCCGGTCACGGGGCCAGCTCGCCCGCACGGCTTCGTGCGCGGAGGCCGGGTCCGCCTCGGCCACCCACCAGCCGTGCTCGCGGTTGCGCCAGTCGGTGATCCGGTCGACCCGGCCGCGCAGGTCGCGCAGCCGGTTGTCGGCGACGACCTCGACACCGGTGTCGGTGAACACCACGACCGGGCTGTCCGCGAGCACCAGGACGTCCACGGTGGTGTCGGTCCAGCGCGTGATCGCGACCGTGCTGGACGGTGAGTCCCCCGGCGTGAGGTCGTGTGCGGAGGCCAGCCGTGCGATGGCGCGGGCGAGCTGGTCGGCCAGGTCGTGGTCACCGGCGAGGTGGGTCAGCTCGGCGGCCAGGTGGCGGGAGTGCCAGCCGCCGTCGCGTTCACGAGGGGTCGGCGAGGTCGCGCCGTCCAGCAGCACCACGGCGTTCGGCAGGAGGACGATCCGGTCCTCGGTCGGGCGCGGCAGGCCGTCACGGCCCACTCCGGCCCGTTCGGCGGTGGTGATCTCCGGCATCGCCACCGAGCCTAGTGTGTCAACCCGGGTTGACAAGCCCGCGTGTGTCAACCAAAGTTGACGGCATGACGGAAGCGACCGAGCTCGCCTCGGCGGCGGGCGACCAAGACCCGAGGGTCGGACTGCGAGCGGTCAGCGCGCTGCGCCGCCTACTGGAAACACTCGAAGCCGTGCAGGTGCGCAACGCCCGCGCCCGCGGCTGGTCCTGGCAGGAGATCGCGGCCGAACTCGGGGTCACCCGACAGGCCGTCCACAAGAAGCACGGGGGACACCGATGATCGGGGAACGGTTCACCAGGGCCGCCCGCCAAGCCGTCCACGACGCCGTGGCGCAGGCCGAACGCCTCGACGCGCCGGAGATCGGGCCCGAGCACCTGGCGCTGGCGCTGCTCGACACGCCGGTCCTGGCCGAGTTCGAGCTGGTGCGCGACGAGGTGGTGGACGCGTTCGCCGCCGCACGCCGCAAGGGCGGGCTCAGCGACGCCGACACCGAGGCGTTGCGGCGGCTCGGCATCGACGTCGACCAGATCGTGGCGTCGGTCGAGCGCAGCCACGGCGAAGGCGCGCTGGCCGGTTCGCCGACCCGTCGCCGGCGGCGGTTCTTCGGCAACCACCTGCCGTTCACGGCGGCGGCCAAGAAGACGTTGGAGCGCAGCCTGGTCGAAGCGCGCGACCTCGGCCACAGCACGCTCCGCCAGGAGCACATGCTGCTGGCGCTGCTGGCGGAGCGCGGGCTGGTGGCCGAGGTGCTGGAAGCGCGTGGCGTGAACTACGTGGAGGTCAGGAAGCGGGTCGCTCGCTCACCCAGGTGACCACCGGGAGGAACAGCTGCGTCAACGGGCCGATGGCGAAGGCGTACAGGACGGTGCCGATGCCGATCGTGCCGCCGAGCAGCCAACCGATGCCGAGCACGACCACCTCGACCACCGTGCGCACCAGGCGCAACGAGATCCCGGTCCGCGCGCAGAAGCCGGTCGTCAGGCCGTCGCGCGGACCGGGGCCGAGGCGGGCGCCGATGTAGGTGGCGGCGGCCAGGCCGTTCAGCACGATGCCGGCGGTGAGGAACAGGATGCGCGGCAGGAGCCCGGTCGGGGTCGGCAGGAGGAACAGCGTGACGTCCACCGCCAGGCCGATGACGATCACGTTGGCGACCGTGCCGACGCCCGGCTTCTGCTTGAGCGGGATCCAGCAGAGCAGGACCACGGCGCCGACGATGGCCGTGATCAGGCCGAAGGACAGTCCGGTGATCTTGGTCAGGCCCTCGTGCAGCACGTCCCACGGGTCGAGGCCGAGGGTGGCGCGGATCTGCAGCGCCATGCTCGCGCCGTAGAGCCACAGCCCCGCCAGCAGTTGGGGGAGGCGGCGAACGGGCGAGACGGCGACCGGGACCTGGGTGAGTGCGGCGAGCATGTGGCCATCTTTCGGGCTGATTGGCCTTGTATTCCAGAGCCAATTGGCAATAATTGGCCTTATGAACTCCGACGTCCCACCAGGTGGACGTATATCCGGCTTCCGCCTGGCCCGACTGCTCGGCGAGTGGCGCCGCCGTGGCGCACGTCACGGCTCCGCGGACCTGGCCGCGGCGATCCGGATGCTGGTGCTGGACGGTCGGTTGCCCGCCGGCACCCGGCTGCCCGCGGAACGCGAGCTGGCCGAGGTGCTGCCGGTGAGCCGCACGATGATCACGGCGGCGTTGGACCAGCTGCGGTCGGAGGGGCTGGTCGCGAGCCGGCGCGGGGCGGGGTCGTGGATCAGCCTGCCGACCGGGACGTTGGGCGTCGCGCCGGACACCCCGTTGGTGGGGCACAGCATGGTCGACTTCGCGCGGGCGGCGCCTCCGGCGCTGCCGGGCGTGCTGGCGGCGTTCGACCAGGTGCGGCGGTACCTGCCGGAGCACCTGGCTGATCACGGGTACTACGAGCACGGGGTGCCTGAGCTGCGGGAACGCATCGCGGCCCGGTACGCGGCGCGCGGTCTGCCGACGTCGCCGGAGCAGATCGTGGTGACCAGCGGCGCGCAGCACGCGTTGGCGTTGACCCTGCGCCTGTTCACCGGTCCGGGTGATCGGGTGCTGGTGGAGCAGCCGAGCTACCCGAACGCGCTGGACGCGATCAAGGCCGTCTCCGCGATCCCGGTGCCGGTCGCGATGACGGAGACCGGCTGGGACCTGCCCGGGATCGCCGCCGCCCTCCGCCAAGCCGCACCGCGCATGGCGTACGTCGTGGTGGACTTCCACAACCCCACCGCGCACCGCCTGGACGCCGAGGGCCGCGCCGAACTGGCCGACACCGCCCGCCGCGCCCGCACGCCGCTGGTGGTGGACGAGACGGTCGTCGAACTGGACCTGGACGGCGACCCGCTGGACGGCCCGCCGCCGATGGCGACGTTCGCGGACGACCTGGTGGTGACCCTGGGCTCGGCCAGCAAGTCCCACTGGGGCGGCCTGCGGATCGGCTGGATCCGCGCGTCGACCGAGGTGGTCCACCGCCTGATCTCCACCCGCACCGCCCTCGACCTGGGCTCGGCGGTGGTCGACCAGCTGGTGCTGGCCGAGCTGCTGGCCGACCCCGAACCCGGGCTGCGCGACCGGCGGGCCCAGCTGGCGGCCCAGCGCGACGTGCTCATCGCGGGCCTGCGCGAACACTGCCCGACGTGGCGTTTCCGCAGGCCGGAGGGTGGGCTCAGCGTGTGGTGCGAACTGGACGCGCCGGTGAGCACGCGGATCGCCGTCGTGGCCCAGAACCACGGCATCCGCCTCGCGCCGGGCTCGCGCTTCGGCGCCCACGGCGGCTTCGAACGCTGGCTGCGCCTGCCGTTCGTGCAATCACCGGACGTCCTGCGCGACGCCGTCCGCCGCCTGGGCCTGGTCGCCGCATCCGTCACGGGCTCCACGCTGCCCACCGACGCCGACCTCGCCGTGCCGGTCGCCTAGTAGCGGGCCGGCGGCTTCGTGCGGGTCACGTGGCGGGGTGCCGGTGCCGGGGTGTCAGTGGCGGTAGGCCGGGTCGCGGCGGGCCGGGGGCGTGGTCGGGGGTTGGGGTCAGTCGCGGGCTGGGGTCGGGTTCCGGGTGGGCGGCGGTGGTCGGTGGCGGGGCGTGGGGTCGGGAGGGTTGGGGCGGTTGGGCGGTGGTCGGGGTGGGGGCGTGGACGTGGGGGGTGGTTGGCGGGGGTCCTCATGGTTTAACCGAGGGGCGGTAACGGTGTTTCCGTACATATTTCGGTGATGACCACTCGATCGTGTGAGTCCTGCCGTCGGGATCCGGCGCAGCCCCTCGTTGAGCCGGAGCCCGACGGCGGTTCGTGGACCTGCGGCGGGGACGCTCCAGGGAGTGGCGTCCCCTGCCGCAGGTTCCCGTTCGGTCCCAACGCTCGCGGGGGCAGCGCGGCGACGGGACCTGGCCCGTCCTGCCAGGGCGCGGTTGGCAGGACGGGAACCCTTGGGTGTTGCGCGACAGACGTCAGCAACCGTGATGTGCGCGAAAAGACCAGGTCAGGCGGTGTGTGGTCGCGCGTGCTCAGGGCACACGGATCCCGTCGGACCTCAGTCGGGTGACGTGCTGGGCAGCCCTGGAACGCTGCCCGGGGACCTGCCGTCGTCCCACCGCTCGGCCGACCACGCGGCGAACGGCTTGAGGTCCGCCTGCCCGGTCAACGACGCGATCACGCCGCCCCGGTGGCCACCGCCGCCGCTGTCCGCGCTGCCCGAGGACGCCGTCGGCGCGCTCGGCGCGGGCGCCTGCTTCGGCGTCGGCGCGGGAGCGCTCGGCTCCGGCACCTCCCAGATCACCTCGGCGTTCGGGGTGACCGGGGAGGCGGCCGGTGACGGTGGGGCGGTCGGTGCGGGCAGGACGTTCACGCGGGCCGGCGCGGCCACCGCAACTGGCTGCGGGGCCACCGACGCCTGAGCCCCGACGACCGCCGCACGCGCGGCGGCCTTCTCTGCCACCTTCGCCTCGTACAGCTGCGCGGGCATCGTGTTCGACGCCGTGCCCGAGTGGCTGTAGCCGCTCGAGTAGCTGTAACCGCCGGTGCCGGAGGACGACTCCGGGTAGAGCTCTTGATCGCGGCCGGCTTCCGGTTGCGGCTCGTCGATCATGACGGCCAGAGGCATGGACTCGACCGCGGCCGGTTCCCCACCACCGAGCGACGATGACCCGAGCGTCGGTGACCCGAACGGCTGAGACGCGACCGCGACGCCGGTGAACGGCGCCACCTCGGCGGGCACGGCCGACGCGAGCAGGTCGGCGGCTGCGGTCTGCTGCTCGTCGATCGCCACGTTCACCGTGTCGAGGGTCTTCACCGCCTCGTCCGGGTGGTCTTCGCCCGCTGACGCGACCCCGGCGCACACGAACCACGCCACCGCCGCCAACCCGCTCACGGCGAGCGTCCGGAGCAGCAGGGATCCACCCCGGCGCACCGCGTTGGGAGCTGCCACTGTGGATCACCACCGTTCCGGGTAAGGCGAACGGGACGGACCGTTCGAGGTCGACGTTCTGCTATGTCTAGCACTGGGAACCGCATTTTCGAACGTTCTCCGGCGGAACCCACTCGGAAGGGCGGTGCCGTGCGGCTGTCCGTGTCGCCCCACCCATCCGTGAACACAGTCCGTCGTGTCCACCTGATGGTGTGATGGCGTGAATTGTCCGTTGTGGACGCCTACCCGGTGTCCGCTGTGGACCGATACCGAACCGGGTGACCGGCGATGTCGGCGCCCGTGGCTCGAATCACCTATTTGGGCGTCACTCAAATAGGTGATGGACGGTCGCACGGTCACCCCGCGCCAACGCAGACGAAGCCGAGGTCACCGTGCCGGACCTGGGCGTCGGCAAGCGCTTGCGCCGGGCTCGCCAGGTTCGCGTGCAGGTCGACCATCAGGTCCACCACCCGGCCGTCCGACACCGCCCGCACGCTCTCCACGACGACCCGCGCGCCACGTCGCAACAAAACCCGCGCCAATCCCGACCCGCACGCCGAGAGCACCACCACCGAAGGCGCACGCGCCAAGCCGTCGAGGTCGTGCCCGTGCAACGGCCCGTCACCCAATTGCAGATACGAAAACAATTCGTCTTGGTGCACGCCATCGGCCGCGATGTGCACGACATCCGCCTCCACCATTCCCCGCAACGCGTCGTCCACCGCGGACCCGATCCGCCCGCCGTGCGCCCGCCGCAACGCCTCGACCTCCCGACGCGCGTGCGGGCGCGACGGCCCGGCCACCCAAAGGCGGTCCGCCAGCGCCAACGGCCGCGTGTCGGCCCGGAACCAGCAACTCACCGACGGCGCGACCGACAGCGCCCGCCCGCGGGCCGACGGGAGCGCCGCCCACGGCACCCGCGCCAACTCCGGACTCGGCACCACGACCAGCGCACGGTCGCCGGCCGGCCGCAGGAGGCGGTCCAGACCGGCCACCGCGTCGGCCGACGGCAGCGAACGGACGTGCCGCGCGACGGTCCGCGCCTCGCCGAAGTCGTGCAGCCCGACCCGTCGACCGGCGACGGACACGCCGACCAACCGCTCCCGGTGGCTGATGAAGACCAGCAACGCCCGCTCGCCCACCGCGTCGACCACGTCGTTCAGCGGCACGGCCGGCCGACCCACCGCCGCCGACCGCGACAGCACGCGGATCTCCTGTTCCAGCCGCGCGATCCGGTCCCGATCGATCATGCGACGAACCACGGCGTGGCGTGATCGCGGCCCACGCCGCGCAGCACGAACCTGACCGGCCCGAACGGCACCCGCTCGACGTGGAACCGGCCGACCTCGTCGACCTGCGCCGTCACCTGGCCACCCGGCCACCGCGCGACCACGAGCGCGCCCGCCCGAGCCGACCCGGTGACCCGCAGACCGCCGGCCACCTGGTCGAGCCGCAGGTCGAGCCCGGCGAACACCAACCGGCGAGGCCTCCCGGGATCGACGTGGACCGAGTCGGACAACAACCGCGCGGTGACCGCGTCGGTGCGTTCGACCAGCGCGGACCACGCCCGCGCGACCAGGGCTCGTGGCATCGGATCGAGGTCGTCCACCACCAGCGCCAGAGCGTCCAGCAGTTCCCGGTCGGTCATCGCGACGAGCGTCGGACCGGTCATCGGTTCACCTCCGCACCGAGGCGCCGGCGCAGCACGGCCAGGCACCGGCCGCGGGTGGCGCCCAGGCTGTTGACCGGGATCCCGACCGCCTCGGCGACCTGCGTGAACGACAGCTCCGGCGCGAACGCCGCCAACCGCAGGATCTCCCGGCAACGGTCGGTCAACGTCGCGTACGCGCGCCACAGCCCGGCGTCACGGGCCAGTGCGCGCTCCTCCGTCGTCGGCCCGTCGTCGGCCGCGTCCCACCGGTCGAGCGGCACCTCACGGCCGCGCAGCCGCAGCACGGTCAGCGTCTCGCGCCGGGTGGTCGTGACCAGCCACGCGCCCAGCCGCTCGGGGCGTCGGATGCGGGACAGGTTCTCGGCCAGCGCGAGCCAGGTGGCCTGGCAGACGTCGGCCGCGTCCTCCGGGCTCAGCCGGTGCGACCGCGGCACGGCCCACACCAGGCGCGCGTACCGGCGGACGATCTCGTGCCACGCGGCGGCGTCGCCACAGCCGGCGCGCACGAGCAGCTCAGTGTTGTTCCGATCATGCATGCTCCTTGAGAGCACCGGGTCTGACCTGGGGATACCGGTGCCGCTCGATGGTGTGGCCGGCGGAACCGACGATCGCTCGCGTGCGTCGCTACTCGGTTCGCAGACCGATCGGGCGGATCGCCGAGCGCAGCGCGGGCAACGTGCACAGCGACACCACGAGCACGACGACCGCAGCAGCGGCGACCGTGGTGGCGATCTCGGTCCAGTCGACCCGGAACCGCCCGGACGGCGCGACGAGCCACGCCGTGCCGAGGCCGATCGGGATGGCCAGCCCGATGCCGAGCGCCGCGGGTATCGCCGACTGCCACAGCGCGGACACCGCCAGGACCTTCGGCGGCACGCCGTTCGCGGCCAGCACCGCGGTGGGGCGGCGGCGCTCGAAGACCTGGTCGACGGCCGCCGCCGCGAGGCCGATCACGGCCAGCAGGGTGAGCAGCACCGACCCGCCGATCACACCGCTGCGCAGGGACGCGAACAGCTCGACCTGCCCGGCCTCGAACTGGCGGCGCAGCGTGACGCCCCGGTCGGCGCGGGCGGTGGCGGCCATCAGGCGGTCGCCGAACGACTCGTCCGGGTCGCCGCGCACGACCAGCTCGGTCGGCGGCACGGAGGCGAGCACGGGATCGCCGCCACCCGCCACGACCAGCCCCCACAGGTCGCCGCTCGCTTCCTTGTACTGCGGCACGACCCAGTCCTGCCCGTTGACGCTGACCCTGGCTCCGGCCTCCGGGCCCGTGCCGACCAGGTACGCGGCGCCGTTCACGCAGTCCCCGACGTCGAGGCGTTCGGTGATCTCGACGCAGTCGGTGCTGGTGACGACGCTGCCGCCCGCGATCGCGTGCTGTCGCACCTCGCTGACCTGCCGCACGCCACCGACCAGCGCGATCGCCTCCTCGAGCGACCGGACCGAGGCGCGCTCGGGCAGGTCGAGCACCCAGCGGTCCGGGGTGCCCACCGGCGGTCCGGCGGTGAACTGGGCCGCCACGCCGAGCAGGACCTGCAACGTCAGCGAGCCGGTCAGCACCACCACGACGCCGGACAGCACGCGTGGCGTGCCCGCGTCGAAGCGGAGGGTCCGCAGGGCGAGCAGCGGCGCGACGCCGTCCGGTTCGAGGCGGTGGGCGACCTGCCCGACCAGCCACGGCAGCACCGCGCCCGTGCCCGCGAGGACCAGTGCGATGCCGACGCCGAGCCCGACGGCCAGGCGCGCGTCGGCCATCACCTGCCAGTAGCTGCCGACCGCCGAGATCACCACGATCAGCCCGGCGCCGGCGCCGATCAGCCCGAACCGCCACCACGCGCGGTGGCGCGGCAGTTCGACGGCGCGGGACAGGCCGAGCGGGCCGACGTCCTCCGTGCGCAGGGCGAGCAGCGCCGACACGACGGCCACCACCGGCACGCCCAACGCGATCAGGGCGCCGAGCAGCGGGTCGGGCAGCAGGTCGGTCGGGAAGAAACCGACCCCTTCGACCTCGATGAACCGGGCGAGGGGCCGTGCGGCGAAGAACAGCGCCACGCCGACGAGCAGCCCGAGCACCGCGCCGGTCAACGTCTCGCCGCTCGCGATCCAGCGGATCTGCGTGCGCGACGCGCCGACCAGCCGGATCGCGGCCAGGCGCTGCGCCCGGCCGGTCGCGCCGAGGCGGGTGGCGACCAGGACGAAGATGCCGAGCGGCACGAGCAGCGCGCTGATCGCCGCGACCATCAGCAGCCGGTAGATCGGCAGCAGGGTGGCCGGCGGCTCGTCGCTGCCGAAGCCCGCGGCCGGCTGGGCGCTGTCGTGGTGGGCGTCGGGCAGGCCCGCGTAGAAGATCAGGGACTTCGGCCGCGGCAGGCCCGCGTCGGCGATCACGCCGATCACGCTCTCCGGGAACCTGGCGCGGACCGAGTCGTCGGTGCGCATGAGGTCGAGCAGCTCGGGTGAGACGACCAGCTCGCCCGGACCCGGGATGCGGCCGACACCGGGCGGCGGGGGCGCGTCCGGCGCGGTGGCGGCCAGTTCCACGCCGGTGATGAGCCGCCCTTGCCAGGAAACGCTGACGTGGCGGGCTCTCAGCTTCGCCTCACCCGTCGTCGAGTCGACCGACGCGGCCTGGACGCGTTGCGACTTGGCCTCCCGCGCGGGGCCGATCGAGGCGGCCAGCAGCAGGACGGTGACGCCGAGACCGACGCCGGCGGCGGTGAGCGCCAACCTGGCCCACGACGTCCGGCTGCCCCCGACGGCCAGTCGGATGCCGAGGACCAGGTCGGCGGCCCACCTCATCGGAGCCCTCCCGAGTCGGGGAGGTGGTGGGGGTGGCGGGGAAATGGGGTCACACCTCTTCAGACGTCTCGGAGCACCGGAACGTGGCTTCGGTGTGCCGACCGGGATGGCGTCGCCGCCCCGGGCTTGGGGGCGTCAGGGGCGGCGACGTCCGCCTCGGACCTACTCGGAACGCAGCCCGAGGGCGCCGGTGGCCCGCCGCAGCGACGGCAGCGACAGGAGCGTCACGACCACGACCATCAGGGCCGCCGCGCCGCTGAGCACCCCGATGCCCGCCCAGTCGAGCACGATCGGCTGGGAGATGATCCGCAGCAGCAGGACCGACAGGCCGCCGCCCACGCCCACGGCCACGACCAGCGCCAACAGCAGCGGCACGGCGTTCTGCCACAGCAGGGACCGGCTCAGCGCGCCGCGCGGCACACCGCTCGCCGCCAGCACGGCCAGCGGTCGCCTGCGTTCGCGGACCTGCTCCAGCGCCAGCACGAGCAGGCTCGCGCCCGCCAGCAGCAACGTGATCAGCGAACCGGCCAGCAGGGCCTGCCGGATGCTCTGGAACTCCTTCACGCGCTCGGCCACGTCGACCTGGCCGAAGTACGACGTGTAGGCGCGCCACGTCAGCGGGGCCAGGGCGTTGCGGACGTGCTCGGCGATGTCCGGCTGGTCCGGGTCGACCTGCACCAGCACGCTGGAGTTGTCGGGGTCGACGGGGAGGCCCCGCGCCGCCGACGGCGTGACCAGCAGACCCGCCCGGTACATGCCCGTGTCGTCCGGTGGCTTGACCACGGTGAACGGGGGAACCGTCCACTCCTCACCGGGCACCGGCCTGCCCTCGGAGTCCACGCGCGTCGTGACCTGTTGGCCTGCCACGAGCGTCTCGCGATCGGACTGGCGCGACGAGCCGGGGTCGACGTAGAACGTGTCGCCGTCCTGGCAGCTGGGCAGCACCGCGTGCGTCCGCAACGCCTCGCAGGTGCCGATCGTCGCCATGTGGAACTGGTCCGTGCCCGACCTGAGCGACGCGGTCCGCATCGGGTGCGCCTGCCGCACGCCGACCGACCGGGCCAGCATCCCGGCGATCCGCTCGGTCGCCTCGGGCGGCGAGTCCTGCAGGCTGACCACCATCTTGCCCTTGTCCGCCTCGGGGGTCGGCCGCTCCACGATCCTGGTCTGCGCGCTGGACATCACCGACTGCAGGGCGATCCCGCCCGCCAGGACCACGGCCACACCGCCGACCACGCGCGCCGCCGTGCCGCTCTCCAGCTGGAGCCTGCGGATCGCCAGCTGCCACGACGGCGCGCCGCCGCGCAACCGGCCCACCGCGCGTTCGACCACCCACGGCAGCAGCACCGGGATGCCGAGCAGGAGCAGGATGATCCCGCCGATCACGATCACGTCGGACCCCTGGACCGCGTCGCCGCCGAACGCGCCCGCCTGGGTGAGCAGCGCGACCACGCCGACGGCGATCGGCGCCACGCGCCACCACAGCACCCGCCGCACCGGCTTCGTGTGGCGCACCACGCCCAGCGGCTCGATCACCGTGCGGCGCATGGCGATCACCGACGTCACCACCGCCAGGACGGGCACCAGCACCGCGATCAGCACCGCCAGCGGCGGCCACGGCGTCAGGTCGCCGACGAACACGCTGATCCCGAGCAGCCTCACGTCCTCGACGAACTGCCGTGCGGTGAAGAACAGCGCCGCCCCGACGGCCAGCCCGACGAACGCGCCCAGCAACGCCTCACCGGCCGCGATCCGGCGCACCCGTCGCGAGCCCGCGCCGACCAGCCGCAACGCCGCCAGCCTGCGGTCCCGTTCGGCGCCCGCCAAGCGGGTGGTGATGCCGACGAACACCAGCACCGGGAACAGCAGCGCGACCGACCCGACCATGACCAGCAGGACCAGCACCGGCTCGACTTCGCGCTCGGTCACCTCGCCGCCGAAGCGGGCGATCGCGTTCTGCCCGTCCTCCCCGACGGACGCGTCACCGGCGTAGAACTTCAGGTCGTGCGGCGCGGCCAGGCCGGCCTCCTCGATCGTGCCGACCACCTTCTGCGGGAACCGCTCCCGCAGCAGCTCGCCGTCCGGCGCGGCCAGCAGGTCCGCCAAGGCGGGCGACACGAAGATCTCGCCGTCGCCGGGCACCCTCGACATGCCCGGCGGCACCGGCGCGCCGGGTCCGGTGCCGCGGACGAAGTTCCCGGTGACCGCCACGCCGCGGTAGTCGGTGTTCCAGAACGTCATGTAGAGCACGTCGCCCGACACCGTCTCGGCGTAGACGGGCCCGGCCGCGGACTGGCGCTCGGCGCGTTCGGTCAGCACGGTCGTCACCGACGACGCGGCCAGCAGCACGGCCACGCCGAGGCCGATGCCCGCGCCGGTCAGCGCCAGCCGGACCCACGACGTGCGCCCGCCGCCGACGGCCAGCCGGACGCCGAGCGCGAGGTCGGCGAACCACTGCCTCACGTGACGGGCTCCATCTCGCGGGACTTGCCGTCGCGCACCACGACCTCGCGGTCGGAGTAGGCGGCCACCCGCGCCTCGTGCGTCACCAGCACCACCGCCGCGTTGGTCTCCTTCGCCGCGGTGACCAGCAGCTGCATCACGCGTTCGCCGTTGAGGGAGTCGAGCGCGCCGGTCGGCTCGTCGGCGAACACCACGCGCGGTCCCGTGACCAGGGCGCGTGCCACGGCGACCCGCTGGCCCTGGCCGCCGGACGTCTCGCCGGGGCGCTTGTCCGCGACGTCGGCGACCTCCAGCCGCTCCAGCCACTCGCGGGCGCGGGACTCGGCCTCCTTGCGCTTCACCGAACCCAGTCGCAGGGGCAGGGCCACGTTCTCCAGGCAGGTCAGCTCCGGCACCAGCTGGCCGAACTGGAACACGAACCCGAAGTCGGTGCGCCGCAGTTCGCTGCGCGGGCCGTCGCCCATCGCGCTGAGCTCCACGTCGCGGTAGCGCACGGTGCCCCGGTCGGGCGTGAGGATGCCGGCCAGGCAGTGCAGCAAGGTCGACTTGCCGGAGCCGGACGGGCCCATCACGGCCACCACCTCGCCCGCGCGCACGCTCAGGCCGGCGCCGTCCAGCGCGGGCGTGGGGCCGAACGACTTGTGCAGGTCGACGGCCTCCAGCAGGGGCCGCGCGGCGCCCGCGCCGTTGATCAGGTCGCTGCCCATCGGGTCGCCGCTCACTTGGTCACCGCCGTCTTGAGCCGGCCGAGGCGCGCGGCGGTGAGCTCCAGCCAGCGCAGGTCGGCTTCGAGGTGGAACAGGGCGTGGTCGCAGATCAGCTGGTCGGCGAGGTCGCCCTCGGCCTTGCGCTTGGTCAGCTCGCGCATCGTGGTCAGGTGGGCGGCGCGCTGGACGTCGAGCACGTCGTCCGCGCTGCGACCGGACAGCAGGGCCAGCACGACCTTCGCGTAGAGCGTGTTCTGCAGGTAGGACTCCGGGCTCTCCGGCGTGCCGAGCCAGTGCTCCACGTCGGTCACGCCGGCGTCCGTGATCGCGTAGCGCTTGCGGTCCGGACCGTCGCCCGATTCGACGCCGGCCTCCTCGACCAGGCCGTTGCGGAGCAGGCGCGAGAGCGTGGTGTAGACCTGCCCGTAGTGCAGCGGACGGCCTTGGCCGAAGCGCTCGTCGTAGGCCTTCTTGAGGTCGTAGCCGTGCCGTGGACCCTTTTCCAGCAGTCCCAGCAGGGTGTGTCCGATCGACATGTCAGGCACTATACACACGAGGTATACACACGGTTCATAGCCCGATCGGCGCAGGGAGACCGCTGGTCCGACCGGGCAGCGGGAGTAACCGATCGTGATGGTTTGACGGTTACTTCGCCACATCGCGAGGCTGCGACGCCTACAGTGGAGGGGTGACTGGTCTGGCGGCCGGCTGGGACCACGCGGCTTTCACGCAGGGTCGAGCCGGCGATGCGGAACACGATGTGGAGCTGCTGCTCGCTTTCCTGAACACCCGAGACCTCGAACTCGGCACGGACGTCTTGGACAGCGCCGCCGCCTGGCGCGCGTGGGTCACCGAACGCGGCCTCGGCCGGGCGGGTGATCCGCAAGAGGTCCGCGCCGTCCGCGCCTCGCTGCGGGCCTCGCTGGGTGAACGGCACGACGGACCCGATCCGACCCCCGTCGCGGGCTTGATCCGCGTCGACCTCAGCCACGGCGTGCCGACGATGTCCAGCACCGACGCGCTCGGCGCGGTGCTCGGCGCGGCGGCGCGGCTGGCCGTGCTCGGGTCGTGGGAGCGGTTCAAGATCTGCCAGGCGGACGACTGCCGGTGGGCGTTCTTCGACCGCTCGCGCAACCGCTCGCGCACCTGGTGCTCGATGCAGACGTGCGGCAACCGGGAGAAGGCGCGCAACTGGCGGGAGCGGCGCGCGCTGAGCGTGACCTGAACGCGGAACCCGGGGTACCCGAACGTTCGACACGCGGTACCTGAACGTTCGACACGCGCGAGAGTCCTACGTTCACGCCGCGCGTGTCGAACGTTCGGAACGACCGTGTCCTACGTTCAGGTACCCCGAGTTCAACGCTCAGGTCACGTCACGAGCTGGCTGACGGTGTAGATCGCGAGGCCCGCGAGCGCGCCGACGACCGTGCCGTTGATCCGGATGAACTGCAGGTCGCGGCCGACCTGCAGCTCGATCTTGCGCGAGGTCTCCTCGGCGTCCCAGCGCTCGACGGTGTCGGTGATCAGCGTGGTGATCTCGTCGCGGTAGTTGGTCACCACGTACCCCGCCGCGCCCTCGAGCCACCCGTCGACCTTCTCGCGCAGCGACTCGTCCTCCACCATCCGGCGGCCGAACGCCATCAGGCCCTCGCGCACGCGCTTGCGCAGCTCCGACGACGGGTCCTCGGCCGCGTCGAGAAGCATCTTCTTCGCCGTGCCCCAGGCCGACCCGATGAGCCGCTGCACGTCCGGGTGCGTCACGAGCTGCTGCTTGACCTGCTCGGCCCGCTGCATGGTCGCCGGGTCGGTCCGCAGGTCGCCCGCGAACTCGATCAGGAACTGGTCCACCGCCAGCCGCATCGGGTGGTTCACGTCGGTCTTCACCGCCCACGCGAAGTTCAGCAGCTCGTTGTAGACCTTGTCGCCGAGCAGCGAGTCGACGAACTTCGGCGACCACGTCGGCGCCCGGTCCGACACCACGCCCATGACCTTGTCGTAGTTGTCCCGCACCCAGTCGTACGCCCGGTCGCACACCAGGTCGACGAGCTTGTGGTGCGCGCCGTCGGTGAGCACCTGGCCGAGCAGCCTGCCCAGCGGCGGGCCCCACGGCTGGTCGACCAACCGCCGCACCAGCGCCTGCTCGACCACGGCCTGCACGTCGTCGTCACGCAGCACGGTCACCGCGCCCTTCACGACGTTGGCCAGCTCGGACGTGACCCGTTCGGCGTGTTCGGGCCGCGCGACCCACTCGCCGAGCCGCCGTCCGATGCCCGCCCGCCGCAGCTTGTCCCGCACCACCGCCTCGGACAGGAAGTTCGTCCCGACGAACGACCCCAGCGCGTCGCCGAAGCTGTCCTTGCGGGTCGGGATGATCGCGGTGTGCGGGATGGGCAGGCCGAGCGGCCTGCGGAACAGCGCGGTCACGGCGAACCAGTCGGCCAGTGCGCCGACCATGCCCGCCTCGGCCGCCGCGCGGACGTAGCCCAGCCACGCCGGGCCGCCGTCCTCGAACAGCAGTGCCACGACGAAGATCACGGTCGCGGCCAGGAAGAAGCCGGTCGCCACGAGCTTCATCCGGCGCAGGCCCTGGCGCTTGAGCTGGTCAGCGGGGGTCAGTTGCTCCACGCCGCCATTGTCCGTGAAGATTCGGCCTTGTGCGGGCACCAGCGCTAGTCACCAGGATGAGGCCGTTCACCTCGACGATCTTCGCCGAGATGACGGCGTTGGCCACGCGCACCGGGGCGGTGAACCTCGGGCAGGGCTTCCCGGACACCGACGGCCCGGCCGGGATGCTGGCGGCGGCCAAGGCCGCCATCGACGGCGGGCTCAACCAGTACCCGCCCGGCCCGGGCATGCCGGAGCTGCGCCAGGCCATCGCCGAGCACCGCGCGCGCTACGGCACGCACTACGACCCCGACACCGAGGTCCTGGTGACGGTCGGCGCCACGGAGGCCATCGCGGCCACGTTGCTGGCGCTGGTGGAGCCCGGTGACGAGGTCGTGCTCATCGAGCCCTACTACGACTCCTACGCGGCGTCCGTGGCGCTGGCCGGCGCGACCCGCCGCACGGTGGGGCTGGTCGAGGAGCCGGGCACGGGCCGGCTCGGGCTCGACGTCGACGCGCTGCGCGCCGCCATCGGTCCGAAGACCAGGGCGTTGCTGCTCAACTCGCCGCACAACCCGACCGGGACCGTGTTCAACTACGTGGAGCTGGCCGCCGTCGCCGCGCTGTGCGTCGAGCACGACCTCGTGGCGATCACCGACGAGGTGTACGAGCACCTGGTGTTCGACGGCCTCGCGCACGTGCCGCTGGCCACGTTCCCCGGCATGGCCGAGCGGACCGTGACGATCTCCGGCGCGGGCAAGTCGTTCAACTGCACGGGCTGGAAGATCGGCTGGGCGTGCGGTCCCGCCGAGCTGGTCGGCGCGGCGCGCGCGGCCAAGCAGTTCCTGACCTTCGTCGGCGGCGCGCCGTTCCAGCCGGCCGTGGCGCACGCGTTGCGGCACGAGCTGGAGTGGGTCGAGGGCCTGCGCACGTCGCTGCAGGACAAGCGGTCGCGGCTGGCCGCAGGCCTGGCCGACGCCGGCTTCGCGGTGCGGCCGAGCGAGGGCACCTACTTCATCACCGCGGACGTCCGGCCGCTCGGCTTCACCGACGGCGCGCAGCTGTGCCGCGAGCTGCCGGGGCGGATCGGCGTGGCCGCCGTGCCGGTGCAGGTGTTCACCGACCACCCGGACCAGTGGCGGCACCTGGTGCGGTTCGCGTTCTGCAAGCGCGACGAGGTGCTGGACGAGGCCATCGGCCTGCTGCGCGGGCTAAGCGTCTGACGTGACCTGGGACGGGCGGGCGCCCGCCAACCGGTCCTGCACCAGCGCGTGCCGGAACTGGTAGACGGCGCCCGCCTGGCGCAGCACGCCGAGCTTGCGCGCGTCCTCCAGGAACACCATCAGCTCCCACGGCAGCTTGCCCCGCGCGGCCAGCCAGATCCGCGCCACGGTGAACCACCACCAGCGCAGGTGCAGCACGGACAGCGTGAAGCCGAGCATCAGCCCGCACGCCAGGCCGAGCCCGACCATGCCCGACTGGGTCGGCCCGAACACCAGCCCGGCCGCCGCGCCGAAGACCACGGCCAGCACCAGCGACCCGGTCCACACCGCGACCCGGTCCCGCGCCATCGTCCACTTCGGACTGGACGGGTGGCTCAGCTCGGCGGTGCTGCCCAGCGCGAACCGCAGCGCCGCCGCCACCGCGATGCCGAGGCCGACGACCAGGCCCGCGGACAGCCCGTACAGCGCGCCGAACACCAGGCCCGCCGCCGTGCCGAGCACACCGCTGACCACGACGAGGCTGCGCCACACGCCGAGCCGGGGCTTCGACGCGCGGTGCCCGGACGCGTACAGCGCGGCCACCGCGACCGCGAGCCCCGCGGCCAGGCCGGTGATCGGCGCCAGCTTCGGCGTGCTCGCGTAGGCCATCAGCCAGGCGACGCCGAAACCGCCGATCAGGCCGAGCGTGATCGCGCCGAGCAGCGCCAGCCACCTGCCGGCGACCGAACGGCGCAGGTCCCACCAGCCGAGCTCGCGCACGCCGCGCCGGCGCATCTCGCCGGCCAGGAACGCCAGCCAGCGGGCCGCCTTGTCCTTGGGCCAGACCTGGCTGGCCCTGGCCTGGTGCGCCACCCCGCGGTCGCCGAACGCGCCGTCGACGAGCAGGTCCGCCAGGTGGTTCTCGATGGCGGCGCGGTCGGGGAACCGGCCCCGGTCCAGCAGCTCGCTCGGCTCGCCGTACCCGTAGACGACGCCCGCCAGCCACACCGCCAGCGGCGTGGACAGCGCGTCGGCCAGCCGTCCGTCCGGCTCGTCGCGCAGGTGCAGGAAGATCGGCTCCCAGCGGGCGGCGGTCACCGGGTCCGACACCGACCGCAGGTAGCCCGCGACCTCCTCCAGGTCCAACGGCTGCAACTGCACGACCTGCGCGCCGGCCACCGTGCCGTTCACCTCGGCGAACTCGTCCGTGCGGCTGGTCAGCACCAGCGGGTGCGAGCCGGGGAACGCGCGGTTGATGCGGTCCAGCGCGTCGGCGCGGCGCGCGGGCGGGATCTGGTCGAGGCCGTCGAGGACCGGGAACACGCGGCGTTGCTCGACCAGCAGGTCGCCGGCGTAGCTGCCGTACAGCTCGGTGTTGCGCAGGGCCGGGTGGTCCTCGTACAGCCGCCGGGTCATCCAGGTGCGGACGTCCTCCGCCTCCGGGTTCCACGTGGACAGCGGCAGCAGGACCGGCACCGGGCCGTCCACGTGGCGGTCGAGCAGGCCGATCGCGAGCAGCATCGCCGTCGTGCTCTTGCCCGCGCCGGGTTCGCCGAGGAACACGATGCGCCGGTTGCGCTGGAACGCGCGGACGACGGCGTCGCTGTGCCCGGGGTCGCCCTGCGTGGCGCTCCAGTGCAGGTCGAGGGAGTGGTCCTCCAGGCCGCGGGCGCGGCACTCCTCGTTCCACTGCGCGTGCAGGGCGCGGGCCAGGGCGCTCGTGGCGGCGTCGAGGTTGTCGTCGGTGGACAGGCCGGCGGCCCGCCTGCGGTGCAGCCACGGGTCCAGCGCCGCGAGCAGCGCGAGGAAGCCGAGGGCGAGGCCGGACAGCCACAGCTCGGGGTCGATGCCGTAGTCGGTGACGAACAGACCGGCCGCGGCGAGCACGGCGGCCAGCACGCACCCCGTGAGCACGGCCCGTTGGCGGAATCTGGACACCAACGCATCATGACTGAACGATCACGGATGGTGGTGACGCGGCGACCCTTGTGTCGTGCGTACCCTCGAAGACGTGATCTGTCCGAAATGCCAGGACCTCATGCGGACCATCAGCCGTGGCTCCGTGCACATCGAGCAGTGCGAGAACTGCAAGGGCGTTTTCCTGGACGGCGGCGAGCTGGAGCAGATCATCGCCGCCGAGCGGGCGCACTACGCGCAGCCGTACCGGCCGGAGGGCGTGCCCGTGTCGGTCCCCGTGCCCGTCCCGGTGTCGGCGCCGGCCGCGGAGCCGACGGCGGTCGTGCCGATCGAGGGGACGTTGCCGGCTGACGGCGACGCGCCGGTCGAGGGTGAACCGCCGCCCGCCGCCGTGCCGCCCGCCGCCGTGCCGCCCGCGCCCGCCGCGGGTCCGCCGCCGCCCTACCAGCCGCCTCCCGGCACGCCGACCGGTCCGCCGCCGCCGTACCAGCCGCCGCCCGGCACCGCGCCGCCGCCCGCCGTGTACCCGGGCGGGTACTACGCGCCGCAGCCGCACTACCCGCGCCGCAAGCGCAGCTTCCTGGAGGAACTGCTCGACTGAACCGCCCCGTCGGCGCGTTCCGGGCGTTCGATTCGGGTGCTCCGAACGCAGGACACACGCGTGCTGGAGGTAGGACTCACGGGAGCGGCCAGGTCAGGTCCGTGCCGTCCAGGGCGAAGTGCTGGGACGTCGGCGTCGCGGTGAAGGTGAACTGGTGGCGGCGCGGTTCGCCCAGCGCGCGCCACTGCCGGTAGGCGTCTTCGGCCTCGTCCCACAGCGCGCGCGGACCGCCCTGGTCCACGACCGCGCCGCGGTGCCGGACCCACGAGCCGTCGGGGTGCACGAGGCGGATCGGGTCGGCCGCCACCGCCACCTCGGCCAGCGCCAGCCCGGCGAAGAACTCGAAGCCGCCGGCCGGGTCCAGCACGCTGCGCGAGGACAGCAGGGTCGTGCGGGCCGTCGTCGGCTCCCGGGTCAGGGCCTCCAGCAGCGCCTCGTCCGCCCACTCCTGCCGGTGCGCGCGCAACGGCATGAACCGGCCGTCCTCCAGCAGCACGCGACCGGTGGCCCGCCCGTCGCGCACGGTCAGCCGCACCAGACCGGCGCCGATGGCCCGGTTGAACGTGGTCACGATCGCCCCGCCGGGCGCGGTCTGCTCCAGCCACGCCGTGGGGATGCGGGACACGGCGCAGGTCCCGAGGATCCGGTCGTAAGGAGCACGTGGGGCGTGCCCCTGCTCGCCGTCGCCCAGCACGCACGTCGGGTGGTAGCCGGCGGCGGTCAACCGGGCCTCCGCACGCACCAGCACGCCGCGGTCGACGTCGATCGAGGTCACGCGGTCCTCGCCGAGCACGTGGCAGAGCAGTGCGGCGTTGTAGCCGGTGCCGGTGCCGATCTCCAGCACCCGGTCGCCCGGCGCGACGGCCAGGGCCTCCAGCATGATCGCCATGATCGTCGGCATGCTCGACGAACTGGTGGGTACCCCCGTCACGGCTCCCGTGACGAGTGCTTGCTCCCACGCCCGGTCGTCGTTGTCGAGCTGGGTCACGCAGACGTCGTCGCGGTAGACGAGCGCGAGGTGGTCCGGGTGGTCCGCGGTCACCGGCTCCCACGCGCCGTCGGGGCGCTGGGCGAAGAACCCCGGCAGGAACGCGTGCCTCGGGACCTGGCGAAACGCCTCCGCCCACCGCCGGTCGCGCAGCACGCCCGCGGCCAGCAGCGAGTCGGTCAGCCGTGCTCGCAGGTTCGCCGCAACGTCCACGTGCTCCACCGTAGCGCTGTGGGCGAGCACACGTCCCGATCGCTAGCAGAGCGCTTGCAGCAGCTAGCACCTCCGCGTACCGTCGACGGTGGATCGAGGAGGTGCCGCGAAGTTGGACAAGTCCATCGACGAGGCGGTGGCCGATCTCGGCCGCGACATCGGCGAGTACATCCGCCAGCAGCGCAACACGGCCAAGATCTCGTTGCGGCAGCTGGCCAAGCTCGCCGGGGTCTCCAACCCGTACCTGAGCCAGATCGAACGCGGCCTGCGCAAGCCGAGCGCGGAGATCCTGCAGCAGATCGCCAAGGGGCTGAGGATCTCGGCGGAGGCGCTGTACGTCGAGGCCGGGATCCTGGAGCAGCGCGAGGGCGGGGCCCTCGCGGACGCCATCGTCACCGCCCCCGACCTGACCGAGCGGCAGAAACAGGTGTTGCTCGACGTCTACGAGTCGTTCCGGCGGGAGAACACCGCCGGCAGAGCCGGCAGTCGGACGACCGCCGGTGGATCCGGCGACCAGACGACCGCACAGGCGGAGAACACCGCCGGCGGGGCCGGCACACCGGCCGCCGCCACCCAGACCAACGAGGAGTGATCTCCATGCCGAACCTGCCCACCACCGAAGAGCTCCGCAAGGCCGGCGAGCAGGCCGTGGCCGCCGCCCGCACGCCGCTGCTGGCCGCCCTCGGCGCCGGCGACCTGGCCGCCAAGGCGGTCATCGAGGCGTTGAACAAGGCCCGCGAGCGCGCCGAGTCGGCGAAGACCGCGGCCGAGTCCGCCGACCTGAAGAAGGACCTGCGCGACCGGCTGGACCCGGCCGAGCTGCGCAAGGTCGTGGACGCCTACACGCAGTCCGCGCTGAACCTCTACCAGTTCCTCGCCCAGCACGGCGAGGAGGCGCTGGAGAAGCTGAAGACCCAGCCGGGCCTGCAGAAGGCGCTGCACCAGGTCGAGGAGGCCGTCGAGACCGCGCAGAAGCGCACCGAGGCCGCCGCCGCGGACGCCCGCGTGCTGGCCGACGACGTGCTCGGCAAGGTGTCCCGCCGCACCCGCGCGGTGGGCGAGAAGGTCGCCGACGACCTGGACGACGCGAGCGAGAAGCTGGCCGAGACCGTGGTCGAGGTCGGCGGTGACGTCGCCGCCGAGGTGCGCGAGACGACCCGCAAGGCCGCGCCGCGCAAGCCCGCCGCGACGAAGCCGGTCACCACGACCAAGCCCGCCGGCACGGTGAAGCCCGCGAGCCCGACCAAGACCGCGGCCACCCGCTCGACCACGGCGAAGAAGCCGACCGACAGCGGCAAGTGACCCGACCGTGACGGGGCGTCCCACCAGGGGCGCCCCGTTTCGGCTGTACCACGACCGCGCCACGCACGTAGGCTGGAGACGTGTTGCCACCATTCCCGCCGTTCAGTCCTCTCTACCTGGACTTCTGGGTCATGTTCGCGGCGTACTACGCCGCGCTGGTCATGGGCGTGTTCGCCTTCGCGCACGCGCTCTCGCAGCGGGCCGACGCCTACACGGCGGCCGAGCGCATGACCAAGCCCGCGTGGCTCGGCATCACCGGCGGTGGCGCGTTCGCGCTGCTGCTGTTCCACCCGTTCTCCGCCGGCGGCATGTTCTGGCTCGCCGGGCTGGTCGCGGTCACGGTGTACGTGGTCGACGTCCGGCCCCGGCTGATCGAGGTCCAGCGCGGCCCGCGGTGGTGACGCACCGGAGCTTCGGCTCCGGCGCGCCCGTCACGCTCGTCGGCCACGGCCTGGGCGCGACACCCGGCGAAGCCCGCTTGCCCACGTCCGGGCTGCCGGGCACGAAAGTGGTGGTCACCCTCCCCTCGCACGGCGACGCGCCGGACGCGCCGGAGGGCTACTGGACCTACCGGCGCATCGCCGCCGACCTGCGCGCGGCGGCACGGGAGACCGGCGCGACCCGGGCGGTCGGCGTGTCGTTGACCGCCGGCGCGCTGCTGGCCCTGCTCGCCGACGAACCCGACGCGTTCGACCGCGTCGCCCTGCTGCTGCCCGCCGTGCTGGACGAGCCGAGGCGGCTGCTCGGCCGCGAAGAGGCGATCACCGCCGTCGGCGGACCGCCCGACTACCAGGCCGAACGGCGACAGGCGTTCACGCGGCTCGACGGCGCGCTGGGCGAGCTGCCCGGCCAGGTCGCCGTCACTGACCGCGCGGTGTTGGCCCTGGTCACGGCCCCGGTGCTGGTGATCGGCGCGACCGACGACCCGCTGCACCCCGAGGACGTGGCCAAGCAGGTGGCCGCCGCGTTCCCGAACGGCCGGCTGGAGCTCGTGCCGTCGTGGTCGACCCGTCGCGGTGACGTCCGCGGGTGGTTGGTCGACTTCCTGCGGGGGTAGCCGAACCCCATGGCCGAACAGAAGAGGATCGCATTCCTGGTCGACACGGAGGGCATCGAGCAGGTCGAGCTGACCGAGCCCTGGCAGCACGTGGAGAAGGCCGGTGCCGTGCCGAGGCTGCTCGCGCCCAAGCTGGGAACGGTGCAGGCGTACGACCACCTCACGCCGGCCGACACGTTCGACGTGGACGTGCCGTTCGCGCACGCGGATCCCATGGACTACGACGCCGTGGTGATCCCCGGTGGTGTCGCCAACGCCGACTTCCTGCGGATGGACCGCGACGCGGTGAGGTTCGTCAAGCAGCACGTCGCCGCGGGCAAGCCGGTCGCGGCGATCTGCCACGGGCCGTGGCTGCTGGTCGAGGCGGACGTGGTGCGCGGCAAGCGGCTGACCTCGTTCCCGAGCCTGGCCACCGACATCCGCAACGCGGGCGGCGCCTGGGCGGACGAGGAGGTGCGGGTCTGCGACGTGGCCGGGTGGACCCTGGTCACCAGCCGCAAGCCCGACGACCTGCCCGCGTTCAACCGCGAGGCGCTCAAGGCCTTCGGGCTCCAGGACATCTGACGCGTTCGCCGAGCGGGTCCACGGGGATGTGCACCTCCCCGTGGACGCGCTAGAGCCTGGCCGTCGCGTACGCCGCGATCGCGTCGCGGACGTACTCGGCGAAGCCCTCGGCGTGCGCGTCGAACTGCACCTTGAACTCCGGCGAGTCCACGTACAGCTGACCGAGCCCGGTGTAGGACTCCCGGTTCGGCGTCCAGCTCCGGCAGATCCACCGGTAGTGCCGGTCGGTCACGTCCAGCGCGCGCGGCGCGTCGGCCGCGACACCGGCGTCGAACAGCTCGGTGTAGGCCTTCCCGATGGCCTTCCACTCCGCCGTGAACCCGTCGGCGTCGGCCTTGGTCCAGCCCTTCATCCGGCGCTTGCTCCGGTCGACGTGCTCCTGGATGCCCTCGCCGTAGCGCTCCACCAGCTCCGCCTCGTAGCGGGCCTGGCGGTCGGCGTCGAAGCCGTCGAACAGCTCTTCCAGCTCCACTTCGTCACCTCCTTCCAGCTCCTCGATCGTGCGGGAGACGGTCCGGGCCAGCTTCGCCAGCCGTTCCTGCTCGGCGGCCAGCCACCGCGCGTGGTTGCGCAGCACGTCCACCGTCCGGTGCCGCCCGTCCAGGACCTCGGCCACGGTGTCGAGGCCGAGTCCCAGGTCGCGCAGCAGCAGGATGCGCTGGAGCCGGTGCAACTGCTCGCGCTCGTAGTAGCGGTAGCCGTTGTCGCCGATCCTCGCCGGCTGGAGCAGGCCGATCGCGTCGTAGTGCCGCAACGTCCGCGAAGTCACCTTCGACATCCGCGCGACCTGTGCGATCGACCAGGCCATGACCGTGCTCCCTCCCTGTGCCGACCACGGTAGGGGTTGACGTAGCGTCAACGTCAAGCGCGGCCGGCAGGATGGTCGGTGTGTGGACCATCGCAGGAACCCTGACCCCCTTGCCCGTGCTCGACCGGCTCGACCTGGTCGCGGACCCGGTCGCCGCGGCGTTGAGGTCGATGGCGGACGGCGCACGGCTCGCGGTCGCGGAGATCGACCCCACGCTGGCCGACACGGCCGAGTTCTGCGCGCACTACGGCTCGCCGTTGGCCGCGTCGGCGAACTGCGTCGTCGTCGCGGGCAAGCGCGGCGAGACCGTCCGGTACGCGGCGTGCGTGGTGCTGGCGACCACGCGCGCGGACGTGAACGGGGTCGTCCGGCGGCGGCTGGACGCGCGCAAGGCGTCGTTCGCGCCGATGGATGACGCGGTGTCGCTCAGCGGTATGGAGTACGGCGGCATCACGCCGATCGGCCTGCCCGAGGACTGGCCCGTGCTGCTGTCGCCCGAGGTGGCGGCGGCGCCGGAACTGGTCATCGGCAGCGGCATCCGGGGCAGCAAGATCCTCGTGCCGGGCGAGGTGCTGGCGAAGCTGCCGAACGCCGAGGTCGTGGAGGACCTGGCCCGCTAGTGTCCTCCGCCGGAAATCCGCCTATTAAGTCTAGTGTGGGTGGATGACGCGGATCGGACGGCCGCCTGCCGAGGTGAGGTTGAGCGAGCAGGAGCGCGAGACGTTGCTGCGGTGGGCGCGTCGGGCGAAGTCGTCGCAGGTGTTGGCGCAGCGGTGCAGGATCGTGCTGGCGTGTGCGGACGGCTTGTCCAACAAGCAGATCGCCGAGTACCTGAGGGTTCATCCGACGACGGTCACCAAGTGGCGCACGAGGTTTCTCAAGCACCGCTTGGACGGTCTGGCCGACGAGGCGCGGCCGGGCCGTCCGCCGTCGATCCCGCTGGACCGGGTCGAGGAGGTGATCGTGGCGACACTGGAGGAGATCCCGCGCAACGCCACGCACTGGTCGCGCACCTCGATGGCTGAACGCGCCGGTCTGAGCGCGTCGACCATCGGCAGGATCTGGCGTGACTTCGGCCTCAAGCCGCACCGCGCCGAGACCTTCAAGCTGTCCACCGATCCGTTGTTCGTGGAGAAGGTCGTCGACGTCGTCGGCCTCTACCACAACCCACCCGAGCGGGCGGTCGTGTTGTGCGTGGACGAGAAGTCCCAGATCCAGGCGCTGGACCGGTCCCAGCCGGTCCTGCCGATGATGCCCGGCATGCCCGAACGTCGCACCCACGACTACCACCGCAATGGCATCACCAGCCTGTTCGCCGCGTTCAACGTCGCAGACGGAACGGTCATCGCCCAGTTGCACCGCCAGCACCGCGCCACGGAGTTCCGCAAGTTCCTGACCACGATCGACAAGACGGTGCCGGCGGAGTTGGACGTGCACCTGGTCTGCGACAACTACGGCACCCACAAGACCCCGGCGATCAGGAAGTGGCTGGCGGCGCATCCGAGGTTCCACGTGCACTTCACCCCGACCGGCTCGTCCTGGATCAACCAGGTCGAGCGCTGGTTTGGATTCCTCACCGATCAGATGATCACCCGCGGGGCGCATCGCAGCGTCCAGGCGCTGGAACGTGACATCCGCGCCTGGATCGCCGACTGGAACGCCAATCCCCGTCCATTTCTGTGGACCAAGACCGCCGAAGAGATCCTGGAGTCACTCGCCCGATTTTGTAGGCGGATTTCCGGCGGAGGACACTAGTGCGTTGACCACATAGGTTCGCCGGGTTGGTCAGGCTGCTCGTGGTCGGCCCCAGCGTTGGTGGCGTTCGCTGCGGATGCGTGCTCGTTCGCGGCGTTGGGCGTGGAGGATGTCGGGGTGGCGGGCGTTGGCGTTGCGCCAGCGCAGATGCTGCTGGAGCTGTCTGGCCAGAACGGTGTGGTTGGGGTGGTTCGAGTTGG